>NZ_JABVEB010000015.1 GCF_014323665.1 Actinomadura sp. HBU206391 | reverse complement strand
GCGGCGTCCGGGCCTCACGCGAGGCCTGGACGCCGCCGGCGTCTCCGGCCGCCGCGTGCGATGCGGGACGGGTTGCCGCGTGCGACGGAGGGGGTGGGGATAGCCCCACCCCCAAGAGGGCGGCATGCTCCATGGCCGCCGTGCCCCCCGTACCCGAGGCTGGAGCCGTACGGTTGGCACGGGTATGAACCACCGGGACGCGGGCCCGGATCACCCGTCGAGATGGGCGGAGCGCGCGGATGACTACGAAGACGGCGGTCGAGGGCAGATCCTGGCGACCGGTGGAGATGGTGCGCGACCCGCTGACCTGGCGGGCGGCCGTCTACCTGCAGGCGAGCATGGCGCTCGGCCTCGCCTGGTTCATCTTTCTCACGGTGGGCACCGCGCTGTCGTTGGGCCTGCTCATCATCTGGGTCGGGGTACCGCTCATGGCACTCCTGATCACCGCGTTGCGGGGCGGGGTGTTCCTCGAGCGGTGGGTGATGTTCGCCGCCTTCGGGGCCACGATCCCGAACCCGTACCGCCCGTTGCCGCCGGGCAACCTGTTCCGCAAACTGCGGGCACTCGTCGTGGACCCTGCGACGTGGAAGGGACTGCTCTACTTCGCCGTCCTGTTCCCCATCACCCTGGTGGAGTTCGTCGTCTCGTCCGCGCTCTGGTTCGCCACCGCGATCCTCCTCACCATGCCGGTCCTGGTGCTGTTCACCCGGGTCACGTTCTACTTCGGCGGCGACCTGCAGTGGGTCGTCGACCAGCCCCTCGAGGCACTGCCGTGGGTCCCGCTCGGCGTCGTGTCGCTGCTCATCGCGATATACGTCACAAGGGTTATGGGCACCGGCCACGTGCTGTTCGCGAGCCTTCTGCTCGGCCCGAGCGAACGCCAGGCGGAGAACCTGGTGCTGCGCGCCCGCGCCGATCACCTGCAGGCCAGCCGCGCCCGCGGGGTCGACGCCGCCGAGTCGGAGCGGCGCCGCATCGAGCGCGATCTGCACGACGGCGCCCAGCAGCGGCTGCTCGCGGTGGCCATGGACATCGGCCGGGCCAGGGCCAAGCTGGACGATGACCCGGTCGGCGCCCGCGAACTGATCGAGCAGGCGCACGTGGGGACCAGGGAGGCCATCAGCGAGCTGCGTGACCTGGCCCGCGGCATCTACCCCGCGATCCTGACCGACCGGGGCCTCGACCCGGCGCTGTCCGGGCTCGCCGCCCGCGCTCCCGTACCGGTCGAGGTCGAGGTGGACCTGCCGGACCGGCCGCCGGCGGCCGTGGAGAGCATCGCCTACTTCATCGTCGCCGAGTCGCTCGCCAACATCGCGAAGTACGCCCGCGCCACCCGTGCCGCGATCAAGGTCAGCCGGGACGACCACTGGGTCATCGTCGAGATCAGCGACAACGGCGTGGGCGGAGCCGCCGCCACGCGCGGCGGCGGCCTGGCCGGGCTGGCCGACCGCGCCGCGACGATCGACGGAATCCTCACCGTCAACAGCCCTCTCGGCGGCCCCACGGTGATCCGCGCGGATCTCCCCTGTACCTGGTAGCCCTGCAGGCTCTCGCGCCCGTGATCATGCAGCTGTCCGGCCGGAGGCCCCACAAGGGCCGCGGACAACTGCATGATCACGGCGGAGGGGTTCCCGGGTGCCCTAGGGTGGGCGCGTGCGAGTCGTCATAGCGGAAGACTCAGTCTTGCTGCGAGAGGGGCTCGTACGGCTGCTGGCCGACGAGCAGATCGAGACGGTGGCGACGGTCGGGGACGGGCCCAGCCTGGTCGGCATCGTGGCCGAGCACCGGCCCGACCTTGCGATCGTGGACGTGCGGATGCCGCCGTCCTTCACCGACGAAGGACTGCGGGCGGCACTCGCCGTACGGGAACAGGTCCCCGGAACACCGATCCTGGTGCTCTCGCAGTACGTCGAAGAGCGTTATGCCACCGATCTGATCGGCGGCGGCGCCGAGGGCGTGGGCTATCTGCTCAAGGAGCGCGTCGCCGAGGTACGCGAGTTCATCGACGCCGTACGCCGGATCGCCGCCGGAGGTACGGTCATCGACCCCGAGGTGATCGGCCAGCTGCTCGGGCGGCGGCGCAGCGGGGACCGGATGGAGGTGCTGACGCCGCGCGAACGCGAGGTGCTCGGCCTGATGGCCCAGGGCCGGTCCAACGGCGCGATCGCCCGTGATCTCGTCGTCACCGAGGGCGCGGTGGAAAAGCACATCTCCAACATCTTTCTCAAGCTGAACCTGCCGCCGGCCGAGCAGAACCACCGCCGGGTCATGGCCGTGCTCGCCTACCTCGGCCGTCCCGAGGGCCCCGCCGGGGGCGGGGGAGCGGCCGGGGCCGGGGGCCGGCGCGGGAGCTGATCGGCCACGTGATCGCGAGCTGCTCCGGGAATGGGCGGTGAGCTCGGCACGTTCGCCTATCTGGCACACTGATAGTGCAACCGCTGCGGTACCGGTTCACGCCCCCGAGCATCGCCTGACGGGGACGACCCGGCGACCGCCACTAGCGAGGAGACTCCGTGAAGCCTGACATCCACCCGAACTACGCCGTCACGACCGTGACGTGCACGTGCGGGAACACCTTCGAGACCCGTAGCACCGCCGCGAACGGCGTGATCCACACCGACGTGTGCTCCAACTGTCACCCGTTCTACACGGGTAAGCAGAAGATCCTGGACACCGGCGGCCGTGTGGCCCGGTTCGAGAAGCGCTTCGGCAAGAAGGCCGCGGACAAGAAGTAACCGCACCAGGACGCCGGCCGGCCGAGGGGCGGCAAGCTCCCGGTCGGCCCGGTGTCTGTCCGCATCGGCTCAGTCACGCAGGGACGCGGGCAAGGACGCACAGTGAACCTCGACGATCTCATCAGCGAATACGCCGACATCGAGCAGGCGTTGGCCGACCCGGCGGTGCACGCCGATCAGCAGAAGGCGCGCACGCTGGGCAAGCGGTATGCCCACCTGCGGCCGATCGTCGAGACCTGCCGTGATCTGCGGCAGACCGGCGAGGACCTCACGGCCGCGCGCGAGCTCGCCCATGAGGACGAGGCCTTCGCCGCCGAGGCGACCGAGCTGGAGAAGCGCAAAGAGGAGATCGAGGGCCGGCTCCGCACGCTGCTGGTGCCCCGGGACCCCTCCGACGGCAAGGACGTCATCCTCGAGGTCAAGGCGGGCGAGGGCGGCGAGGAGTCGGCGCTGTTCGCCGGCGACCTGCTGCGGATGTACCAGCGCTACGCCGAGCGGGTCGGCTGGAAGACCGAGATCATCGACGCGCACCCTTCGGATCTCGGCGGATTCAAGGACGTCACCATGTCCGTCAAGGGCAGGGAGGGCGTTTGGGCCAATCTGAAGTTCGAGGGCGGCGTGCACCGCGTGCAGCGGGTGCCGGTCACCGAGTCGCAGGGCCGCATCCACACCAGCGCCGCGGGCGTCCTGGTCTCGCCCGAGGCCGAGGACGTCGAGGTGCAGATCGACGCCAGCGACCTGCGCATCGATGTGTTCCGGTCCAGCGGCCCGGGCGGTCAGAGCGTCAACACCACCGACTCCGCGGTCCGGATCACCCACGCCCCGACCGGCATCGTGGTCTCGTGCCAGAACGAGAAGAGCCAGCTGCAGAACAAGGAACAGGCGATGCGCATTCTGCGCGCCCGCCTGCTCGCGCAGGCTCAGGAGGAGGCCGACGCGCACGCCGCGGCCGAGCGCAAGAGCCAGGTGCGTACGGTCGACCGCTCCGAGCGCGTCCGGACCTACAACTTCCCGGAGAACCGCATCTCCGACCACCGTGTCGGCTACAAGGCCTATAACCTCGATCAAGTGCTCGACGGTGATCTGGGCAACGTGATCCAAGCGCTGGTCGACGCCGACATGGAACGTCGGCTCGAGGAGCGGGAATAGAGCCGACGCCCGATCATGAACCTGCTCCTGGACGAGATCGCCCGGGCCACGGCACGCCTCGCCGAGGCGGGCGCGGCGTCACCACGGGCCGACGCGGAGGAGCTCGCCGCCGCGGTCCACGGGGTCAGGCGGGCCGAGCTGCACACGGTGCCGGACGGCGCGTTCGACGCGCGCTTCTGGGAGGGCGTCGCGCGGCGTGAGGCCGGTGAGCCGCTGCAGCACATCACCGGCCGCGCCTTCTTCCGCTACCTCGAGCTCAAGGTCGGTCCGGGGGTCTTCGTCCCCCGCCCCGAGACCGAGGTCGTCGCAGGCTGGGCGATCGACACCCTCCGGGACATGGACGTGACCGACCCCCTGGTCGTCGACCTCGGCACCGGGTCCGGTGCGATAGCGCTGAGCATCGCCCAGGAGGCGCCGAGAGCGCGCGTGCACGCCGTCGAGCGCGATCCGAAGGCCTACGTGCACGCAACGCGCAACATCGAGGAGCTGGACGACAGGGGGCGGGTACGGCTGCACCTGGCCGACTTCTCGACCGCGCTCAGCGACCTCGACGGCACCGTCGACCTGGTGATCAGCAACCCGCCGTACATCCCGATGAGCGAGTGGGAGTACGTGCCGCAGGACGTGCGCGACCATGATCCGCCGGACGCCCTGTGGGGCGGCGGCGACGACGGCCTCGACGCGGTGCGGATCGTGGAGTCCACGGCGCACAGGCTCCTGCGGCCGGGGGGCTACGTCGCCGTCGAGCACAGCGATCTGCAGGGCAATGCCGTCTACTGGGTCTTTCCCGAAGAGCACGGCTGGCGGGACGTGCGGAACCGGCGCGACCTGACCAACCGGGACCGTTTCGTCACCGCGCGGCTGGGCGCCGAGTGACGCGGGCATCCGAGCAACCGCAAGAGCATGGCGGACAGGTGGGAGAATAGGCGATCGTGAGCCGACGTTATGACTGCTCTGAGCCGATGGAGCGCACCCGCGGAATCGCCGAGGCGGTGTCGGCGGTGCGCCGTGGAGAATTGGTCGTGCTGCCGACCGACACGGTGTACGGCATCGGCTGTGACGCCTTCACCCCTACCGCGGTGACCGCGTTGCTCGACGCGAAGGGCCGCGGTCGCGATATGCCGCCGCCGGTGCTGGTCGGATCCGTACGCGCCGCTACGGCGCTGATCGACGATCTCGGCACGTACGGGCAGGATCTCATCGACGAGTTCTGGCCGGGCGCCCTCACCCTGGTGTGCCGGGCGAACCCGAACCTCGCCTGGGACCTCGGCGAGACCAAGGGCACCGTCGCCGTGCGCATGCCGCTGGACCACCTCGCCCTGGAGCTGCTCAGGGGGACCGGGCCGATGGCGGTCAGCAGCGCCAACCAGAGCGGCGTCGAGGCGGCCCGCACCGCCGAGGAGGCGGAGAAGCAGCTCGGTGACACCGTGGCCGTCTACCTCGACGGGGGCCCGTCCGGTGAGACCGAGCCGTCGTCGATCATCGACCTGACCGGCCCGGTGCCACGGCTGCTGCGCGCCGGCGCCATCCCCGAGGACAGGCTGCGCGGGGTCTGCGGAGTGCTGCTCGTCGACGACGACGGTGATCAGGACGCCGCCGAGGTCGACGGCGTCGACGGGACGGACGCGACGGACACGACGGGCGGCGAGGGCTCGGCGGCAGCCCCCTCGCTGAGCAAGGACGGCGACGACGCGCCTCCGTCTCTGCGCAAGGAGGACGGGGAACAGCCCGGAGAAGAGGAGCCAGGAGAACAGGCTCCCTCTCTGCGCAAGGACGACGCCGACGACGTCCACCCGCACACGCCCGACACCGGCGAGGCTCCCGACCTGCGCAAGGACGCGGCGGGCGAGGCGGCGGGCGAGGTGCCGCCAGGAGATTCGGGTCGGGAGAAGGACTGAGATCCGGCCGGGGGAAGGACGGATGACACAAGAGAAAGGGCCCAGCCGTGGCGGGGCCCTTCTCCTTTGTTCAGCGTTCAGCGTTCAGCCGGCGGTCAGAAGATCCGCTTGCCCTTGCCGTAGGAGTACTTGCCGGTCTTGATGTTCCGGCCGCATTCCTGCACGTACATGTGGCCGGTCCTGGACGTCACCACGGAGATGTTGACCGTGGCCTTGCCGTCGTAGTGGTAACCGCTGGTGGTCATGATCTTGGCGGTCCAGTACAGGCCGGTCGTGCCGGGCTCGGTGAACAGGAACCGGACGCAGGCGGTGTATCCGTCCTTGCGGTAGTCGGCGAGCTTGCCCTTGACCGTGGTCTTCGTGCTGGTCCGGGTGTAGGAACCCGACGCACCGACGTTCGTGTACCAGTTGGTCGGCTTCCAGCTGCCGGTCGCCGCCTCGGCGGGAGCCACCGCCATACCCATGACCACACCCGCGCCCGCGAGTGCTGCCCCGATTTTGGTAATACGCCGCACTTGCCCCTCCAAGCTATCTATCTCCGGAATTGCCCGGTGACTGTAGCAGGGGACAAATCAGATTTGTTCTGCATTTTTCGTGTTCGTAACCTGTCCGTTCTGCGCCGGCCCCTTGCCGGAACCAGGATTGGCTTCTTTGCGTCCAACGGCCATGACGACACGTGCGGGTCCCTGTCCTCAAAGTGCCCTAAAACCGAACATTCGGGCAGAATCCGGACGCGACGGCGAGCCCATCCCGGGCCGGTGTGAAGATGGTCACGTGGCGTCGGCCGGGGCTTCCGTCAGCTGGGCAGGCAGGGCGTGATGCCGTCCAGGACGAGGAGGGGCTGCCGACCGCCGCGCAGCCGGACGGTGAGCCGTACCTCCGGCAGCTCGCGGGCCATGGTGAAGGTCCGGTGGCCGGCGGTCGGCGGTCGCTCCAGCCGGTACCCCCGCTCGCGGATCATCTCCAGGGTCACGTCGGCGGCGTGGTCCAGGGTCACGCTCGTGGAGCCGCCGCGGCGCAGTGAGATCTGGCCGCGGAAGATCTGCTGCGCCTGCCCGTTCCGGCAAGGGCGCGTGGCGTCGGTGAGGACGACGGGCGCCGCGTGCGGAGCGCCGAGGCGCTTGGCGCCGTCGCCGAGCACCGACCGGGTGTCGGCCTTGAGTTGCTGCGCGGACTCCGACAGCACGGGGCCACGGGCGCAACCGGTGAGCAGCGCTTGTAGGACCAGTCCCCCGACCAGCCCGCGCGCCACGGTGGACACGCTGGAAGCTTAGAGAGTGCGCCATGCGACCTGCAGGGAAATCCGTAGAGTGACGCCTTCGTCACCGAGGCGTCATCACGGGCGCGAGTGTCCGTCAATACCTTGATCATCTGGTGCGTCCGGTGTTCGCGGGGGGATTCCGCGGATTAGAGTTGGGCAGATCTTTCGGCCCGATGAACCGAAGCGGGCTCACGGGCATCCACATCTACGGCGGGCATCGGTCTCTGCCGGGGGCGAGGGGAGGGGCGCGGCGCGTGCGGGAATATCTGCTCATCAGCCTCACCGCCGCCGTGGTCACCTACCTGCTCACTCCCGCCGTACGCCTGTTCGCGGTGCGCTTCGGCGCGATGACCGAGGTGCGCGACCGCGATGTGCACGCGATCCCGACGCCGCGGCTGGGCGGGCTGGCGATGTTCGGCGGGATGGTGGCCGCGCTGGTCGTGGCGGCCCAGCTCCCGGAGATGAGGAAGGTCTTCCTGTCGAGCGACACCGGACGGGCGCTTCTGCTCTCCGGAGGCCTCATCGTGTTGATCGGCGTCGCCGACGACCGCTGGGGAGTCGACGCGCTAACCAAGTTCGCGGGACAGGTGGCCGCCGCCGGTCTGCTGATCATGAACGGCGTCCAGTTGCTCTGGCTGCCGACCCGCAGCGGCGAGGTGCTCTCGCTTCCTCCGGCGTACGGCGTGCCGCTCACCGTCTTCATCGTCGTCGCGACGATCAACGCGGTGAACTTCGTCGACGGCCTGGACGGACTGGCCGCCGGCGTGGTGGGCATCGCCGCGATGGCGTCGTTCTCGTACGCCTATCTGATCTCGGCGACCAACGGTCTCAGGACGCTCACCGGTGCGGCCCTCATCACCGCCATCCTCATGGGCATGTGCGCGGGGTTCCTGGCGCACAACTTCAACCCGGCGCGAATCTTCATGGGCGACACGGGCTCG
Organism: Actinomadura sp. HBU206391; assembly: GCF_014323665.1. GTDB lineage: Bacteria > Actinomycetota > Actinomycetes > Streptosporangiales > Streptosporangiaceae > Actinomadura_C. The sequence goes on along the minus strand of NZ_JABVEB010000015.1, from coordinate 66,268 downwards.
ATGCTGATCGGCCTCATGCTGTCCGCGTCCACGATCATGCTGACCGGGCAGTTCGACACCGCGATCGTCGGCAGCTACAACCTCTTCCCCGCCTTCGTGCCGCTGCTGCTGGTGCCGGCGGTGATCACGGTGCCGTTCATCGACATGTCCCTGGCCGTCTGGCGCCGGACCAATCAGGGCCGGTCCCCGTTCGCCCCGGACAAGCAGCATCTGCACCACCGGCTGCTCGAACTGGGCCATTCGCATCGCCGCGCCGTACTGATCATGTACTTCTGGGTCGGGCTGCTGGCGTCGTGCATGGTCGGCCTGTCCTTCGTCCGCTCGATGGCGCTGGTGTTCGGCGTCATCGGCGCCGTCGCGGTCGCCGGTGTGGTCGGGATGGTCGCCGTGCCGCGGCTGCGCGCCTCGCGCGAAGCCGCTCCGGCGCAGGTGCCCGCGGAGCAGCCCCGGCAGCCGGTCTGAGCCGGGCCGGTCCCCGCCGGGCGCGCTTACCCACTAGGTAATTCGGGCGTCACGCACGCTTGTGATACCTTTCACGAACAACAGGCGAACACAAAACGTAACCACCCGGAGCCCACATGCAGTCTTCCGACGCCCGGATCCTCCGCGGCGCCGCGATCCCGGCTGGCCTGGTCGGTGTGGCCGCCGTACTGCTCGCACTGCCGCTCGCCGGAGCGAAGGGCGCCGTCGGCGCCGCCATCGCCACTGTCGTCGTCGTGGCCTTCTTCACAATCAGTCACGTCGCGGTCGGCTATGCCGCCAAGGTGTCGCCGCAGACGATGATGCTCGCTGCAATGTCGAGTTACGTGCTCAAGATACTCGCCGTGATGTTGCTCATCTCGGTGTTGAACAACGTGACCATCTGGAACCCCAAGGTCTTCGCATGGACCGTCCTGGCGCTGATCGCCACCTGGATCGGCGGTGAGATCCGTACCACTCTCAAGAGCAGGACGCCGTATGTCGACGATCCGGACAAAACGCCTGATGATGCCGCTTCGTCCGTACCCGAGACGCCTGCGGACCGGAGTGGTTGACCATGCGCGCGGCCTCATCGGACTACTCCGATATGACCATTGGCGGCATAGCCTGCTATCGTCCGGAGCGCGATGAGCGAGCAGAAGCGACCGCCCGAAGACGACGGCCGCGACTTCGCCGACGCCGCCTGGTCCGTCCCCAGCTATCTGCTGTCAGGGATGATCATTTGGGGTGGCGCCGGGTGGTTGTTGAGCCGGTGGACGGGCGTGGACATCTTCATCCCGATCGGCCTGATCATAGGTGTCGGGCTCGCCGTCTACCTGGTCTACGTCAAGTACGACTTCTGACCCCCACGCGGGCGGTCATGCTGTCGAAGAAGTCCTCGTGATCCATCTCCACGCTGAAGGGAACGCCAGTGCGCGAGCGCAGCGAGCGGACCGATAGGCACTGCAACGCGCCGCGTGCACGCCGTACCGAGCCACTGGGCGAGGTGAAGGCGTGAACACGCTGACTGTCCTCGCCTCCTCAGGAGGCAAGGAGTTCGAGGCCCCCGGGCCCGAGCTCTTCGACTTCCCGCCGCTGTTCGCCGGCGGTCCGGCGTGGCTGACCAAGCCGACCGTCTTCGCCGTCTTCGGCGTGCTGGTGGTGTGCGTGGTCGCCTGGAGCGCCTTCGCCAGCCCCAAGCTCGTGCCCCGCGGGATGCAGAACCTCGGCGAGGTCGGCTACCTCTTCGTCCGCGACCAGGTGGCCCGGCCGTTCCTCGGCAAGGACTCCGACCGCTGGATGCCGCTGCTGCTGTCGCTGTTCTTCCTCATCTGGACCTGGAACATCATGGCCGTGACACCGGTCGTCCAGTTCCCGATCGCCTCGCACATCGCCTTCCCGATCGTGCTCGCGCTCAGTGTCTACGCGCTGAAGGTCTATCTGGGCATCAAGCACCAGGGATTCCGCCGCTACTTCACGGACATGATCCCCAAGGGTCTGCCCCTGCCGGTCTACTTCCTGCTGGTCCCCATCGAGTACCTGTCGACCTTCGTGCTGGCGCCGTTCACGCACGCGGTGCGACTGTTCGCCAACATGTTCGCCGGCCACATCATCCTCGCGTTCTTCAGCGCCGTCGGCTTCTGGTTCCTCTTCGAGGAGCCGACCATCAAGGGCGTTCCGCTGGGCATCGCCGGCGTGATCATGACGATCGCCATGACCGGGTTCGAGATGTTCATCCAGTTCCTGCAAGCCTTCCTGTTCGCGATGCTCGCCGCGATGTACATCAGCAGCGGACTTCACGCGGACCACTGAGTCACCCGACCGGCTGATTCCCCACAGCCAGACCCCAGTTAGACCAGACCAGACCGGTGAACCTTCACCGGCCGACAGAAAAGGAAAGAGCGAATGCTCGCTGAAGCACTTCCCGTCGTGGCCGCGGTCGAGGGACACATCGGCGCCATCGGATACGGCCTGGCCGCCATCGGCCCGGGTATCGGCGTCGGCATCATCTTCGGCCAAGGCGTGAACGCCATCGCGCGGCAGCCCGAGCTCACCGGTGTGATCCGCACCAACATGCTGCTGGGCTTCGTGCTCACCGAGGCGCTGGCCCTCATCGGCCTTGTCGCGCCCTTCATCTACCGGTGACAGGACCGAATTCCTGACGGAGGGCCGCAAACATGATCACGGCAGCTTCGCTGTTGGCCGCGGAGGAGAACAACCCGCTCCTTCCGCACACCTATGAGCTCGTCGTCGGCATCTTCTCCTTCGCCGTCGTCCTGCTCGTCGTCGGCAAGATGCTCGTACCTCGGATCCAGAAGACGCTCGAAGAGCGTACGGAGGCGATCGAGGGCGGGCTGAAGCGGGCCGACGCGGCCCAGGCCGAGGCCGAGGAGACGCTGGAGCAGTACCGGGCCCAGCTGGCCGAGGCCAGGCACGAGGCGGCACGTCTGCGCGAGCAGGCGCGTGAGCAGGGCGCTCAGATCATCGCGGAGATGCGCGAGCAGGCGCAGGTGGAGGCGCGGCGCATCGCCGAGTCGTCGCAGGCGCAGATCGAGGCCGAGCGCCAGCAGGCGCTCGCCCGGTTGCGCGCGGAAGTCGGTGAACTGGCGGTCGAGCTGGCGAGCCGTGTCGTGGGCGAGTCTCTCGAGGACGAGGCCAGGCAGCGCCGCACCGTCGACCGCTTCCTCGAGGAGCTCGAGGAGCGGGCTCGGGCGCAGGCGGGAGAGCAGGTCTCATGACCCAGACCGGGGGCGGAGCGGCGAGCCGCCGAGCGAGCGGAGTGAGCGGTGCGCGTCACGCGCAGCGTTCTCTTGCGCCGCTCGCGCAGCGAGCGAGAAGGCGAGCGCGACCATGAGCGGAGCGGCGAGCCGCCGAGCGAGCGGAGTGAGCGGTGCGCGTCACGCGCAGCGTTCTCTTGCGCCGCTCGCGCAGCGAGCGAGAAGGCGAGCGCGACCATGAGCGGAGCGGCGAGCAGGGCATCGCTGGCCGAGGCCGTGGAACGGCTGGAGGCCGTCCTTTCCACGGCCGATCTCACCACGCTGGGTGAGGAGCTGTTCGGCATCACGCGCCTGCTCGATCGCGAGCCGTCGCTGCGCCGGGCCCTCTCCGACCCTTCCCGGGACGGAGAGGAGAAGGCACAGCTCATCCGGATCCTGCTCGAGGGCAAGATCTCCGAGCCGGCCCTCGAGCTGGCGGCGGACGTCGTACGCCAGCGTTGGTCGCGGCCGCGAGAGCTCGCGGACGCGTTCGAGCGGCTCGCGGTGATCGCCGAGGCGGCTCGGGCCGAGAGCGAGGGCCGGATCGACGATCTCGAGGACGAGATCTTCCGCTTCGGCCGCGTGATCGATCGGGAGCCGCAACTGCGCAACGCCCTGACCAGCCCGCGGCCGCCGGCCGAGCAGAAGCGGGAACTGGTGGGCGCCCTCCTGGAGGGCAAGGTCACGCCCTCGACGTCGCGGCTGATCAGCGAGGTCGTAACGGACTCGCGGGGACGTAGCCTGGAACGAGCGCTGGAAGAGTACGGCCGACTCGTGGCCCAGCGTCGCGACCGCTTGGTCGCGCTGGTGCGCACCCCCACGGACCTGAGCGAGGACCAGCGGACACGGCTCGTGGCGGCGCTCTCGGCGGCCTACGGACATGACGTATACCTGAATATCGAGGTCGACCCCGGTGTCCTGGGCGGTATTTCCGTCCAGATCGGGGACGAGCTCATCGACGGCACGGTGGCCAGGCGGCTGGATGACGTCCGGCGCCGGATCACGTCGGGCTGACGAGCCGGCGGCTGAGCCGAGAACACGCAACGAGCTGACCCCGTACAGAGGAAGCAAGAGAGGAATCATGGCGGAGCTGACGATCCGTCCGGATGAGATCCGGAACGCGCTGGAGCGCTTCGTCCAGTCGTACGAGCCCGAAGCGGCCGCGCGCGAGGAGGTCGGCACCGTCGTCGATTCCGGCGACGGCATCGCCCACGTCGAGGGCCTGCCCTCGACCATGGCGAACGAGCTCCTCGAGTTCGAGGACGGCACGCGTGGCCTGGCTCTGAACCTGGACGTCCGTGAGATCGGCGCCGTTGTCCTTGGCGACTTCAGCAACATCGAGGAGGGTCAGCCGGTCCGTCGTACCGGCGAGGTCCTCTCGGTGCCGGTCGGCGACGGCTTCCTTGGCCGTGTCGTCGACTCGCTGGGCAACCCGATGGACGGCAAGGGCGACATCGAATCGAACGTGCGACGGCCGCTCGAAGTGCAGGCGCCCAGCGTCGTGCAGCGGCAGTCGGTCAAAGAGCCGCTGCAGACCGGCATCAAGGCGATCGACGCGATGACGCCGATCGGCCGGGGCCAGCGGCAGCTGATCATTGGTGACCGGCAGACCGGCAAGACCACCATCGCGGTCGACACGATCATCAACCAGCGTGCGAACTGGGAGTCCGGCGACCCCTCCAAGCAGGTGCGCTGCATCTACGTGGCGATCGGCCAGAAGGGCTCCACGATCGCGTCGGTGCGCGGCGTCCTGGAGGAGGCCGGAGCGCTGGAGTACACCACGATCGTGGCCGCTCCCGCTTCCGAGCCCGCGGGCTACAAGTACATCGCCCCCTACACCGGTTCGGCCATCGGCCAGCACTGGATGTACGAGGGCAAGCACGTCCTGATCATCTTCGACGACCTGTCGAAGCAGGCCGAGGCCTACCGCGCGGTGTCGCTGCTGCTGCGCCGCCCGCCGGGCCGTGAGGCATACCCCGGCGACGTGTTCTACCTGCACTCCCGGCTGCTGGAGCGCTGCGCGAAGCTGTCGGACGACATGGGCGGCGGCTCGATGACCGGCCTGCCGATCGTCGAGACCAAGGCCAACGACGTGTCGGCCTACATCCCGACCAACGTCATCTCGATCACCGACGGTCAGTGCTTCCTGGAGACCGACCTGTTCAACCAGGGTGTCCGCCCGGCGATCAACGTCGGTGTCTCGGTCTCCCGGGTCGGCGGCTCCGCGCAGGTCAAGGCGATGCGCAAGGTGGCCGGAACGCTTCGGCTGGCCCTGTCGCAGTACCGTGACCTGGAGGCCTTCGCCTCCTTCGCCTCCGACCTGGACGCGGCCTCCCGCGCCCAGCTCGAGCGCGGCGCGCGGCTGGTCGAGCTGCTCAAGCAGCGCCAGCACGTCCTCTTCCCGGTCGAGAAAGAGGTCATCTCGATCTGGATGGGCACCTCGGGCCAGCTGGACGACGTGCCGATCGAGGACATCGGCCGCTTCGAGAGCGAGTTCCTCGACTTCGTGGCGCACAGTTACAGTGGGGTACTCGACTCCATTCGCGAGACCGGTGAGCTGTCCGACGACGCGCTGACCACCCTGAAGGACGCCATCACGGAGTTCAAGAAGGGCTTCCAGGCCAGTACCGGTGAACTCCTCATCGAGGACGAACCGGTCGAGGCGCTGGACGAGAGCGACGTCGAGCAGGAAAAGATCACCCGGGTCAAGAAGAGCTGATCGGCGATGGGTGCACAGCTTCGTCAACTGCGACAGAAGATCAAAACGGTCAAGTCGACCGCCAAGATCACGCGTGCGCAGGAGCTCATCGCCACCTCCCGCATCGTCAAGGCGCAGGAGCGGGTGAAGGAGTCGGCGCCGTACGCGCGGCACATCACGCGTGCGGTGACCGCTCTCATCAGTCACCAGACCAACGTGGCGCACCCGCTGGTGAAGGAGAAGCCGGACAGCCCGCGGGCCGCCGTGCTCCTGATCACCAGTGACCGCGGGTTCTGCGGCGGCTACAACGCCAACGTCCTCCGTGAGGCCGAGGCGCTCATGACGAAGCTGCGGGAGGACGGCAAGGAGCCCGTCCCGTACATCGTCGGGCGGAAGGGCATCAACTGGTACCGGTTCCGCGGCCGCGAGGTCGAGGAGGAGTGGAGCGGGTTCAGCGACCGGCCGAACTTCGAGGACGCCGAGACCATCGGCCGGCGGCTCGTCGCCGACTTCCTCGCGGAGAGCGAGGGCGAGGGCGAGGGCAAGCGCGATCTCGGTGAGATCCATGTGATCTACACCCAGTTCGTGTCCATGCTGACGCAGGAGGTGCAGGTGCGCCGGCTGCTGCCGCTGGAGATCGAAGAGGTGGAGGCGACGGCCACGGAGACCGTGCCGCCGGCGTACGAGTTCGAGCCGTCCGCCAAGATCGCGCTCGACCTGATGCTGCCGAACTACGTCGAGAGCCGTATCTGGCACATGCTGCTGCAGGCGGCCGCCTCGTACCACGCGGCGACGCGGCGGGCCATGAAGTCGGCCACGGACAACGCGAACGAATTGGTGGGGATCTACTCGCGCCAGGCGAACCAGGCGCGGCAGGCCGAGATCACCCAGGAAATCAGCGAGATCGTCGGTGGCGCCAACGCGCTCGCCGAGGCTAGCGCGGGGAGTGAGTGAGAGTCACCATGACTGCTTCGGTAGAGACAGCCACGGCAACGGGGCGCGTCGCGCGGGTCATCGGCCCGGTCGTCGACGCGGAGTTCCCCGCCGACGCCATGCCGGAAATCTACAACGCCCTCCACGTGGAGGTCGGTACCGGCGACGAGGCCAAGACGCTGACCCTTGAGGTGGCCCAGCACTTGGGCGACAACATCATCCGTGCCATCTCGATGCAGCCCACGGACGGCATGGTCCGGGGCATGACGGTCACCGACACCGGCGAGCCGATCTCGGTGCCGGTCGGTGACGTGACCAAGGGCCACGTGTGGAACGCCCTCGGCGAGTCACTGGACGTGCCGACCGCGTCACTGAAGGTCGAGGAGCGCTGGGGGATTCACCGGAAGGCGCCGCCGTTCGACCAGCTCGAGTCGAGGACGGAGATGCTGGAGACCGGCATCAAGGTCATCGACCTGCTCACCCCGTACGTTCGCGGTGGGAAGATCGGCCTGTTCGGCGGTGCGGGTGTCGGTAAGACCGTGCTGATCCAGGAGATGATCCGCCGGGTCGCCAGGAACTTCGGTGGCACCTCCTGCTTCGCCGGCGTCGGCGAGCGCACCCGTGAGGGCAACGACCTCTGGGTCGAGATGGCCGAGGCGGACGTCCTCAAGGACACCGCCCTGGTCTTCGGCCAGATGGACGAGCCGCCGGGCACCCGTCTGCGGGTGGCACTGTCGGCTCTGACCATGGCGGAGTACTTCCGCGATGTGCAGAAGCAGGACGTGCTGCTGTTCATCGACAACATCTTCCGGTTCACCCAGGCCGGCTCGGAGGTCTCGACCCTCCTCGGCCGGATGCCCTCGGCGGTGGGTTACCAGCCGACGCTGGCCGACGAGATGGGTCAGCTGCAGGAGCGGATCACCTCGACCCGCGGTCACTCGATCACCTCGATGCAGGCGATCTACGTGCCCGCGGACGACATCACCGACCCCGCTCCGCACACCACGTTCGCGCACCTCGACGCGACCACGGTGCTCTCCCGGGCGATCACGGAGAAGGGCATCTACCCCGCGGTGGACCCGCTCGACTCCACCTCCCGGATCATGGACCCGCAGATCCTCGGTGAGGAGCACTACAACGTCGCCCAGTCCGTGATCGGGATCCTGCAGAAGTACAAGGAGCTGCAGGACATCATCGCGATCCTCGGCATCGACGAGCTGTCCGAAGAGGACAAGATCACGGTGCAACGGGCGCGGCGCATCGAGCGTTTCCTCTCGCACCCGATGTTCGTGGCCGAGGCGTTCACCGGCCAGCCCGGTGTCTTCGTGCCGCTGGACGAGACCGTCTCCTCGTTCAAGGCGATCGTCGAGGGCAAGTACGACCACATCCCCGAGCAGGCGTTCTTCATGTGCGGTGGCATCGAGGACGTTGAGAAGAAGGCCAGGGAACTGGAGGGCTGACCGGTACGGGTGAGCCCGGGCGGTCGACCCGTCGACCGGCCGGGCCCACCCCGACCGTTATCCTCTCTCGCACAGCCGCCCCACCCGGAGGAAGCAAGTGGCAAGCGCAACGCTTAAGGTCGGACTCGTCTCGCCGGAGCGTGAGATCTGGTCCGGTGAAGCCGAGCAGGTGATCGCTCAGACCATCGAAGGCGAGATGGGCATTCTGGTCGGCCACGTTCCGGTGCTGGGCGTCCTCGTGGACGGCAGCGTGGTCCGCATCAAGCCGGTGGACCAGTCGGACTGGGTCACCGCGATGGTGGGCAGCGGGTTCTTCTCGGTCGCCGGCGACGAGGTCGCCGTGCTCGCCGAGCAGGCCGAACTCGGTGCCATGATCGACGTTCCCGCGGCACGCGCCGCGCTGCAGGAGGCTCTTGAGGCCGAGGCCAGAGCCCCGGAGACCGTGGTGGCCGAGCGACGCGCCCGAGCACGTCTGCGGGCCGCCGGTGAAGAGGTCTAGTCGACGCTGAAGGCGGGGGGAGTGGGCGAGCAGCTGGCACTTGACGTCGGCGGGGTGTTCGCCGCGATCCTGCTCGCGGTGGTGCTCGGCTTCCTAGTGGTCTCCGTACGGCGGTGGCTCTTCGAACGCGCGGGCGGCACTGTCGAATGCAGTCTCCGGACGCTGCCCTCCGGCGGGTCCGAGAGCGACGCCCGGGGTGCGTCCAAGGGCGGGCCCGACGGTGAGGCACGAGACGGCTCCGAGGCCGGCGCCGAACCGGACGCGACGGCGGGGGTATGGCGGCTCGGCCTCGGCCGTTACAAGGGCGACGAGCTGCACTGGCATCGAATCTTCGGCTTCCGGAAGAGGCCCCGGCAGGTGATCCACCGCCGGGGCCTCGTCGTGTCCAATCGACGTCGCCCCGAGGGCGACGAGGTCGCGGCCCTCGTGCCCGACGCCGACATCATCGAGGTCCGCGACGGGGAGCTCACGGTCGAGCTGGCCATGAGCGGGGCCGCCCTCACGGGTTTCCTCGCCTGGCTCGAGGCGGCGCCCCCGGGCCTGCCCATCGACTTCCCGAACTGACGGGCGGGCCGCCCCTCAGGCTTTGACGATCTTGATAGGTCCGGAGTCGGTGATCACCTTGACCTGGAGCGGAGAGGTCGAGTCGCGGTTGACGTCGATGGTCTCCGCGCCTGAGTCGGTGCGGGCACTGACCGCGTACTCGCGGTCACCCGGCAGCGTCAGCTGGACGGCGCCCGAGTCGGTCACGGCGTTCACGTTGGCGGGCGGCTCGGTGCAGCTCGCCCGGATCGGCCCCGAGTCCGTGCGGACCGTGAGGTCGGAGACCTTGAGTCTCTCGGCGGTGATGGCTCCGGAGTCGGTCTGCAGTGACGTGGTCAGCGCCTGCCCCGCCACCCGGATCCGCCCGGAGTCGGATCTGGCGGTCAGCTTCGGCGAGCGCAGGTCGACCAGGTCGATGGTCCCCGAATCGGTGCGGGCGTCCACCGAACCCGCCACGCCGGTCACCTGCACCCTGCCGCTGTCGCCGGTCACCTGGACGTCGGTGCCGCGCGGCACCGTGACCCGGTAGCTCACGGCACAGGTCGGTTCGATCCCGACATGGATGCCGCCCGGGCACTTGTACCGCAGGGACAGCGTGCCGTCCTCGGTGGTGTGCAGCGGGGTGGGCCGCTCGCCCTTGCCGTACGACAGCCGCTCCTGCACCACGATCTTCGTGGAGTCGGTGCCGACGACCTCGATCCGGTCGCCGTCGGCCTTCACCCGCAGGGCGTCGACTTGGCCGGTGACGTCGTAGGAGCGGTCCTCGTGGAGGGTCTTGGTGCTGACGCTGATACCGCATCCGCTCACGGCCACCACGGCCATTCCGGCCAGCGCCACCGCACCTGTGACAACCTTCATCGTCCCCTCGCTTCCGGTCGCGCTCTTCGCATGTGTACAGCATCGAGGAGACGAGGAGATCCCGACAGGTGGCCCACAGGCGTCTCAACGGTGGGGCTAACCCCACCGCCGGACCGGCCCGGCCGTTCTCATTCGGCCGGGGAGGAGGGGCCGCCGGGCTTCCAGAGGACGTCGCCGTGGTCGGCGTTGACGATCCGGGTCAGGATGAACACCAGGTCGGAGAGCCGGTTGAGGTAGCGCGCCGTCAGCGGATTGACGCCTCCGGCGGCCGACGGGGCCCCGTCGTCGCCGCCTTCCGCCGCGCCGTGCGCGTCAATGGCCGCCCAGGTCGAGCGTTCGGCGCGCCGTACGACCGTGCGCGCCACATGGAGCAGCGCGGCGCCGGGCGTGCCGCCGGGAAGGATGAAGCTGCGCAGCGGCCGCAACCGCTCGTTGTAGGCATCGCACGCCGCTTCGAGCCGGTCGACATAGGACTCGTCGATCCTCAGCGGCGGGTACGGAGGGTCGTCGACGACCGGTGCGCACAGATCGGCTCCGACGTCGAAGAGGTCGTTCTGGATCCGGGTGAGCAATGCGGCGATGTCCTCGGGCAGCGCGCCCATGGCGACGGCGACCCCGATGGCGCTGTTGGCCTCCTCGACGTCGGCGTAGGCGGCCAGCCGGGGGTCGGTCTTGCCGGTCCTGCTGCCGTCGCCCAGCCCGGTCGTTCCATCGTCGCCGGTCCGGGTGTAGATCCGGGACAGCACGACCGGTGTCTCATCACGTTTCGCCATAAGCGCCACCCTAGACGCAGGCTCCGACGCGAGTCAGTTCGGCAGGGCCGCGAGGAAGATGTACTCCGCGGTCTTGAGCAGGTCCTCTTCGGCGCACCGCGGATCCCCCTGCACTCCCGTGGTGATCAGCTCCTGGACCGCCCCGATCAGCCCGATCGCCAGGTTGTGGTGGTCGATCCCCTCGATGACCGTGTGGTCGCGCATCAGCCCCGCCATCAGCGCCGCGAACTCGTTGACGGTGCGTAGCCGCTCCGGCAGGAGCGGGTCGCCGGCCCGCCGGACCTCGACATGGGCGATACGGGCCCGCCGCTCATCGGTGATCATGTAGCGGATGTAGGCGTAGAGTCCCGCGCGCACGAGGTCGCGTGGGGTGTCACCCGCCTCGTCGAGCGCGCCCCGCACGTTCGACATGGCCTCGGAGACGATCCCGTTGTAGACCGCGCTGAGGACGGCCTCGCGTCCGTCGAAGCACTGGTAGAACGCACGGGTGGAGATCTTGGCGTCCGCGCACAGAAGGTCGATGGTGGTGGCCGGATAGCCCTTGGTGCCGAACCGGTCGAACGCCGCCGCGAGCACCCGTTCCCTGCGCTCGGCGACCCGTTCCTGCGCGGACATCCCCCGGTATGTTCGCGACTCGCTCATACGCCCCCTTCCCCCGAGCGAAGATGTTCGCATAGCGCGCAGGGGCGGGCCCAGTGAAGGTGCAGGTGAGAAGGTGGCCGGAAGGTGACAGTCCACTGCGCGGCGGCAAGAGGCCAGGTCCGCGGTCGCGCGGGGGAGCCGGGGCGCATTCGGCCGGCCGTAACGGAGAACGCCCCCGCCGTGCCTCCCCGAACGGGGGAGGGGGCGAGGGCGTCCGCTTAGGCGGCATCCGGGCAGCCCGGCCGGAGCCGGGTCCCTTCTGGTCAACGGGTCCGCGCCTGGCGGGCCCGGCGAACCCGGCCGGCCTTCTTCGCCTCGGCCTGCAGGCGCCGGACGCGGTCGTTGGCGATGACCTTCATGACGCCGGGGTGCGCGTTCATGCTGTTCTCCTCAGTCGCTGGGCCGGTGTCTTCCGGCCCTACGACTACAAGGTTCGTCCTAAGGGGGGGTGGGCCACATCGGGACGACGCCCTATCTCCCCGCCTTATGCCGCCTTAGTACCCGCCGTATCGCCTTAGCCGCCTGCCGTCCGCCGGGCTTCGCCTTAGGCTCAGGCCGGTCGCCCCCCGGCACCTGCCTGAGCCGAGCGGCTATCGCCCGTACCGGCGGCCGTGCAGGAAGGTCACCACGCGGGTCAGCCGGCGCATCTCCTTGTCGCCGCGGGCGAACGAGGTGAGGTCGATGGGCGGGTTGAACCGCTGCCGCGTGATGGCCTTGGCGCGGGCGAACTCGCGCAGGCCGTCGGCGCCGTGAATGCGCCCGAAGCCGGACTCGCCGACCCCGCCGAACGGCAGGCCGGGGATCGACGCGAAGGCGATCACCGCGTTGATGGAGGTCATGCCGCTGCGCAGCCGGCGCGAGACGTCCATGGCACGGGACCTGCTGCCGGCGAACACCGCGGCGGCCAGGCCGTACGAGGTGGCGTTGGCCTTCACCACGGCCTCGTCGAGATCCTTCACCTTCGTGACGGTGACGGTCGGCCCGAAGGTCTCCTCGCTCACGGCCGTCGAGTCCTCGGGCACGTTCGTCAGCACGACCGGGTCGACGTACGGTCGCCGCACCGACTCGGGGCCGCCGACGACCGCCGTGCCGCCCTTGTCGAGGGCGTCCTTGATGTGCCGTTCGATGACGTCGAGCTGCCGGGGCATCGTGATCGGTCCGTATGAGGCCTCCGCGCCGGCGCCGGCCCGCAGCGCCTCGGCCCGCTCGGTCAGCTTGCCGATGAACGCGTCGTAGACGTCCTCGACGACGTACACCCGCTCGACGCCCACGCAGGTCTGCCCGGCGTTGGACATCGCTCCCCACACGGCGGCCGAGGCGGCCGCGTCGAGGTCGGCGTCGGCGTCCACGAGAAAGGCGTCCTTGCCGCCGCACTCGGCGACGATCGGGGTGAGGTTCTCGGCGCACGCCGCCATGACCTTCTTGGCGGTCGCCGTCGAACCGGTGAAGGCGATCTTGTAGACGTCGCTGGAGGCGAGCGCCGCGCCGGTCGGCCCGAGGCCGGTCACCACCTGCAGGACCGGCTGCTCCGGTACGACGGTCTCGAAGATCTCGGCGAGCAGCGTCCCGACGCCGGGCGTGTACTCCGACGGCTTGAACACGACGGCGTTCCCCGCCGCGAGGGCATAGGCGATCGAGCCCATCGGGGTGAAGAGCGGGTAGTTCCACGGCCCGATGACGCCGACCACGCCGAGCGGGTGGTATTCCAGCGTGCACTTCTGGTGCAGGGCGACCACTCCCGGGTAGACGCCGCGCGGGCCGAGCACCTTCTGTGCGTGGCGCGCGGCCCAGTCCAGGTGGGTGACGGTGGCGGCCACCTCCAGGATGGCGTCGGAGACCGGCTTGCCGGTCTCCTGGTGGATCAGCTCCGCCAGCCGGCCCAGGTCGCGGGTCAGTGCGCCCTTGACGTTCAGCAGCCGCAGCCGCCGCTCGCGCCACCCGAGCGATCCCCACCAGACGGCGGCCGCGCGGGCCCGCTCGACGGCCGCCCGCACCGCCGTCTCGTCGTGCACCGGGTGCTCGGCGAGAACCTCGCCGGTGGCCGGGTTGAGCGACTCGAAGGTTCCGCTCCCCGTCTCGATCGCCACGGACATTGAGAACCTCCCGGCACCGCCCTGTGATTTACCGCCCAGTAAAGCATTACAGAGCCGTCATGGCCGGGGCAGAATTCCCGTCCATGCCCGGCATCCGCCGGTCTATCGACCACGAGGCTCCGGCGGCTCATGCTCGGCCTCCTGTGCCTTCGCGGGTGGTCGGGAGGTACGTTCGCGGCGGGGGCGGTGTCAGATTGCTCTCCAGCCGGTACCGTGCCCAGTCACGGGCGACGGCCGTGAGCCGCTGCGAGTGCGGCCGCTGGGGCCGTCCGGGTCTTGTGCTCCCACAGGCCGAGGACCGTGGCCGCGAACGCCGTCACCGCCTCGGCCGGCGCCACGCGCCACGCCGGGACCCGACTCGCCCACGCCTCTGCGGACTCGGGTGAGTGCCCGGCCGCCATCAACCGGATCACGAGGAACGCCGGGTCCACCCACGCCGCGCGCCGCGACGACCATGCCCAGTCGATGACCCGGACCTGGCCGTCGTCGGTGAGGAGGTTCCCGGGCTGGAGGTCGGCGTGGAGCAGCGTGTCGCCGTCGACCAGCTCGGGCGCTGACGCCTCCAGTTCGACGAGGTGCGGCAGGTGCTCGACCGCGACGCCTCCAGTTCGACGAGGTGCGGCAGGTGCTCGACCGCCCATGGTTCGAGGTCGGCGGGCGGGTCGTCGGCGTAGTTCTGCCACACCGGCAGCTGGGCCCAGCGCGCGGCGAGGCTGCGGCCCTGGATCGGGCACGGCGTCAGCGCCGGTCGCAGTGCGGTCACGGCCTCGGCGACCGGGGTGAGGTCGGCGCTGTAGGGGGAGAGGTCCGGGTGCCGGCCGGGCGCGTGCTCGAAACCGAGCATCAGCCACCCGTCGGCCTCCAACTGCCACAGCAGTCGGGGCGCGAGCTGCGGCAGGTGCGGGTTCACCTCGGCCTCGCGGCGGTGCATCCACGCACCGGGCGCGGTCGCCTGGATGCCCTTGCAGAACACCTGGCCGTTCTCCACGTGCAGGGTGGCGGAGAAATCCGAGCTGCACCCCCACGCGGGTGTCTCTGCCTTGTTCACCGGCCCGCACCGGTCCTCCACGGCTCTGCGGACACCGTCGGGCAGGGCGTCCCACTCACGTCGGGTCATAGCGTCCTCGCTGGGTAGGCGGCGGCCCCAGGTCGCCGAGCATATGACCTGGGGCCGCCGGGGAGGGAAGCGTCAGTTGCTGTCGACGCAGCCCTGGTGGCACTGCGAGCAGTCACCCGAGCGCCCGCGCCACAGCGGTTCGTCGACCGGCACGCCGGAGACCCGCATGGCCGCGAGCGTGGCGGGGAGGTGGCCGCGCTCGGGCGGTGGGGCGTCGCCGATCCCGCCGCACTTGTGGTCGTCGGTGGGCTCGTGGTGGATGAACCGGCCCGCGACCCGCTCACAGAACGCCGCGTACTCGCGGGTGTGCAGGACGAAGGCGTGCCAGCCGATTTCGACGACCGGGGAGGGGGCCAGGCCGGCGCCGGGGTTGTCTGCGCAGGCCTTGAGGAACGCCAGGGCCTGGCCCATGATGCGCTCGGCCATGGCCTGCCCGATCTCCTCGTCGGCGACGATGCGCCGTACGAGCTTGCGGAAGAGCGCGGCGGGGATCAGGTCCCGGGGGTCGATGCCGCGGACCGGGGGATCGGCGGTGAGTAACACGGTTTCCTCCTTACTGGCCGCCCGGCTCCGTGCCGGGCGGGAGTCTTGGGCCCCGCACCGCTCAGAGGGTGCGAGGCCTGGCCGCCGGCCTGCCGCTGGCAGGGGTCACCCGGCCGCTATTTTTCTCGGCCGCTTTTGTGAGGGGGTGCGCCGTCCCGTGCTTTGCTACGGCGCGCCCACGACTGCGGACCCACGAGATGCCCACGATTACCGCCGATCTGCGGAGCCGACGGTGGTCTGCGCCAGGCGCTCCTCGTGCGTGGCAAGGTCGACCAGGCAGGTCGCGATCGCCTCGGGCGGTATCCCGTCGCCGAGGATCTCGGGCGGGTCGGTGAACATCGGCGCGAGGGTCGACCACGAGGCCGGCGACGGGAGGCTGTCCCACACGACGTCGCCCGTGGGCGGGTCGATCCGGCAGCGCGCCACGAGGCCCTGGTAGACGTAGCCGACGCGGGAGAAGCTGAGGATGACCCGGTGAACGAGGCCGCGGGATCCGGCCGGGGCGCTCGCGAGCGCTTCGACGACATCGTCGAGAGTGCGGTCGTAGTCGCCGGTAACACCGCACGCGCCGGCGCCGTCGCCTCCGGCGATCGTCCACGAGTACATCCGTGGCGGATCCAAATGCCTTCGTGGCAGGGCGCCGGTCATGGCACCATCACCTCCGTAGTGGCCGCTGCACAGGGCAACCTCTGGCATACGTCCCGATTTGCTTCAACAAATCAACATGCCAGGCTCCATGGTGGCGACTACAATCCCGGGAGTCAATATGCTTCAACAAATCCGTTGAGAGGTGCTCATGGCGTCAGCGCGATACCGCGAGATCGCAGACGACCTCCGCCGTCGGATCAATGAGGGTGAGTGGCAGCCCGGCGACAACCTGCCGCGCATGACCGACCTGGCCGCTGAGTTCAACGTGTCTCGCAACGCGGTCGCTCGCGCCGTCGCCGAGCTGGAGAACGATGGCCTCGTGTGGGCGGTCCCTCGACGCGGCACCATCGTCCGACCGGCCAAGCGCCGCCGCATCGTCCGCGGGAACGTAGTGAAGCGGAACACCAGGCACCGCCGCCCGGACGGAAGCGAAAACGCTGGCGGTTACTCGTTCCCCGCGGCCGAAGGTAACGAACTGTGGATTCACCACGTGCCTGCGACCGCGGCGGAAGAGGCCATCACGGGCAGGGTCGCGACACTCCTCAACGTCCCCGAGGGTTCTACGGCGCTACGCCGGCGGCGCGTCACCGGGCCTCCGAACGAACCGCCGTTCCAGATCAGCGACTCGTGGATTCACCCGCGCGGCGTCGCCGACGCTCCGGCCGTGGCCGAGCAGGGCCCCGGCCCCGGCGGGTGGCTGGACCGGCTCGAGGAGGCCGGTCATGGGCCGATCGAGTGGATGGAGATTCACCGAGGCCGACTGCCCGATCAGGATGAGGCCGCGCTCCTCCAGATCCCCACCGGCCTACCCGTGCAGGAGGTCATCCGCGTCGGCTTCTCCGCGAAGGACGGGGCGGCGATCGAGGTGACGCAGGTCGTCATCCCCTCCGACCGGGTCGAGGACATCGTCTATCTCAAACGCGACCGTTCGGCCGCCTGGCCGCATAGCCAGAACGGGCCCGACGGCCCACCCGTCGCTCGCGGGGAATAGCAAATGCCCCGCCGATCCTCGTGGTCGGCGGGGCATCGTACATAGGAACAGCATCGGGCCGGCCCCGGTGGCGTCTTCCTCGGCGAGCATGAACAGCCCGGCGGAGATCCCCCAGGTCGCTCCAGCTGGGGGATCAGTTCTTCCAGAACTGGAAGAGCAGGTGACCCAGTTCGATCGGCAGGCGGCCGATGCCGAGCGCGTCGGTGAGGGTGTAGATCGCGTCGAAGAACACGCGGTTGATCGGTCCGAGCCAGAGCAGAGCGATCAGGATGAAAAAGGCATAGCCGCCGATCTCGCTCGCCTTGCGTGCCCATTCCCGGGGCAGGTAGGGCTCGATGATGCCGAATCCGTCCAGGCCGGGGATCGGCAGCAGGTTGAGCAGCGCCGCGGTCACCTGCAGGAATGTGAGGAAGGCGAGCCCGGACCAGAAGATCCGGTGGTCGTCCTCGGCAAGGATCTTGACGACGAACGCGAGTATGAGTGCGAAGGCGAGGTTGGCGAGCGGGCCCGCCGCCGAGATGAGACTGTGCCGGAGCCGGCCGCGGATCTTCCCTCGCTCGATCCAGATCGCGCCTCCGGGCAGGCCGATTCCGCCGATCAGCATGAAGAGCACCGGGATCGCGAAGCTCAGGATCGGGTCGGCGTACTTCAGCGGGTTCAGTGTCAGATAGCCCTTGGTGGCGATGCTGTCGTCGCCCGAACGGTAGGCGAAGAAGGCGTGGCCGAACTCGTGCAGGCAGAGCGAGACGATCCAGGCCCCCGCCACGAAGCCGAACAGCGCGAGCCGAGCCGGTCTCTCCACGATGTTGCCGTAGCGCCAGACGATCAAGCCGCACAGCACGGTGGCCGCGACGATGGCGATGAACACCGGGCTGAGCCGTACGTTCGCGCGGCTCCCCCGCAACTCGTGCACCGATCCCATCGTGACCCTTCTCTCGCTTCTCGCGCCGATCGAGCGATCACGCGCGTTCACCGCAGGGTACCCGTGTCCCGTACCAGACCGGGGCGACATGCCCCAGCCCTCTCGGTACGGGGTGCCGGCGGTTCGGCCGGGCGGTGCCTGAACGCGCGCCGGGCAAGAAGGGCCTTGACTTGGGTCCCCGGGCCCTGCGACGGCATTCATCGGGACCAATACCGTACGCATATGCGGGAATTTGTACGACGGCGTTGTGTGGAAAAAGGCAATCTCCGGGAAACAGGTGACGGCTCCGTATCATATCTGAGCATCGTCCTGCTCGTGGCGGTCGTCGCCGCCGCCTTTGTCGCCAGCGGCGTAGGTAGCGCTGTGGCCTCCAGCATCGAGAAAGCGGTATGCCGGGTCGGGCAGAACGACTGCGTGCCCACCGGCGGCCGGCCGGTGGCCGTCCCCGCGGTCGCCCCGACGAGCCCGGCGCCCAAAGTTCCCACGGGGGGTGGAGGAGCAAACAAGATCTTGAAGTTGAAGGACCGAAAGGCCCTGCTGGCACCGCCAGGGGAGTCCCCACCACCGGAATTCGACCCAGAGTACTGGAACAAGCAGTTCGAGGCGCAGTTCAAGGCGGCCCGGTACTATGAAGGGATAGCGAAGGCAGACATCGCCGGTTGGCACGAGCCGAGCGGAAAACCATTCCTGGAATGGCAGTTGAAGGCCGGCTTCACGACTCGCTGGCGAATCGGCACCGGCAATGACTACGATAAGGCGAAACGAGAGATCATCCTCGATGTGATGACCCCGCCCCATGAGCGAGAGGCTACTCGGCAGAGAGCCCTCGCGGATCTGGTCGAACCGCCCAAGAAAAAGGGCCTCGATGCGAACGACGTGTCGCGCGAGGAATATATCGAGCAGAGCGTGAATCATCTGGCGGATTTCTATAACGCGCAGAACGGTTACCTCATCGCCTCGACATACGCCCGAATAATGCGCGCAAATCTCCCTGAAATAAAAGGAACGCCGCCCTATCTGGAGACCTATGTCACCGCCTTCAAGAAAGCCACCAACGACTCTTTGTCGCTGACCGACGAAGAACGACGGCTGGGTGGCGAGGCTGGGCGGAAGGCGGTGCTCGATGCGGTGACGCAGCTCAACAGCGAGCGTCTCGGCAACGAATGGGACGCCGCTCAGAAGGCTCCCAAGCGAAGTGCCAAGTGTCTGTGGCTCTGGCGCTGTTCGTGACCACGCGGCCGTTCGCGCCGCGGGATGTCCGCGCGTTCACCGCAGGGCGGCCGTGCGACCTACCCGACCGGAGCGACATATCCCGAGCGGGCATGCCGCTCCGGTTGCCGGGTCCCATGGTGAGGTGGCCGCCGGAGATCAGTCCAGGTCGTAGTCGAGGGTGTAGGAGTGCTCGCCGTCCGGCCCGACCGTGATCTGGCCCTCGCCGCGCAGACCCTTGAGCTCCGAGGTGCCCGAGGTGGACACGATCTGCCATTTCATCCACTGGACCCCGTCCGAGGCCCCCGCGCTGTGCTGGAGGACGAAGGTTCCGCTGCGGCCGTTCAGCGAGCCCTCGACGTGCTCCAGTGCCACGTAGGCGGCGGGCCCGGCCTCGGTGTGCAGGGACAGGAGCTCGGTGGCGCTCGTCCCGGTCAGGTCGCCGTGGAAGGTCTTGGTGACGCCGACCCGCCCTATCGTGGCGCCGGTCCGCTCCTCGGTGGCCTTCTCGTCCCAGCCGGTGATATCGAAGGTCCCGCTCGCATGTTCGCTCATGGGCGCCATCCTTTCCGTCATTCCTGCCATCTTCTGTCAGGTACGGCCACGACGGTGGGCGGGGTCGTCAGAACGATGTCAGAACAGGGTGCCGTCGCGCTCGATCCCGCGAAGCGTGTCGTAGTCGAGGGTGACGCAGTCGATGCCGCGGTCGTTGGCGAGTACCTTCGCCTGCGGCTTGATCACCTGCGCGGCGAAGATCCCCCGCACCGGGGCGATCAGCGGATCGCGGTTGAGCAGCTCGAGATACCGGGTGAGCTGCTCGACGCCGTCGATGTCGCCGCGTCGTTTGATCTCGATGGCGACCGTCGCGCTGCTGTGGTCGCGGCACAGGATGTCGACCGGCCCGATCGCGGTCGGATACTCCCGGCGGATCAGCGTCCATCCCTCGCCGAGCGTGGTGATGTGCTCCGCGAGCAGTTCCTGCAGGTGCGCCTCGACGCCGTCCTTGACCAGGCCAGGGTCGAGGCCCAGCTCATGGCTGGAATCGTGCAGTATCTCCTCGATGGTGAGGATGAGCTGCTCGCCGGACTTGCCGTGGGTCACCGTCCACCGCGCGATCGCGCCGCTGCCGTCCGCCGGTGGTTCCTCGCGGAGCGTGCAGGGCGGGTTCATCCAGTTCAGCGGCTTGAACGCACGGTCGTCGGCGTGGATCGAGACCGAGTTGTCAGCCTTGACGAGAATGAGGCGCGGGGCCATGGGGAGGTGGGCGGTGAGGCGGCCGACGTAGTCGACGCTGCACCGCGCGATGACAAGACGCACGGTGCATCACCCTAGTCAGCGCACGGCTCCGATGCTGCTCCACCGTACGATTCATGCGAGGTGACGAGGGAGTGCGATCATGAGGTGGACCCTGACGGGCAAGGATCGGGCGTCGGATGAGATGCGGATCCGGCGAGCGGTGCTGTCCGATGATCGCGCCCTCGCCGAACTCGACCGGATCACGTGGGCGCCTGAGAACGCCGTGAGCCCGCGCCCGCACGAGAACGCGGTGTTCTTCGACCTGGGGCATCCGCCGGAACAGTTCCTGGTCGCCGAGCGGCAGGGCCGTCTCCTCGGCTTCATCCGGCTGGTCCAACCGGTGCCGCTGCCGAGCGGCGACCACGTACGCCAGATCCAGGGGTTCGCCGTCGACCCCGCGGAGCGCGGCCGGGGTCTCGGCCGGCTGCTCCTCGAAGCGGTCTTCGAGGAGGCCCGTCTCCAGGGCGCGCGCCGCATCACGCTCCGGGTGCTGTCGGTCAATCTCCGAGCGCGCAGGCTGTACGAGGCCGTGGGCTTCGCCGTCGAGGGTGTCCTGCCGGAGGAGTTCTACCTCGAAGGCCGCTATGTCGACGACGTGCTGATGGGCCGCAGCCTCCTCACCACATGACCTTGCGATGCGCCCCGTGCGGCCTCCGTGCGGTGCGCCCGTGCGCAAAGGACCACGGTGGGGTTGCGCCCTCTGCGTGCCTTGCGTCGGCGCTGGTCACGCGTGCCCAAGGTGCGGCCAATGGTGGACAACCGGGCATTTCGCTATAAATCTGCCCTAGACGTGCTCGGGCGTAATGATTACCGTCGCCAGAGGAGTGAGGTAGGACGGACGGCGAAAGGAACCTCCCATGTCCCTCGACGTGTCTGCGGAACTCCTGGAAAAGGCACAGTCCGGTGAGGTCGACGACGCGACGTTCGTCGAGTGCATTCGCACCTCGCTGCCGTACGCCTGGGAGATGATCAGCGGCCTGGTGGCCCGGCTCCAGGTGGACGGCGGGGAGTTCGCCGACAACCAGACGCCGCCGCCGGACGAGCAGGCTCGCGGCCAGCTCCTGCGGGTTCTCGCCAGCGACGCCATGCGCGGCGCGCTCGAGCGCTACTTCGGGGTCAAGCTCGCGTTCCAGAACTGCCACCGGGTGGCGGTCTTCCCCGGCGCCGCGGCCGGCGGCCGGACCTACCGCCGCTTCGTGACGGCTCGCGAGCAGATCCTCAACCAGTCGCCCGAACTGCGCGACTGCTGACCGTCACTTCGCGATCTCGCAGGTGTTCGCCGTGCGAACGCCCGCCAGATCACGGCATGGTCGGTCACGGGCATGGTCGATCGCGCGCCTTGGGGCCGTGCACGTCGGTATCGCGCACCTTGGGGAGGACCTCGGCGCCGAGGCGGGCGATGTTCTCCAGTGTGCGTTCGCGGGAGCCGGTGCAGTCGACCAGCAGAATGACGTGCTCGATGCCCGTGGTGGCGGCGGTCGCGGTCAGCGCCTCCACGCAGTCGTCGGGCCCGCCGACCGGGTGCAGTTCGCACAGCAGCCTTGCGTACTCGTCCGGATCACGTGGCCTCGTCGGCCGGCCGTCGACCGGCACGTAACCGGCCAGTCCGGGACCGAGCCAGCGCGGCAGCTCCCGGCGTACGGCCGACACCGCCTCCTCGCGGGTGTCGGCGACATGCGCCACCCCGGTGGCGATGTGCGGTGCAGGCCCGCCGAGGTCGGCGTAACGTGCGATGGCGGCCGCCTTCTCGGCGTCCCCGACGTGCATGCCGAGCAGCATCGGCAGACCGCGCGCGGCGGCGAGCGCCTCGGTGCCCGGTGACGTACAGGCCACCACGACCGGCGGCGCCGGATCCGGTCGCGGCACCACCGGGACCTCGCGGAAGCGGAAGCGGCGGCCGGGCCACGAGACGCGCTCCGATGACAGCCAGGTGAGCAGCAGATCCAGCGACTCCGCGAAGCCCTCTTCGAAGCGCTCCAGGCCGGTGCCGAACACTTCGAGATCGACCCACGGGCCACCGCGGCCGACGCCGAGCCGGAACCGGCCGCCGGACACGAGGGAGAGCAGCGCCGCCTGCTCGGCCAGCGCGACCGGATGCTGGTTGGACAGCACGCTCACCGCGGTGCCCACCTCGATGCGCGACGTGGCGCCGAGCAGATAGCCGGCGAGCGTCACGGCCGACGGGCAGACGCCGTACGACATGAAGTGGTGCTCCGCCACCCACACGTCGTCGAACCCGGCCAGTTCGGCCGCCGCGGCCGCCTCGACCGTGCGGGCCAAGGCGTCACCGTGCCTCTCGCCGGAGAACTGCCCGGCCGGCAGGAAGAGCCCGAAGCGCACGCGTCATTCGTACCAGAGTTCGTCGCGAACGAGCCGTCTGGGAGACTCCTGAACAGCTGATCAGCGAATACGGCATCCAGGGAACACGGGCATCCGGCAACACGGGCATCCAGCGGACAGGGGAGCACGCGGTCATGAGCGATTTCCGGAAGATCGGGGTTGTCGGGCTCGGCACCATGGGTGCCGGAATCGCGGAGGTGATGGCCGGCGGCGCGTATGACGTCATGGGCATCGAGGTCAACGAGGCGGCGCTGGCGAGCGGCCGCGGGCACCTGGAGCGCTCGACCGGACGCGCCGTCAAGCGGGGCAGGCTGACCGAGGAGGCACAGGCCGCGCTCCTGGACCGGATCACGTTGTCCACCGACTACGCGGCCCTGCGCGACTGCGATCTGGTGATCGAGGCGGTGCCCGAGCGGCTGGAGCTCAAGCGCAGGGTGTTCGCCGAGCTCGATCGGGTCTGCCGGCCGGACGCCGTGCTCGCAACCAACACCTCCTCGCTGTCGGTCACCGAGATCGCGGTGACCACCGGCCGCCCGGCCGCGGTCGTCGGCGTCCACTTCTTCAATCCGGCGCCGGTCATGAGGCTGGTCGAGGTGATCGGCACGGTGCTCACCGAGCCCGGGCACGTGGCCAGGGTCGCCGAACTCGTAAGCGGGCTCGGCAAGGTGCCGGTCACCATCGGCGACCGCGCGGGGTTCATCGCCAACCGGCTGCTCTTCGGCTACTTGAACCAGGCCGTGGGGATTTACGACTCCGGGCATGCCACCCGCGAGGACATCGACAACGCGATGAAGGCCGGAGCCGGGCTGCCGATGGGCCCGCTCACCCTGCTCGATCTCATCGGCCTGGACACCTCACTGGAAGTGCTCGAGGCGATCTACCGTGAGACCCGGGACCGCCGGCACGCGCCCGCGCCGATCCTGCGCCGGCTCGTCACCGCCGGGCAGCTCGGCCGCAAGACCGGCCGCGGCCTCTACACCTATGACAGGCCCGGATCGCCGGTCGTCGTCGACGGCCCGTCCCCGGTGTCGTCCCCGCCGGCGTCCGAGGAGGCGGCGGTGCCGGAACGGCCGCTGGTCGGCGTGGCCGGCTCGGGCGACGTGGCGGTCGGCATCGCCCTGCGGGCCGCCCGCGCCGGGTGCCCGGTCCGGTTCGTCGCGGCCGAGGGCGCCGGAGACGCCGGGACCCTGACGGAGGACGCAGGGGACGCCGGGACCGGGGCCGACGCGGCCTGGCGGTCCCTGCAGGCGTCGCTCGATCGCGCCGTGGCCGCCGGTGAGCTCCACGAGGCCGGCCGCACGGCGGCCCTGGACCGGATCACCGTCGGCTCCGAGCCGGGTGCGCTGGCCGAGTGCGACCTTGTGATCGAGTCGGTCACCGGGGATGACGCCGCGAGGCGCTCCACGATCGCCGTGCTGGACGGCGTCGCCAAGCCCGGCGCGGTCCTCGCCACCACCGCCGCGACCCTGCCGGTCATCGAGTTCGCGACGGCCACGAGCCGGCCCGGCGACGTCGTCGGTCTGCACTTCGCGGAGGCGGGACGGAACCTGGCCGAGGTCGTCTCGACGGTCCTCACCGACCCCGGCGTCGAACTGCGGGTGGTGGCGCTGGCCGAGCGGCTCGGGAACGAGGCCGTGCGCTGCCGCGACCGCGCCGGGTTCATCGTCGACGCGCTGCGCTTCCCGTACCTCAACGACGCCGTTCGGATGATGGACGCCGGCTACGCCGACGCCGACGCGATCGACGCGGCGATGACGCTGGGCTGCGGCTACCCGGTGGGTCCGATCGCGGATCTCGACCGGCTCGGGCTCGACCGGGCCGTGCGCGTGCTGCGGGCGCTCCACGGGGAGTCGCGCGAAACCGCGTCGGCGCCCGCCGCGCTGCTCGCGGAGTACGCCACGGCCGGCCGGACCCTCCGCTGATCCGGACTCGGGAACACGGCGGTACGCCCCCGTCCGTACCCTTATGGCATGAGCCCCCGTAAGAATCGCCGCGACGCCGAGGATCGCCGGTCCGTCGGTGGTTCATGGGCGGGCGGGCTTCAGAACATCGAAGAGGCGCCCGACGGGGACTGGGTCATTCGCACGATCGCGCCGGCCAACGCGACCAAGCCGTACCGCTGCCCGGGTTGCGACCAGGAGATCCCGCCCGGCGTCGGGCACGTGGTCGCCTGGCGGGCCGATGAGCGGGACGCGGGCGACCGGCGGCACTGGCATCGGTCCTGCTGGCAGGCTCGGCTGAGGCGGACGCCGAGGATCCAGCGTTCCCGCGGGGCCCCGCGCTACTGACGCCGGCCTGGTCGAGGGACATGGGCGTTAGGGCGACCGATGGCGGGGTAACCGACAGCAGGGCTACTGACAGGAGACAGTTCATGGCGGAGATCCGCGCGAGTTCGGTGCTGCCGGCCCGGCGGGAACCGATCACGCTTCATACCGCTGACGGTCTGGAGTTGGTCGGCGAGCTCGCGATGCCGGTTGACCGGCCGCCCGTCGCCACCCTCGTCTGCCTGCATCCGCTGCCGACGCACGGCGGCATGATGGACAGCCACGTGATCCGCAAGGCGTCCTTCCGGCTGCCGGCCCTGGCCGACGTGGCCGTGCTGCGGTTCAACACCCGCGGCACGACCTCCGAGCGCGGCACCAGCCAGGGCGAGTTCGGTGAGGGCGAGACCGAGCGGTTCGACGTCGCGGCCGCGCTGGAGTTCACGGAGTACCACGATCTGCCTCGCCCGTGGCTGCTCGGCTGGTCGTTCGGCACCGAGCTGGCCCTGAGGTGGGGCCGCGACCCGCTGGTCGAGGGGGTGATCCTGCTCTCGCCGCCCTTGCGTCGAGCGACCGATCAGGACCTCGACGCGTGGGCGGCGGACGGCCGCCCCGTGGTCGCGCTCGTGCCGGAGCTGGACGACTACCTGCGTCCTCCGGAGGCCCGCGAGCGGTTCAAGCGCGTCCCGCAGGCAGAGGTCATCGCGGTCGACGACGCGAAGCACCTGTGGGTCGGCGAGCCGTACGTGCGCATCGTGCTGAACGAGATCGTGAAGAGGGTGGCACCCCAGGCATCCCCGCTCCCGAATGAATGGGACGCCGATGAAGGGGACGCAGATCAAGGGGACGCCGACACCCGCATGACCTGATGCGGCTCTAAACCGGTACGGCCGATGACGGCCATGGTTCTCGGGAGAAGGGCCGGGGAACGCCACGATGGCCACATGACTGATCGATCTCCGCGTGATGACGACCGGACGGCAGGGGCGTTATGACCATCGCACTGAACGCTCGTGACGTGGGCGAGGGGATTCCTCTCGTCCTGCTCCACGCGTTTCCGCTGTCCTCGGCGATGTGGCTTGAACAGCGGGAGGCGCTCGTCGGGCGATTCCGGGTCATCACGCCGGATCTGCGGGGCTTCGGCGGCTCGGTCCTCGGCGACGACGAACCGTCGATCGACGCCATGGCCGACGATGTGGCGGCCCTGCTCGACTCGAAGGGCATCGAACGAGCGGTCATCGGCGGGCTCTCGATGGGCGGATACGTCACGATGGCGCTCTGCCGCAGGCATCCCGAGAAGATCCTCGGCATGCTGCTGGCCGACACCAAGGCCGCCGCCGATCCGGATGCCGTCCGGCAGAACCGGCTGCGCATGGCGGATCAGATCAGCGCCGACGACAGCGTGGGCATCCTGGTCGAGGAGGTGCTGCCGCGGCTCGTCGGTCCCACCACGTTCCGCCAGCGTGCGCTCGTGTACGGGCGGGTGCGCGGGCTCGTACGCTCCGCGCCGCCGCGGGCCGTGGCCTGGGCGCAGCGCGCGATGGCCGCGCGGCCCGAGTCCTTTGACGTCCTGAGGGGCATGCGGGTCCCGACGCTCGTCATCACCGGAGCCGAGGACGAGCTCACCACCGAAGGCGATGCGCGCGCCATGACCGACGCACTGCCGAACGCCGAGCTCATGGTCATCCCCAGAGCGGGACACCTGTCGGCGGTCGAGCAGCCGGAGCTGTTCAACCAGGCCGTCGCCGAGTTCGTCTCGGCGCTGGCCCGGATGCGGTGAGCTCCTGCGGCCGGGTCACATGGTGTCCTGGCGGGGAACGACCACCTCGCGGACGATGAGCGAGATCGCGGCCGCGGTCGGGATCGCGAGCAGTGCGCCGACGATACCCAGCAGGGTGCCGCCGATGAGGGCGGCGATGATGGTCGCCGCGGGGTGGACGTCGACCGCCCGCTTCATGACGCGCGGGTGGATCACGTAGTTCTCGACCTGCTGGTAGGCGACGAAGAAGATGACGCAGATGATGCCCGTGCCCGTGCCGTCGAAGAACGCGACGACGCAGACGAGCGAGGCGCCGATCGTCGCGCCCACCAGCGGGATGAAGGCGGTGAGAGCGACGAGGAGCGCCAGCGGGAGCGCGAACGGAATGCCCATGAAGAGCATGAACACATAGGCCGAGGTGCCGGCGACCAGGGCGACGGCGACGGTACCGGCGACGTACCCGCCGATCCGAACCAGGATCTCGTCGCCCAGCAGGGCCACCCGCGCCCGCCTGGAGCGGGGCGCCATGCGGTAGAAGAAGTTCTTGATGGCGGGCAGCGAACCGAGGAAGTAGAGCGTGAGGATCAGCACGGTGAACGTGCTGAAGAGGCCGCCGACCACGACCCGGCCCACGCCGACGATGCCGTTCACCGCCTGCTTGCCGAAGTTGGCGTTCGTCACCGTGGACTGCAGCTTGCCCAGCAGCTGGTAGCGCTGATCGAGCTCGCGGACGCGGGCGTTCTGCTGGAGCTGCTGGATGTAGGTGGGCACATGGTCGATGAACGCCGTGATCTCGTTCGTGAGCGGCGGCACTATGGCGGCGCCAAAGCCCGCGAACACCATGAGCAGGCCGAGGAAGACCAGGGCGACGGCCCACCGCCGGGACACGCGGCGGCGCTGCAGGGCCTCGACGGCGGGGTTGAGGCCGACGGCGAGGAACAGGGACACCACGATCAGGATCAGCACCTGACGGGCGCTCGCGATGGCCTGGATCAGCGTCCATGCGGCGAAGACCCCGAGGGCGCCGGTGAAGCCGAAGATGAACGGATGCGTTCTGCCCAGCGGCTGGCCGGGCCGCCCGAACGGGAGGCTGTCTTCGACGCCCGCCTCGCGCTTGCGTACCTCCATGTCCGTCAGGGGGTCGGCGCCCGGCTCATGGACGCGCTGTTCCGGGATCGCGACCGGGTTGATCTGAATGGGCGACAGCGGAGCGGGCGGCTCGGCCGGCGGCTCGGCTCGGGCCTCGTCGGCCGTCTCACCGCCGGGCTCCTGTTCGGGCCCCTTGGCCTGCGCGCGGCGGGCGGCGACGTTCCGGATCGCCTCGCGCGCCCTTTCCCCGAGCTTGGCGTCACGGAGCCTGGCGCGGAGCGCGTTTCGCCTCCCGGCCGCCGTCCGATCGGCGGCCGCACCGCCGTCGCCTGTCGCTCCGTCACCGGCCGCCCCGTCGTCGGGGGCCGCTCCATCGTCGGCGGCCGCACCTCCGGTGTCGGCGGCGGTCTCGTCCCTGGTCTCGTCGGCGGTCTCGTCCGTGGTGTCGGGGACGGCAGGCTTGGGGGCCTCCGCCTTGCCCTCGCGGGCGGTGTCCTCGGGCACGCCGTCTCCTCGTCGCCGGTGACATTTGATCTCTTAGACGCCAGAAAGCCTAGGGGTGATCGCCACTCCTAGGCTTTCTGACTTTCGACGAGTTGTTCAGGCGAGGATCACTCCTGCCACCAGTCCTCGTCCTCGTCCTTCTTCTTCGCCGCCGGAGCGTTCTTGGCACCCCCGCCGGCGGGAGCCGAAGCCGCGGGAGCCGTGGGCTGAGCGGGCTTCGGTGCGGGAGCCGGAGCCTGAGCCGGCGCGGGAGCGGCGGCCTTCGGCTCGGGCGCCGCGAGCGCCGGCTTCCCGGCCGGAGCCGCGAGCGCGTCGTCGCCGCCGAGCGGCGGCGGCTGCATGCCACCGATCAGCTGGCGCAGCTGGTTGAGGTGCGTCGTGATGCTGTCGCGCTGACGCGTGAGCTCGTCGACCTGGCGCTGGGCCTGCGTGCGGATGCGGTCGGCCTCGGACTTGGTGTCGGCCAGCAACTGCTCGGCCTGACTCTTGGCCTCGGCGATGACCTGGTCGGAGTTCTTCCGCGCGTTGGCGACGAGCTGCTTGGCGTGCGAGTCGGCCTCGCGCCGGGTCTGCTCGGCCTGCTGGGTCGCCTTGGCGGCCCGTTGCTCGGCGGAGGCGGCCCGCTGCTCGGCCTCGGCCACCAGCTTCTGCGTGGCGGTCTGCGCGGCGGCGTGCCGCTCGGCGTCCTGCCGGTCGGCCTCCTCACGGCGGGCGGCCAGCTGGATCTCGAACTCGGCCTCGGCCTGGGCGCGCTGTGCCTCGCTCTCCTCGAGGATGCGCTGGGCCTGCGCCCGCATCTCGTCCGCCTGGCGCTTGGCGGTGGTGAGGATCTCATCCCGCTCGCGCTTGGTGGACGCCCGGAGCTGGGCGACCTCCCGCTCGGTGGTCGTGCGGAGCTTGGCGATCTCGCGCTCGGCGGCGGCGCGCTTCTCCGCCACCTCGTGGTCGGCGGTGGCCCTGAGCTTGCCCACCTCGCGCTCGGTCGTGGATGTGAGCTCTTCGGCCTCGCGGCGGGCCGAGGTACGAACGTCGTCGGCCTCCCGCTCGGCCGCGTTGCGCATGTCATCGCCCTCGCGCTGGGCGTTGGCACGCAGCTCGGCGGCCTCGTTCTCGGCGGTGGCCCGGTGCTCGGCCGCGTCGACCTTGGCGGCCGCCTTGATCTCGTTGGCCTCCGAACGGGCGGCCTGGACGAGCTCGGTCGCCTGCTCCTCGGCGAGCCGCAGGAGCTGCTCGATGCGGGCACCGAGACCCGAGTAGGTCGGCCGCTCCTGTTCTTGGAGCTGCCGATGGGCGTCGGACAGTTCGCGCTGCAGAGCCTGCGTCTGCTCGCGCGTCTGCCGCACCTCGTTGTCGAATTTCTTGATCTGCTCGTCGACTTGGTGCCGGTCGTAGCCGCGAAGCACCACGTCGAACTCGGCTGGGGGCGTGTCTTCGAAGAAGTTGCTGAGCTGGGCGTCGATGTCGGACTGCATGGGCTCAATCCTGAGGTGACGAGTCGGCTACGGGTAGTTCCGGGAGCGGCTGACCACCAGGCTGTACGGGCCTGTTGTGGGCCCCAGACCTATCCCGGCCACAGCAGCGTACTCCCGCCGCTGCCGTGTTGGGGGCTCATCTGGACGCACTGCGTGTTTTGTCGTGTGTGAGTTGTTTGCTAAGGGAGCTTCCGCAGCGCCGGGGGCGTCCTGAGAAATGCGACGAAAGCCCATAAAACCTGGACAACCAGGAGGGGTTGAGTGCTTTCCGTGACCGTCTGATTGCGATCACGTCACGATCCTGGCCGCCGGGTTGCCGGGCGGCGGCACGGCGTTTGCCCGGCGCCCGGGACGGGGTCAGGCCTTCTGGACCAGTTCCGTGAGCACGCCGTGGCAGTCCTTCGGGTGCAGGAACGTGATCCGCGATCCCATGGAGCCGGGCCGGGGGGCGTCATAGAGGACCCGCACGCCCGTGCCCGCGATGCCGTCGGCCTCCTCCTGCACGTCGCCGTCGGTGCCGAACGCGATGTGATGCACTCCCTCGCCGTTCTTGGCGAGGAACTTCGCAATGGGGGAGTCGTCGCGGATGGGCTCGAGCAGCTGGAGGTACGTGGCGCCGCCGTCCCCGGCGTCGTTGATCTTGAGCATGGCCTCACGTACGCCCTGCTCCTCATTGACCTCCACGTGGACATCGGTGAACCCGTACGTACGGCGGTAGAACTCGACGGTCGCGTCGAGATCGTGGCAGGCGATTCCTATGTGGTCGATGCGGGTCAGCACGTGTCCGCCTCCATGCTCGCTGTCGCTCGGTGCCCGAACCCTCCGCGTGGAGACCCCGGTCCTCCTGGGTATGGTGGCAAACGTCGCCACCAGAACATTGTGGAGGTCCCTGCATGCCGTCGAACTCCGTGGTAGTCGCCGGAGCCCGTACTCCCATCGGCCGGCTGCTCGGCTCGCTGAAGGACTTCTCCGCCGTGGACCTCGGCGGCATCGCCATCAAGGCGGCGCTGGAGCGCGCGGGCGTACGTGGTGACCAGGTCGATTACGTGATCCTGGGGCAGGTGCTGCAGGCCGGTGCCGGTCAGGTCCCGTCCCGCCAGGCCGCGGTCAAGGCCGGCGTCCCCATGAGCGTGCCGTCACTGACCATCAACAAGGTCTGCCTGTCCGGGCTCGACGCGATCGCGCTGGCCGACCAGCTCATCAGGGCGGGCGAGTTCGACGTCGTGATCGCGGGCGGCATGGAGTCCATGACCAACGCCCCGCACCTGCTGCCGAAGTCGCGCGCCGGGTTCAAGTACGGCTCCATCGAGGTGCTCGACTCGATGGCGCACGATGGGCTGAGCGACGCCTACGAGGGCGTGTCGATGGGCGAGTCCACCGAGCGCTACAACGCCAAGCTCGGCATCTCCCGCGAGGAGCAGGACGAGTTCTCCGCCCGCTCGCACCAGCGCGCCGCGGCGGCCATCGAGAGCGGCCTCTTCGACGACGAGATCGTCCCGGTCGAGATCCCCCAGCGGCGCGGCGAGCCCGTGGTGTTCACCGCCGACGAGGGCGTACGGGCGGGCACGACCGCCGAGACGCTCGGCCGTCTGCGCCCGGCGTTCGCCGAGGACGGCACCATCACCGCCGGATCCTCGTCGCAGATCTCCGACGGCGCGTGCGCGGTGGTGGTCATGTCCAGGGCCAAGGCCGAGGAGCTCGGCTGGTCCGCGGACGGGCCCAGGCCGTGGCTGGCCGAGATCGGTGCGCACGGGAACGTGGCGGGCCCCGACAACTCGCTGCAGTCCCAGCCCGCCAACGCCATCAAGCACGCGCTGGCCAAGGAGGGCCTGGAGGTCGGCGCCCTCGATCTCATCGAGATCAACGAGGCGTTCGCCTCGGTGGGCGTCCAGTCGATGCGCGACCTCGGGGCCGGTCCCGAGAAGGTGAACGTGAACGGCGGCGCCATCGCCCTCGGGCATCCGATCGGCATGTCCGGCGCCCGCATCCTGCTGACCCTCGCGCATGAGCTGAAGCGGCGCGGCGGCGGTGTCGGCGCGGCGGGTCTGTGCGGCGGCGGGGGCCAGGGCGACGCTCTGATCATCCGCGTCCCCGGAGCCTGACCGCCGCCGAAGTGCCGGTGGCCGCGTGCGGTCGCCGGCGACCCTGAGATGATCGAGGCTGGGAGTTCGGGACGGGTCTCGCCCCGCGGCTCGACCCGCCGCGGCCGGCCGTCGGCGTACGCGCCGTCGACGCAGGCGCGGAACCGGCTTCAGGGAGATAGGGGAGGTCGCTGGTGCGGACCGTGGATGTCGGCGATTTGGTGGCGCGGGCACGCGAAGGGTCGCCGCGGGCACTGGCCCGGCTCATCAGCCTGGTCGAGAACGCGTCGCCGCACCTGCGCGAGGTGATGGCGGCGTTGAACCCGCTGGCCGGCAACGCGAAGATCATCGGGCTTACCGGTTCGCCCGGGGTCGGCAAGTCCACCTCGACCGGCGCGCTGGTCACGGCCTTCCGCGAGCTCGGCAGGCGGGTCGGTGTGCTCGCGGTCGATCCGTCTTCGCCCTTCACCGGCGGAGCGCTGCTCGGCGACCGCGTGCGGATGCAGGACCACGCCACCGATCCCGGGGTCTTCATCCGCTCGATGGCCAGCCGGGGGCACCTCGGCGGCCTCGCGTGGGCGGCGCCGCAGGCCATCCGCGTGCTCGACGCGGCCGGCTGCGACGTGGTCCTGGTCGAGACCGTCGGGGTCGGGCAGGCCGAGGTCGAGATCGCGTCGCTGGCCGATTCGACGATCGTGCTCGTCGCTCCGGGGATGGGCGACTCGATCCAGGCGGCCAAGGCCGGCATCCTCGAGATCGCCGACGTCTTCGTCGTCAACAAGGCCGACCGGGACGGCGCTCACCAGACGGTACGGGACCTGCGCAACATGATCGCGCTGGCCGACCGCGACCTCGACGCGTGGAGGCCGCCGATCGTCTCGACGGTGGCGTCCAAGGGCGAGGGCATCGACGAGGTCATGGAGACACTCGACAAGCACTACGCCTGGCTGACGGGCACGGGGACGCTCCGCAAGCGCCGGCTGGCCCGGGCCCGCGACGAGGTGGAGGCCATCGCCGTCACCGCGTTGCGCGAGCGGATGGGGGACCTGCACGGTCACCGCCGGCTGGACGTCCTGGCCGGGAAGGTCCTCGACGGCGAGTGCGACCCGTACTCGGCCGCCGAGGAACTCGTCTCCGCGGTCACCGACAACGGCGCGCGCTAGTCCCGCGCCGGCCCCACCGCTCCCGTCACGGGACGCATGGGACCCCTGTCACCGAGCCCCTGTCACCGAGCCCCGGTCACGTGCCGGACCCGATGGTGACCGTGACGGTCTTGAAGCCGAGGGCCTTGAGCATGTTCTCCAGCATGAGCTTGGTGTTCCTGTCGGCCCGCTCGCGCAGCCCGCTCTCGCCGGCCGCCGTCTGGATCTTCTGCGCCGCGAGCACGTAGAGCTGCTGCTGGTCGTTCGGGTTGCCGCTGAAGAAGTCGCCGAACCGGTTGGTCAGGCCGCGCTGGGTGGCGTACACGTAGCTCTTGGACGTGTTCAGGTTCGTCGGCTCGAGCTCTGAACGCGGCAGCTTGATGGTCGCGACCGTGCGCTCCTTGTTCACCGTCACCGCGCCCGAAGCCAGTTTGGAGAAGTCGACATAAGCGTCCACGCTGCCATTGCCGACGAACAGGGTGCGTTTGCCGCGGACGGCGCTCGGAAGGAACCTGGCGTCCTTCTCCAGATCCACGATGACCTGGAAATTGCCGCTCGCCGCCTCGTAACGGGACAGGTCACGGATGGATTGGAGCAGCACCGGACCGCTGCGGTCCTTGGTCTTCTCCGCGAAGGGGTTCAGACTGAACCACCCGGCGAAATGGTTGACCACCTGGAACGCCAGGAATGCGACGATCACTCCTATCACGATCAGTGACGCGAGCCCTCCTCGTCGCCGGGGCGCCTTCTCGGGCTTGGCCTGGTCGGCTCTGTCTCGCTCATTGGTATCAGTCGTCATCGGCCTGTTCCGCCCGCTGTGCTCGTTGTCGTCCAGATCCACGCGTGCCATGGCTCAGACATTCCCCGTGCAGAAGACATCTCACCTAAGTCGGCGCTGTGCCGTGGCGCGGATCCGCCTCGCGTGACGCGTGTTCGACCTCCAGCAGCGAGGCGCTGCGCCGCTGCGCCTCATGCGCCGCCCTGCCGCCGCGTAGGCCGAACAACCGCTTGCTGATCACGATATAGACGATCAGAGCGACATTCACGATCAACGCGCCGACGCGCACGACGGTGACCCGTTCGGTCAGCTCGTAGATCTCGATGGGCAGCCCGAGCGAGGTGGCGATCACCGCGAAGTACTCTCCCCAGCGCTTGAGGAGCCACAGGCCGACCGCTTCGACGAGCTCCACCACGCCATAGGCGAGCAGCCCGATCGCGACCCAGGTCAGCGTGCCGGCCTTGACCTCGAGGGCGTGGCGGATGCCCATGATGATCTTGGAGTGGTCCAGGTCCCAGCCCACCTTGCCGGCCAGCGGGCGCAGCAGCGGCAGGTCCTCCTGGAAGATCTTCTGGATGGAGCCGCGGTGGTGGGAGAACCGCCAGACGCCGTACGCCGCGGCCAGCACGATCAGCGCGCGGATCATGCGCTCGACGGCGAACAGCCGCATGATGAACGCGTCGCGAAGCTGCCTGCCGCGCATGACGAGGGGGGCCTGGTCGGCGGGGCCGCGCCCGTGCGGGTCGCCGTAGGCGTAAGCGCCGCAGCGCAGGCACCGCCACGCGTCTCCGGCCGGGGTCGTGGCGTGCAGGCTCCGGCGCAGCCGGGGCTCGTCGGGAGCGTACGTGACGTGGCCCTTGCGGGCGCAGGTCAGCAGGCTCCAGTCCACGTCACCATGGTTTCACCGCGGCCGGCGCGAGCCGGTCACCGGAAGTCCCGATTCGGCTACCGGACCGATTCGGCTACCGGAAGTCGGCCTCGGCGAGCGCGCACCTGCGGTAGTCGGCGAAGTGCAGGCGCAGCCAGGCGCGGCGCTGCTGTTCGTCCCAGCTCGCGAAGCGGCGGGCGGCGGCGGTGGCCGGAGCGTTCTGCGGCTCGTGGTCGAGCAGCCACGCGTTGACCATCAGGGTGTAGGCGGCGCCGCGCGCGCGGCGAGGGTCGGCGCAGGTCCGCATGTCGACCAGTCCGGTCCGGATCTCGTCCTCGACCCGTTGTTCGTAACCGTCGGCCAGGTCGCTGAGGTGGATGCGGGCGACACCGTCCTCGATCGAGGCGGGCTCGCGCTCCGGGCGCTGCTCGACCCGGATGAAGGCGCCGGGGGTGCCCGTGAGCCGTGCCGCCAGTGGCGTCACCTCGGCCACCAGCGACGGCAGGGCGGTGCGCAGCGCCGGGTGGACGCACACCGTGAGCGGCCACTCGCGGCAGGTCAGCCCGGTCGGCGAGGGCAGTACCGCCACGCCGTCGTAGTCGTGCAGGCGCTTCGTGCTGATCGCGGTGACGACCAGGGCCGTCACGAGCGGTACGGCGAGCGGCAGCGTGGAGAGCTCGCGCCGGTTCGCCACCAGCACGTAGCCGAGGACCAGCGCCGTGCTCAGGCCGAGCGACCAGAGCACCTGGTGGGCGAGCACCCCGGTGCGGGGGTAGGCGAACAGCTCGACGTGCCCGAGGTCGGCCGGCGGTAGCAGGCTCCACCATGACTGGCCGCGGTGGCGCAGCCAGATCCACAGTCCGGCGGCCACGGCCGTCGCCGGCACGGTCGGCAGCCGCGGGACCAGCCGGCCGGCGAGATATCCGATCACCACGTACAGAAGCAGCGTCGCGGCGCCGACGAGAGCGCCCAGCGGACGGAACCGGCCGGCCTCCTCGCGCAGCACGGTCTGACCGACGATCACCATCGTGACGACGCAGTACGCCGCGAGCGTGGCGGCCGTCAGCAGCGCCAGGTCGATCAGCGGCCCGGTGGCCGGAGACCGGACGGTCAGGCCGCGCAGATAGTCCAGGCGCCGCTCGCGCATGCCGATCCAGGCGGCCAGCGCCGCGGCGGCCGGCCCCAGCAGCCGGGCCGAGGCGCTCACCGCCATGACGGCGTTGTCCCAGTACGCCACACCAGGGATCAGCGCGCGCCACGCGGCGGGCAGGCCGACCGCGGCGAGCACCGGCACGGCGAACAACAGCGCGGTGCGGCGGGCGTCGAGCCGCAGCACCCGCCCCAGGTCACACACCAGCGCCGATCCGCTGCGGACGAGATCGGGCCGGCGCCCGGCGAGATCGCACCGGTGCGGCGGTGCGCTGGCCGGTGCGGAGCGCCCGCCTGGGCTCGGCGGGCAGCTCGGTCAGGCGGCCCCGGGCCAGGGTGAAGACCCGATCACAGCGGCCGACGAGCCCGTCCACGGTCGGAGCCGTGACCAGCACCGTCGGCGCCAGCGTCCGGATCACCGGCCACAGTTCCATGGCCTTGTCGCCCATCGCGTCGCCGATCGTGGCGAGCGGCTCGTCCAGG
Source organism: Actinomadura sp. HBU206391 (assembly GCF_014323665.1). Classification (GTDB taxonomy): domain Bacteria; phylum Actinomycetota; class Actinomycetes; order Streptosporangiales; family Streptosporangiaceae; genus Actinomadura_C. The sequence continues at coordinate 29,902 of NZ_JABVEB010000015.1, read as the reverse complement.
AGTACGAGGTCGGGCTCGTGGACGCATGTCGCGGCCAGGCCGGCGCGCAGCCGCATGTCGGCGGGCAGCATCGCGAGGTCCATCCCCGCCGCGTCGCGCAGTTCGAACCGGTCGAGAGCCGCCTCGACGGCGCCCGCGGGCATGCGCTTGTAGTAGGCGGCGTAGCCGACGAAGTCGCCGACGCGCAGATTCGCCGCCCAGGCGAAGTCGCCCGGCAGGTAACCGATCAGCTCCCTGGCCGACCGCAGCCCTGTGGAATTCCCGGTGTCGTGACCGAGAACCTCGAGCGCGCCGACATGTGGACGGCGCAACGTTGCGAACGTGGCCAGCAGGCTCGTTTTCCCCACGCCCGGCGGACCGGCGAAGCCGATCACTCCTCCGGCGATGCCGAAGACCGCAGGGCGCAGGATCCACCGCCCCCCGCGGCGGATCCCCATGCCTCTGGCCACGATCGTGGAAACATCCGCGATCATGTAACCCCCCATTATCGTCATGCCATTGCGACAATCAAGAGAGCTGAATCCGATGGCGGTAATTCCCCCTGTGCCACCCTCGCTCACGCGAGTCAAGGCTCATCTTTGCCGTCGCAACACGCATCGACATCACGACTATAACCAGGCTTGGCGTTGGCTGTCAGCTCTCTTTTGTGCTGGCCAGAAGGTTGTGAAGAGCGTCGTCCGCCGTAGCAGTTACCTTGATGTTATGGGGGGATTTACGGCTCGACGGTGCGTGAACTCGTCGATATGTCGATTTGCCGACGCCCCGGCACCGCTACCGTGTTCGTGTGGTCAAGCCGCTCAATCTTCCGTTCGATCCGATCGCCCGCGCCGGGGACCTCTGGGAGCGCCGTTGGGGCGCGTCTCCGGCCATGCTGGCCGTCACGTCCATCATGCGCGCCCAGCAGATCCTGCTGGCCGAACTCGACACCCTGCTGAAGCCGTACGAGCTGACGTTCGCGCGCTATGAGGCGCTGGTGCTGCTCACCTTCAGCCAGGCGGGAGCGCTGCCGCTGTCGAAGATCGGTGAGCGGCTGATGGTGCACCCGACCAGCGTCACCAACACCATCGACCGGCTGGAGCGGCAGGGGTACGTGCGGCGGCGCCGCAACCCCCGCGACGGTCGCGGCGTCCTCGCCGGCATCACCGAGGCGGGGCGCGAGGTCGTCGAGCGCGCCACAGCCGATCTGATGGAACGCGACTTCGGGCTGGACTCCTACGACGACGAGCGGTCGCTGGAGATCTTCGACGTGCTGCGGACACTGCGCGTCGCGGCGGGGGACTTCACCGAGAAGGTCGCGGACCCGGGAAATGAGCCGGCGCACGAGCCGCGCCCGGAGGAGTGACCGGGCCACGAGTGGACAAGATACTAGGACGTCCTAGTATTTAGGTGGGACGAACCGACCCGGAGGTGCCACCGTGGACGCGCAGGACATCGAGGCAGGCAGACGGCGCTGGCAGGAGCGCTACGACGCGGCGCGCAAGCGGGACGCCGACTTCACGACGCTGTCGGGCGTCCAGGTCGACCCGGTCTACGGGCCCGCCGACCCCGACCCGCGGATGGAGCGGATCGGCTGGCCGGGGGAGTTCCCCTACACCCGCGGGCTCTACGCCACCGGCTTCCGCGGCCGGGCGTGGACGATCCGGCAGTTCTCGGGCTTCGGCAACGCGCGGCAGACCAACGAGCGCTACAAGATGCTGCTCGGTGCCGGCGGCGGGGGCCTCTCGGTGGCCTTCGACATGCCGACCCTCATGGGCCGGGACTCCGACGACGCGCGCTCGCTCGGCGAGGTGGGGCACTGCGGCGTCGCGATCGACTCCGCGGCCGACATGGAGGTGCTCTTCGACGGCATCCCGATCGGCGACATCACCACCTCGATGACGATCTCGGGCCCCGCGGTGCCGATCTTCTGCATGTACCTCGTGGCGGCCGAGCGGCAGGGCGTGGCGCCGCGCGGCCTCGACGGCACGCTGCAGACCGACATCTTCAAGGAGTACATCGCGCAGAAGGAGTGGCTCTTCCCGCCCGAGCCGCACCTGCGCCTCATCGGCGACCTCATGGAGTACTGCGCGGCCGAGATCCCTGCGTACAAGCCGCTGTCGGTCTCGGGCTACCACATCCGCGAGGCCGGATCCACGGCCGCGCAGGAGCTGGCCTTCACCCTGGCCGACGGGTTCGGGTACGCCGAGCTAGGCCTGTCGCGCGGGCTCGACATCAACACGTTCGCGCCGGGGCTGTCGTTCTTCTTCGACGCGCACATCGACTTCTTCGAGGAGATCGCGAAGTTCCGCGCGGCGCGCCGGATCTGGGCCCGCTGGATGCGCGACGTCTACGGCGCCACCTCGGAGAAGGCGCTGTGGCTGAAGTTCCACACCCAGACCGCCGGGGTGTCCCTCACCGCCCAGCAGCCGGACAACAACGTGGTGCGGACCGCGATCGAGGCGCTCGCCGCCGTGCTCGGCGGCACGAACTCGCTGCACACCAACGCGCTCGACGAGGTCCTCGCCCTGCCGAGCGAGAAGGCCGCCGAGATCGCCGTGCGCACCCAGCAAGTGATCATGGAGGAGACCGGGGTCGTCAACGTCGTCGACCCGCTCGGGGGCTCGTGGTACATCGAGGCGCTCACCGACCGGCTCGAGGCCGAAGCCGAGAAGATCTTCACTCAGATCAAGGACATGAGCCCCGACGGGTCCATGACCGGCGGCATCCTGCGGGGAATCGAGGACGGCTGGTTCATGGCCGAGATCGCCGAGGCCGCCTTCACCTACCAGCGGCAGCTGGAGAAGGGTGAGAAGAAGATCGTCGGTGTGAACTGCCACACCGGCACCATCGAGGAGCCCCTGGAGATCCTGCGGGTCAGCCACGAGGTGGAACGGGAGCAGAACCAGGTGCTCGCCGGCCGCCGCGCCGCCCGCGACCAGGCCGCCGTCGACACGGCCCTGGCGCGGATGACCGAGACGGCGCGCGGCGACGGCAACATGATCCCGGCCATGCTCGAAGCGGTCCGGGTCGAGGCCACGCTCGGCGAGATCTGCGGGGCCCTGAAGGACGAGTGGGGCGACTACTCCGAACCCGCCAGGTTCTAGGGGGTCCTGCGAGCGGGCGCGCGGTGGCTGGACTGAGGAGTGTGGGGAGCTTGCGACCGGAGCGAGGAGGGAAGCCGCCGCGTCAAGGCGCCCGCGAGCCGCCGAGCGGAGCGAGGCCATGAACAGAGCGAGCCCATAAACAGGGCGGCGGTATGGGATCGGGCGTGCATGGGGCAGGATGGACTCATGCCTTCATCGGACTTCTCGTTGCACGGGGCCGTCGATCTCGGTGCCCGTCAGGCGGCCGCCAAGAAGAAGCAGGAACGCCAGGCGGGCGGCGGCAGTGCCTATGTGGTCGACGTCACCGACGACACCTTCAACACCGAGGTCGTCGAGCGTTCGCGTACGGTGCCGGTGCTCGTGGACTTCTGGGCCGAGTGGTGCGGGCCGTGCAAGCAGCTCGGCCCGATCCTGGAGAAGCTCGCGACCGAGGCCGCCGGCCGCTGGGTCCTCGCCAAGGTCGACATCGACGCCAACCCGCGGCTCGGCGCCTACCTGCAGCAGATGGACATCCGCGGCATCCCGTTCGTGGCCGTCGTGGTGGCCGGGCAGCTCATGCCGTTCCTGAACGGCGCCGCGCCCGAGGCGCAGGTGCGCCAGGCCCTCGACCAGCTGTTCGCCGCGCTGAAGCAGGAGGGCATCCTGCCCGAAGCCGGTGAGGAGCCGGAGGGCGAGGCCGCCGAGGCCGGTCAGCCCGAGAGCGACTCCGAGTACGACAGGGCCGAGGCCGCGCTGCAGCGCGGTGACCTCGACGCCGCCGGAGCCTCGTTCCAGCGGATCCTGGACTCCTCGCCGCAGGACGCCCACGCCAAGCAGGGGCTCGCGCTGGTGGATCTGAGCAGGCGTGTCGAGGCGCTCGATGTCGACAAGGCGCTCCGCGACGCCGCGGAGCAGCCGGGCGACGCCGAGGCGCAGACCAGGGCGGCCGACATCGAGATGGTGTCCGGGCGGATCGACGAGGCCCTGGAGAGGCTCGTCTCCACCGTGCGCAGGACCGCGGGCGACGAGCGCGACAAGGCCCGCGTACATCTGCTCAAGCTCTTCGAGGTGCTGCCGCCCGAGGACGCGCGGACCGTCAAGGCGCGCAAGGCGCTCCAGTCGGCGCTGTTCTGAGGCGGGCGCTCCTCTGAGGGCAGTCCCGGTGCCGGAACCATCTCGGGTACGGGGCAGCTCCGCGGAGAGGCTCGGGCCGGAGCCCGCGACGACGTATGCTCGGCGTCGATGACCGTGCGCGCGGCCGACGTGCGGCAGTCCGCCGGATGTCACCCGCACGGTCGCGGCGTGACGACCCGGGGCTCGGCAGCACGAGCCTGCGGCGATCGCGTGGCGAGCCGATCACGCGGGTGCGCGGACGGTCGATCGGGGGCCCGCCGTCGTCTCCACAAGTGGGACGATGGTCCGGGTACGACGAGGTACTCCGTGTGCAAGGGAGCAGTGGACGTGGCCAGTGTGCCCAGCGTGTCCTATTCGATAACCGTCCGGCTCGAAGTCCCGGCGGGCGGTAGGGCGGTAAGCCAGATCACTCATGTCGTCGAGCACTCAGGCGGCATCGTGTCCGCACTCGACGTCACCACCGCGGGCCATGAGACGCTGCGCATCGACGTCACCATCGCCACTCGCGACACCGAGCACGCCGAGGCGATCGTGCAGGCCGTCGAGGCGGTCGAGGACGTCAAGATCCATAAGGTCAGCGACCGTACCTTCCTCATGCATCTCGGCGGCAAGATCGAGATGCGGTCGAAGGTGCCGCTGCGCACCCGTGACGAGCTGTCGATGGCGTACACGCCGGGGGTCGCCCGGGTCTCGCTGGCCATCGCGCGCAACCCCGAGGACGTACGGCGGCTGACCATCAAGCGCAACAGCGTCGCCGTGGTCACCGACGGTTCGGCCGTGCTCGGGCTCGGCAACATCGGCCCCGAGGCGGCGCTGCCCGTCATGGAGGGCAAGGCGGCGCTGTTCAAGAGATTCGCCGAGATCGACGCTTGGCCGATCTGCCTCGACACCCAGGACACCGACGAGATCGTGCGGACCGTCCAGATCATCGCGCCGGGGTTCGGCGGGATCAACCTGGAGGACATCTCCGCGCCGCGGTGCTTCGAGGTGGAGGCGCGGCTGCGGGAGCTGCTGGACATCCCGGTCTTCCACGACGACCAGCACGGCACCGCGATCTGCGTGACGGCCGCGCTGACCAACGCGCTGCGCGTCGTCGGCAAGGACATCGGCTCGGTGCGGATCGCGATGGCGGGCGCCGGCGCGGCGGGCACCGCGATCCTCAGACTGCTGCTGCACGCCGGGGTCAGGAACGTGACCGTGTGCGACTTCCGCGGCGCGGTGCACCGTGGCCGCGACGACCTCGACGAGTCGCTGCGCTGGATCGCCGAGAACACCAACGCCGACAACTACGCGGGCGACCTGCGCGGGGCGGTCAAGGACGCCGACGTCTTCATCGGCGTCTCGGCGCCCGGAATTCTGACCGGTGACGACATCGCGACGATGAACCAGGACGCGATCGTGTTCGCGCTGGCCAACCCCGAGCCGGAGGTCTCGCCGGGCGACGCCCGCGAGCACGCCACAGTGGTCGCGACCGGGCGCAGCGACTATCCGAACCAGATCAACAACGTGCTGGCGTTCCCCGGCGTGTTCCGGGGCCTGCTCGACGCGCAGAGCCGCACGGTCAACTCCGACATGCTGCTCGCCGCCGCCAAGGCGCTGGCCGCAGTCGTGACCGACGAGGAACTCGGCCCGAACTACATCGTGCCGAGCGTCTTCCACGCCGACGTGACCCAGGCCGTCGCGGCGGCCGTCCGCGAGGCCGCCGGCGGCCGCAGCCGAACCGAGGTCTAGCGGCCCGGAGCGAGGCGGAGGCACAGCCAGCCGGACCCGGATCGGGAAGGATTCTCGTCGTTGTGGCGACGAGAATCCTTCCCGATCACCGGCCTCAATCGGTGGGCTCAGTCGGTGTCCTTCTTGAACATCGGGTCGCGGCGGCGGGGCCAGATGCCGCCGTACCAGAAGATGATCACTCCGGTGATCATCGCGGCGACCCCGGTCGCGATCCTCGCGAACATCGTGGCGTCCTCGGGACCGGTGCGCGGCAGGCTCTCCGGCGGATCGGTCCGTCCGGTGCAGTTCGCCTTGCGCTTGGCCGACTTCACCGGCTCGTTGCGCCACGTCACCGCGACCGTCGTGGTCCGGTCCTCCTTGAGGTTGATCTTGGTGGCACGGGTCGCCCCCGGGCCGATCCGATCGGCGACCGTGGCCGAGCCGTCCTCCTCGATCGCGTAGTCCTCGATCCGGCCGCCCACGTTGGTCACCGAGATCTCGACCGAGCGCGCTCTGCAGTGCACCGAGCCGATGATGACGTTCAAGGGCTGTGCCGGCGACTCTGGGGTCCGGGTGAGTGTGGGCGTGGGCGTCGGGGTCGCCCTCGCCGTGACCGGTGGCGGGACGACCGGAGCCCTGGTCGGCGTCGGCGTCGGCGTCGGCGTGCGAACGGTTGTGGGCGTACGGCTGGGCGTCAGCGTGCGAGCGGGCGTCGGCGTGCGAACCGGTGTGGGCGTGCGAGTGGGCGTGGCCGTGCGAGTGGGCGTGGCCCCGCGGGCCGGGCGGGTCGCCGTGGCGCTCGGAGTCGGCGTGCGCGTCGCCCTGGTCGTACGGGTGACCGTCGGAGACGGCGCCGGGGTGGCGGTGGCCGTCGTGGCGCCGGCCGTCGGCGTCGAGTCGCGCGACACGCTACGCGCGATCGCGGGGATCGCGATGAGCGCTCCGATGACGAAGAAGACCGCTGCGATGACGACCCTGGGCAACTGCATCGCGTCCTCCCACCTGCTTCCGTGCCCGGGAGGACGCCGGAAGGGCCTGCCTTGCCACTACGGACGGGATTGTTCCGCACTCGTCCAGCGCGGGTGCCGGTCTTCCTAGATCATTTTTTACTTGGCCCGTATTCTGCCGATTACCCCGTGAACGGGACCGCGTAACAGCCAACTGGGCCTGCGAGGTGTCGTCCGCGCCCCGTCACCCGCATGATGGACACATGGACGACGGCATCGCGGTGGGCAGCCTGCTGGTGGCCACACCACTCCTCGACGACCCGAACTTCCGGCGCAGCGTCGTCCTCGTGGTCGAGCACGACCACGAGGACGGCACGCTCGGCGTCGTGCTCAACCGGCCGACCGAGGTGCCGGTGGACCGGGTGCTGCCGCCGTGGGGCGAGCTCGTGACCGGCCCTTCCGTCGTGTTCCAGGGCGGCCCGGTGGCGTTGGACAGCGCGCTGGCGCTCGCATCGGTGCCCGGTGAGGACGAGCCGCTCGGCTGGCGCGCTCTCGACGGCGCGTCGGACGTCTCCCGGGTCGGTCTGGTCGATCTGGACGCTCCGCCATCGCTGATCGCCTCGGAGGTGGTCCAGTTCCGGGTGTTCGCGGGCTACGCCGGATGGGGCGCAGGCCAGCTTCGGACAGAGATCGAGGAGGGCGCGTGGTACGTCCTGCCGGGCGAGCCCCGCGACGTCTTCATGGACGATCCTGAGCGTCTCTGGCAGGCCGTGTTGCGCCGGCAGGGTGGCGACCTCGCCTTCGTCTCCACCTTTCCAGACGATCCGAGCCTGAACTGACCGGTGGCACGCGGCACCTCGTAGACTGCTGCTGTGAGCGATACCAAGATCCTTCCAGAGAGTGATACCCGGCCAGATCTTTCGCACGGTGACGGCGATCACGAGCGGTTCGCCCACTACGTGAAGAAGGCGAAGATCACCGAGAGCGCGGTGACCGGCACGCCCGTCATCGCCCTGTGCGGCAAGGTCTGGGTGCCGAACCGGGACCCCAAGAAGTACCCGGTGTGCCCCGAGTGCAAAGAGATCTACGAGTCGATGGCCTCGGGTAAGGACGGCGAATAACGGGAACGCCCGCTGCCGCCCCGGCCGGCCCCCGCGACCGGCCGGTCGAGTGGGGAACGGCGGCGGGTCGGACCATGTTGTCGGCGGGTCTCGGTAACCTTTGACAACCGTGAGCACTTTCGCCGCTTCGAGCATGCCCCCTGCACTCCCCGAACGGGCCGCATGGGGGACCGCCTCCTCCCTGCGCGCCTGGCAGCAGCAGGCACTGGAGCTGTACTTCCGGCCCGGCATGGACTCGGGTCCCCGCGACTTCCTCGCCGTGGCGACGCCGGGCGCCGGAAAGACGGCCTTCGCGCTGCGCCTCGCCCGGGAGCTGATGGACCGCCGGGTCATCACGGCGATCACCGTGGTCTGTCCCACCGAGCACCTCAAGCGCCAGTGGGCCGAGTCGGCGGCGCGGGTCGGCATCAAAATCGATCCCGAGTTCAAGAACTCACAGGGTCGCACCGCCAAGGACTTCGACGGGGTCGCGGTGACCTACGCCACGGTCGCGGCGCATCCGGCGCTGCACCGCGGCCGCACCGAGAACCGCAAGACCCTGGTCGTCTTCGACGAGGTGCACCATGCCGGTGACGGTCTGTCCTGGGGCGACGCCGTCCGCGAGGCGTTCGAACCGGCGGCACGCCGGCTGGCGTTGAGCGGCACGCCGTTCCGCACCGACATCAACCCCATCCCCTTCGTGATGTACGAGGAGGGCCCCGACGGCATCCGCCGCAGCCGCGCCGACTACACCTACGGCTACGGTCCCGCGCTCGCCGACGGGGTCGTCCGACCGGTGATCTTCCTGGCGTACGCGGGGGAGATGCGGTGGCGCACCCGGGCCGGCGACGAGATCACCGCGACGCTGGGCGAGCCGCTGACCCAGGATCAGACCTCCCAGGCGTGGCGCGCTGCCCTCGACCCCAAGGGCGACTGGATCCGGCAGGTCATCACCGCGGCCGATCGGCGACTCACCGAGGTGCGCCAAGGCGTGCCCGACGCCGCGGGCCTGGTGATCGCCACAGATCACGAGGCCGCACGGGCCTACGCCAAGATGATCCGCAGCGTGACCGGTCAGGCCGCCACGGTCGTGCTCTCGGACGATCCGGCGGCCAGCCGGAAGATCAAGCAGTTCACCGGCTCCGAGGACCGGTGGATGGTCGCGGTCCGCATGGTCTCGGAGGGCGTCGACATCCCCCGGCTCGCCGTGGGCGTCTACGCGACCTCCACCTCGACCCCGCTGTTCTTCGCGCAGGCGATCGGCCGTTTCGTGCGAGTGCGCCGGCGCGGTGAGACCGCTTCGGTCTTCCTGCCCTCGGTGCCGACGCTCATGGGCCATGCCGCCGAGATGGAGACCGAGCGCGACCACGTGCTCGACCGGTCGGTGCGAGAGGACGGGCTCGACGACGACCTGCTCGCCGAGGCCAACCGGGAGCGCGACACCAAGGACGTGATCGGCGAGGAACTGCCGTTCGAGACGGTCGAGGCGTCCGCCCAGTTCGACCGGGTGCTCTACGACGGCGGCGAGTTCGGCATGCAGGTCGCGCCCGGCTCGGACGAGGAGGAGGACTTCCTCGGCATTCCCGGCCTGCTCGAACCCGAGCAGGTCACCAAACTGCTGCGCAAGCGGCAGGCCGAGCAGCTGTCCAACCGGCGCAAGCGCGGCGCGTCCGGGCCGGACGACGCCTCTGAGGGGCGCACCGTCGCCGAGGACATCCACGCCCTCCGCAAGGAACTGAACGGCCTCGTCGGGGCCTGGCACCACCGGACCGGCCAGCCGCACGGCGTCATCCACAACGAGCTGCGCCGCACCTGCGGCGGACCGCCCGCCGCCCAGGCCTCCGGCGAGGATCTGCGCAAGCGCATCGCCAAGATCCGCGACTGGGCGACCAAACGCGGAGTCTGAGAGGGGCGGCGGGTCAGTCTTTCCCGGCGGGTCCGTTCAGCGCGTCGATGATCTGCTGGACGGCCTCGTCGGGGGTGTCCCGCACCGACACCTCCACGGTGTTCTCGTCGGGCTCGGGCGGTTCGAGCTCACGGAACTGGGTCTCCAGCAGCTTGGCCGGGAAGAAGTGCCCCTTGCGGGCGGAGATACGGCGCTCGATGAGCTCACGGTCGCCGTTGAGGAACACCGAGCGGACCTCCGGGCGCCGAAGCATGTCCCGGTAGCGGCGTTTCAGGGCGGAGGTGCTCACGACGGCGGGCTTGCCGCTCGCGAGGCGTTCGTCGATCCAGCGGGCGATGGCGCGCAGCCAGGGCATCCGATCGTCGTCGGTGAGCGGGATGCCGGCCCGCATCTTCTCGATGTTGGCCTTCGGGTGGAAGTCGTCGGCCTCCGCGTAGTCCCAGCCGAGACGGTCGGCCAGCAGCTCGCCGACCGTGGTCTTGCCACTACCCGAGACCCCGGTGACGAGGATGATGGAGGGCCGGGGGGCAGCCATGTGAACTCCCTTGGTAGACCGCTGTCGACGTACGCGCCGTGTCTTACAGGTCCGTGTCCTACAGGCCCGTGTCCTGCTCTCCGCGTCTTACAGATCCGCGTCTCAGCGGTGAACGCGCGGGCGGTGCGGTTCAGCTCCGGATGACCGGTTCGCCGACCAGCGTGACGTCGGCGGCCCGCAGCTGCGACAGCGCCCGCTCGGTGGTCTCCTTGGCGACGCCTGCCGTCATGTCCAGCAGGACCTTCGTACGGAAACCCGCGCGCGAAGCGTCGAGCGCGGTGGCGCGGACGCAGTGGTCGGTGGCGAGGCCGACGATGTCCACCTCGTCGACGTCGCGCTCCCTCAGCCAGTCGCCGAGGACGACCCCGTCGTCGGCAGAGCCCTCGAAGCCGCTGTAGGCCGCGGCGTGGTGCCCCTTGCTGAACACCACCTCGATCGGCGCGAGCAGGAGGTTCGGGTGGAAGTCGACGCCCGGGGTGCCGACGACGCAGTGCGGCGGCCAGGTGTCGACGTAGTCCGGCTCCGGGGCGAAATGTCGGCCAGGGTCGATATGGAAGTCCCTGGTCGCCACGATGTGCGCGTAGTCGTCCCTGCGCTTGGTGACATGGCTCGAGATGTCCGTGGCGACCTCGCCGCCCCCCGCGATGGGCAGCGATCCCCCTTCGCAGAAGTCGTTCTGCACATCCACGATGATCAAGGCTCTGCTCATGCTCGCCCTCCCGCGTGATCCTGCACGACTGGACGCTACCCCGGCTGAGATCGTCTCATGTCCCCGCCGGCCGGAGGTAGGGGCATGGCGGGTGCCGGGTCGATCCGCAGGCCGTTTCGTGGGTGTGCCCGACCAGGTGCGTGGAGCGTCAGCCGCGGGGCTCTCTGCGGTCGCCGCGGCCGGTTCTGGCGAGCTGACGGCTCTGGGCGACCAGGCGCCCGGCCGAGTCCCAGACCTCGACCTCCTCGTCGAACCAGCCGTCGTTGACCAGCCGGCCGCTGCCGTACAGCGTCAGCCAGCCGGGCGCGGGCACGGCGCGCATCTGCCAGGTGAGCTCGACGGTGGGCGCCCAGCCGGACGAGCCCGTGTTGAGCACGACGGGCGGGAGGGCGTCGACGGCCAGCGCCAGGGCGAACGCGTCCGGTTCGTAGCCGTCCCGCAGCCGGAAGTACGCGCGTGACTCGGGTCGCCCGGTCGGCCGGCCGTCCAGCCAGCCCATGGTGGCCGGGTCGAAGCGCGTCTCCACCCGGTCGGCGAACCCCCGGTCCCGCTCACCGGCGTCGAAGCCGACGCACTCCTCGATGGGCGGCATGGGCGGCCGCTCGCCGCACCAGGCCGGAGTCGCGTCGGCGTCGAGTGTGCCGGTGGTCACGGTCGCGTCGACGACCGGCCGGTCGTCCTGGACGAGGGTGACGCGGGAGATGGCGGCGGTGCGGCCGGTCTTCCGTGATTCGACCCACACTTCGGCGGCTCCCGGGCGGGCTACCCGCAGGAAGTTCGCGCTGGTCGCCACGGGGTGCGCGTGCGGGGAGGCGTCGACGGCGGCACGCAGCAGCGGGGCCATCAGGTAACCGCCGTTGAGGGCCTCGTCGAAGCCGAAGCCGCCGTCGAGTTCCGCCTGGTAGCGGCCCTCTTCGAGGCGTCGTACCGCCGTGGCCTCACCGAACCTGCTCATGCACACTCCACAGCGGCTCTAGAATCACGTTCGAGTCGAACTGTACCCCGCGTGATGGCGGCGCCGGCAGGCGGACCCAAGGGCCGTGCGTAGACCTTTGTTCAAGGTGGGGTGAACGGGGTCGATGTGGGAGCAACTACCCTGGAGAATTCCCTGACTCGGAGAGACGCTGTGACGCTGCACGAATCGAAGCATGCCGGCTACACCGACCGCGGCCGGCTTCACCAGCACTTCGCCGGAGACACCTCGGCGCCGGCGGCGCAGCCCGACACCGAGCCCGCCGCTCCACTGCCGCCGCTCGCCGACGCCCAGCCGCCCATGCCCGCGGGATCGTCGTCCATGCCCGCGGGTCAGTCGCCGATGCCCGGACCGTCGCCGCTCCCCGGTGGGCCGTCCACTCGTCCGGTGGGCCATTCGCCCATTCCGAGCGGCCCGTCGCCGCTGTCCGGCGGCACCGTGATGCCCGGAGGCCCGCCGGCGGCACAGCGCCGATCCCAGCGCCTGCTCCACAAGCACGCGGACCTGGGCCTCGGCACCGGTGACGACGACTGCTTCACGCGGCTCGCCCGGCTGGCCGAGCGGGAGCACTGGGCGGGGCGCTCCGCCGGCCGGCCCGATGAGACCTGGGTACTGCGCGAGTACATCGAGTGGACCTTCGAGCGGCTCCAGCAGCAGCGCCTCGTGGTGACCTCGCCCGACGGCGGCCACAGCGTCTTCAACACCGGTCTGGCCACCGCGCAGCAGGAGACCATCTACGGCCTCTTCACGCCCAACAACGACCCCGACGGGCCGCCCTGGCAACTGGGCGGCTGGCTGCCGGAGGGCGACGGGCGCCTGCTCGACCGCTTTCCCGAACTGCCGGGCCTCGCGACCTACACCGACGACCCGGGCGATTTCGTGTACGACTGGCGGCGTGAGCTGACGGTCGTACCCAAGCAGCTCCTGGAGTCCAAGGACAGCCTGGCGGTGCTGCCCGGCCCGCTGCGCAGCAACCCCTATCAGGCCAGCCTGGTGCTGGAGGGCGCCGTCCGGCGCGCGGAGTCGCGGGTGCGCCGCAGCTACCGTGCCGCCGTGCCGTGCTGGGACCCGGCGCATGAGCGGGTGCAGTTGCTGCTGCCGTTGTCGCTCACCACACCCGAGAGCGTCGACGCGGCGCTGGTGGTGTCGCGGGAGGGCGAGGGCTACCGGGGGACCATGGTGCTGGGCCTCGACGTGGCCTACGCGCGCGCCCGTCAGATCGCCCGCCCGGAGGAGTGGCTCACCGCCCGGTGACGCCGGCCGCAGGCCGGCCGGGCCGGCGGGCTCAGCCGCCGTCGCCCGCAGCCGCGATCATCCAGCCCTGCGGGGGCAGCCGGACCCGGCCCGCGTGGACGTCGCCGCCGCCCGCGACGCTGCGCCAGTCGTCCGTGGGCAATGCCGGCTCCACCGGCTCGTTCCAGAGGATGATGACCACGTCCGGCGCGCTACGAGGGCGGCCTAGGGCTTGCGGCCGACTCCGGCGAGGGTCTTGGCGGGGAACGACCTGCCGTTCGGGTTGCGCCACCGGTCGGTCTCCACGACGCCCGGTTCGAGCAGTTCCAGGCCGTCGAACAGCGCCTCGATCTCCTGACGGGTTCGCGCGACGACCTGAGCCGTCGTCCGATCGAAGACGTCCGCGAACTGTGACCGTTGCCGGTCCGGCGGGTTCTCGCTCGTGCCCACGGAGATCACCAGGACCGAGCCCGAGGCCATCCACGCACGGAAGGTCCCTGCGATCATTTCCGCGTTCTCGGTGAAGTGCAGCACCGCGGTCATGAGGACCGCCACCGGCTCGCCCGGATCTATGAGCCCGGTCAGCTCCGGATGGGCGAGGAGCGGTTCGGGGTCGCGGATGTCCGCTTCGATGCAGCCGATCCCGTCCTGGCGGGACCGCCAGGCGCGGTTGTGCGCCGACACGATCGGGTCGTTGTCGACGTACACGGTGCGCGCGGCCGGGTGGACGGATCGTGCGACCTCGTGCACGTTCGGCGAGGTCGGGATGCCGGTGCCGAGGTCCACGAACTGCCTGATCCCGGCCTCGGCCGCGATCCGCACCGCCGTGCACACGAACCTGCGGTTGGCGCGCGCATGCTCGGCGATGTCCGGCGCGACCGTCTTGAGCTCCTCGGCGGCCGCGCGGTCGGCGGGAAAGTTGTCCTTACCGCCGAGGAGGTAGTCGTAGATTCGAGCGCTGCTCGGGACTCGCACGTCCACGGACGCTCTGTTGCCGTGTGCGTCCTGCTCTGGCATCTCCGGTCCCATCCCCAACCCGAGTCGTGGCCGGCCGTCCGGCGCTCCGCGGTGTGGGATCGCCCCATGACCGCATCGCGTCCTGGTCGGATAGCACGTCACTGTAAATCAGCGGATGTCGTCGTAACGTTACGGATTCACCACGAACCGTACGGCTTCTGGATCTACGTTCAGATGGTGACGGCCGCGGACATCGACCAGCAGATCACGCCGATCGCCGACTCATTGCGCGCCGCGGCCAACGCGGTCGGGCATCCCGACACGGCCGACCGCCTGGTGACGACGCTGCGCGCGGCCTTGGCGGCCTTGGACGCGCTGCCGCGCACGGACGAGTTCTGGGCGGGATGGGCCAATGACCGGCCCACCATCACCAAGCTCTGGGAGTACGCCAGGTACCGGCTCGACCGCGACCCCGATGACCGTCTCGCCGGTCGGACGCTGGTCGCGCTCGCGTTGTCGTACGGCGCCAACGACGGGGGGTTGCCGCACCTGACCGCGGAGGTCACCGCGGATGCCACCGTCGTGGGCGACGCGGTGATCGCGGCGCAGTGGATCTGGTCCCAGATCGGCATCGACACCACGTATGAGTTGCGTCGGACGCTCTCCGCCGCCGACCGGGCCGCAGTGGAGCGCCTGGCACGGGAGCATCAGGGCTGGGCCGCGGTGGCCGCCCGGATCGCTCTCGACGTCCTCGACGGTGCGAGCCTCGATGAGGCGTACACCCGTTACCGCTGACGAACACCCGACCCGGATCGGAAGGCCAGGAGGGCCGGCACCGTGGCGTGCGTACGGCCTCGGTCAGGGCTCTCGCAGTGCGAGCCGGTACGGAGCCGCGAGATCCTTCCCCGCGCGAGTGGTGGCGACCCGGACGGCGGAACCCCACTTCGTGCCCAACTGGTCGAAGTACGTGCTGACGGCCAGAGCGCGGACCACCTCGCCTCGGTGCGTGAAGAAGAGCAGATCCGCCTCGTAGCCGTACCGGTAGGCATCGGAAACCACTCGCTCGCCCAATGCGCGGTTGATCTCCTCGCCAGGGGTGTAGCCGCCGGACAGGTACACGGAGTCCCAGGGGAAGTCGGTGAGATCGCTCAGCAGGACGCTGCCGCCTTGCTCGGTCATCGATCTCAGGGACCGGTCGAGGCGCGCGTCTCCCTGGACATCGATGCCGGACCGGGCGCAGCCGGCGAGGAGTGTCGCGACGAGCAACAGCGCCGGCAGCGACCTCAGGAACGGCAGTGACCTCAGGAACGGCATCGAGTCGTCTCCAGCAGATCAGGCGGATGGGCAGAGCAGTCGGCTGTTAGATGAGCGCACCGGCTCATCCGTGCCGTGACGGCGCGGGAGAATCACCCGCCTCCGTTCGGAAACCGACCCGCGTCGGCTCGTGCGGGGACTACGAGTCGTCGGTGTCGTCCTCATAAGGCGTCTCTTCGAGCAGGCGCAGATTGATGTCCTGGGCCCACTCCGCGGCGAACCGTTTCACCCGCAGCACCTCCTCGTGGTCCAGCCCGTAGTCCGCGAACTCCATGTCGTCACGGAGCTCGGCGCTCTCCAGCCGGGCGGCGAGCCGGTCGAGCGAGAAGTCGGGCTCGTGGGAGCGGCACAGCCACTCCAGCCGCTCGAAGCCGTAGGTGCCGGCGAGCGAGGCTGCGTCGATGAGATCGGGCGCGATGCCCCGATCGTGGACCGCACGCATGCTGAGCCCCACCGCGTCGTCGAAGCCGACGACCGGAAAGGCACCCAGCGTGGTCGGCGTCACGCTGAGGGCGGCGGTCATGAGGTCGATCCCACAGGACTCGCCCGAGGCCGGATCGGTGACGACGAGCCGGGCAGAGCGCTCGTCGCCGGTCGCCGTCTCGACCGTGAACCCACGCGCCCGGTAGGCGTCCGCGACCCGGGCCGCCACCTGGCCGGCCGGAAGGGGACCGGTGGTCACGAGGTCGAGACCCCGGCTCGGCCGGTCCACGAGCCCGTGCACACTCATGGAGTAGGCCCCGGCGAGCAGCAGCCCGCAGGTGTCGCACAGGCCGAGGGCCGACTCGACCAGCCGCTGGTGGAACGGCGGCAGGACGGGTGTCGTCATACCCCGAGTATCGGGGAGTCAGGTGCCGCGTGCCTGGCGATCAGGCCCAGAGCTGTCCTTCGAGGCGGGCTTCGGCCTCCTCGAGGGTGCCGCCGTAAGCGCCGGTGGAGAGGTACTTCCAGCCGCCGTCGGCCACGACGAACGCGATGTCGGCACGTTCGCCCGCCTTGACCGCCTTGCCGGCCATGCCGAGCGCGGCGTGCAGGGCGCCGCCGGTGGAGATCCCCGCGAAGATCCCCTCCTGTTCGAGGAGCTCGCGGGTGCGGCGCAACGCGTCCTTGGCGGCCACCGAGAACCGGGTGGTCAGCACCGAGGCGTCGTAGAGCTCCGGCACGAAGCCCTCGTCGATGTTGCGCAGCCCGTACACCAGCTCGCCGTAGCGCGGCTCGGCCGCGACGATCTTGACGTCGGGAACCTGCTCGCGCAGATAACGGCCCACGCCCATGAGGGTGCCGGTGGTCCCGAGGCCCGCGACGAAATGCGTGATCGTCGGCAGGTCCTCGAGCAGCTCAGGTCCGGTCGTCTCATAGTGCGCCAGGGCGTTGGCCTCGTTGCCGTACTGATAGAGCATCACCCAGTCCGGGTGCTCGCCGGCGAGCCCCTTGGCCACCCGTACGGCCTCGTTGGAACCGCCGGCCGCCGGCGAGGAGATGATCTCCGCGCCCCACATCTCCAGCAGCTGACGCCGCTCGGCGGAGGTGTTCTCGGGCATCACGCAGATCAGCCGGTAACCCTTGAGCTTGGCCACCATGGCCAGCGCGATGCCGGTATTGCCGGACGTCGGCTCGAGGATCGTGCAGCCCGGCCTGAGCAGTCCGTCCTTCTCCGCCTGCTCGATCATCCACATCGCCGGCCGGTCCTTCACCGAGCCGGTCGGGTTGCGGTCCTCGAGCTTGGCCCACAGCCGTACGCCCGCGGAGGGGGAGAGCCGGGGCAGGCCGACGAGCGGCGTGCGCCCGAGCGAGTCCAGCAGCGAGTCGAACCGCATCTCAGTGCAGGCCGTCGGCCGCGCCGCCCGCGACCGCGGGGAGGATCGTGACGTTGTCGCCGTCGGAGACCTCGGTGTCCAGACCGCCGAGGAAGCGGACGTCCTCGTCGTTGAGGTAGACGTTGACGAACCTCCGCAGGCCCTTGTCGTCGACCAGCCGGGCCTGCAGGCCGGGGTGACGGGCGTCCAGGTCGGTGAAGAGCTCTTCGAGCGTGCCGCCCTTGCCCTCGACGGCCTTGGCACCGCCTGTGAGGTTGCGCAGGATGGTGGGAATCCGGACCTCGATCGCCATCGCGATGGTCTCCTTAGCGTCGTACGGGGCTTGTGGTCGGTGGGCCAGGGGCCGCCAGGGCGTTAGACCCATTGAAACCGTTGGAACCGGACACGGCCTGGGCCCATCGCTAGACAACTCGGCGGGGCACTCGGCGAATTCCGGGCCGGGGGGACACCTCAGGAACAGTCGTAGACCACTTCGGCGCGGCAGTGCCCGAACAGGCAGTTCTGGACGGGCGACAGACGGGAGAAGCCGCGTGGCCTCCGCTCGATCGTCTGCATGTGCCCCAGTTTACCGAGTCAGCCTTAGGCCTCGACGATGCGGACCTCTTCCTCGGTCACCTGGCCGTCGACGATGCGGTAGGAGCGGAATTCGGCATCGCCGGGGTCGCGGGTCGAGACGAGCACGTAATGGGCGTTCGGCTCGGACGCGTAGGAGATGTCGGTGCGCGACGGGTAGGCCTCGGTGGCGGTGTGCGAGTGGTAGATCACCACCGGCTCCTCGTCCGCGTCGTCCATGGCCCGCCAAACCCGAAGCTGCTCCATCGAGTCGAAGCGGTAGAACGTCGGAGATCGCTCGGCGTTCGCCATCGCGATGAACCGGGTGGGGGTGTCAGAACCGATCGTGCCTGCCACGACACCGCACGCCTCGTCGGGATGGTCGGCCCTCGCGTGCGCAACGATCTTGTCGACGAGGGCCCGTTCGATCGTCAGCATGCTGGAAGGCTACCGAGCCGAGGCCCCGCGCCCGCCGTCGCCCGCCCGGTCGGCCGCCAGGCCGCCTACCAGAGAGCGCGGACGAGGCTCTCCTGCAGGAAGGTGAGCCAGTCGTAGACGGCGAACGTGGGGTAGCGCGGGTCACGCACATCGAGCCGGTCGAGTTTGTCGTTGAACTCCTCGGTGATGTCCAGCCGGGTGCCGAGCGCCAGCCGTACGTCGTTCAGCACCCGCAGCCAGGCCTGGGCCTGATCCTGGTCCAGAGTGATCTCGCCGGGGCGCAGGCCGTCCAGCACGATGCCCGCGTCGTGCCGCTTGCGGTCGCGCAGCCCCGCCTCGGTGTAACGCCGGAACTCATGCGCCGCGTCGGGGTCCTCGCGATAGGCGTCCGGGAACAGCCTGGCCAGCACGGGGTCGTCCGGCTTCTCGGCGCTATCGGAGATCCCGAAACCGGCCAGTTCACCCTCGCCGGCCGGCCGTTCGTCGACCAGCGCCACGAGCTGCTCCACCAGGGTGCGGACCACGGCGGCCTCCTCGGCCCCCAGCTTGAGCCGCACACCCTTGCCGGAGCGCTTAAACCCGGTGTTCATCGGCGGTCCGTTCCCGCACCATGGCTTGCACGACGGCTCACCCGTCGCTCAGACGTCCTGCTTGACCGTGGCCCACAGCCCGTAGGAGTGGAGGATCTCGACATCCCGCTCCATCTCCTCCCTGGTCCCGCTGGCCACGACGGCCCGGCCCTTGTGGTGTACGTCGAGCATGAGCTTCTCGGCCTTCTTCCGCGGGTAGCCGAACACCGACTGGAACACGTACGTGACATAGGACATCAGATTGATCGGATCATTCCAGACGATCGCGATCCACGGCCGGTCCTGCCGTATGTCCTCGTCGGACCGCGGCCGTTCGAGCTCAACCGGCGCGGTGCTCATCGGCTCGCATGCTCCCTTCGCTCATGGCCCTGCTCATCTATGGTGCACACACGGGGCCTTAGTGTTTCAACTTGTGGACCATGCGCCTTCACATTCATCTCAGAGCGAGCCGATGAGCACAGCGCTGCTGACCGATCAGTATGAACTGACCATGCTCCAGGGAGCCCTGGAGAGCGGCACGGCCGACCGGCCGGCCGTCTTCGAGGTCTTCGCCCGGCAGTTGCCGCCCGGACGCCGCTACGGGGTGGTGGCCGGCATCGGACGGCTGCTCGACGCGCTGGAGTCGTTCGTGTTCGACGACCCGGCGCTGGCGTTCCTGACCTCCCGCGGCATCGTCGACGACGCGACCGCCGGATGGCTGGCGAAGTACCGCTTCGGCGGGGACGTCTGGGGCTACGCGGAGGGCGACTGCTATTTTCCCGGCTCGCCGGTGCTGGTGGTGAAGGGGACGTTCGCCGAGGCGGCCATCCTCGAGACGCTGGTGCTCTCGGTGCTCAACCACGACTCGGCGATCGCCTCCGCGGCCGCGCGGATGGTGAGCGCCGCCGGAGGCCGCCCGATCATCGAGATGGGGTCGCGGCGCACGCATGAGATGGCCGCCGTGGCCGCCGCCCGGGCCGCCTACATCGCGGGATTCACCACCACCTCGAACCTAGAGGCGGGGCGCCTCTACGGGGTGCCGACGGCGGGCACCGCCGCACATTCCTTCACGCTGCTGCACGACAACGAGCGGCACGCGTTCCAGTCCCAGCTGGCCACGCTGGGCGCCGGCACGACACTGCTGGTCGACACCTACGACGTTGAGCGGGCCGTACGCGTGGCGGTCGAGCTCGCGGGGCCCGCGCTCGGCGCCGTCCGGATCGACAGCGGCGACCTGACGGTCATGGCGCGCCGGGTGCGTGCGCTCCTCGACTCGCTGGGCGCCGAGGAGACCCGCATCGTGGTCACCGGCGACCTGGACGAGTATTCCATCGCCGCACTGGCCGCCGCCCCCGTGGACGGGTACGGCGTCGGCACCTCGCTGGTGACCGGCTCGGGCGCGCCGACGGCCGGGCTGGTCTACAAGCTGGTGGCACGCGGTGACTCCGCCGACCCGGGCGCACCCATGCGCTCGGTGGCCAAGCGATCGGCGGAGAAGCAGGGCCGGGGCGGCCGCAAGTCGGTGGTCAGGCACATCGACGCGCACGGGGTGGCCCAGGCCGAGATCGTCACCACCGGCGAGTCGTCCCCGGGTCCGCACGACCGTACGCCGCTCGTGCCCCTCGTACGGGAGGGCGCCGTCATCGGCCGCGAACCGCTCGCCACCGCCCGCGCCCGGCACGTGCAGGCGCTCGGCGAGCTTCCGCCGACCGCCCTTCAGCTGTCGCGCGGCGACCCGGCCATCCCCACCGAGTTCGTGGACACGCACCTGTCCCCCTGACCGCTTTCGGGCAGGTGATGGTGTGATGTACAGCGCAATGTCCCACTGACACGGCACCTCGTCACCTAGCCTGGTTCACCATGTCAGACGCGCCGATCGGGATCTTCGACAGCGGGTTCGGCGGTCTCACCGTCGCACGAGCGATCCTCGATCAACTCCCCGGCGAGCCGATCCTCTATCTCGGCGACTCCGCCCGCCAGCCGTACGGCCCCCGGCCGATCGCCGAGGTCCGCTCCTACGCCCTCGAGATGCTCGACGAACTCGTCACCGAGGGCGTGAAGATGCTGGTCATCGCCTGTAACAGCGCCAGCGCGGCGGTGCTGCGGGACGCCCGCGAGCGCTATGACGTCCCGGTCGTCGAAGTGATCCTTCCCGCGGCCCGCCGGGCCGTGCGCGCCACTCGGCACGGCCGGGTCGGGCTCATCGCCACCAGCGCGACCGTCACCAGCCGGGCCTACGACGACGCCTTCGCCGCCGCCCCGCACATCGAGCTGACCAGCGTGGCGTGTCCCCGGTTCGTGGAGTTCGTCGAAAGCGGGGTGACCGCGGGCGACGAACTGCTCGAGATCGCCACGGACTACCTTCGGCCGATCACCGACGCCGGCTGCGACGCCTTGATCCTCGGGTGCACTCACTACCCATTGCTTACCGCCGTGATCTCGTACGTTGTCGGTGACGGGGTCACACTGGTCTCAAGTGCCGACGAGACCGCGAAGGACGTCTACCGAGTGCTGCACGACCAGGGGCTGGTACGCGCGGACCCGAAACCCGCGCCGAGGCACCGGTTCCGCGCGACCGGTGATCCCGCGATGTTCGCCGCCATCGGCCGCCGGTTCCTCGGGCCCGAGATCAGCATGGTCGAGACCGCCACGCCGAACGGTCAGGTCGTGAGCACCTGGTCCACCGCCACCTGACCCGTGTTTCGGAGGAGGAGATACGTGTGAGGCTCACCATCATCGGATGCTCTGGCAGTCTGCCGGGGCCGCAGAGCCCGGCGTCCTGTTACCTGGTCGAGGCGGACGGGTTCACCCTGCTGATCGATCTCGGCAGCGGCGCGCTGGGTCCGTTGCAGCGCTACCAGGACCTGCACGACATCGACGCGATCTTCCTCTCGCATCTGCACCCCGATCACTGCTTCGATCTCTGCGGCTACTGGATCGTGCGCACCTACTACGCGCGGCCCGGGCAGACCAAGATCCCGGTGTACGGGCCCGGTGGCACGGCGGACAGGATGGCCCAGGCGTACGGGCTGGACCCTGATCCGGGGATGCGGGAAACCTTTGATTTCCAGCCGCATTGTCTGGAGCCCTGCGATATCGGGCCGTTCCGGGTCACCACCGCCCGGATGAACCATCCCATCGAGACCTACGGTTTCCGGGTCGAACACAACGGCAAGGTGCTCGCCTATTCGGGGGACACGGGGGAATGCGATGCGCTCGTGGAACTCGCCCGCGACGCCGACGTCTTCCTGTGCGAGGCCTGCTGGTACGAGCAGCCGGACCTGCCGCCCGACATGCATCTGACCGGGCGTACGGCGGGCGAACACGCGGCCCGGGCCGGTGCGAAGAAGCTCGTGCTCACCCATCTGCTGCCATGGAACGACGCCGCCCGCACCTTGACCGAGGCGAAGGCGAGCGGGTTCCGCGGGGATATCGAGATCGCCCAACATGGCGTGTCCTATGACCTCGGCTGACCCATTCTGGCGGCGCGATATTCGGCCTCGCCGCCTCGCGGACAGGCCGAATTCGCGGTTTCCACCACCGCCACTGACCTGATTCGACGCCGGAAATACCCGGGGAACGACGGACGGTAGGGTGAGGACATGGCTCGCCCTGACGGTCGTGCGATCGACCAGCTCCGTCCTGTCCGCATCCAGCGCGGTTGGCTCTCCCACGCGGAGGGATCGGTGCTCGTGGAGTTCGGTGGCACCCGTGTGCTCTGCGCCGCGTCGGTGCAGACCAATGTGCCGCGGTGGCGGCGCGACAGCGGGCTCGGCTGGGTCACCGCGGAGTACGCCATGCTGCCGAGAGCCACCAACACCCGCAACGACCGTGAGTCCGTGAAGGGCAAGCTCGGCGGGCGCACCCAGGAGATCTCCCGCCTGGTCGGCCGATCGCTGCGGGCCTGCGTCGACTTCAAGGCGCTCGGCGAGAACACCATCATCTTGGACTGCGACGTGCTCGAGGCCGACGGCGGCACCCGTACGGCGGCCATTACCGGGGCATATGTCGCGCTGGCCGACGCGGTCGAGTGGCTGCGCGAGCGCAAGCTGGTCAAGGGCGACCCGCTGATCGCCTCGGTCGCCGCGGTCAGTGTGGGGGTCGTCGACGGGCAGCCCCGGCTGGACCTCTGCTACGAGGAGGACGTCACCGCCGAGACCGACATGAACGTGGTGTGCACCGGCGACGGCAGGTTCGTCGAGGTACAGGGCACCGCCGAGGGGCAGCCGTTCGACCGGGCCGAACTCGACGCGCTGCTCGACCTCGCCGCGGGCGGCTGCGCCGACCTGACCCGCATTCAGAAGGAAGCCCTCGACCGGTCATGAAGATCGTGCTGGCCACCCGGAATCAGGGCAAGATCGTTGAACTGCGGCGGATCCTCGCGGGCGACGGGGACGCCGCCCACGTGGACGGGCCAGGCCCCGAGGTCTTCGACGTCGTCGGACTCGAGGAGTTCCCCGACGCTCCCGAGGTCCCCGAGACCGAGCTGACCTTCGAGGGAAACGCGCTGCTGAAGGCGCGCGCGATCGCCGCCTACACCGGGCTGCCCGCCGTGGCCGACGACTCGGGTCTCTGCGTCGACGTTCTGGGCGGGATGCCCGGCGTGCTCTCGGCCCGGTGGTCCGGCCGGTTCGGCGACGCCGCGGGCGACAAGGACCGCGCCAACCTGGAACTGCTGCTCGACCAGCTCGGCGACGTGGCGGCGAGGCACCGCACCGCGCATTTCGCGTGCGCGGCGGCGTTCGTGCTGCCGTCAGGTGAGGAGCATGTGGTCGAGGGGCGGATGGACGGGCGGGTCATCGAGGCGCCCCGGGGGTCCGGCGGCTTCGGCTACGACCCACTGTTCGTGCCCGACGGCGAGTCGCGCACGACGGCCGAGCTGCCGCCCGCGGACAAGGACGCCATCAGTCACCGGGGCCGGGCCTTCCGCGCCCTGGCACCTGTGATCGACCGTTACCGGGATCGGGATCGGCGGAAAACTCCGGGGGCGTGACGACGCGCGAGGTGCCGGCGAATTTGGGCTTCGGACCTCTAAAGTGGGCGAATGAGGGAGCTGGGGGCGTCGGGCGGCATCTCGCCCATGCTGGTATTTCTGCTGGTCCTACCGATGTTCTTTCTCGTCGTCCTGCTGATCGGCCTGCTCGCGACGGCCGGTGCGGCGCGGCGGAAGGCCGTGTCGATGCCTCCGCAGGTTGCCTTGGCGCCCGAGGTCGAGGCGAGTGTGCGCGATCTGGTCGCCCGGCGGAAGAAGATCGAAGCGATCAAGCTCGTACGAGAGCACAGCGGCCTGGGGCTCAAGGACGCCAAGGCCCTCGTCGATGCGGTAGAGGCCGAATACTCGCTCGATCCGGGTTCGGGGCGGTTCGGCGGGCCCGGCGGATTCCCCGGCCCCGGCTTCGGTCCCGCGGGCAGGGTCGCTCCGCAGACGCGGGCACGAGCTGAGGAGATCATCGCGCGTGGGGCGATGATCGAGGCGATCAAGTTGGTACGGAAAGAGACCGGGCTCGGTCTCATAGAGGCGAAGGATTACTGCGAAGCGCTGCGCGACGGCCGGGTGCCGCCGGCGGGCCCGCTGTCGGAGCGGGCACGGACGCTGATCTCGGCCGGTGACCGCACCTCCGCCGTCGCGTTGGTGTGCCGTGAGACCGGCATGTCGCAGAGCGAGGCGGAGGCGTTCCTCGACGCCCTCGGCTGACCTCGCGGTGTCTCGGGCGATCGCGTCACAGTGCGGTGTGGAGCCGTACGACCGTGCCGGATCCGCCGGAGCGCACCTGTGCGACGTCGACCAGCATGCGGGCCGCCCACAGCCCGAAGCCACCGGCCGTCGCCGACTTCGGGGGCAGGAAACCGAGCAGGGCGTGGCGATCCCACTGTCCGTGGTCGGCGACCTCGCACACCAGATCGGTGTCCTCGGCCCATACGCGAAGGGTCACCGGCGGAGTGCCGTGGCGCAGGGCATTGGTGGCGATCTCAGTGACGGCGACGAGCAGGTTGCTCAGAGAGGCGTCCGCCTGTCGGTGCCGCCGTGCCCGCTCGGTGACGAAGGCCCGCAACTCGTGCAGGTCGTCCTCGCGCGCGATCGGCAGCGACTCGACGGCGCCGGCGGGCGGCGGTAGCGGCGAGGAGTCGCATTCGGCGTTGAAGGCGGCGGGGTCGACGAACGCGTCACTGCTCCTCGCTGCACCGCTCCCTGGGCGACCTCCGTCGGCCACCTCGGGGTGCGTACGCAGGGCCGCGGAGATGATCTCACTGTCCAGGCGGACCTTGTCGTAGAGGCAGATGACCTGAGCTCCAAAGCCGGTGAACGCCACATTGACCACCGACTCGTAGCGCTGCCACTCCACGGTCTGCACAGGTGAGCGCCCGTGCCAGATGGGCTCGGCGAGGGCTCGCACCCGCCGTGGCGCGGCCTCGTGGACGAAGTCGTTGTAGGCGGCGACCGTACGCACCGGGTGTTCGTACCAATCGGCGGCGTCAATGAACGTCATCGCCTCGGCGTCGTCGCCGAAGGTGTCGCGCAGGGCCTCGATATGGACCGAGGGGATGACGGCCAGGATGGCCTCGCCGGACTCCAGGCCGGATCGCAGGAAAGGGACGGTCACGTCGAGGATGTCGTCCTGCCCGCCGTACAGCAGGGCGCGGTGCACGAGTGGTGTCATGAGGACACCCCGTTGCGGTCGCCGTTGCCGCGGGAGTCGCCGTTGCCGTGGGAGAGTCCGGGGAACCGGTCCCAGCCCACCATCTCGATGATGTTGGCGACGTCCGGCGGCAGGTTGTCGAGCACGAGAACGCTGCCGGCCGGCATCCGCATGGCGTGTCCGGCGAGAAGGTTCAGCGCGCCGAGGTCGATGAAGCGCAGTTTGGTCAGGTCGAGGTGGATCTGCCGGCCGCTGGCCGTGACCGACGAGAGAGTCTCGGCGAACACGGCGTGCCGCGCCCCGTCGAGCTCTCCTTCGAGGCGCAGGCCGTGCGGTTCGAAGGTGCGCGTGATGCGCAATATCCCATCATCGAATGCCGGGTTCGCTTTCACGAGGACCTCGTGGCTGTTCCGGAGGGCGGTGAGCTGATCGGGCGTGCACCTGTGCGGATCGATCTGGCAGATCGCCATCGCCATCGTGCTGGGCGCGACCGCCGCCTCGAACCACCCCTCGCAGCCGAGCAGCAGCTCGGACCCCTTTGGTTCGCCCAGCGCCCAGCTCATGTCGGCCGTGATCCGCACGGCGCGGTACCCCTCGTCGAAGGCCACGGCGATCTCGCGTTCGAGCGTCCGTAGCATCAGGTCGGGGTCGAAGTGTCCGCGGTTGAGGCAAGAGTGTTCCCGAGGAATGAGCCGCAGCTGACCGGCCTCGGCGAACGGTTCCGGATCGATGCGGCGGGTCAGGACGCGCGGCAGCTCGCCGGGGCTCGCGTCCGTGACGTAGACGACCTTCTCGTCGGTCTTGAGGCCGTCGTAGACGAACGTGCCGACCACCTGTTCGCGCTCATCGGTGTTGGCGAACGCGAGCCATGCGTGGTCGCCTGGCCGCATGTCGCCCACCGGGCGCTCAACGAGCCAGGTCACCATGGTCCTGCCCATCGCGGTCGTGCATAGGCCTCTCAGCGTACGCCGCCGGGGGCAGGTTTGTGGCAACCCTTATCGGAAGTGAATGGAGGGTGACAAACCCGTTCCAGCGAGTGAGGGACAGGCATCTTGACTTTTCCTACTTCGACGGTAGATACACTGACCAAGCTCCCCTGCGGTCGGCTTCGGTTCCCGGCCCCAACGTGAGGAATCACCATGACTCTGCTGACCATCTGGCCTGACGACCGACCTGGAACGTTCCTAGACCAGACCTCCGACCCCGAGCGGATCGAGGCGCTGCTGGCCGAGATCGGTATCCGCTTCGAGCGCTGGGCGACCGACGTAGTGCTGCCCCCCGACGCCGGCCAGGACGAGGTGCTCGCCGCCTATCGCGAGCAGGTCGACCGGCTCAACGCGGCCGAGGGATTCGCCACGGTCGACGTGGCGGCGCTGCGCCCGAGCGACGACCCGGAGTGGCCGGCCAAGGCCAAGGCGGCCCGCGAGAAGTTCCTCAACGAGCACACCCACGACGATGACGACGAGGTCCGCTTCTTCGTGCACGGCGCGGGCGTCTTCTACCTGCACATCGACGGCAAGGTGCACGCCGTGCTGTGCGAGGCCGGCGACCTGCTCGGCGTGCCGAAGGGCACGACGCACTGGTTCGACATGGGCACCTCGCCGGACTTCGTCGCGATCCGGTTCTTCCACGAGGAGGACGGCTGGATCGGCACGTTCACGGGCAGTGACATCTCCAGCCGGTTCCCCGACTTCGACACGCTGAAGGCCCTCATATGACGACACCGGGGGAGACCCTGGCGACGGAGTCCGAACGGTTCGCGTCCTTCGGCTGGATGCGCGGCACCTCCGGAAACCTCTCCGCGGTGGTGTCGCGCGACCCGCTGCGGCTGGCCGTGACCGCCAGCGGCCTCGACAAGGGGTCGCTCACCGGCTCGGACGTCGTCGTGGTGAACGAGGACGGCGCGGCGGTGGACGACTCGGGACGGCGGCCGTCGGCCGAGGCGGCGCTGCACGCGCGGATCGCCCGGCTGACCGGCGCGGGCGCGGTCGTGCACGTGCACACCGTCGAGGCGGTCGTGGCCGGCCGCCGCTGGCCGACGGGGATCAAGCTCGAGGGCCTGGAGATGCTCAAGGGCATCGGCGTCGCCGCCGAGGGCGAGCAGGTCACGCTCCCGGTGATCGCCAACAGCCAGGACATGGGCGTGCTCGGCGACAGGCTCGAGGCGGCCAGGGATCCACAGGTGCCGGCGGTCGTCGTCGCCGGGCACGGGCTCTACGCGTGGGGCGCCGACCCGATGCGGGCGCGCCACCACACCGAAGTGGTGCAGTGGCTGCTCGAGTTCAGTGTCCGGCTGGGATAGTCACCCCGGCCTCGGTGACGAGCGCGCTCACCAGCCGGGCCGGGGTCACGTCGAACGCCGGGTTGTAGGCGCGGGAGCCGCCGGGCGCCATCCGCAGACCGCCCACGGACAGCACCTCGTCCTCAGCGCGCTCCTCGATGTGGATGTCGTCGCCGCCGGCGGTGGCCGGGTCGAGCGTCGTGGTGGGCGCGGCCACGACGAACGGGATGCCGGCGTCGGCGCAGGCCAGCGCCACGCCGACCGAGCCGATCTTGTTGGCGACGTCTCCGTTGGCCGCCACCCGGTCCGCGCCGATCACGGCGACGTCGGCCAGCCCGCGCATGATGGTGCTGGCGGCGGCGCCATCGGCCTGCACATAGTGTTCGATGCCCTCGTGCGCCAGCTCCCAGGCGGTCAGCCGGGAACCCTGCAGCAACGGCCGCGTCTCGTCGACGTAGACCCGGTCGAGCACGCCGCGCGCGTGCAGTTCCCGTACGATCCCGAGCGCCGTTCCCCAGCCGGCGGTCGCGAGCGCCCCGGTGTTGCAGTGCGTCAACACCCGCAGTGGACGCCGCTCGACCCGCTCGAGGATCCAGTCGGCGCCGTACGCGCCGATCGCGCGATTGGCGGCCAGGTCCTCGGCCACGACGCGGTCGGCCTCGGCCAGCACCGCCTCGACGCCTCCGGCGACGTGCGGCAGAACGCGGTCGACCCCGCCGGCCAGGTTCACCGCGGTCGGCCTGGCCTCCCGGACGCGTGCGATGGCGGTGGTCACGGCCGCCTCATCCCAGCCCTCGCGCATGCCCTGGAGCAGCGCGATGGCGACGCCGTAGGCCCCGGCCGCGCCCAATGCGGGGGCGCCACGGACGGCGAGGGTCGTGATGGCCGCCACGAGCCCGTCCACGTCGTCGATGTCGAGGTACTCCAGCCGCACCGGCAGCACCGTCTGATCGATGAGCCGCAGGCCCGTGCCGTTCCAGGCCACCGCCCGCAGGTCCTCCGTCGTATGAGGGTCCATGGCCTGTGAAGCTAGCAGCCATGGCGCTGCTTCGCCCAAACCATGCCATATGACATTAAACAGGGCAGTACCATTCCCCTGTTGTCCGATCTCCTGCCGTACCCCGCCGTACCCCTGTTCTCCGCCCGTTCCTCAATCATTTCCGAGCCGCACCGCAGAAGAGGCTGTCCCATGCCCCCCAGACGACTTCGTTCACTCCTCACGCTCGCGCTGGGCCTCGCGGTGCTCGCGACCGGCTGCAACGCCTCCGCCGACAAGAAGACCGAGGCCGGCAAGCCGGGCAAGTCGTTCGTGCTCATCACCCCGAACGCGGTGGGCACCAACGATTTCCTGAAGCTCTCGGTGCAGGGCATCGAGGCGGCCGGCCGTCAGCACGGCGCCTCGACCAAGGTGCTGCAGAGCAACGACCCCACCACGATCACACAGAACGTCACCGCGGCGGCCCAGCAGAAGCCCGACGTCATCGTCGCCGTCGGCTTCGAGTTCAACGACGCCCTAGCCCAGGCGGCCGAGCGCAACCCACAGCAGCAGTTCGTGCTCGTGGACTCCTGCACCACGAAGCCGTTCCCCAACATCACCTGCGCGGTGTTCCGCGAGCACGAGGGCGTCTTCCTGGCCGGCGCCGAGGCCGGGCTGCTCACCAAGAGCAAGAAGGTGGGCGCCGTCGCCGCGCTCGACACCCCGCAGTTCCACCGGTTCTCCGACCCCTTCGGGCAGGGAGCCGAGAAGGTGAACCCGGGGGTCTCGTTCACCGACCTGTACGTCGGTGGGCAGAACCCGTTCAGCGACCCTGCCCGGGCCAAGGAGCAGGCCAGCGCGCTGACCGCCAAGGGGGTCGACGTCGTGATGGGCGCCGCGGCGGCCGGCAACAGCGGGATCTTCGACGCGGCGAAGGGCGGCAAGTTCACCGCCTGGGGGGTCGACACCAACCAGTGCCCGTCCGCGCCCGGCGTGGTGGTCGACAACGTCGTGAAGCGCACCGACGTGGTGATCGGCAGCTCGATCGGCG
>NZ_JABVEB010000149.1 GCF_014323665.1 Actinomadura sp. HBU206391 | reverse complement strand
GCCGTTGATGAAGTGGGACAGCAGACGGTCCGGCTCCCCATCGACGCGGATCGTCGGGACCTGCCTGAACAGTTCGCGGAACATCACGGTGATCTCGCGGCGGGCGAGATGGGCGCCGAGGCAGAAGTGCGGCCCGGGGCCGCCGAATCCGACGTGCGGGTTCGGCGACCGGGTGATGTCGAAGCGCTCGGGGTCGGTGAACACCTTCTCGTCGCGGTTGGCCGACCAGTAGTAGAGGATCAGCTTGTCGTCGGCCTTGATCTCGTGCTCGTTCAGCATCGTGTCGCGCGTGGCCGTACGGCGCATCCAGATCACCGGCGAGGAGTAGCGCACGATCTCCTCGACCGCGCCCGGGATGTGCGCCTCGAAGTCCCCGGCGAGCAGCGCACGCTGCTCGGGGTGGTGGGTCAGCAGGTTGAGCCCGTGCGCGATGGCGTTGCGGGTGGTCTCGTTGCCGGCCACCACGAGCAGGATGAAGAAGGAGCCGAGCTCCTGGTCGGTCAGCGACTCCCCGTCGATGTTGGCATTGACGAGCGCCGAGGTCAGGTCGTCGGTCGGGTGCTCGCGCCGGTACCGCCCGAGGTCCTCGACCAGGTCCTTGAGCGTCTGGCCCGCGGTGAGCAGTCCGACGGCGATCTGCTCGAAGTCGTCCTGGGCCACGAACTCGGAGTCGTTGCCGGCGAGGATGACGTTGGTCTGGTTCAGCACCGTCTGGTAGTGCTCCTCGGAGATCCCCATCATGTCCGAGATGATCTTCAGGGGCAGGCGGGCGGCCACGTCGGAGATGAAGTCTCCGGATCCGCCGGCCTGCACCTCGGCGACGATCTGCGCTGCCACGCTCTCGACCTGGTCCTCGAACCGCTGGATCATCCGGGGCGAGAACGCGCGGGAGACGATCCGGCGGATGTGCGCGTGCCGAGGATCGTCCATGCTGATCATCGAGCCGAAGTACTCGTTCATGTCGGCCGGCATGTTCGGGATGTTGATCGCGCCCTGACCCGAACAGAAGTCGGCCGGCCGCCGGGAGGCCTCGACCACGTCGGCGTGGTCGACCAGGGCGTAGTAGCCCGGACCCTGCGGCACGATGACGATGTCCGGTTCCTCGAAGAACGACAGGCCGGGCCGCTCCCGCAAGGCCCGGAAGGCATCGTGCCGCTCGGTGAGCGGCCGTCCCCAGAAATTCCAGTCCGTCAGATTGATGTCATCGACGTTGAGCACCGCGACCACCTGCCACTAGAACGAGGTTCTGCTTCATCCTGTCAAACGGCACTGCCCCTTGCACCGGCCCCTCATTCTCTGTGATCGGCACCACACCTTGGGTGGAGCGCCGGTCCGGATCCCGGCGTTGGAGGGCCGGGCTGTTCAGCCCGTGAGCCATCCGAGCACGCGGGCGTTCACCGCGTCCGGCCGTTCGAGCTGCAGGAAGTGGCCGGCAGCCGGGACGAGCGCGGTGCGCGAGCCGGGCGGCAGGTGCCGCTCGGCGTCCTTGATCAGGTCGGCGCCCAGGCAGCCGTCGTCGGCGCCGTGCAGGTACAGCACCGGCCGTTCCCCGATCCTGCTGGCGGCCTGCTGCTGCGCGGCATAGGCCTCGACGTGCCTGGACGGGTCGAGCATGGCGCGGTAGTAGCCGATCGCGGCGGCCACGTGCTCAGGTGAGCTCAGGCACTCCATCGCGTGCGCCACGTCCTCGGTCGCGTCGTATCCGGGCGACCAGTCCCGCCACAGCCCCTCGACGAAGGACCGGTTCAGCGACATCTCCGCGAGCGGAGTCTGGAACAGGAAGATGTAGAACGACCGCCGGAGCTGCTCGTAGTCGAAGAAGGAGGTCAGCATGGAGTCCAGCGGCGGCAGGGCCATCGTGACGACGCGACGCCATCGCCCGGGCTCCATCGCCGCCGCCCCGTAGGCCGCGGCGGCCCCCCAGTCATGGCCGATCAGCACGGCGTCCGGACCGCCGCCGAGGGCCTCGTGCAGTGCGTTGGCGTCGGCGGCCAGCGCGCCCGTCTGGTAGGCGCCGTCGCCGGGCACCGATGTGGGTGCGTACCCGCGCATGAACGGCGCCACGGCACGGAACCCCGCGTCGGCGAGCACCGGCAGCAGATGCCGCCAGGTGCGGGCTGAGTCGGGGAAGCCGTGCAGGCACAGTGCCAACGGCCCATCGGAGGGCCCCTCCGCCAGGTAGCCGAATTCCAGCCCGTTCGCGGTCATGGTGTTCATGTTCGTGACGCTACAAGACCGAGCACTTGCTTCGGAGATCCACCTGGCGCGGTCACGGTACGGCCGGGGCATTTCTCCCCGTGGCCCCGCGACGTCTCGTGTTCGCCCGACGTTCACGATCGATACGCCGGCCACGGGTAGATTGCCGCTCTCTCCCGGCGGCCTGCCGGGCGGCCGGGAAAGGACACGGGGGAGCCTGGTACCCAACGTGGTCGCGCAGTGGACGAGGCCGGCCGACCGGCCGGTCGCAGGCCGGGCATCGCCGGACGCGCTGAGACACGCGATGCCGGTCCTTCCCGCCCTCGTCACCTTCGCCGTGACGATGTGGGGGATCGGCGGTCCGTCGTACTGGCGGGACGAATCCGTCAGCGTCGTCGCCGCCCACGAGTCACTCGCGAACCTCCGGTCGTTCCTGCGCGACACCGACGCCGTGCACGCGTTCTACTACGTGCTCTTGCGCCCGGTCGCCGCTCTGGGCACCGGCGAGACGGTCACCCGGATGCCGTCGGCGATCGCGGCGGCCCTCGCCGCCGGCGGGATCGCGGTGCTTGGACGGCGGCTCTGCTCGGCGCAGGCGGGCCTGTTCGGCGGGCTGATCTACGCGACGCTGCCGATGGTCAGCCGCTACGCGCAGGAGGTCCGCCAGTACACGCTGGTCAGCGCGGGCGCCGTCCTGGCGACCTGGCTGCTGGTCCGGGCGCTTGAACACCCGCGGCCACGGCTCGCGCCGTACGCGGCGTACGGCGCCGTTCTGGCCCTGCTCGGCTGGCTGCACCTCTACTCGTTGCTGCTCGTCGCAGCGCACGGTGTCACCGTCCTGGCGTGGCGCCGGCGGGGGCATGTGTTCGGCTGGGCCGCGGCCGTCTGCGGCGCGCTGCTGACGGTGGCGCCGCTGGCGGCGGTCGCCCGCGGTCAGCAGGCCCAGGTGGCGTGGTTGCGTCCGCCCGGGATCGGCGCGCCGATCGACTTCGGCCTGGAGGTCGCGGGCGGCCGCTCCCCGCTGGCGCTCCTCGCCCTGCTCGTGGTCATCGCGGCCGTGGGCGTGCGCGGCCGGCGGAGGCACCTCGCGGTCGTGCTGCCCTGGCTCCTGGTGCCGTTCACGGTCGCCCTGGTGATCTCACAGGTCGAACCGGTCTATCACCCTCGTTACCTGCTCCACTGCGCCTGTGCGTTGGCCCTGGCCGCCGGCATCGGCCTGGCGCATGTGTCCGAATGGCTCCCACGCCGTGCGGGAGCGGTACTTCCGTTCGCGGTGATCGCGGCGTGCGCCGCCCTCAGCCTGCCCGCCCAACTGGCCATCCGCGAACCGGGCAGCCGGCCGGACGACCTCCGGGGCCTGGCCACGGTGCTGCGCGCCGAGGCCGAGCCCGGTGACGCGGTGCTCTACCTCCCGGCGTCCCGCAGGATCTTCGCGACGGCGTACGGGGACGCGTTCGAGCACCTCGACGCCGAGACGCTCCACGGGCCGGGCGGCCTGACCGATCTGCCGACCGACCGCCTCCGGACGGCACTGGCGGCCGAGCGCCGGGTCTGGGTCGTCGGGATCCCGCCGCCCGGCGGGCGGTACCGGACGCCCACCCCCGGGCGGAACCTCGCCGCCCTGCGCTCGGACCGCCGTTTCGACCGCGCCGGCGCATGGGACTTCGGGGGCGTCCATCTCGAACTGTTCAGCGCGGCCGGAGCCCGCCGCGGCGGCGGGTGACCTACCGCGCCGGCGCCGACACCGGGAAAAGCGATTCAGCTGATCACGCTCCGCAGTGTGATTCTTATTTCGGTCTCTACATCCATATATTTCGGGCTTGTTGATAGCCGGGACCATCCCCTAAGCTCCCGCTTGATTTAGGCATGCCTTACCTAATTAACGGCGCTTTGGGGGCAGTGTGGACGCGGGGACGAACCGCGAGTGACCACGACACAGAGACGGCTCGCCGTACTGGCGGGATCCGCGGTGTTGCTGGTCGCCGCCGTGCTCGCGAGCCTGGCCGCCGGCAGCCGGGGCATCGCTCCGGGCCAGGTGCTGCACGCGCTCCTGCACCGCGACGACGGGGACGAGAGCACGATCGTGTGGACCCTGCGGGTGCCTCGCACCGTCATCGGCGTGGCGGTCGGCGCCGGCCTCGCCCTGGCCGGGGCGCTGATGCAGGCGCTCACCCGCAACCCGCTGGCCGATCCGCGGCTCATGGGCGTCACCTCGGGCGCCTCCCTCGGCGTGGTCATCGCGATCAGCGTCTTCGGACTGACCACGCTGCCCGCATACATCTGGTTCGGCATCGTCGGCGCCGCGCTCGCCGGAACGTTCGTCTACGGCCTGGCCGCCCGTACGCGCGACGGCGCCTCGCCGGTCACCCTGGCGCTGGCCGGCACCGCGCTGGACGCCTCGCTCACCGGTGTGGTGATCGCCGTGCTGACCGTCAACGCGCAGACCTTCGACCAGTACCGCTTCTGGGCCGTCGGCTCGCTGGCCGGGCGGACGCCCGAGATCGCCATGTGGGTGCTCCCGTTCGTGGCAGTCGGCGTCGTGCTGGCCTTCGGCGCCGCCCGCGGCCTGGACGCGCTCGCACTGGGCGAAGACATGGCCCGGGGGCTCGGCCGCAACGTGGGCAGGGTGCGGCTGCTCGCCGCGGTCGCCGCGATCGTGCTCACCGGCGCCGCGGTCGCCGCCGCCGGGCCGATCGGATTCGTGGGGCTCGCGCTGCCGCACCTGGCCCGCGGCCTGGTCGGCGCCGACCATCGCTGGGTGCTCACCATCTCGCTGCTGCTCGGACCCACCTTGCTGCTGTCGGCCGACGTGATCGGCAGGGTGATCCTCCCGCCCGCCGAGGTCCGGGCCGGCGTCGTCACGGCGCTCATCGGCGCGCCGCTCCTCCTCCTGCTGGTCCGCCGCGGCCGGACGGTGACCGCATGAGGGTCTCCGCGCCGCATCCGGCCGCGGGCCGCGTGGTCGTGGGGGCCGCGGGCATGACGTTCGTGCTGCGCCGACGCGCGGTGGGCGTCGGCCTGGCGTTGGTCGTCCTCACCGTGATCGCCGTGATCCTCTCGCTCGGCGTGGGCAGTACGTTCATAGCGCCGGGTGACGTCGTACGGGCGCTGGCGGGGGACGGTTCCTTCACCGTCGTCGTGCAGGATCTGCGGTTTCCCCGGATCGTGGTGGCACTGGTCGTCGGTGCCGCGCTCGGCCTGTCCGGTGCGCTGCTGCAGGCGGTCAGCCGCAACCCCCTCGCCAGCCCGGACGTCGTGGGGGTCAGCCAGGGCGCCGGGCTCGCCGCAACGATCGCGATGAGCGCGGGCCTCGGCGCCGCGTGGCTCGGGCCGACCGCGTTGCTGGGCGGTCTGGCGGCGGCGGCCGCGGTGTTCGCGCTGTCCTGGCGGTACGGGCTGGCGGCGCACCGCTTCGTCCTGTCGGGTATCGCGGTCGC
Organism: Actinomadura sp. HBU206391; assembly: GCF_014323665.1. GTDB lineage: Bacteria > Actinomycetota > Actinomycetes > Streptosporangiales > Streptosporangiaceae > Actinomadura_C. The sequence continues at coordinate 8,196 of NZ_JABVEB010000149.1, read as the reverse complement.
GCTGGCGCTGAAGGCGCTCACCGAGGTCTTCATCGTGGGCGCCGAGCCGATCGAGGGTCAGCGAGCGAGGGTCTGGCTGGCCGGCAGCGTGGCCGGGACCGGTTATGCCGAGGCCGCCGTGCTGCTGATCCCGCTCATCGCGTTGGCGCCCGTACTGCTGTGGGCGGGACGCGCCATGGACACCGCCGCCCTGGACGACGAGGTCGCCCAGGGTCTCGGCGTGCGCGTGGCGGGCCGCCGTCTCGGGCTCGGAGTGGTGGCGGTGGTGCTGGCCGCGCTCGCGACCTCGCAGGCGGGCGCCGTCGACTTCGTCGCGCTCGCCGCTGCGCAACTCGCGCGCCGGCTGGTCGGGGCCGAGCGTCCGCCGCTGGCCTGTTCGGCGCTCACCGGCGCGCTGCTCACCGTGGTCGCGGATCTGGTCGCGCGCACCGCGTTCGCGCCGGTCCAACTTCCGGTCGGGGTGCTCACCGCGGCCCTCGGGGGTCCCTACCTGCTGTGGCTGCTCATGCGAAGGAATGGTTCATGACGACCGAGCGCGAACCGGCGCCCGAGACCGGCGGTACCTCGCGCGCCCCCGTACGGCTGGCCGCCCGCGAGCTGAGCGTCGGATACGGGAACCGGCTGGTCATCGAGGACCTTGACCTGGACCTGCCCGGCGGCGGATTCACAGTGATCGTCGGCCCCAACGCCTGCGGCAAGTCCACCCTGCTCCGCACTCTGGCCAGGTTGCTGGCCCCGCGCGGCGGCACGGCGCTCATCGACGGGGCCGACCTGCACGCCCAGCCCACGCGCGAGTTGGCCCGGCGGCTCGGAGTGCTGCCGCAGAGCCCGCTCACCCCCGAGGGGCTGAGCGTCGCCGACCTGGTGGCGCGCGGGCGGCAGCCGTACCAGCGATGGTTCCGGCAGTGGAGCGCGCGTGACTCCGCCGCGGTCGAGCGGGCGATGGCGCTGACCGACCTGGCCGAGCTGCGGGACCGCCCGGTGGAGACGCTCTCGGGCGGGCAGCGGCAACGGGTGTGGATCGCCATGACCCTCGCGCAGGACACCGACGCGCTGCTGCTCGACGAGCCCACCACGTACCTCGACCTGGCCCACCAGATCGAGGTGCTCGATCTGCTGCGACGGCTCAACCGCGCCGGCGGGCACACCGTGATCGCCGTGCTGCACGACCTCAACCAGGCCTGCCGCTACGCCGACCATCTGGTCGTCATGAAGGCGGGACGGCTGGTCGCGCAGGGGACGCCGGCCGAGGTGATGAGCGCCGATCGGCTGGCCGAGGTCTTCGGCCTGAGCGGAGTGGTGGTGCCGTGCCCTGTGACGGGGGCGCCGATGGTCGTGCCGGACGCGCCGGCCTGACGAGACCGGCCTGACGAGACCGGCCTGACGGGCCTGATGAGACGGACCCGATGACGGCCTGATGAGACGTGCCCGATGAGAAGGACAAGTGAAGGGAACGCAGTGAAGTTCAACGGACTCCGGTGGAGGCTGGCCCAGGGGGCGGCCGCCATGGTGACGGCCGGCCTCGCCCTGACCGCCTGCGGGAGCGGCGACCCGGGGTCGTCCTCCGGGCCCACCCGGCCCATCAAGCACGCCATGGGCGAGACGAAGGTCCCCGAGCACCCCAAGCGGATCGTGGTGCTCGACCAGGACAAGCTCGACACCCTCTACACCCTCGGGGTCACCCCGGTCGGCGCGGCGCTGCCGGACCAGACGGCCGGCATGCCCAAGTACCTCGGCGACTCCTTCACCAAGATCAAGAGCGTGGGAACGCTCCAAGAGCCGGACACCGAGGCGATCGCCGCGCTCAAGCCCGATCTGATCCTCGGCTCGAAGTTCCGGCAGGAGAAGTTCTACGGCGAGCTGTCGAAGGTCGCCCCCACCGTGTTCACCGACAGGGTCGGCATCACGTGGAAGCAGAACTTCCTGCTCGACGCCGATGCCGTCGGCAAGAAGGCCGAGGGCGAGCAGAAGCTCAAGGCCTACGAGCAGCGGGCCAAGGAACTGGGCGGCGGGCTCGGCGACCCGGCCAAGCTCAAGATCAGCCTGATCAGGTTCAGGCCCGACGAGATCCGGCAGTACGGGCCCGAGTCGTTCGCCGGCATCGTACTGAACGATGTCGGTCTGGGCCGTCCGGAGGGGCAACTCCTGGCGGACAAGTCCGACAAGCGGTTCGCCACGATCAGCCCGGAACGGATCGACGAGGTCAACGGTGACATGATCTTCGTCTCCGCGTTCGGCGAGAAGGCCGCTCAGGAGCAGGCGAAGGTGACGGCGGGCCCGCTGTGGCAGAAGCTCCCGGCGGTCAAGGCCGGGCACGCGCAGATGGTCGACGACGAGATCTGGATGACCGGCATCGGAGTCACCGCCGCCAACAAGATCGTCGACGATCTCCGCAAGTACCTCACCCCCCTCGCCGGCTGACCCCTGTGTTGAGTTGCGGCGTGTCGTTGGTCAGGCGGGCGACGCACCAACGACACGCCGCAACTCAACGCGGTACGGCGAGGCGGCGTTGCGCGATCGCGCGCCGTACGCGTTCGACCACGATGCCGGGATACCTGAACAGGCCGTCCTTGTTCACCCGGATGACGATCCACTGTCGGTCGATCAGGTGGCCGTCTCGTTCGATGTCGTAGGCGTACTGCCGGGAATCCTCCTGGTGATGCCTTCCCTCGTACTGAATCGCGATCTTCAGCTCGGGGTAGGACAGGTCCGGACGCGCCAGCCGCAGCCCGGGGATCGTGTCATGAAAGACGTCGCGATTCGCGACAGGTCTGGGCAGGCCGGCATCGACCAGGAGCATCCGGAGCCGGCTTTCCGGCGGAGAGTCGGTATTGCGCTCCAGCATCGGCACGGCCGTCCTGGCCTTCCGCACTCCCCGGCGCCGGCGGCATCGGCGCAGAAACGCGTCGAGCGCGTCAGGAGTGGTCAGGTCGCGCCGGAGCATCTGATCGCCAGCGACGATCAGCTCGATGCGCGGAAGCGTCGCGGCGAGTTCGAGGAACAGCCGTTCGGGTGCGACCAGCCAACGGCCGTCACGCTTACGGATCTGCTCGATCGGAATGCTGTAGCTGTGCACGACCAGCTCTTTGATCCGGGGGATCGTCGGCGTCCACGAGGGGACCGCCACGTGGAGACGCTCGTCGTCGTCCGGGACCGGCAGGCCGTACAGACGCGCGGCCGTCAGCCCGCAGAAGGCGGCCGAGTCCGGCAGGATCAGCAGGGCGGCGTCAGCGCGTAAAGCCGTCGAGTCCGGTAGGTCCACGAAGACGTGCACGTCATGGAACACCCGCCGAAACCGCCTGCTCCGCAGTTGTTGCTCGCTCACCCCCAGCCGGAGGGCCTCGGCGAAACGAAACGGTCGCTTGAGCAACTCCTGCGGAATTGTTTTCGGTGGCGTCACAGTGGCCTGATGCGCCGTGACGAGATCGACAATGCGTGACGCGATCCGATGGACGTCGTTCTGTTGCCGTTTCTTGTCCTGAGCGCGTTCGCTCGCCGCCTGAGTTGCGGCGTGTCGTTGCCTTTGTTGTGATGCGACCAACGACACGCCGCAACTCGACGAGTGGGTCACCAGGGGATGGGACCGTCGGCGCCGGAGCCGTAGAAGCCGCCGGTCGGCCCTTCGGCGGGAAGCTGCGCCAGACGCACCACCTCCGCCGCTCCCTCGGCGGCCGAGCGGACGCCGGTGTGGCCGTTGAGGTCGGTCGCGCAGTAGCCCGGATTGGCGGCGTTGACCTTGATCGGGGTGTCGCGCAGGTCCTTGGCGTACGACACCGTGATCGCATTGACCGCGGTCTTGGCGGAGTTGTACGCCAGCAGGTTGGCACCGTAGTAAGGATGCTCAGGGTCGCTCGCCCAGGTCAGCGAGCCCAGATCGCTCGAGACGTTGACCACGCGGCCGGCCGGTGCCTGCCGGAGCAGGGGGAGCATCGCGTTGGTGACCGCGACGACACCGAAGACGTTGGTCTCGTACACCCCGCGCATCTCCGAGACGGGCGTCTCGGCGGCGGTGAACCAGCCGCCGGAGTAGGCGATGCCGGCGTTGTTGACCAGAATGTCGAGGCGGCCGTGCTCGCCCTCGATCAGCTTCGCCGCCGCCGTCACGCTCGCCTCGTCGGTCACGTCGAGCCGGAGGACGTGGGCGTCGGCCCCCTCCGCACGCAAGGCCGTGACGGCGGCCGCACCGCGTTCGGCGGAACGTGCCCCGGCCAGAACGGTGACGCCGACGGCGCCGAGCCGCCGGGCGACCTCGAGACCGATCCCCTTGTTGGCCCCGGTGATCAGGGCTACCCGCGTGCTCATCTGCTTCTCCCGAACGTCGTCGAAACGCGGATGCCGCAAGTCAAGGACGCCGTCGCCGGGGAGGGGAGAGCACCGCCGATGCTGGGATCGCCGGTACCACCCTGGCCGCCTGTGCCCGCCCGGTGGTTCGGACATGCTGGGAGCATGGACAGACAGGAGCTCGCAGGCTTCCTGCGCTCGCGCCGCGACCGGGTCCGGCCGAGGGACGTCGGCCTCGAGTCGGGCGCCCGCGCCGCCGTACGCCTGGCCTGCGGCGGGAAGAGGTCGCGCGTCTGGCCGGGATGTCGGTCGACTACTACATCCGGCTGGAGCAGGCGCGCGGGCCGAGGCCGTCGCGGCAGGTGCTCGGCGCGCTGGCCAGGGCGCTGCGACTGAGCGACGACGAGCCCTCTCACCTGTTCCACCTCGCCGGTGAGCGGCCGGCCGCTCCGTCCGGCCCACCGCAGCAGGTGCCGCAGGGCGTTCTGCACCTGCTCGACCGGCTCGACGACACCCCGGCGTACGTCCTGGACGCCAAGTACGACGTGCTCGCGTGGAACGCCATGGCGGTGGCGTTGATCGTCGACTTCGCCGCACTACCGCCGAAGGGGCGCAACGCGCTGCGGTGGTTCTTCGAGGACCCGGCCTCGTCCACCATCGAGGAGGGCGGGGAGTTCTGGATGTTCGCCTGCGAGTCCGTGGCGGACCTGCGGGCCGCCGGGGCCCGCTACCCCGGGGACCCGGGTCCGCACGCTGATAGCGGACCTGAGCGCGGCCAGCGAGCTGTTCAGCCGGCTGTGGGACGCCTACGAGGTGAAGGTGCGGCGGAGCAGTACCAAACGAATGATCCATCCCGTGGTGGGCGCCATCGAACTGCACTGCGACATCCTGCTCGTGCCAGAGCTCGACCAGCGAGTGGTGCTCTACACGGCGGCGCCGGGCACGTCGGCGCACGAGGCGCTCCAACTGCTGCGCGTCGTCGGCACGCAGGATCTGACCACCAACGCTCCCGGCGGAACCGCGTAGGCACGCCGGGAGCGCGCGGTGAGGCGTGCACCGCCTCAGACCTCAGGACTGGACGGACCTCAGGACGGGACGATGTTGACGATCTTGGGTGCGCGGACGATGACCTTGCGGATCCCGGCGTCGCCCAGCGCGGCGCGCACCTTGCCGGAGGCCAGCGCCAGCCGCTCCAGTTCGTCCGCGGCGATGTCGGGGGAGACCTCCAGGCGGTCGCGGACCTTGCCGGCCACCTGGACGACACAGGTCACGGAGTCCTGGACGAGCAGCGCCGGGTCGGCGACCGGCCAGTTCCCCGTGGCCAGCGGGGCCGTCCGGCCCAGCACCTCCCACGTCTCCTCGGCCGTGTACGGCGCGAACAGTGACAGCAGGACGGTCACGGTCTCGGTGGCCTCGCGCACGGCCGGGTCGGCCGCTCCGGGCCCGGAGTCGACGGCCTTGCGGGCCGCCGACACCAGCTCCATGATGCGAGCGATCGCGACGTTGAACCGCTGTGACTCGACCAGCTTGGTGGCCTCGTCGATGGTGCGGTGGGTGATCTTGCGCAGCGCGGTGTCGCCCGAGGCGGCGTCGGCGCCGGGTGCCGAGGCCACGTCGGCGGCCAGGCGGTGCACCCGGGACAGGAATTTGGCCATGCCGGGCGGCGACACGTCGGCCCAGTCGATGTCGTCCTCCGGCGGACCCGCGAAGATCATCGCCAGCCGGACGACGTCGACGCCGTACTCCGCGATCTGCTCGCCCAGGTCGACCAGGTTGCCGGTCGACTTCGACATCGCCTTGCCGTTGAGGATCACCTGGCCCTGGTTCAGCAGGCGGGTGAACGGCTCGGTGAAGTCGATCATGCCCATGTCGTACAGCACCTTGGTGAAGAACCGGCTGTACAGCAGGTGCAGGATCGCGTGCTCGACGCCCCCGGTGTACTGGTCCACCGGCATCCACTTGCGGACCTGCTCGACGTCGAACGGGCCGCCCTCGTAACCCGGCGAGCAGTAGCGGAAGTAGTACCAGGACGAGTCGACGAACGTGTCCATGGTGTCGGTGTCCCGGCGGGCCGCGCCACCGCACTTGGGGCAGTCGACGTTGACCCAGCCGGCCGCCGAGGCCAGCGGCGAGACCCCCTTGGGCGACAGGTCGGCGCCGCGCATGCCCTCGGGCAGCCGTACCGGCAGATCCTCGTCGGGGACAGCCACCTCGCCGCACGACTCGCAGTGGATGATCGGGATCGGCGCGCCCCAGAACCGCTGGCGGGACAGCAGCCAGTCGCGCAGCCGGTAGTTCACCGCGGCGCCGCCCAGGCTCTTGCCCGCCAGGACCTCGGTGATGCGCGTGATCGCCTCGGCCTTGGCCAGGCCGTCCAGCGGACCCGAGTTGACCAGCGTGCCGTCGCCCACGGTCGCGACGCCGGTCTCGGCCGGGTCGGCGTCGCCGGTCTGCACGACCACCCGTACGGGCAGCTCGAACCTGCGGGCGAAGTCGAGGTCGCGCTGGTCGTGCGCGGGCACCGCCATGATCGCGCCGTGGCCGTACTCCGCCAGCACGTAGTCGGACGCCCACACCGGCATGCGCTCGCCGTTGACCGGGTTGATCGCGTAGCGGCCCAGGAACACCCCGGTCTTCTCGCGGTCGGTGGACAGCCGGTCGATCTCACTCTCCCGGGAGACCTGCTCGCGGTAGGCCTCGAAGGCGGCCCGCTGCTCGGGCGCGCAGATCTCGGCGGCCAACGGGGCGTCCGCGGCGACCACGAAGAAGGTCGCGCCGAACAGAGTGTCGGGCCGGGTCGTGAAGACGGTGACCGGCTCGTCCCTGCCCTCGATCACGAACTGCACGTCGGCGCCCTCGGACCGGCCGATCCAGTTGCGCTGCATGAGCAGCACTCGCTCGGGCCACTTGCCCTCGAGCTGCGCCATGTCGTCCAGCAGCCGCTCGGCGTACTCGGTGATCTTGAAGTACCACTGGGTCAGCATGCGGCGCTCGACCGTGGCCCCGCAGCGCTCGCAGTTGCCGGCGACGACCTGCTCGTTGGCCAGCACGGTCTGGTCGTTCGGGCACCAGTTGACCAGGCCGCCCTTGCGGTAGGCCAGGCCGCGCTCGTAGAAGCGCAGGAACAGCCACTGCGTCCACTTGTAGTACTCGGGGTCGGAGGTGTGCAGCCGCCGCGACCAGTCGAACGACGGCGCGTAGCGCTGGAACGACGCGGCCTGGGTGTCGATGTTCGCGTACGTCCACTCGGCCGGATGGGAGTCGCGCTGGATGGCGGCGTTCTCGGCGGGCAGGCCGAAGGAGTCCCAGCCGATCGGGTGCAGCACGTTGTGGCCGCGCTGGAACCAGTAGCGCGCCACCACGTCGCCGATGGCGAACGCCTCCGCGTGGCCCATGTGCAGGTCACCGGAGGGGTAGGGGAACATGTCGAGGGCGTACCGGCGCTCACGATCGTCCGAGCCGGCCTCGCCGGCCGCGAACGGGTTCAGCTCCGCCCAGCGGGCCTGCCATTTGTCCTGGATCGCCCGCGGGTCGTACTGCTCGTCGGCGCTTGTGGTCACTGCTCGGGTCCTCATCTGGCTCGTACGGCTGCGCAACGTCGCTCAGTCATGCGTTGGTCATGAAATGTCATGAAAAGGCCCCTCGCGCAGGAGGGGCTGCCGCGCTGACCTACGGAGTCAACGCGGCCGGCTAAGAAGCAGCCGAGATCGCATATACCAACGGTACCGCAACGGCAAGCCCGCATGCCGATGTCGGCTCAACGCCCGAATGTGGGCAAAGCGCGACTCCGGGCATCCGTGACCACTCGCCATGATCGGGCGCGCTCGCGGCTCGGCGGTTCTGTGGTGGGCGGCTCGGCCTCAGCGGATCCGCTGACACCGAGCCGCCACTCCTGTGGGTCCTTTTCAGACCTTG
>NZ_JABVEB010000148.1 GCF_014323665.1 Actinomadura sp. HBU206391 | reverse complement strand
CATCCCGACGACGACCGGCGACTGCGCGACGCTCGTCCTCGTGACCTGGACGGCCTCGCGGCCCTTGGACGACCCGCGGACGAGGGACGTCCACAGCGACGAGTCCGGTATCCAGACGTCCGGGGGCTGGGTGGCACTGGCCGAGACACCCTGACCCGACAGCAGGGTCGTCACGGCGGCCGGCTCGACGGACTTCACCACGGCCTGGACGCAGTGCCCGTCGGTCTTCCGGTTCTCGTCGTTGAAGCGCGCCACGTTGGCGTTGACCGCCGGGGCGATGTCCGGAGCCGCGGAGACGTTGAGCGTCACCGTGTCATTGCCGCCGCATCCGCCGCCCTCGGCGAACGCGTACACGCCGACGCCGAGCAGGATGGCGAGCCCGACGGCGCCGGCGAGCGGGCCGACGAGCGCCGTGAGGCTGCGGTTCTTGCGCGACCCGCCACCGCCGGCGCCACCGGACCGGCCCCTGCCGCCGCGGCCCCGGCCACCGCCGCCTCGGCCGTCGGCCTGGCCCGGCCCGCTGCCAAGTTCTTCGCGCGAACCCCCGGTGGGGCCAGAACCGCCGTAACGGTCCGAACCGCCGCCGCTGTAACCGCCGCCGTAGCCGCTGTCGCCGTAACCACTGTTGCCGTAACGGCTCGAACCAGCCGCGCCGGCCGCGCCGCCGACCCCCCCGGCCCCGCCGAAGGCGCCGGTGCCGGGCGTGGAACTGCCGTACCGGTCATCGCCGTATCCGCCACCGGCCGCGCTGCTCTCGTATCCGCTGCTCTCGTATCCGCCACCGGCAGCGCCGGCGCCGTAGCCCTGGGAACGGTTGCCTTCGGCGGACGATCCGCGGTCGCGCATTCCCGCGCCGTAGCCGCCCGGGTCGGACGCGCCGGACGCGCCGGAGAAGCCTCCGCTGCCGTAGCCGCCTGGATCGGACGCGCCGGAGAAGCCTCCGCTGCCGTAGCCGCCAGGGTCGGACGCGCCGGAGAAGCCTCCGCTGCCGTAGCCGCCTGGATCGGACGCGCCGGAGAACCCGCCCGCGCCATAGGGCGGCTCGGGGCTCGGAACCGGCGGTGCCGGCCAGCTTTCCGCTCCTGGCATCTCCTGCCCGGGCTCGCCCGGGGCGCCTGAGCCCGGACCGCTCGAACCCGGACCTGCTGAACCCGAACCGGGGCCGCCCGGGCCTTCCGAAGCGGGACTGCGACGCGGATGGAACCAGTCCGTTCGGCCGCTGCCGCCGGGGCCGCCCGGCGAACTCTCCGGGCCGAAGACGTAGGGCGCGGCGGGGTCGTAGCCACCGTCGCCAGGCATGTCGCCTGGAGGATCATTCCGATGACTTCCGCTCACGACCGTCCTCTTTCACCCGAATCTGTTTCACGTTTCCTGGGCACTGTAGCCCCACCGGCGATCCGTTACAAAGGCGCCGAAATACTCGATATGGCAGGTCACGAACCAGGAAGTCGCAGATCCGCGAAGAGAGCGCGGTGGTCGCTGCCTGGCACGGAGAAGACCTCGACCCGCCGAACGGCGACCTGACGGCTCACGAGTACGTGGTCGATGGTGAGGGCGGGCTCACGTCGTTCGGTGCCCCATGTCGGGACCAGACCTTTGCCCACCCGGTCGGCGGCGTCGGCGTATCCGCGGTCGAGAATCGATCGGAACCGCGCGTGGTCGAGCGTGGCGTTGAAGTCGCCGGCGACCACCTTCGCCGGCCCGTCGCGGTCGGCGGCGGGCAGCGCCGCCAGGTCGTGGTTCCATTTCCGTGCCATGGCGCCGGACAGGGGCGGGAGCGGATGGACGGCGGTCACCTCGGCCGTGACCCCGCCGGGTAGTGTGAGTTCCGCCCGGGGCATCGTGTACGTGGTGCCGGCCACGGGTGGAAGGGCGCGCAGCGGGTGACGGGAGTAGATCCCGATGCCGGTGGTGCCGTCACGGTCGTCCAGCACCCTGTGGGGCAGCAGCCGCTTCAGCCCGGCCCGTTCCAGCCGCCGCACCGCGGCCGGCGTGAGTTCCTGGACGCTGAGCACGTCCGTGCCGGTGCGCCGCACCAGTTCGACGAGTGTCGCCGCGTCGCCCTGGCCGAACTGCAGGTTGGACGACAGCATCCGCAGGGCCGGGCCGGTCGCGGCCGGCTGGCCGGAGCCGAACGCACGGGGCACGACGGCCACGACCAGGCCCGCGGCGACGACCACCGCGACCGAGGCCGCCCACCACCGGCGCAGCGCCACCGCACAGATGATCGGGATGGGCGCGACGGCGGTGACGTACGGAGTGAACGAGAGAAGCGCCACCATCGGCGCTCCGGCGGCCGGCAGCCCGTCCAGGCCGGCGAGCCTGGCCGTGGCCCACACCCCCCAGGAGCCCACGACCGTCCAGGCCAGGACCGAACGCAGGCGGTCGCCCCTCCGCCGCGACGCCCCCGGCTCCCCGCTCGGACCGGCTGTGATCGGCTCTGCCACGAACTCCCCGTTCGTCCGTGGACGGTTTCGCCCGTCCCGGCGTACTTCTCCTCAAGTCAGACGATTCGCCGCCGCCCTGAGTTGCCTGGGCGCCCGTGGGGCCCGCCCATGGCAGGACGTCGGGCGGCGCAGGGCGGTCGGCCTGCCGGCCGCATGGCCCGATTGTTCCCCACCCGGGCCTGATGATCGGTGATCTATGTGGGTGTCGCAGGGGACAACTGCGTGAACACGTTGCGCGCCGGCTCTGGGCACGCTGCAGACTGGGGGAATGGCTCATCTCCTCCCGCTGGCCGATCCGGCCGACCCGCGACTCGCCGACTTCGTGCACCTGCGGGACGTGCAGTTGCGCAAGAGCCTGGAGGCCGAGCACGGGCTGTTCATCGCCGAGGGTGAGAAGGTCATCCGCCGTGCCGTCGAGACCGGTCATCCCGTCAGGTCGTTCCTCATGGCGGAGCGTTGGCTCTCGTCGCTGTCGGATGTCCTGGATCGGGTCGACGCGCCCGTGTACGTGGTCGACGACGCGACGGCCGAGGCGGTGACCGGCTACCCGGTGCACCGCGGCGCCCTCGCGGCGATGGGCAGGCTGCCGCTGCCGGCCGTCGCCGACGTGGTGAGGCACGCCCGGCGGGTTCTCGTGCTCGAGGATCTGGTCGACCACGGGAACGTCGGCGCGATCTTCAGATGCGGCGCGGCACTCGGCGTGCAGGCCGTGATCCTCTCGCCCCGGTGCGCGGACCCGCTGTACCGCAGGGCCGTCAAGGTCTCGATGGGCGCGGTCTTCGCGGTCCCTTACGCGCGCATGACCGACTGGCACGGCGGGCTCGCCGAGCTTCGCGCCGCGGGCTTCCGGCTGCTCGCCCTCACCCCGGACCAGTCCGCGACACCTATAGATAAGGCGCCGATGGGTGACCGTGCCGCCCTGCTGCTCGGGTCCGAGGGCGACGGGCTCTCCTCGCGCTGGCTGCGCGAGGCCGACGAGGCCGTGTGCATCCCCATGAGCTCCGACGCGATGGCGCTCGGGGTGGACTCGCTCAACGTGGTGGCGGCGGCCGCGATCGCCTGCCACAGCCTGGTCCGCTGAAGCGCACGGCCGATCAGCCGGCGGCGAGGGCGGCCGTGCGCGCGGCGGCGGCGTCGCCGGTGTCCAGGGCGGCGTCGGCCATGCGCCCGCAGGCCGCCATGTCATGTTCGGCGAGAGTGGCGCGCACCGCGGCCACACCGCGCTGCGCCATGGACAGTTTGCCGATGCCCAGCCCGACCAGCACGGGGGCGAGCAGCGGGTCGCCGGCCGCCTCGCCGCACACGCTCACCGGCTTGCCCCTGACGCGACCGGCGTCCGCGCACCGCCCGATGAGCTGGAGCAGAGCCGGCTGCCAGGGATCGAGCAGGTCCGGCAGGTCTCCGTTCTGCCGGTCCACCGCGAGCGTGTACTGCGCGAGGTCGTTGGTGCCGATGCTGAGGAAGTCGGCGTACTCGAGCAGCCGGTCGGCGTGCAATGCGGCGGCGGGCACCTCGACCATCACGCCGACCTGGCCGAGCCCGTGTCCGCGCGCCCGTTCGACGAAGTCGGCCGCCTCTGCGGCCGTGGCCACCATGGGCGCCATGACCTCGACCCGCGCATCGGTCTGCGCGGCCGCCTCGGCGATCGCCGCGAGCTGCACGTCGAGCGTCTGCGGCCGGACCCGCGCGACGCGCAGGCCGCGCATGCCGAGAGCGGGATTGGGTTCTTCGGGCAGGCCCAGGAAGGGCAGCGGCTTGTCGGCGCCGGCGTCGAGCGTCCGTACGACGACGGGGAGCGATCCGGCGGCGCGGAACACCTCGGCGTAGGCGAGCACCTGTTCGTCGAACGTGGGCTCCTTCTCCCGGTCGAGGAACAGGAACTCAGTGCGGAAGAGCCCCACTCCGGCGACCCCCGACACCTCCACCGGCTCGACCCCGGCGAGGTCGGCCGCCGAGCCGATATTGACCAGCAGGTCCACCGGCCGCCCGTCGGCGGTACGCCCGGGGCCCCGCCCACCGCCGGCGTCCTGACGCTTCGCGACCTGTGCCAGGATCTCGGCGACGTCGTCCTGGCCGACCCCGACGTGCACCTCGCCGGTCGTGCCGTTCACCGTCGCGAGGTCGTCATCGGGCCTGCCCAGGATTCCGCGGCAGCCCACCACGGCGGGTATGCCGACTGACCTGGCGATGATCGCGGTGTGGCTGGTGGGCCCGCCGCGCTCGGTGACGAGCGCCAGTACGGTCGCGGGATCCAGGCCGGCGGTGTCGGCCGGAGCCAGGTCGTCGGCGACCAGGATGAACCGATGGCCCGGGGCCGGAACGCCGGGCGCCGGGCGGCCCAGCGCGACGGCGAGCGCCCGCCCGGCGAGGTCGTCGAGGTCGCCGATCCGTTCGGCGAAGAGGCCGCCGATGGCCTCCAGCGCCGCGCGGTGCTCGTCGAACGCCTCCCGGATGGCGTGCGGGGCGTCCGTACCGCTCCGGATCCGCTCGATCACGTCGTCCTCGAGCACGGGGTCGGCCGCGAGCGCCACCTGCGCGTGGAGGATGTCGGCGGTGGTGGCGTCGGCGGTCGCGTCCGCCCGTTCCCGCAGATCCCGCTGTACGGACGCCAGCGCGCGGACGGCCAGGTCGACCTCGGGCTCGATCTCGGCGTCGGCGAGCGTACGCGGTGGCGGGAGCTCGAGCGGCGGCGCCATGCGCAGGATGGGGCCCGCGGTCAGCCCGGGGCCGACCCCGATGCCGCGCAGGACCTCAGACATCACTCCCCTCCGGCGTCTCGGCGTCGAGATCCTGGGCGAGCAGCTCGGCCAGTGCCGTGAGCGATTCCTCGGCGTGCTCTCCCTCGGCGCTCAGGGTGACCTCGGTGCCTTTGACCGCGCCGAGCGACAGCACGGACAGGATGCTCTTGGCGGGCACCGGTTTCTTGTCCCCGACCGCGATGAGCACCGCGGCCGGCTGCCGTGCCGCGGCCTGGACGAAGAGGTTCGCGGGACGTGCGTGCAGGCCGCCGGACGAGCCGACGACGACTTTCCGTTCGGGCATGAGCGTCCTTCCAGGGGAGCGGCGGATCGTTCCATGGGAGCGGAGGATCGGCGGATCGGGGGTCTAGGGCTCGACGGTGACCTTCACCGCGTCACCGCGGGCGACGATGTCGATCGCGTCGAGGACGGAGCCGAGCGGCCGCCGGTGGGTGATGAGGTCGTCGACCGGCACCTGCCCGGTGGCGATGAGCTCCAGGGCCCGGGTGTTGTGGGCCGGGGTGGAACCGTTGGCGCCGACGATGGTGAGCTCGCGGTAGTGCACCAGGTTCGAGTCGCAGGCGATGATCGGGTTGTCCTTCGGCAGCCCGCCGAAGAAGCTGATCCGGCCCTGCCGGGCCGCCATCCGGATGGCCTGCTCCTGTGCGGCCGCGGCCGCCGCCGCCGTGATGACCACGTCCGGGCCGTGCCCGTCGGTCAGGTCGAGTGCCGCCTGCACGATGTCGGTCTCGGCGGAGCAGATCACGGCGTCCGGCTTGACCAGGGCCGCGGCCTGGTCGAGACGGGCCCGGTTGAGGTCGGCGAGGAACACCCGCCGGGCACCGTTCGCCCGTGCCATGCGCACGTGCAGGCAGCCGATCGGCCCCGACCCGATGACCATCACGTCGTCGCCGTCCCCGACCCGGGCCAGCTCCTGGCCGTTCAGGACGCAGGCGAGCGGCTCGGCCACCGACGCCTCGGCGAACGACACCCCGGCGGGGATCCGGTTGACGCCGTCCACGGCGAGGACCTTCGCAGGGACGATCATGTACTCGGCGAAGCCGCCGTCGTAGTGGTAGCCGATCGACTCCTGGAACGCGCAGACGGTCATGCGGCCCCGGGTGCAGTCGCGGCACGTCCCGCACGGAATCGCGGCGATCACCTGTACCGGGTCGCCGGACGCCCAGCCCGTGACGCCCTCGCCGACGTCCACGATCTCGCCGGCCACCTCGTGCCCCATGACGCGCGGTGGGACGATGTGGTGGTGGCCGAACCGGGAGATCTTCACGTCGGTGCCGCACGTGGAGCAGTTGCGGACCCGGATCTTCAGTTCGCCCGGGGCGGGACTCGGCTCGGGGGCGTCCTCGAGCCGGATGTCACCAGGAGCGTAGAAACGAGCGACCTTCATGATGCCGGGGCACCTTCCGTGGGTTGGAGGAGACTGAAGATCTCCTCGTTGGTCGTGGCCTCGCGCAGCGCGCGGGCCCGTTCGGGATCCAGCAGGACCTCCGCGAGTTCGGCGAGCACCGCGACATGACCGTCGCCGCGGGCGGCGATGGCGATGCAGACCGAGACCGTCTCGCCGTTCCAGTCCACTCCGCCGGGGAAGCGGAGTACGGCGAGGGCGTCGCGTACGACGGAGTCCTTGCCCGCCGTGGTGCCGTGCGGGATGGCGACGCCCTCGCCCAGGTAGGTCGGCACCGACCGCTCGCGGGCGAGCATGGTGTCGACGTACGGAGCCTGTACGGCGCCGATGTCGACGAGCGCTTGCCCGCACTGCCGAATCGCGTCGTCACGGTCGGCGGCCACCGCGTCGAGGCGGACGGCCCTGGGGTCCAGCAGGCCGGTCAGCCCGTCAGACATCGAGGTCGCCGCCCTCTTTGATGATGGTCACGAGCCGCTTGACCGCCGGGTCGCCGAGGAAGACCTCGAAGGGCACGACAGGAATCCCGGGCGCCGCCTGCCGGGCACGGGCCGCAAGCTCGGTGTGGGTGACCACGACGTCGGCGTCCGCCGGGATCGAGGCGACCGGTGTGTGGCTCACCTCGACCGGGAACTTCTTCAGCTCCTTGCGGAGCTGGGAGGCCAGCATGACGCTGCTGCCCATCCCGGCGTCGCAGGCGACGATCAGCTTGTGGATGTCCTTGCCGTTGATGACGGCCATCTGTGATCACTCCTTGGGAGACACGGATTTGCGGTTCAGGCCGGACCGGCGGACTCGGCCGGGGGCCCGGCGGCCTTTGCGCGATCGCCGGACCGGGCCCCGGTCTTCTCGGCCGGGGTCTCGACGGGGGTCTCGGTGAGGGTCTTGGTGGAGGTCTCGCTCTCGCGCGCCGGACGGTCGCCGGCCTCGTTCTCGCCCTCGGGGGCGTCGTCGCCGGTGTCTTCGACCGTACGGTCCTCGGCGAGTTTGCCGAACCCGAGCAGCGCCGACCCGACGCCGAACGACACGGCCGCGGAGGCCAGCACCCCGGCGTACACGCCGAACCAGCTGTCCTTGGGGGTCTGCGCGATGTAGGCGAAGATGCTGCCCGGTGCCGGTGGGGCGACCAGGCCGGCGCCGGTGGCCAGGAAGATCGCGATACCGGTGGCGCCTCCGGCGATGGCGGCCAGGATCATCCGCGGCTTCATCAGGATGTACGGGAAGTAGATCTCGTGGATGCCGCCGAAGAACTGGATGATGATCGCCGCCGGGGCGGTCGCCCGGAGCCGCCGGGGGCCGAAGAACAGGTACGCGAGGAGCACGCCCAGGCCCGGCCCGGGGTTGGTCTCCAGCATGAACATGATCGACTTACCGGCCTCGGCCGCCTGCTGAACGCCCAGCGGGCTGAGCACGCCGTGGTTGATGGCGTTGTTGAGGAACAGCACCTTGGCCGGCTCGATGAGGACCGACGCGAGCGGCATGATGTCGTGATCGATCAGCCAGTCGACGCCGTTGCCCGCGGCGTCGGTGAAGGTCCGTACCACCGGGCCGATGGCCTTCATCCCGGCCACGGCCATCAGCATGCCGAGGATGCCGGCCGAGAAGTTGTCCACGAGCATCTCGAAGCCGGGGCGCACCCGGTCCTCAATGAGGCCGTCGAACAGCTTCATCAGATACGCGGCGAGCGGTCCGATGATCATGGCGCCGAGGAACATCGGCACTTCGGACCCGACGACCACGCCCATCGTGGCGACGGCGCCGACCACGGCGCCACGCTGGCCGTGCACCATCCGCCCGCCCGTGTAGCCGATCAGTACGGGGAGCAGCACCTTGACCATCGGGTCGACGAGCTCGGCGAGCTCTTTGTTCGGGAGCCAGCCGGTCGGGATGAACAGGGCGGTGATGAGGCCCCACGCGATGAATGCCCCGATGTTGGGCATCACCATCCCGGCGAGGTGGGCGCCCATGCGCTGGACATTGGCCTTGAGCCCGCTGCCGGTGGGCTGCGGAGTGTAAGTGGTTGCCATGAGCGACCTCCTGGCGGTCCTGGCTGAGGGGGTTGGGTCGATCGGTGGGCGGGGTGGGCTGCCGGTCAGGTGAGCAGCGGCCGGCGGGGGTCCGGCCGGTGGTGGATCTGAACGTCGTCGCGCCGGATGTCCCGAGGGAGCGGCATCCGGCTGTCGGGCATGCGTACGGCGGCGGCGCCCCACGCCAGCCCCTCCGCGAGGGCGGTGACGCCTCGCGCTCCGGCCCGGAGGAATCCGGCCAGCAGCGCGTCGCCCGCGCCCACGGTGTTCTTCGGCGCGGCGACATGGGCTTCGCCGGTGACGACCCCGTCCGGGCCGACGAGGACGGCGCCTGACGCGCCCAGGCTGGCCAGCACCGTCTGAGCGCCCTGGTCGCGGAGCTCCTCGGCCGCCTCGATGGCGTCCGCCACGGACTCGATCGGCCGTCCGACGGCCTCGGCCAGCTCCTCCCGATTGGGCTTGATCAGGGTGGGCCGGGCCTCGACCGCCTCCAGCAGGGGCGGGCCGCTGCTGTCGATGGCCACGTGCACTCCGGCGTCGGCGCAGGACTTGCACAGTTCCGCGTAGAAGCCGCTGGGCACACCGGGCGGCAGGCTGCCGCAGGCCACCACCCATGAGGCGGTCTCGGCCTCGGCGAGCACCACCTCGGCGATCCGGTCCAGCTCCGTACGGGAGAGCGGTCCACCGGGCTCGTTGAGCTTGGTGACCACCCCGTCGGGCTCGACGATGGTCACGTTCGACCGGGTGCGTCCACCGACCTCGACGGCGTGGAGCGGTATCTCGTCGGCTTCGAGCAGCCGGACCAGCTGGTCGCCGTCGGAACCGCCGACCGTGATGACGGCCCGGGTCGCGATGCCGCCCGCGAGCAGCGCCCGCGAGACGTTGACCCCCTTGCCGCCCGGGTCGAGCCGGGCCGACCTCGCACGGATCATGGCACCGGGGACGAGCCGGTCGACCTCGATCGTCCGATCGAGGCTGGGGTTGAGCGTCACGGTGAGGATCACGCGCTGACCACCCTCAGGCCGATCTGCTCGAAGTCGTCGACCAGGTCGGAGTGCAGGCCGGTGTCGGTGACGAGCGTGTCGATGTCGCCCACCGTGGCGAACCGGGCGAAGTAGTCGTTGCCGACCTTGGTGTGGTCGGCCAGCACCACGGCGCGGCGAGCGGAGGCGATCATCGCCCGCTTCACCGAGGCCTCCGCCGGGTCCGGAGTGGTGAAGCCGCATTCGACGGACAGCCCGTTGGCGCCCATGAACGCGACGTCGACGTGGATCTGGGACAGCATCTGCAGGTTCCAGTCGTCGACGGTCGCCAGCGTGCGCGGGCGGACCCTGCCGCCCAGCATGATGACCGTGAGGTTCGGGCGGGTCGCCAGCGAGACCGCGAGCGGCGGGGCGTTGACCACCACGGTCAGTTCGCGCTCCATCGGCAGCAGGTTGGCCAGCCGCTCGGTCGTGGATCCCGCGTCAATGATGATCGCGCCGTCCTCTGGCAGCTCGGCCAGCGCGGCCTTGGCTATGCGCTCCTTCTCCTGGGTCATCACCGCGTCCCGTGCGGCGAGCGCCGGCTCGAAGCCGAGCCGCTCGACCGGGATCGCGCCGCCGTGCACCCGCCGGATCACGCCGGCTCGCTCGAGCGTCGTCAGGTCCCGGCGAATCGTCTCGCTGGTGACGGACAGCTCGTCTGCCAGGCGGACGACGTCGACGCGTCCGGCCTCTCTGGCCTGGCGCAGGATCTCCTGCTGCCGCTCCTCCGCGAACAATGTTGTTTCACCGCCGATTCATCTGTGTTTCACTGTGTTTACGCCTCCAAGTGTTGACTCGTCAAGAGTTCCGGGCATCGGAAATCGCCCGAACCACAGGAATCCGGTTATCTCGACCTCTCGGCTGGCATGGACAGCGGTGGCGCGGGTCGGCGGGACCCCCATCGAGGCAGCATGCGCCCGTGCGCCCGTGTGCCGTGTGCCCGGTTCGGCTGTGCTGCCAGGGCGAATCGAAGACAGAGCGGCGTTTGGCGTCGGCATACGCACCACCGAAAGCCCGCCCGGTGGTGCAGATGCCGACATCGAAGGCGATTCGGCCCATCGGGCTGGTGAGACTCCCGCGTCGTGATCTTGATTTGCGGTTGTCCGCGGGCGAAAGCCTCAAACGCTCACTGGCGCCGTGATCACGCCGTGGCTCGGAGAGCGGTGTGTTCGGTGGCCGTCCAGGGGGCCACCGAACACACCGTTGACGGTTCCCGACCGGCTGAGACCCGCGCGCCATTCCCCGTCGTGATCATGCAGTTGTTCGCGGCCTGTCCGGCGGTTTCAAGATCGCCGTGGTGATGCCTCTCCAGCAACCCTCGCGGTGATCCGAGTGGCCATGAGACGAAGGATCACGCCGCACCATGGCGTGGTCTGGGCCGGTCGTATGAGCCGCTGGTCAGGCAGGCACGCTCATTCGAGGTGGGAGAGCAGGTCGCGGGCGAGATCGGCGAGGACGTCGTCGTCGTGTGGCGTCCCGTCGTTCGACCCGTCGTGGAGGAGGCGGCGCGGTGACTCGGCCAGCCGGCGCAGCGTCGGCTCCAGCGACACCGGAGCCGACCCCAGGTTGGCGAGTCCGCGCAGCGCCTTCAGTCCCGACGGGGTGGCGTCGACCTCGGCGGCGATGACCTCGGTCGCCGTCGTGACACCCATCCGCCGGAGCTCGATGGCGGCGCTCACCCGCACCCAGCCGGTCTCCGCCGTGAGCAGGGGCTCGAGGTGGGGGAGGAGCGGCGCCCCGTTAGGACCGAGGTGCCCGACGTCGTCGATCACCCAGTGGTGGGGCTTGGCCATGGCCAGCAGGTCGCCGAAGACCTCCAGGGCGATCACCGGATCACCGGTGATCCGGTAATGGGCGAGTGCCGCGCGCGAGCGCAGTGCTGGGCTCGCGGTCGGAGAGGTCCGCGGACGCCACAGCCGGAGTTGACGCTTCGGCCGGCAGATCTCGGCGAGCGCCGGTGCCGCCTGGGCGGCGGGGGGCCCGAGCTCGCCGAGCGTCGTGCACACCGCCAACTCGGCCTTGCGCTCGTGCAGCATCGCGAGCAGCTCGGGTACTGCGGCGAGGGCGGCCTGGCCCAAACCCGGCAGCCCTTGGACCAGCGCGATGAGCAGGTTGTTACCGCCCACCGAATGCCCGTCGATGTCGCGTAGCCGCGGCAGCAGAAGGGGCATGAGTGCGGACGCCCGTTCGCCGAACTCGGCCATGACGGCTTTCAGCGCGTGACCTGGCGGTTCGGTCATGGCGAGCGCCCGCTCCGCCAGCGTCAGGCAGGACGGATCGTGGAAACGGGCGAGCGCCGGCAGCACTGCCGCAGTGTGATCGTCGGCGAAGGCACGGATCCGCTCCAGAGTCACTTCGTCCGGCTCGTCGATCCTGGTGGCGAGCCGGGCCGTCCGAAGCAAGGTGTTGTCGAGGTATTGCGGGTCGGTCTCGTGCGGCAGATGCGCGACCAGCACCGGCAGGCACCCGGCCTCCTGGCCACGCCACTTCTCGACCACATCCCAGGCCTGCCATGAGGCCTCTCGTGTCCTGACCCCGAGACCTGCGAGGCGGGAGGCCACGGCGAGCGCGGCGGCCGGGTCCTCTGCCAGGGCATCGCCGAGCAGCGGGTCGCCCGTCGTCTCGCCCGGCCACGGCATGTCGAACCCGCCGTCACCGTCGATGGCGTACGCGTCCGCGAGCGCATCCACCACGTCCGATGGGAACGGCGGCGCCGTGCGGCTCAGCAGGGCGATCGCCGAGGCGATGCGCACCGCGGGTGCCGGATCGTCGAGGCCGGTACGGTGACGGCGCTCCGCGGAGTCCAGGTCGGGGTCGACCCGCGCCAAGGTGGTCATCAGGTCCGCGCGCATCTGGCCGTCTGGATCGGCGGCCATCCGCTCGAGCAACAGCGGCAGGTGAGAGAAGACCGCCTCGGGGACTGTGATCAGCACGCGCAGGAGAGCACGGCGCACGTCCCGATCGGGATCGTCCAGCAAGGGCAGCAGGCCGGGGATCGCGTCGGCGACCGCGGCGCGCACGCGCGTGATACTCGCGCCGCCGTCGATGTCGTGGCCGTTCGCCATCTCCGACAGGAGCATGAGAACGTAGTCGCGCTGGAGGGGAGCGTGCACGGCCAGCTGGGCAAGGAAGGGCACCGCCGGGGCGGAGGCCGGGTAGACGGTCCCCTGGTGATGGATGGTGCCGAACAGCGCGTCGATGGCCTCGTCGCGGACCTCGTCGTCCTCGGACGCCGCGCCGCGGAGCAGATCGGGTACGTCGTCGGCCGAGCCGTAGGCGTGTTCCAGATCCGCCCAGTCGACAGTGTCGAGACCTTCCAGCACCGCATCCTCCGACCTGCATGTGGCAGCCACTCCGCAGCAGTCACTCTATGACCTGGTTTGACGGTTTGATCACGTTCAACGGCTACGGGGATCCGCTCTCCGAGAAGGTGCTCGACGTGCCGTGCCGCCGACCGTCAGGCTGGGGATCATGACGCCACCGGCCGCGTACGACGAGCACGCCGACTGGTACGAGGACTACCTCAGCGGCCCGGCGGCGGAGTACACCGGCCGGGTGGACCGGATGCTCACCGACCTGCTGAGCCGCGGCGAGGGTAGGTGTGCATCCGTGCTTCTGCGGCGCGTTCGCGGATCGAACCCAGCCCGGGCAGGTGGTGCTGGGGGCCGGCCACGGCTCTAGGGAGAAGACCTTCGGCGGCTGGTCGAAGCACGGAGTCAGAGGCCGGCTCGGAGCTCATCATCTGCCGCTCGAAGACCTCGTCACCGCGACGCTGTTGGCGGGTCTGGTGCTGATCCGCCTCATGGAGGACGGACGCTGGGACATCCCCGACATGCTGGGCATAGAGGCCTACAAACCCACCCGCCCCATCCCCCCGCCGTGATCTTGCAGATGTTCGCGGTGCGCCCGTGATCCGGGGCGCGCGCGAAACTCGCAAGCTGTCTTGGCCGCCGGCGCGGCGTCCTGGTGGCCAGGAACTCGAGCTGTTCCAAGCAAGATCACGGCGATTGGGGGTAAGTGTGCCGCATGTGGCCGAGGTGAGAGATGAGCCGCCGAGGCAGTTACCCTATGACCTGATTTGACGGTTTAGTCACGTTCAATGACTACGGGGGTGCGCAGTGTTGTCGACCACGACGGGTGGGCCTGCATACCTGTTCCCCCACGTACAAGGCCGCCTGGGGCGACCCGTGGACAACCGCCGCTGGACGCTTGTCTCATTGGCGCCTGGGGGGCGAAATGG
>NZ_JABVEB010000147.1 GCF_014323665.1 Actinomadura sp. HBU206391 | reverse complement strand
GGCCCCGACGCCGAGCAGCACCCTGCCGATAACCAGAATCTCGATGGTCGTCGCCGACGCGGCCACGACGGAGGCCACCGTGAACACGGCCAGTCCGACAACGTACATCCGCCGACGGCCGAACCTGTCGCCCAGCGCAGCGCCGATCGGTAGGACGCATGCGAATGCCAGGGTGTAGGCGTTGATCGTCCATTCCAGATCGGCCAGGCTGGCGCCGAGCTCGACCCGGAGCGTGGGCAGAGCCGTCACGATCACCATCACGTCCAAAGCGGTCAGAAACGCGCAGACCGAGACCAGCCCGAGCGCCCACCCCGACCGCAGCGGCCGGTCTGCCGTACGGCTCTCAACGCTCACAGTGGGACCTCCGGCCAGTCTCGTCTCTCGTCTTACATGGCAACTCCGTATCGACATGGGGGCCGGCGCTTGATGCACCCCAGCGGCCTCGGTCAGTTCTCTGCATTCCGGGGCGGGAGCTCGCCGTACTCGTCGTGCAGGCGCCACCACTGGTACGGCGGTGTCTGCTGCCATCCGACGGGCGAGTCCTCCCAGTCCTCCTGGCGGCCCAGGGGCGTCAGGTCGAGGAGGTTGAGATCGGCCCGGAGCCGGTCAACGCCGCGCGCAGTAGTGAAGTAGGTGCGGTAGACACGGTCGCCGTCGCGCAGGAAGACGCTCAGGCCGAATCCCGCGGTCACCCCGCAGTCGGTGTTGAAGTCGCTGTGCTGCGAGGAGTACCAGGGCAGCGTCCAGCCCATCCGCTTCTTGAACGGCTCGATCTCGGCGAGCGGGCCCGCCGACACCAGGGCCATGGAGGTGTCACGCGCATTCAGATGAGCCAGGTGGCCGATGTTGTCGGTAAAGCCGGAGCAGCCGACACAGTAGTGATCGCCTGGCCACATGAAGTGGTAGACGATCAGCTGGCGGCGGTGCTCGAACAGCTCCAGCAGACGTGCGCTGCCGCCCGGTCCGTCGAAGAGGTACTCCTTGTCGAACGGCACCATCGGCAACCGGCGGCGCTCGGCGGCCAGCGCATCCAATGCCCGAGTCAGCTCCTTCTCCTTGACCAGCAACTCAGCGCGGGCCTGCTGCCACGCCTGAGCCGACACCACGCGCGGCAGGGCCGCCTGACGCTCAGCAGAAGTCGTCATTTGAGATCACCACTCCAACTCGGAATCCGTCGTCTTCGCCGCGCGGGAGGCGTGAGGCCCCGTTCCCGGACCGCGTGCCGGCGGGGAACCTCTAGCCGTCACCCTCCCGCTTGCGCTCTCACGGTAGGAGTTATACTCCTAAAAAACAAGTTAAACAGCTTTGGAAGGAGCGTATCTGGTATCCTGGGCCCATGAGCGTCCGCAGCTATGAAGATCCCTGCGGCATCGCGCGCAGCCTCGACGTCATCGGCGAACGCTGGGCACTGCTCGTCGTGCGCGACCTGCTGCTCGGCCCCAAACGGTTCAACGACCTCGCTGACGGCCTGCCCGGCGTCAGCTCGAACGTCCTGAGCCACCGGCTGCGCAGCCTGACCGAACAGGGCGTCGTGCGCCGCCGCGACCTAGGACCGCCCACACGCGTGCACGTCTACGAGCTCACCGAATGGGCCCGCGAGCTCGAGCCGGCCCTGCTCGTTCTAGGACGATGGGGCAGCCGAGCGCCGCTGCCATCCACAGGCCAGTTCGGCCTCGACTCGCTGATGCTCAGTATCAAGGCCTCCTTCGACCCGGCGACGGCCGACGAACTCAGCGGCACGTACGAATTCCGCATCGACACAGACACCTTCGTCGCAGAGGTAGCCCACGGCTCCGTCCAGATCCACCGCGGCACCACGACAAACCCGGACGCGACCCTCACCACCGACATCGCCACCCTGCGTGCCGTGTGCAATGGCCAAAGCCCCCTGCCCGAAGCCGTCCGATCCGGAGACCTACTCCTCAACGGCGACCAGCAACCAATCGACCGAATGACCCACCTTCTCGTAAGCTCCTTCTTCCACCAGGGAGATCACCCGACGTGCGATTCCGCGGACGCCGACGCACGGTAGTCGTCACCTGATCAGCGCGCCGTCTGTCACCAGGGGCGATCGCACCCTCGCCGCCGTGACGGTGAGCTCAACGGGGATCACTGGTGGAAGGTACTTATTCCAATCGGGCACTGTTCACCGGGCCTCCCTCCGCGAGTCCCCTTCACGCACCAGGTCCCTGCCGCCGGCCACAGATGCGCGTTGCGGCACAATGTCGAGGTCGGTTTACTGTCGACGTGCCCGACGGGTCGGAGTCCTTCGGCATCACGTTCGCGCACGGCACCTCGATGCCGCACCTGCCTCCTGCGCCTCCGCCTGGCAGAGCCCGCACGCGACCGCGGCGAGGTTCGTACTGGGCGGTGACGAGTGGCTCATCCCCGGCTTCGAGAGCGCGGAGCAGTTCGTCCTCCGTTATCGGTCACCGAACTTGTATGAGCTCAACGGACGCGGGGGGCGCGGTCGAGGTCTGCAGGGTAGCGGCCTCGGCGCTGGAGGGCGGCAGGGTGCTGCGCGCACGCCAATACCGACAGCGGAACCAGCGGCCACGACAATCCGAGGTCATGTCCGAGTGATCGGACGTATCCACTGTGTGGCGATGGCGCGCCCGCCGGCGCCGGTCAGGGTCAGGTCATCGGCGCGACAGTCAAACAACAGGGCCGCCCGGTTGACTCGGACACCGACCGCCGCGAACCGAGGACGTCGTCCTCACCAGCCTGGTGCGGTCCCGCCTGCGCCCCCAGACCCCGGCGCGCCCGCCACCTGGCCTGTGTGGTGCCAAAACGGTGAACATTGTTGCTGAGCTGGGCTTTCGCAGGGCGGTCAGGCAGCCCTGCGGTACTCGCTGATCAGCCCGGTGACGGTGCTTCGACGACGGATCCGGGCCGTCATGTCGATCACCTCGTTGGGGTCGTGCAGCGGCGGGCGAAGGGAGCGGCCCTGATGTGGACGGCCTGCAGGAACAGGTCGCCATGGTCTCCGGGCGGTCGATGGTGGTCGCCGAGGACAGGTCATGGCGGTTCGATGCCAGCAGCCCGCAGTCCATGCTGACCGGGGGCCTGCTGCGGGGCCGAGACCTCGTCCCGGCGGTGCGGGGAGGATGGGCCGCACGCCGCGGGCTGGCCGCTCGCCCGACGTGCGACCTCGGGCGCTGGAGTGATCTGGAGGGACGGAACGGGGTGGAATGGGCGGAGGCGCGTTTCGGGCGTGGCCTGACCCGTCGGTTGCTGTCCCCGGCGGTGCATGGCCTCTACTTCCAGGAGCTGGAGGCCAACAGCGCGGCGCTGCCCGGCGCCCTGGCGGCTATCTTCGCCCGCGCCGGCTCGGCTTTCACGTTGCGCGGTGGACTGGGGACGCTGGTCACTGCGCTGGCGGCGCGGGGGACGTTGAGTACGAGGTCCGGGTCGACCGCGTCCAACGGCCGAGTTCCCCTGGCGGCCGGGTCGTCCTGACCACCTCCCGGGGTCAGCGGGTAGCCGCCGCGGTGGTGATGGCAGTACCTGCGAGCGCGGCCAAGGAGATGCTGGTCGACCCGAAGGCGGACGAGGCCGCGGTATTGGCGGCGCCCTACAGTTGCGGGCTGCTCGCCGGGCTCGCCTTGGCCGAGCCGCTGGCGGACGACGAACTGGGCGGTGCGTACGGCGTCCTGGTTGCACCGGACTCGTCCTCCCCGCTGGCCGCCATCGCCGTCTACTCGCGGGCCGACACCACCCGCACCAGCACGGGTGAGGTGCTCACCATCATGTTCCGGCAGGACGCTGCGCGGCGGTTGGCGGCCGCCGATCACGCCACCGTCCGCGACGCGGCAGTCGCCGCGGTGGCGCCGTTGCTACCTGGGCTGGCCGACCGGGTCGTCGACAGCCGGGTGACCCGCTGGCAGGAGGCCATGCCCTACGTGCCGGTCGGGCATGCGGCGGCGGTGCGCAATTACCGGACACGGCTGCCCGCCGGGAGCCCGGTACTGCTGGCCGGGGACTACCTCGGATTTCCCTGGTCCGATTCGGCCGCTTTCAACGGCCTGTGGGCCGCCGACAGGCTGATCGCCGATCACGCCGGGCCCGCTGGCGTGCCGTCGTCCGAGGTGGCGTCCGATGCCGAGCGGCGTTGAGCGGCTCGGCGGCATCAGGGCCGGGGGATCAGCCTTGCGCGGGGCGGAAGGCGAACAGCTCTCCGGTGATGGTCGGCACGAGGACGGTTCCGTCGACGGCGACGGTCGTGCCGACAGAGAAGATGGTCAGTCCCGGCATCCGTTCCCGGTCGAGTTCGGCGCCGCTCGCGGTGTCGACCACGACGAGATCGTTGCCTAGCGTCGTCGAGACCGCCGCGTAGGCGACTCCACCGGCGGCCTGCGTGGGGATGCCGCGATTCACCAGGGTGTTCTTCGTCCAGACCCGCTGGGACCGGTCTCCCATGTCCCTGATCGCCATCAGGCCGCCGTCTCCGCCGCCCGACGGCATGATGAGGCCTTCGGGGGACAGTGACGGGCTGCCGCCGGCCGCATAGCCGGTGGCATGGCTCCAGATCTTGTCACCGGTCGCGGTGTCCAGGGCGTGGATTCCGCCTTCGTTGTCGCCGACATAGACGCGGGATCCGTCCGCGGACAGGTCGGGGCTGGTCGCGCTTCCGCCGGGCAACGACTCGTTCTTCCACAATGGCCGGATCGAAGGGCTGGATACCTCGTTCAGCTGCATCGCTCGGATGTCGGCGCTCGGCGCGCCCTTATCCCAGAAGGTGAAGAAGATACGGCCGGTGTCGAGGTCGACCGCGAGCGTGTTGGAGGACGGGCATTCTTCGGTGCCTCGCATGCAGGCCCGTGTGTCATCGGTTTCCGGCGCGCCCGGGATGAGCTCCATGGGCGGGAGGACGGGCTCGCCGGTGGCGCGGTTCAGCACATAGATCCGCCCGATGTGGGTGATGAAAATGAGGTTGCCGGCGGGTGTGAACTGTGCCGAGAGCGGCGTTCCGACGATGGGGGTCTCCCAGCGGACGTTTCCGTTGTCGTTGAAGGAGTGCATGGCCTCGCCGTCGGCCAGATAGATATGTCCGTCCCGGTCGAGGAGAGCCGAGGAGGAGATTGCCTGGCGATCGACTTCGCTGGAGCACCAGACCGTTCTTCCGGTCGCCCCGTCGAGCGCGTGCAGATGGCATCCCAGGCCGTTCGTGGTCACGTACACACGACCGGTGGCTTCGTTCGTTGCACCCAGGTAGATGCTGCCCGGGAAGCTGCGCTGCCATGCCTGGGTCAGGTTTCTCGCGCCCGTTACCGGTGAATAGTCGGTGTTCCCGGCATCGGCGTGGGCAGCGGACCAGCCCGGCCCATAGACCGACGGGAGCCGATCCACCGGGCGAGGGGCATCACGCGGCGAGGACGCGGTCAGCGAGGCCAGCACCAGAAACGCGAGGGCCGTTCTCTTGACGAGCTTTCCTGGCATGTCAGCAGCCCTTCGTGCCGCTGCCCGGTGGGCAGGGTGGCTTGGTGGTCGAGACGGACAGCGGCCGGACCGGCACCCCGTCGCTCCACACATGGAGCGAGGTCTGCCGCGCCGTGTTCCCCAGCGCGTCCCCCAGTTTCCAGATGCCGTACCAGTCGAGCGCGTTGACCACGGAACCGTCCCTGTTGCTGGTCGGCACGCGGTGATCGGCGATGAGATCGGGGGTCCCGTGTGTGTCGTTGAACATCCACAGGTAGTTGCGGTTGGTCACGGGCACGTGCCCGGTCAGGTCCCAGATCGCGTCGCAGCCGGTGCGGCCGACGATCGTATCCTCGTCACCCACGACGCAGCCGATCTTGGTCGTGGCCGGAATGCCGGCCAGGGATTTGTCGATGGTCCCGTTGTGGGGCTCGGCGAACAGGATCGCCCTGGGCTGGGGAAGCGACTCCGCCGACGAGTGGGCGGCGATGTTGGCGCTGGTCGGCCCGCCGTACGAATGAGCGATGAGTTCGGGCACCACGGACGCCGCGGGGAACGCTTCGCTGGACGGCGCCAACGCGTGCTTGATGGAGTAGATGGCGTTGGACGCGAATTCCCGCGGTGGTGTCAGCGCGCTCGTCTGGAATCGCGGGAAGATGACCACGTTCCCCTTGCGCACGAGATGCGTGATCCAGTCCTCGTAGTACTGGGGGTCGTCGCCGAGCCACCCGTGCAGGAGGACGACCAGGGGCGCGGTCGATGGCGCGGGTCCATCTCCCTGCCAGCCCGAGAGGTCGAAGATCCAGTAGTCCTTGGTGTGGTCGGTGAAGGTGACGCTGCGAACGGTGGACGCCGACCACTGGTAGTCCGCGCCTCCCGGACCGGACGCGGGCTGCGTGGGCGGCGTGGCCTCGGCCGCGAGCGCGCCCGGGCATCGGTCCGATGAGCATGACGACTGCGATGATCAGGGTAAGGATCGATGTTCTTCTCGACGCTGTCTTCGGGCTGCTCCTCCTAGCGGATTCAAGCATCTGACTGCCTCCTCGGGACCCACCTGGATGTCGAAGCTTTTCCGGGCAGGATGAAATGGGCTCGGCGCGCCGTGAAACGTGCGAGCCCGCGGGTGGGGTGGGTGGATCGGCCGGGTGGGTGTTCGGTGGGGGTGTTCGGGTGGGTGTGTTCAGCGTGCGAGCGCGCGGACCCGGTCGCGTTCGAAGGAGAGGCGCGCCGTGATCGTCAGCAGGCCGCCCAGCAGCAACGGAACAGCCAGCGCGTACATGGCCGTGACCATCGATCCGGTCCGATCCGAGACCACGCCGACAACTAGCGGTCCGAAGGCGACACCGAATGCGCCGAACACGTGCACGATCGCGAAACCGAGACCACGCGAAGAGGCGTCCAGGACGTCGGCTATGGAGGCGGTGAGATTGGGGATCGCCATCGCCATGGCCGCCTTCGACAGCAGGAGCAGTCCCGCGAGCGCCCAGAGCGAAGACATCGAGATCGCCGTGACGAGGATGATTCCGCCGATCACGATCCCGCTGCCTCCGGCCAGCAGGCGGCCGCCGTTCCGCCGGTCGTGCCAGCGGCGGCCAAGCCAGGTTCCGGCCATCACGCCCACCACGACTCCGATCACCGTGACCGACCCGCTCACCGACGCCGCAAGCCCTTCGCTGACGCCGTACTCGCGATGGATCAGGCTGGGCGTCCAGTAGGAGACCCCGGAGAGGCCGAATGCCACGGCCGCCAGGGCGGTCGAGAGCAGGGCGATCGTCGGGATCGCCGGCACCTGCCGGAGTTGCCGCCAAAAGCTCGGGTGTTCGCGCTGGCCGTGGGGTGCGCCGTTCGAGTGGACGTCCGGGACGGCGCCGGAATCGTCCTTGTGCACGCTCGTGTCGGGGAGGCCGGGG
This sequence comes from Actinomadura sp. HBU206391, assembly GCF_014323665.1. Lineage (GTDB taxonomy): Bacteria > Actinomycetota > Actinomycetes > Streptosporangiales > Streptosporangiaceae > Actinomadura_C. The sequence goes on along the minus strand of NZ_JABVEB010000147.1, from coordinate 6,602 downwards.
GCGGTGCCGGTCATCCGATCGAGCAGGCCTCGCGGCGGTTCCTTCAAACGCGCGCAGACCGCGGCGACTATCAGGCCCGGAATGGTGGCGATGACGAAGGCGGCACGCCACCCGAAATGCTGTGCCAGCAGCCCGCCGACCACCACGCCGATGCCTGCGAGATAGGGCGTGAGCCCTCTCCAGCCGTAGGCCCTCGCCCGGCTCTGCGATGGATAGAAATCGGCTAGCAGGCTTCCGGAGAGCGGGCCGTAGAAGCCCTCGGAAGTCGCCAGCAGCAGCCGGATCATGAAGAACATCGCGAACCCGGTCGCCAGGCTGGAGGCGAGTGTGACGACCGCCCAGCACAGCACGATGACGGTGAGGATACGGGTGCGGCGGTACCGATCGGTGAGATAGCCGGCCAGCGGAGTCAGCGTGATCGCGGCCAGTGCCCCGCCCAGTGGCAGCAGCCCTGCGGCGGTGTCGCTGAATCCCCACTCGTCCTGAATGAAAGGAAGCACACCAGGAAGCAATTGGTGTTCGAAACGGTCGATGAACCCTGCCGCCGCGACGACCGCCAGGGGTTTCCACCCGTAGGGTGCGCGGTCGTCCGGTGTGCGGGGTCCGGGCCGAGACAGCACCAGGTTCGGTGATCGGCGGCTTTCGAAGCCGTCCTTGATCATCTGCCGCCTTTCCCAACTGCGCGGGGCATGGTGATCGGGCACCCTCCGCCCCGCCTTCGAGCCGGGCTGTCCGGGCTGGTGGGATGTTTCCGTTTGATGTTCTCCCGGTAAATAGTGGCGCACTTGCACTCGGAGTGCAATAGTCGGTTTTATGTCGAGATTCGAGCTTATGACCAGAGGCCGGGTCGCGCGGCGTGAAGGAAGGCCGGGATGAGGGCGGCGCGCACTCTCGGCCCGGTGACCGTAGCGTGCGGCGCCTTCCTGCTCACCCTCGCGCCGCTGCTGCACCTTCAAGTGGCACCCCAGATCATCACCGCGCCCGCCGACATCCACCAGACGACGTCGCTGCACGCCGTTGACGCCACGTACCTGGACACCGCGGATCTCACCGTCAGGCGCGGGGCGCGGATCACGGCCGTGAACACCGTGCGCGGCGATGTCCGCGCCAGCGATGAGAAGATCACCGTCTGGGACTCCTTCACCTGGATCGGGGACGCCACCACCGGCGCCCAGATCGAGATCCAGTCGCAGCGGGTCGCCTTCGACCGCCGGACGGCGCGGCTGCACAACGTCTGCGGCGCCGCCGTGGACGGTGACACGAGCGTCAGGCAATCGGGGATCGGGCCGTTCTGGCCGATCGGCGTGCGCAAGCGGACCTACCACGTCTTCGACGCCAAGACCCGGACGAGCCGGCCGATGACCTTCGCTGGTGTCGACCGGATCCACGGCGACACCGTGTACCAGTTTGTCCAGCGCACCGAACCGACGGTGCTCGGCTCGGCGCCGACCCGGGTTCCGGCGTCGCTGCTCGATCTGGAAGGGCTCCGCGCGGGATTTCCCGGCTATGACGGCGGACGCGGTGACATCGAGGTGGACCGGGTCTACGAGGGGACGCTCACGGCATGGGTCGACCCGCGCACCGGTACCCGCATCGACCAGCGCCAGCAGAGTAAGACCGTCTTCCGCACCAAGGACGGGATCGATCGGCTGGTCGTCGGCGATCTCGTGCTGAGGCTGTCCGAGGCCGACCGGCGGGACCGGGCGATCCGGGCAGACAAAGCGGCCCGCAAGATGCGCTGATCCTGCCCCTGGCCGCGGCCCGTCCTCGGCACGGCCTTCCTGGCGGTATACCTGGCGGCTCGTTCCAGGCGGGGCCCTCGCCCGGTCGTCGCCTCCCGGCCCTCGCGCGAGACCGACCTCAAGGAGCATCCATGACCGTACGACGTACCGAGCCCTCTCCGGTTGAGGCGGGCTCCCATCCCCTGGACGGCTCCCGTCCCCTCGAAAGCGTGGTGGCCTGGCGGGAGCTGCTTGACACGCTCGCCGAGGCGGGCGGAATGGTGACGAGCCTGGCGGACGGTGTGCCCGCCATCGATGTAGCGGAGGGTTTCGGTCACATCCTCAACGTCCTGACCGGTCAATTCGACCGGGCGGCGCTGCGACAATCCCGTCATCCGGTATTCCTGCCGGGCATCACACCGGTGCGCAAGTTCTTCTTCGACAATCCTGACACCGACTACGACATCGCGGTGCTCGGCGGGGGCTCGCGTTACCGCATCTACGGGAACCGGGGGAGCTGCACCTATCTTTCGTTCTGCGTCTACTCCGGGATGGCCCGGGACGCGACGACTCGGCTGGTCAATCTGTCCGACCGGGACATCCACTTCTCACCCGGCGGCGACTTCGAGGTGATTCTGTCACCCGTCGAGGTGCCGGGCGACTGGCTTCGCATCGACGCCGGCTCGCGGGCGGTGATCGCCCGACAATACTTCCTTGACCGCCAGGCTGAGGTTCCCGCCGAATACCGGATCGAGGTGCTGGACGAAACGACCTCCGATCCGCCGTTGGACGACCTGGGCTTTGCGCGTGCTGTACGCACTACCGCCACATTCGTCAAAGCGGCGACTTCGCTGGCGGCCCAACGGGTCGAGGCGTTGCGCGCCACGCCGAACCGATTCGTCGAAACCGGAGAGCACGGCCCCTACAGAACACCGGACAACGACTACCTCGCCTGCTGGTACCGGCTCGACGAAGATGAGGCGCTACTCATCGACGTGCAGCCTCCGGAATGCCGTTACTGGGGGGTTCACCTGGCCAACCGATGGGGGCAATCCCTGGATCACCGGACCCGGCGGACGGCGCTCAATGGCCGTACCGCGATGCCCGACGCGAACGGGACGGTCCGTGTCGTGGTGTCCGGGACCGACCACGGCCTGCCGAACTGGTTGGACACCGCCGGGCATCCCGAGGGATGGGTCCTGTTCCGCTGGCTGCTCGCAGACGAGACGGTCGTGCCCCACGTCGAACAGATCAAGCTTACGAGTCGGCGACAAGGTCAGGGTGCGGCGTCGCGCACCGGGAGTGCGGAGTGATCCAGATGCAGGGAAGACCGGCACAACCGAATCGTCTTCTGGGGGTCACCCTCATCACCGCGCTCCTTACCGCGGCGTGCTCGACCGGACTCGGCGGTGAAAGGGCGGGAACCCCCGTATCACCATCGCCCAGCCAGGCCGATCCGTCGCCATGGGAGAAGGCAGCACCCTCGGCACTGGGCATGGACGCGACGAAGCTCGCGGGCATAGCGGCGCAGGCCGATACGGGTAAATCAGACTGCCTGGCCGTGGCGCGTCATGGAGAGCTGGCCGGCGAATGGTACTTCGGCAACGCCTCTCAGAACACCGCCCAGCCGATATGGTCGGCCACCAAGTCCTTCACCAGCGTTCTCGTCGGGATCGCTCAGGACGACGGCGTCCTGAGCGTTGACGACCCCGCTGCGAAATGGATCGACGAATGGAAGGGCACTCCCTCGGACGCGGTAACGATCCGCGACCTCCTCAGTAACGACTCAGGCCGGGAGTGGAGTTTCCAGACCGACTATCGGCGACTGAATCGGGCCCAGGACCGCACGGAGTTCGCGGTCGGCCTGAAACAGCAGCACAAACCCGGCACGGTCTGGGCGTACAACAACGCCGCGGTTCAGACGTTGCAGCGCGTGCTGCGGGAGGCCACCGGAAAGGATGTTGCTCGCTTCGCAGAGGAGCGGCTTTTCAGGCCGCTCGGCATGACCCGCACGGCCATGACCGCCGATCGCGCGGGAAACGCGCAGATGTTCATGGGAATAAGGTCCACCTGCCGGGACATGGCCCGGCTCGGCCAGATGATGCTCGACAACGGGAAGTGGCGCGGCCGGCAGATCGTGTCCGCCGCCTATGTCAAGGCGGCTACGGGACAGCCGTCGACGAGCCTGAACGCGGCTTACGGTTATCTGTGGTGGCTCAACCGGCCCGGCGTCGTGCGTGGCCCGATCGCGGCGACTGATCTGGGCGGAGCCGAAGAACCGGCGACTTCGCGCGGCCGGATGGTACCGGGCGCTCCGCCCCAGTTGTACTGGGCCCTGGGGCTCGGCAATCAGCTCATCCAGATCGACCCGGCGTCCAAGACCGTCGTCGTGCGCCTTGGGAAGACCGAACCGCGGCCCAAGCCACCGACATTCGGTGCGGCCGAGGCGGCCAAGGTCGTCACCGAGGCCGTCGTCCAGTAGCGAAAGAAAAGGGAAGGCGCCGTCCCCGTGTCCGCACTCGGGACGGCGCCTTCCGCCTTTGGTGGGGCTCGTTCAGAAGGCGCAGTTCAGCCGTTGGCGGCCGCCAGGTAAATGCCTCGTGTCATCAGGGACGTGGCTGATTTGGAAAGCGTGGCGAAGACATGGCGGTACGCGTCCTTGATGTCATCGTCCTCCGGTGCGGCCTGGAGCGCCAGCTCGATGAGGCATGCCGCGATCCGCGGTTCGGAGTCCTCCAGCGCCCGTCGGGCACGGTGGGCGAGATCGTGCGGGCCGCCTGCGAGTTCCGCCAGCACTGAGGCGAGCCGGTCCGATCGCGGCGGTTTGAGTGAGGCCGGGTCGCCGTCCCACCACCCCCCGTAGAGGCGCCAGATGTTGCGGACGATGAATTCTGGCTCGTCATATGCGGCGCGCAGGTAGGGCTTGGCGGCCAGATGCTCCGGAGCGCGAACGGTATGGATGATCTCGGCCAGGCGCGCGCCGCCGTTCATCAGCTCAAGGGTCTGAAATACGAGCGATTCCAGATATTCCGCCACATCGGTCAGCGCCGTGCGGACGCGATCGTTCCCGGCGATGGGGACGCCGTGCCCCGGGATCAGAAGCGATGCGTCCAGTTCGGCCATGGCCCTCAGCGCCGTGGCCCATTCGGCCGGATATCGCTGGACCTTCTGAGGATTGCCGCAGTTGGGCGAGTTCCAGATGAACAGGTCACCGGTCAGGAGGATGTTCCGTTCGGGAACGTACACCCATGTGTGATCGTCGGTCTCGCCCCGCGCATGATGCAGCTCGAAGGTGAGTTCACCGACGCGCAGCCGGTAATCGTCGCGATAGGTGAGGTCCGGATACCTGAAGGTCTCCGGCCAGCGGAACCTCGGGTTCGCGAACTGCCGCGCGTTGGCCACCTGGTTGTAGTCCTTGGTCAGGGCGTAGCGTTCGAACCTGGCTTTGACGGCCTCGTGCGCGATGACGACGGGGCGTTCCCCGCCATTCCGGTCGGCCTCTTGGTCGAAGGGGCCGAGGCCGAAGACGTGATCGATGTGCCCGTGCGAGTAGATCGCATATCGGACGGGATCGGCCCGCCAGGCCCGAATGGCGCGATGATTGCGCCTGGCCGTGTTCGGCGCCCCGGTATCGAAGAGCACCAGGCCCTCGTTCGTCCGCATGACGATGACGTTCGCGAATGTGGGCACCACGGCGACGCCGCTGGCGATCTCAAATGCCACTCCCTCGGGGAGGTCGCCGTTGAGCAGCCCTTCCATCTGGGCCTCGCCGTGCCACATTCGTTCCGCATACTGCATCAGCATGACCACACTATTGCACTCAGAGTGCAAAGATGCCAGAGCGCGATCGGAACCGTCTCAAGAACGCGTGAGCAAGCCGATGGACACGAGGGTCACGCGTCCGCAGTGCCTGTTCGGCGCGCGCAGCAACGATGGCGATCAGGCGGCTATCAGCTTGCCGAGCAGTTCGCGGAAGCAGCGGCGCCTGTCGTCCGCGCTCAGCCGCCGCAACTGGTACCAGGAGCCCCAGCTGACGGCGGCGTCAACGATGTCGGGAAGCAGGGGGTCACGGTCGGCGAACTCCGCCGCGAACAGCTCGCTGAGCATGCCCCGCAGCCACTCGTCGCCCTCGTTGATCAGCCCCGACACCACTGGTGAAGCGGATGCCGCGAGCGCCACGCGGCGGACCGGTGTCATGATCTCGTACACCCGCTCGAGCTGGTCGGCGAACCGGCTGATGCGCTCGGGAAGCGGGAGGGCGGGGCTGATCGGCTCTACCGTGGCGAGCAGGCGCTCGGCCTGGCGGTGCCCGGCCTCCACATGCAACTCGTCCATGTCGGAGAAATGGACGAAGACACTCCGGCGCGACACGCCGGCCCGGGTGGCGATCGTGGCAGCGGTCGGCACCCGGCCGGACTCACGCAGAAGATCGAGAAGGGCCTCGGTGATCGCCCTGCGGGTCTGCTCCGGACTACGCGAACGCTGAGGTGAAGTGGCCGTCCCCATGGCACTGCCAGTAGATCAGCCCCCGTTCACCAGCGCAACCGGAGCCCTCCTGACAAACCAGCGCCGACGCCCGATGTGCAAAGTTGCGAAAGCCCGCCGCACCATGGACAACGGAGACCACCTCGCGCGCAGCGCCGCTCGGCTCTCCACGCTCGGGCGGAACGCGCTCCAGAACTGTTCGACCGCAAGGTCACCGTAGCCAGTGTTCAGAACAGACCCCCGATCTTCGGTGTCATGGGAGAGAAGTGGCAGGTGACGGTAGTGACACGGCTCGCCGGAATCGTCACCGAAGACCGGCATCGTCCACACCGACTTGGTTTCGGGCTTGCCGCTGACCCTGTCGGGTGGCCGGGAGGAATCTCACCTCCCGGCTCT
>NZ_JABVEB010000146.1 GCF_014323665.1 Actinomadura sp. HBU206391 | reverse complement strand
AAGACCTCTCCGCGATCATGCGGAGCGGCGCCTACCGGCAGGCGGTCGTCATCGACTACAACCGGCCGAAGGCCGTCGACGGCCATGGCTCGGCCATCTTCTTCCACGTCGGCGGCGTGACTCCGACGGCCGGGTGCATCTCGATCGGGGAAACGGAACTGCGCGCCGTCATGCGCACGCTGGCCAAGGGCGATCGGATCATCATGGGCCCCAGGGCGGCGCTCTTCCGGTCCTGAGCCCGCGGCCGCGGCCCCGCCCGGGACCGCGGCCGCAGGTGTCCGTCAGGGGCGGCCCACGGGCGGCTTCGTGTAGTCGCACACGCCGGTCGGGAAGATCTGCTTCAGCCGCGCCCGCTCCGCCGCGCCGGGACGCCACGATCCGTAGCCGCCGCGCGCCACGGCCCGGTCGACCGGCTGGAGCCGGCACTTGAACATGTCCTGATCGAAAGGCCCTCCCGCGACGACGCGCGAGGTGGAATGGATCGGGAACAGTCTGGTGCAGGCGCCGGCCGCCCTGTCGTCGAGGATCCCGTCCCAGACGTGCGGGCCCGAGGCGATGAGCCGGCCGTCGGTGCCGAAGCATCGATCGCCGGCGTCCGCCGGCTTGTTCTGCCCCACCGTACGTTTCGGGTTCTCTCGGATGCCGGCCATCCAGCGGTCCATGACCGCGAACGCCACGGCGATCTGGCCGGCCTGGGCGCCGCCCGGCCTGGCATCGGTGAACCAGATGGCCTGGTTGTCGGCGTCGCCGCTCGCCTCGATGATGCGTTCGCGGCTGACGAAGGACTGCCGGGTGTTGTGCATGTTCAGCTGATCTTCGAGATAGTGCCGCCAGTCGATGATGGGGATGTCGACCCGGCCGCGGAAGACCAGCCCGTTCTCATAGGCGGCCCGGATGGCACCGACATCGCCCTCGGTACGCGGCGCCGGCGTCTTCCCGCCATCGGGGCTCAACGTCATGTTGCGGGAACTCCACGGGTCGAAGGTGCCGCCCGGCACGAAGGGCGCCCCCTCCTGCACCATGTCCTTGGAGGCTTCCAACCGCCGACGGTGGCATTGAGCCGCAGGAACTCCGCCGGTGTGATCGCGCCGCTCTTCAGCGCCTCGAGCCCGTACTGCACCCCGACGTTGTCGAAGGTGCGCCGCGCGAACCCGTCCCGATCCACTCCGTAGATGTTGCGCAGATCGTCGGCGTGGGTCCATTCCACCCTGTGCATGACGCCCTTCGGCTCCATCAGATCCTGGTTGGAGCCGGCCGACCCGTAGTGCGGGTTGAGGGTCAGCGGGGTGAGCCCCCGCCAGCCGTTGACGCACTCGCTGGACCCGGGCCTGCCGGTGTAGGGGTTGGTGACCTCACCGCTGGAGTTCAGTCCCTCGAGCAGCTTGCGGTTGTCCCAGTTCTGCCGCTGCGGGTTGTCGGCGGCGGTGACGTCCATGTAGTGCTCGAGCAGCTCACAGTCGCCCACGTGGATCGCCTGGGTGACCTCGTCGGGGTAGGCGTACACGGGAATCGCGGCGTCGATGAGGCCGGGGAAGTCCTGGCCGTACACGTACTGCTGGATGCCTCCGCCGAAGGCGCCGACGCCGACGGTGTACAGAGGCGTCCCGTGCTCCTCGACGAACCGCTCCTTCACCATGAGAGCGGTCTCGCCGCCGAGCTGGAGGTTGTAGTGGTTTCCGGTGACGTTCCCCGTGGAGTAGGCCACGGCGTATCCGGCGGCCAGCCCCTCCTCGGCTTGGAACAGGTCGCCGATCCGGGTGTCGAGCTCACCCTGGGTGTGACCGATCCCGACGCCGCCGGAACTGAAGCTGTAGATCAGGCGGCGGTTCCAGGCCGAGTCGGCAGGGTGCTCGCCGTCGGGGCGCAGTGGGCTCAGCATGGCGATGCTGTAGATGAACCGGTTGATCGTGCCGCGCTCCCACCGGACGACGAAGTCGCGGACGCTTCCGTCGAGCGTGGTGGTGGTGGCGAGGTCACCCGGCCTGCTGCCGTCGGCGGGCAGCGACTTCCACGCGCCGGTGGTGGTCCGGTACACGAGGTCCACCCGCGGCTTGACGCTGCAGTCGCGGCTCCATCCGGTGATCTGACCCGTCTTCTGCCCGTTCGCGTCGAGCGCGAAGACCGGTAGGCCAACGTGGTCGTGGTTGTCGACCAGCGGCTGGCCCAGCCCCGACTGCTCGGTCTTGCAGACGAACGGCCGCTGGTGGGGGCCGGAGAAGATCGGCCCGGTGACGGGGTGATCGGTCAGCGTGAGCCGCGCGTCGAGCCGTCGGCCGCCCTTGGCCTCCGCCGTGAGAACGTTACGGCCGGCCCGCATCCCGTCGACGAGGCCGACGAGCGTCTGTGACCGCTCCACCGGGAGCAGCGTGGAGTTCACCACCAGGGCCAGCACCAACACGCTGGTCACGCGGTTCTCCATCCCTGACGCGGCGGGCGGCGGTGGCATCAACGCGACCCTCAACGTCTACGTCGACGGGACGTTCCTGAAGCCGATCAACCTGACCTCCAGGTACGCGTGGCTGTACGGCCCCGAGGCCGGGCCGAACAACTCGCCGGGCTCGGGCGGCCCGCGGCACCTCTACGACGAGGCCAACGTCATGCTCGGCACCACGGTGCCGGCCGGCAGCAAGATCAGACTGCAGAAGGACGCCGCCAACACCACGACGTACGCCATCGACTTCATCAACACCGAGCAGGTGTCGGCGCTGCCCAACCCCGACGCCGCGAGGTACGCGGTGCCCACCGGGTTCGCGCACCAGGACGTCCAGAACGCCCTCGACAGGGCCCGCCAGGACCCGAACCTGGTCGGCGTCTACCTGCCGCCGGGCGACTACCAGACGTCGAGCAAGTTCCAGGTGTACGGCAAGGCCGTGCGGGTCGTCGGCGCTGGACCGTGGTTCACCCGCTTTCTTCGCGCCGTCGGGACAGGACAACACCGATGTCGGCTTCCGGGCCGACGCCAACGCCGGTGGTTCGACGTTCGCGCACTTCGCCTACTTCGGCAACTACACCTCCCGGATAGACGGCCCCGGCAAGGTGTTCGACTTCGCCAACGTCGCCGACATCACGATCGACAACATCTGGGCCGAGCACATGGTGTGCCTCTACTGGGGCGCCAACACCGACCGGATGACGATCAAGAACGCGAGAATCCGCAACACCTTCGCCGACGGCGTCAACATGACCAACGGCAGTACCCACAACCTCGTCGCCAACAGTGAGGCACGGGCGACCGGCGATGACAGCTTCGCGCTGTTCTCGGCGATCGACGCGGGCGGTGCGGACATGCACAGTAGCGTCTAGGAGAACCTGACCTCGCTGCTCACCTGGCGGGCCGCCGGCGTCGCGGTCTACGGCGGCTACGGCAACACGTTCCGCAACATCCACATCGCCGACACGCTCGTCTACTCCGGCATCACGATCAGTTCGCTGGACTTCGGTTATCCGATGAACGGCTTCGGTGCCGATCCGAAGACCCAGTTCCAGAACATCTCGATCGTGCGGGCCGGCGGCCACTTCTGGGGCGCGCAGACCTTCCCGGCCATCTGGGTCTTCTCGGCCTCCAAGGTGTTCCAGGGCATCCGGGTGAGCGACGTGGACATCGTCGATCCGACCTACAGCGGCATCATGTTCCAGACCAACTACGTCGGAGGCCAGCCGCAGTTCCCGGTCACCGACACCGTGTTCACCAACGTCACGATCTCGGGGGCGCGCAAGAGCGGTGACGCCTTCGACGCCAAGTCGGGGTTCGGCATCTGGGTCAACGAGATGCCCGAGGCCGGCCAGGGGCCGGCCGTCGGCTCAGCGACGTTCAACAACCTGACCCTTACCAACAACGCCCAGGACATCAAGAACACCACGTCCACCTTCACGATCACTCGGACCCCCTAGCGGGTCCGGGCCACGGGCGCCGGCCGGCGCCCGTGGCCCGGCATCGGGTCAGTTCCGCTGGCCCATCGGCCGTACGAGCACCGTGTTGACATCGACGCCTGGCGGTTGCTCGAGCGCCCAGCCGATGGAGCCGGCTTGCTTGAACCCCGCGACGCTGCCGACGAGCACGATGCGCCCGCGGGTCTTCCTGAGGGCCGGCAGGGCGCCCGCACCAGCAGGGCCGGGCCGAGCACATCGGTCAGACCATCTCGCGCCACTGGTCGGGATCGCCGTCGGCGAGGGTGTCGTGGCCGGAGACGCCCGCGTTGGCCACGATGTGATCGAGCCGGCCATGCTCCTTCGTCACAGCGTCGACGGCGGCTTCGACAGCGCCGTTGTCGGCCGCGTCCGCGACGATGGGCAACAGCGCGGGCCCTCCCCGAGGCCGGCGACGGCCCGCGCGAGCCGAGCCTCGTCCCGGCCGGTGACCGCGACCCGATGTCCGGCCGCGAGCAGACGGGCCGCGACGGCGGTGCCGATCCCGCTGGACCCACCGGTGATCAGTGTCACCGGGGCACCGGGATCTCGAACGTCGGACATCGCCCTGGCTCTCTGCCGCTCATCCGTTCCGGAGGAACCGACCGCCGGTCCCGGCCGCCAACCGGCCGTAGCAGGTCGAGCCATCGGAGAGCCAATAGTAGGGGGCGTGTTCGGAGTACGCGTGACCGGCAACGCCGCGGTGGTGGTGGTCCCCGATCTGCGCGGAGTCATGACCGCGACGGCGGCGGGCGGCGGCGACACGGTGGAGATCGAGGTCGTCATGCCTCACGGCGGACCAGACCGCCCAGCAGTGCCAGGGCCTCCTCGGAAGGGCTGCCGGGCTCGGCCTGGAAGACGATGAGCTTTTGGCCGGGGGCACTGTCGATGCTCATCACCTCCATGGAGGTGACCACGTCACCGACATCGCGGTGATGGAACCGCGCGGGCGCGCGCGTCCTGGCCCGTACGTCGTGGCGATCCCACATCCGGCGGAACTCCTCGCTGCCGGACGACAGCTCCTCGATCAGTTCGACGACGAGCGGGTCGTCGCAGTGCGCTCCCGCCGCGGCACGCAGATGGGCGATCTTGGAGTAAGTGTCCCGCTCCCAGTCGAGGTAGAACTCGTGTGCCGCCGGGTTGAGCAGGGCCAGCCGCAAGAGGTTGTCGTTGTGGGCCAGCCCGTCGTAGAGGGCGGCGGCCGTCCGGTTCTTGGCCAGCACGTCCAACCGGTGGTTCACCACGCACGCCGGCATGTCCCAGCACTCCATGAGCCGCGCCACGTTCGAGTGGACCTGATCGACCCAGCCGGCCTGCCGGTGTCTGGCCAGCCCGGGCCGGGCGAGGTCGTACAGGTGCGCCGCGGACTCGGGATCGAGAGCCAGTGCCCGCGCGAGCGCGCCGACCACCTGCTCGGAGGGATGGCGTTCGCGCCCCTGCTCCAGACGGATGTAGTAGTCGGTGCTGACGCCGGCCAGCATCGCCACCTCTTCCCGGCGCAACCCCGGCGTCCGGCGGCGACCGATGGGGCGCACGTCCACCTGTGCCGGGGTGGTGATCTCACGCCGAGCGCGCAAGAACTCACCCAGAAGATTGTCGCTGTCCATTTTAAAAAGATATGTCGGCATAAGCCGGGGTTCAGTCGCGAGGGTGGGTGTGACGCTCCCAGGGTCGACCGCGCCCACGGCCACCATCCGGTGCTCCGACATCGGCGCCTTCTCGTGATCAAGGAAACGTAGACTCGGCCGATGGACAAACTGAGCGGAAGGACCGTCGTCCTGGTGCCGATGGCGGCCGAACATGTGACCGAGCTCAGGCGCATCCGGCGGACGCCGGAGGTGCGGTCCCGCTGGGGCGACGTGGACACCGAGCCGGACTGGCCGTTCGACGACCCGGATGCCGTCGTGTACGCGATCCTGCTCGACGGCACGGTGCGCGGTCTCGTCCAGTACGGCGAGGAGGAGGAGCCCATGTACCGGCACGCCTCCATCGACATCTTCCTCGATCCGGCCGTGCACGGTCAGGGCGCCGGCCAGGATGCGGTGCGCACCTTGGCCCGCCATCTCATCCACGATCGCGGCCATCACCGCCTGGTGATCGATCCTGCCGCCGACAACGAACCGGCCATCCGCTGCTACACCGCCGTCGGTTTCCGTCCCGTCGGTGTCATGCGCAGGTACGAGCGCGACGCCGACGGCGCCGGCTGGCACGACGGGCTCCTCATGGACCTGCTCGCCGAGGAACTTCGGGAGTAGGCCACAGCGGATCCGCGTCGCGCCCTCCGAGGTTCCTCATCCTGGCCGCCCCGCTCTGCGCGCCCCGCTCTGCGGCCGGTGTCACTCCTCGGCCCCCTGCTCGTGTCCTCGAGCCGGCATCCTCCGGAAGAGGGATGCCGGCCGCCGACTCGGGTGATGCCGTGCACCGGCGCCGGTCGCGATGCTCGAGGCATGACAGCGATCGAGGTCACGGACCTCCACAAAAGGTACGGGGAGACGCGTGCGGTGAACGGAGTGTCGTTCACGGTGGCGTCCGGTGAGACGTTCGGGGTGGTCGGGCACAACGGCGCGGGCAAGACCACGACCGTCGAGTGCCTGATCGGGCTGCGCAGGCCCGACTCAGGGACAGTGCGGGTCCTGGGCATCGATCCGGCGCGGCAGCGCCGGATCCTCGCCCAGCGGATCGGCGCGCAATTGCAGGAGAGCGAGTTGCCCGACCGGTTGAAGGTGGCCGAGGCGCTCAAGCTGTATGCGTCCTTCTACCGCGCGCCGCAGGACTGGCGGTCGGTACTGGAGCGGTGGGGCCTCGGCCCGATCCGCAACAAGGGGTTCGGCGACCTGTCCGGCGGCCAGAAGCAGCGCCTCCAGCTGGCGCTCGCGCTGGTGGGCTCGCCCGAACTGGTGGTCCTGGACGAGCTGACGGTCGGGCTGGACCCGATCGCCCGCCAGGAGACCTGGGCGCTGCTCTCCGATCTCAAGGCGTCGGGCACCACGACGGTGCTGGTCAGCCACTACATGGACGAGGCCGAGGCACTGTGCGACCGGGTGGCGGTCTTCAGCGCCGGCCGGATCCGCGCGCTCGGCACCCCGCGCGAACTGATCGAACAGACCGCGACCGGCTCGCTGGAGCAGGCGTACTTCGCACTGGTGAAGGAGTCATGATGAAGGCGTTCGCGCAGCTCTCCGTGACCGAACTCAAGCTGCTGGCCCGCGACACCGGCACGCTGTTCTTCATGGTGGCCTTCCCGATGATGCTGCTGGTCCTGCACACCGGGGACGACGACATCGGCACCCTCCTGCCCGGCTACATCGCGATGGTCCTGGCCATCGGCGGCCTCTCCGCGCTGCCGGGCATCGTGGCGACCTACCGTGAGCGCAAGGTACTGCGCCGGCTGGCCACGACGCCGGTGGCGCCGGTCACCCTGCTCGCCGCACAGGTCGGCGCGCAGCTCGTGATGGGTATCGTCGGGTCGGCCATCGTCGTCGCCGTCGGCGTCCTCGGTTACGGGATCGAGCCGCCCGCCCATCCGGCCGCTCTGGCACTCGCCTTCCTCCTGTGCGCGTCCATGCTCTGTGCCATCGGCTTCGTCATCGCGGCCGTCGCGCCCCGCGCCAGGACCGCCGATCTGTTCGGCCTGCTGATCATGTTTCCGATGATCTTCCTCGGCGGCGCGGCCGTTCCTCGAGACGCGTTGCCCGAGGGCATGCGGGAGATCGGTGGCTACCTGCCACTCACCGCGGGGGTGACGGCGCTACGAGACGGCTGGCTCGGCTCTCCCACGATCCTTCCGCTGCTGATCCTGGCGGGTGTCACGGTGGCCTGCACGGCCGTGGCGACCGTACTGTTCCAGTGGGATTGAGCGGAGGCGCGGTTCCACCGGGACTCAGCGGAGACGCCGTCCCGGTGGAACCGAGCCAAGGCACCGTCCCGGCGGGACCGAGCGGAGGCGAAATCATGACGGGTTTGGCGGCACGCTGGGTCCGCGCCTTCCATCTGCTCTTCTTCGGCTGCCTGGCCATTCCCGCGATCGGCATACTGCCCGGCGGAGACGGCGACCTGCGAGAGCGGGGAGTGACGCTCGGCGTGGCCGTGCTGATGGGGGCCTGGTACGGGTTCTTCGTCGTCCGCCGTCCCGAGCTGCTCGAACGCCTCAACCCGATGGCCCTTCACCTGCTGGTGCTCATCGCCCTGTTGTGCATCCTGATCCGCCGTGAGCCGCTGTACGAGGTGACGTTGTTCGGCATGTTCGCCCTGCCGTACCTGTTGCTGCCCCATGGGTGGAGCTATCTGGGCGCGGGGCTGCTCATGGTCACGGCGATGGCGGCGAAAGGCATGTTCACACAGGTCGCCGACGATCCGGCCGTACTGGGTTCGATGGTCGGCAGTACCGCCCTGGTACTGATCATGGGGGTGTTCAGCAGGTTCCTCATCACCTTGGGCGAGCAGGGCAAGGCGCTCGGCGTCCTCGAGGAGCGGGCCAGGCTGGCCCGCGAGATCCATGACACGCTCGCTCAGGGATTCATGGGGATCATCACCCAGCTCGAGGCCGCCGAGCAGGGCCTGGGCGATCCGGTCGCCGTACGGCAGCGGATCTCCCTGGCCAAGCGGCTCGCGCGGGACAACCTCACGGAGGCGCGGCGATCGGTCGACGCGCTGCGGCCCGAGGCGCTGCGGGACGTGCGTCTCGACGGGGCCCTCGCCACCGTGGCCGAACGCTGGCAGGCCGCGAACGGGATACCGGTGACCTTCTCGGTGGACGGCCGGCCCCGGCCCCTCGGCACCGAGGTCGAGACCACCGTGTTGCGGGCCGCGCAGGAAGGCCTGGCGAACATAGCCAGGCATGCCGGCGCCGAGCGGGCGGCATTGACCCTTTCGTACATGGACGACGAGGTCACGCTGGACGTGCTCGACGACGGGGCCGGCTTCGACCCGTCTGGCCCGCACGACGGATACGGCCTGGTCGCGATGCGGGAGCGCGCGTCGCGGGCCGGGGGCACGGTGACGGTGGAGTCGACACCGAAGGAGGGGACCGCGCTGTGCCTGAGCATTCCCTGCGTCTGATGATCGTTGACGACCATCCGGTGGTCCGTGACGGCCTGCGCGGCATGTTCGACGGCGTACCGGACATCGTGGTGGTCGCGGAGGCCGCCGACGGGCACGAGGCACTCGCGCTGGCCCGCTCCGAGCGACCCGACGTGGTGCTGATGGACCTGCGGATGCCGGGGCTCGACGGCGTGGGCGCGATCGAGCGGCTGCGCGCCGACCACCCGCGCATCCGAGTGATCGTGCTGACCACCTACGACACCGACGCGGACGTGACGCGCGCCCTGGCCGCCGGAGCGGCGGGCTATCTCCTCAAGGACGCGCCGCGCGAGGAACTGCACCAGGCCGTACGCACCGCCGCCGCGGGCGGCCAGGTGCTCGCCGCCTCGATCACGTCCCTGCTGATCGGCCGGCTGACTCCCGCCCCCGCCGCGACGCCGAGCCCGAGGGAACTGGAGGTGCTCAGGCTCATCGCCAGGGGTGCGGCCAACAAGGAGGTCGCCCGGGCCTTGCTGATCAGCGAGACCACGGTGAAGACGCATCTCAAACACGTGTTCGCCAAGCTGGGCGTGGACAACCGGGCGGCGGCGGTGGTGGTCGCGATGGAACGGCGGCTCATCTAGACGCTCTTCCGATGATGGACCTCGATGCGACTGCCGCCTCCTGCTACAGCGGCTGTCCCGCGGACACCCTGCGGCGTGGGGCGCCGGTCGGCCCGGCGGGCCGGCCGGTGCCGATGATCGACCCGGTGCCCGGCCGGAGCGGCACCAGCGTTTCGACGTCGTCCGGCGCGACGTCGTCGGCCTTGGGCGCGCGGCGCAGGGAGGCGATCACCAAGACGGTCAGTGCCGTCAGGAAGGCGGCCATGAGAACGCCCGACACGACCTCAGGGCCAATGGTGGTGCCCCAGTAGGCGAGAGCGGCCACCATGGCGGCGGAGGGAATGGTGACCACCCAGGCGATCGCCATCCGGCCGAAGATCCGCCAGTTCACGGTGGCGCCGGAGTTGGTGGTGCCGACTCCGGTGATCGAACCGGCCACGGTGTGCGTAGTGGAGACCGGCGCGCCGACGGCGGTGGAGACGAACAGGGCGCCGGCGCCGGCGGTCTCGGCCGCGAACCCGCTCACCGGGCGCAGGGCGGTGATGTCCATGCCCATCGTGCGCACGATCCGCCAGCCGCCCGAGTACGTGCCGAGTGCGAGCGCCGAGGCGGCCGCGACCGCCACCCACATCGGCACGATCAACTTGTCGCCCGAACCGCTCTGATGCCCCGTGGCGACGAGCAGAGCGGCGATCACGCCCATGGTCTTCTGGGCGTCATTGCCGCCATGACCGAGCGAGACGGCGGCCGAGGAGACCAGTTGGGCCCATCGGAAGCCCCTTTCGGTGCGCTCGACGTCCCGGCCGGCGAGCACGCGGCGCAGGACGAGGATGAGCACGGCCGCCATCACCAGCCCGGCGGCCGGCGACACCACCAGGAACAGCAGCGCCTTCCGCACGCTGGACGCCTCGATGGCGTCGAGGCCGCCCCGGGCCAGCCCGGCGCCCGCCAGCCCGCCGATCAGCGCGTGCGATGACGAGGTCGGCAGGCCGAGGTGCCAGGAGCCGAAGTTCCAGGTGATCGCGCCGAGCAGCGCGGCGAACACCACGGCCAGGCTCACGTAGGCGCCCTTGACCGTCGAGCCGACCGTGTCGGCGACGGCGGTCCCGAAGATCAGGAAAGCGATGAAGTTGAAGAAGGCCGCCCAGGCGACCGCGAATCTGGGCCGAAGCACCCGGGTGGCGATGATGGTGGCGACCGAGTTGGCCGAGTCGTGGAACCCGTTGGTGTAGTCGAACAGCAACGCGAGTAAGACCAGTCCGATCAGGCTGATCAGTGCCACGTCCATCGCGACTCCCGGGTCGGTGAAGTCTCCTCGTCCGCGCCGTGCCCGCCTTGGCGCCGCTCTCACCTCCGCGAACGGTGAACATCAGACGAACTACGCCGGCCGCCGCATCAGCGTCATCCGACTCATCCGCGGGCCTGCCGCTCGCCCCGGGTGCGCGCGAGGACGTCGCGCGCTCGGCTCACCCCCGCCTCGTTACCGAGGCTGCGGTAGATGTCGAGGGCCTGTGCCGCAGGCTCTGTGGCGTCGGCGACCCGGCCCGCCTCCAGGAGCACCTCGGCCAGGGTTCGCAGGCCCCGAGCCTCCCACCAGCGGTCGCCGAGCCCGCGGAAGCTCTCGACCGCCCGTCGTAGAGCGGCGTCGGCGTCGGCGTCGCGGCCGAGGCGGCCGAGGGCACGGCCCTCGGACAGCTGGGTGCGGGCGACCCCCCACGAGTCGCCCAGGCCCTCGAGGGTGCTCTCGGCCCGCCGGACGAACGCGAGCTCGCGCAGCCCGTTCCGTGGATCGCCGACCTCGCCGGCCGCGCGCAGGCAGCGCGCCTCCTCCCAGTTCTCGAACCGGACCCGGAAACTCTCGGCGGCGCGTTCGAGCACCGCCGCGGCCAGGGTCTGCTTCACCTCCGCCGACCGCTGGTCGCCGCGCTTACGCAGGTACCGTCCCTCGGCGGCGAGCACCTCGCCGAGCGCTCGCAGCGTCTGCGACTCCGAGTAGTCGTTACCGTTGTTCTTGAAGACCTCCAGTGCCTGCTCGAGCAGGTCGCGGGCCTCTTCGTAGTGACGTTGCGCCAGCCGGAGCTCACCGAGATTGCGCTGGGTTCGGGCGCGCCACCACTGGTCGCCCTCCTCGCGGAAAGCGGCGATCGCCTCAAGGAGATAACGCTGCCCTTCGTCAAGGTTGCCCTCATCGCGCAGCGTCATGCCGACCGTGCGGAGGGCACGTGCGGCCCACCACCGTTCCCGCAGGTCCTCGAAGATCTCCAGAGCCTCCCGAGCGTCGGCCCGCGCCCGGCCGATCTGTCCCTGCCCGCCGAGGACGGCGGCCCGTTCGAGCAGCGCGATGCCGGCCGCCCTCCGATCTCCGAGCCGCTGGGCCGCCTCGCACGTGGCCTCGGCTATGTTCCGCCACTCGTTCCAGAACACCCGCATGGAGTGGAACAGCGAGCAGGACGCGCGGCCGAGCCGCCACACCAGCCCCCACTGCTCCATGCGGGTGGCCTGGTCCAGGAGGGCGAGCAGCGCCATCCGCTCACTGGTCAGCCAGTCCATGGCCGCCGTGCCACCGCGGGTGCCACCGCGTGCGCCGGCCTGGCGGTGCCAGTCCTGCGGCCAGCGCGCCGCGGCGACCTGTTCCGCGCGTTCCCGGTAGCCGCCGATGACCCGTTCGACGGCGGCGTGGCGCTGCTCGGTCGTGTCCTCGATGTCGGCCCGCTCCCGGGCATAGAGCCGTACGAGGTCATGCAGCCGATAGCGCGTCGCCCCCGTACGGTCGGTGCCGGAGTGTTCGACCAGCTGCGCGTCGACCAGCGCCTCGAGCTGATCGCCGCCCTCGAACTCCGACACTGCGAGCAGCTCGCCGGCCGCCCAGCCCTGAACGTCGGGCGCCGCGAGCAGCCCGAACGAGCGCAGCAGCCTGCGCTGCGTCTCGGTGCAGTCGTCGTAGCTGAGCTGCAGAGAGGCCCTCACGCTCTGGTCGATGCGCTCGGCGACCTCGAGCTCGTCCAGCCGCCGGCGCCGTTCGTCGGCCAGCCGCCCGGCCATCTCCCGCAGCGACCAGTTCTCTCTGGCGGCCAGCCGCCCGCCGCAGATGCTGATTGCCAACGGCAGCCGCCCGCACAGCTCGACGATCGCGACGGCCGAGGCGACGTCGTCCGACACGCGGTCGTCCCCGGCCAGCCGGCTGAGCAGCTCGATGCCCTGCGCCTCGGTGAACTCGCGGAGCCGGCGATCGCTCGTGTTGCGCAGGTAGAGGGGCTGCCGGGACGTCACCAGCACAGCGCAGCCCGGCTCCGGGGGGATCAGCGCCTGCACCTGCTCGGCGTCCTGCGCATTGTCGAGAAAGACGAGGATGCGCCGTCCCCTCACCCACGTCCACCAGAGTTTCCGCAGTTCCTCGAGGCCGCCGGGGGCGGTCGTCAGGCGGGCGCCCAGCGCGAGCAGGAAGCCGGTCAGCACCTCCTCGGGCCGCGCCCTCGCCCCTCCCCCGCCGCGCAGGTCGAAGTAGAGCTGCCCGTCCGGATAACGGGCCGCCACCTCACGGGCGAAGCGCGTTGCGAGTGCGGACTTTCCGACCCCGGCGGGGCCGTGTATCGATACGACCCGGGCGTCGGTCAGCGCCTCTTGCCGGGCGCGCCTCCTCGAATGGGCGTCCTCGAACAGCCGGCGCAGCTCCGAGAGAGAATCGGCGCGGCCGGTGAAGTGCGCGATGACCGGCGGCAGCTGGGCGGGCGGCCCGGGTCCCGCGTCCCGGGCGGCGGCTCCCTCGATCTCGGCCCGCCCGCCCGGCCGCTGGGTGCTCCAGGCGACCAGGCCGGCGAGCATCGTCACCCCGCCCGTAACGCCGAACCGCGCGGCAGCCGGCAGATCGACCAGATCGAGCGACATCGTCAGGCCCGTGACCACCGCGGTCAGGCCTCCCACCGTCCACGGTGCCGTGAGGCGCGCAGCCCGCGGCGCCCGATCCGCGCCGGCGGATCCGGACGACCTTCTGGCCATACGACGCCCTCCGCACCGGTCCTCGGCTGGTCCCGGTCAATACGATCTCCTTTTCCTTTGACTGGGCCAAGGCCGCGGGCGTTCCCGTCCGGCCGGTCGTGGTCATCCCGCCGGTCGGCGAGATCACCGGCCGGTCAGCCCACCAGGGCACGGCGGGCCAGCCTGAACCCGACGTCCAGTCCCAGCTGGAGCGGGATCCCCGCTCCGCAGGCGCCCGCGATGGCGAGCGCGACCGGCTCCACGAAGGGGACGAGCAACCGCATCGTCTCGCCCAGGCCATCCGGCAGGGTGAGCCTCGTAATCGTGATGGTTATCGTCATGTCGGACCTCCGTCCGCGCCGTCAGGCGGCGCTGTGCGGCCGGGTCACGCGTGATCCGGCGACGGTCCGGCTCGG
>NZ_JABVEB010000145.1 GCF_014323665.1 Actinomadura sp. HBU206391 | reverse complement strand
GAGCAGTGGCCACCGCTGAGCTTGTGGATCTCGATGACCTCGGGGTAGTCGCCGGCGGTTCCGGTCTTCAACAGGCACCTGCCGGGAGCACACCGCAGCTCCACGAAGGCGAGAAGAGGGTGACCGGCACGACGCGGGTCGATCTCAGCGCGGTAGCCCATGATCACCCCTGACTCCTCGAGCCGGCGTACCCGGTCGGCGACCGCGGGGGCGGAGAGATTGATCCTGCGGCCGAGTTCCTTGAGCGACAGCCGGCCGTCGGATTGGAGCTCCTTGAGGATCTGCCAGTCGAGTTCGTCGAGAGGTTTTTCCGATCGAAAGGCCATCCGTTCGGTACTCCTTTGAAGGAAAGGCGAGCTGTCGCGGATGCCGTTCGTTAGGCATTCGAATCGTCCCGACGCCTCTCTAGCATCCAAGATCGTGGATATCACGATGAACGAGGCTCCGGCCGGCGTTCGCAGAGGATCGATGGTCGCGTTGTTCGCGGCCGTGGCGTTCATGAACACCGGCATGGTCGGAGCGAGCACGGCCGGCACCCTGATCGCATCGCACGGCGAAGGGCCGGGGTGGAGCGGATCGCCGAACGCCGCCGGTGTGCTGGGCACCGCCCTCGGAGCCCTCGCGTCGGGCGTCCTGATGGCGCGGCGTGGCCGGCGGTTCGCCCTGCTGACCCTCTATGGGCTCGCCGTGGCGGGCGCCGTGCTGGCGTTCGCCGGCGCCGTGGCCGCGACGCTGCCCGCGTTGCTCGCGGGAATGGCGCTGCTCGGTCTCGGCAATGGCGGAGCACAACTCTCGCGGTACGCGGCGGCCGAGCTGTACCCGGCGGAACGAAGGGGCTTCGGGCTCTCCGTCATCGTCTGGGCCGGGACCGTCGGTGCCCTGGCCGGCCCCGCACTGATCGCCCCGGCCGCTCGAGCGGCGGAACGGCTGATGCTGCCGGGACTCTCAGGTCCGATCGCGGCGTCCGCACTGGTGACCGCCGCTGCGGTGGCGGCGACCGCGCTGCTGCCACGCACGGTCACCGCCCAGGGCACGGAACGTCCGCCAGGACTGTCGCTGTCGATGGTCGGCACCGCATTGCGGCGTCCCCTCGTGCGAACGCCGCTGGTGGCCATGATGGCGGCACAGATGGCCATGGTCGCGGTGATGACGATGACCCCGGTCCAGCTGCACCTGCACGGCCACGGGCTCGACGTCGTGGGATGGGTGTTGAGCGCTCACCTGATCGGGATGTTCGCGCTGGCGCCGCTGTCGGGCTGGATCGCCGATCACTGGGATGGGCGCGTGACGATCGGCTGCGGCATCGCCGTGCTGATGACCGCCGCCACCACCGCGATGGCGGCTCCCACCGCGCACGCCTCCGGGTTGCCCCTCGCGCTGTTCCTGCTCGGATACGGCTGGAACCTGATGATCGTCGGTGGCAGCAGCCTGCTCTCCGGTCACCTCGTGGCCGAGGAACGCACCCAGGTGCAGGGGGTCGTGGACGCGCTGGTCTGGAGTGCTGCGGCCATCGGCAGCCTGGTCGCCGGGCCGCTGTTCGGGAGCGGCGGCTATTCCCTCGTCGCGGCGCTGGCCGGAACGCTGGCCCTCGCTTCGCTGGCGCCGCTCGCCCGGCGGCGCTGATCTGAGGATCGCCCGGCGGACGGCTGAGGATCGCCGGGTCACCGGCCCGAGGACGAACGAACCCCTCCCCGGCCGGGTGAGCGGTCGGAGAGGGGTCCGTCAGGGTCGGAAGAGGGTCAGGCGAGGCCGAGTTCGGCCTCGAAGCCGCCCTCCTCGAGGCGGTGCTTGATCGTCCCGAGGAAGCGTGCGGCGTCGGCGCCGTCCACGAGCCGGTGATCATAGGTCAGTGCGAGGTACAGCATGGAACGTACCGCGATGACCTCACCGAGTTCGGGATCGTCGATGACCGCGGGCCGCTTCACCACGGCGCCGGTGCCGAGGATGGCCACCTGCGGCTGGAAGATGATCGGCGTGTCGAACAGCGCGCCACGGCTGCCGGTGTTGGTCAGCGTGAACGTGCCGCCGGTGAGCTCGTCCGGGCTGACGTTGCCCGCACGGGTCCGATCCGCGAGGTCGGCGATCTTACGAGCGATGCCGACGAGGTTCAGCTCACCGGCGTCCCTGATCGTCGCCGCGAGAAGTCCGCGCTCGGTGTCGACCGCGAAGCCGAGGTGTTCGGCGTCGTAGTACGTCACCTCGTTCTTCTCGGCGTCGAGCACCGCATTGAGCTTCGGATGCGCCTTCAGCGCCTCGATGGTCGCGAGCGCGAAGAACGGCATGTACGTCAGCTTGACGCCTTCGCGGGCCGTGAACTCCGCCTTGGCACGGTCGCGCAACCGGGCGATCTTGGTTACGTCGACCTCGACCACGCTCGTGAGCTGCGCGGAGGTCTGCAGTGACTCCACCATGCGCCTGGCGATGGTCTGCCGCAGCCGCGACATCTTCTCGGTGGTGCCGCGCACCCGGGTGGCCTCCGCCGGCGGAGCGGCGGGTGCCGACGCCTTGGGTGCCGCCGGAGCCTGCCGCGCGGGCGCGGCCGGGGCCTGCGGAGCCGCGGCGGGCGCGGTCTGCTGCGCCTGCCGGGCGGCCTCCTGAGCCTGCTGGGCCTGCTGGGCCCGCTCGGCTTCCTGAGCCTGCTGGGCCTGCTGGGCGCGGGCCGCCTCGAGCACGTCCTGCTTGCGGATGCGCCCGCCCACGCCGGTGCCCTGCACCGACGACAGGTCGACGCTGTGCTCGGTCGCGAGCTTACGGACCAGCGGCGTGACGTACGGGCTCTCGCCTGAAGGCGCCGTGGCCTGAGGCTGAGGCGCCTGGGCCTGAGGTGCCTGAGCGGGCGGTGCGGCCGCGGCCGGAGCCTGCGGGGAGGCGGGCGGCCATGGCGCGGGCGCCGGGGCCTGCTGTGGCGCGGCCGACGGTGCGGGGGCCGCGGCCTGGGGCTCGGGTTCGGGCTGGGGCTCGGGTTCCGGCTCGGCCGCCGGAGCCTCCTCCTGCTCCTCTACGGCCGCGGGGGCGGCGCCGTCGCCGGAGGCCTCACCCGACTGATCGATGATCGCGAGCTCTGCCCCGACCTCGACGGTCTCGTCCTCGGCGACGGTGATGCTGCTCAGAATGCCCGACGCCGGTGAAGGAATCTCGGTGTCGACCTTGTCGGTCGATACTTCGAGGAGCGGCTCGTCGGTCTCGACCGACTCGCCCTCCTTCTTCAGCCAGCGGGTGACGGTGCCTTCGGTGACGCTCTCACCGAGCTGCGGCATGGTGACGGAGACCGGCATGGCTCTCAGCGACTCCTTAGAGATACTGGTACGGGGCGTTCAGCCGTGCACATGCAGCGGCTTTCCGGCGAGCGCGAGATGTGCCTCGCCGATCGCCTCGGACTGTGTCGGGTGGGGGTGGATCAGCTGTGCGACCTCCGACGGAAGGGCTTCCCAGTTGTAGATGAGCTGGCCTTCGGCCACGAGCTCACCCACCCGGCTGCCGACCATGTGGATGCCGAGAACGGGACCGTCCTTGGCGGCGATGACCTTGACCTCGCCCTGGGTCTGCAGGATCTTGCTCTTGGGGTTGCCCGCGAGGTCGTAGGTGACCTCGATGGTGTCGTGGCCCCGCTCCTTGGCCACCGCGGTCGTGATGCCGACCGAGGCGACCTCGGGCTCGGAATAGGTGATGCGGGGAACGCCGTCGTAGTCGATCGGGGCGGGGTTCAGGTCGCCGAGCCGCTCGGCCACCAGGATGCCCTCGGCGAAGCCGACGTGGGCCAGCTGCAGCGTCGGGATGAGGTCGCCGACCGCCGAGATGGTGGGCACGCTGGTCCGGCAGTACTCGTCGACCTTGACGAAGCCGCGCTCGACCTCGACGCCGACCTGCTCGAAACCGAGGTCCTGCGAGACCGCCCCGCGACCGACCGCGACGAGCAGGATCTCGGCGTCGATGGTCTTGCCGCCCTCGAGGGTGACCGACACGCCGCCGTCGTTGGGCTTGGCGCTCTCGAAGCGCACGCCCAGCTCGTACTTGATGCCGCGCTTGCGGAACGCCCGCTCGAGCCGCTTGGAGCTGGACTCCTCCTCGAGCGGAAGGAGATGGGGGAGCGCCTCCACGATCGTCACCTCGGCGCCGAAGGAGCGCCAGACGCTCGCGAACTCCACGCCGATGACGCCGCCGCCGAGGATGATCACCGAGGACGGCACCCGGTCGAGTTCGAGCGCGTGGTCGCTGGAGATGATCCGGTCACCGTCGATGTCGAGGCCGGGCAGCGACTTGGGCGCCGAGCCGGTGGCGAGGACGATGTGGCCGCCCTCCACCGTGCTGGTCTGGCCGTCGCCGCCGGTCACCTCCACCTGGGTGGGGCCTGCGAGCCGCCCCGTGCCCTCGATGATGGTGATCTTCTTGCTCTTGAGCAGGCCGGTCAGGCCCTTCACCGTGGTCGTGACGACCTTGTCCTTGTACGCGTGGACGCCGGCGATGTCGATGCCCTCGAACTGCGCCTTGATGCCGAAGGTCGCGGCCTCGCGCGTCTGGTCCGCCACCTCGGCGGCGTGCAGGAGGGCCTTGGTCGGGATGCAGCCGCGGTTCAGGCAGGTACCGCCTAGTTTGTCCTTCTCGATGAGCGCGACGCTCATGCCGAGCTCAACGGCCCGTAGGGCACACGCATAACCGCCGCTGCCACCACCTAGGACGACGATGTCAAAGGGGCCGCTATTCGCCACGGGACGCTCCTTGTCCGGTATTCACTTGCCGTGAAGGCAATCTTTTCACTTGTCGGCTCCGGAGGCGTTCGCGGGGGTCTGTGCCGTCACAGGGTCCCCGCTGCGACGTCCTCCGCGATCTGGACCAGCGTACGAGTCGCGGCGCCGGTCCCGCCCTTGGGTGTATATCCGTAGGGCTCGCCCTTGTGGAAGGACGGACCCGCGATGTCAATATGCGCCCAACGTGCCTCGCCGGGGATGAATTCCCTGAGGAAGACGCCCGCGACGAGCATGCCGCCCCATCGCTCACCGCTGATGTTGGCGATGTCCGCCACCGCGGAGTCGAGACCCTTGCGCAACTCCCCGGGCAGCGGCATCCCCCATGAGGGCTCACCGGCGCGCTCGGCCGCAGCGACCACCTTCTCACGGACGTCGTCGTCGTTGGCCATAACACCGGCAGTACGCGTGCCGAGGGCGACCAGCTGGGCGCCGGTGAGCGTGGCGACGTCGACGATGAGGTCGGGGTCGTCCTCGCCGGCGCGGACGAGGGCGTCGGCCAGGACGAGCCGGCCCTCGGCGTCGGTGTTGAGGACCTCCACCGTCTTGCCGCCGTAGATGGTGAGCACGTCAGATGGCCGCTGGGCGGTGCCGCTCGGCATGTTCTCCGCCATGGCGAGGTAGCCGACCACGTTCACCTTCGGCGCCAGCCCGGCGACCGCCTTCAGCGCCCCGAGTACGGCCGCTGCGCCGCCCATGTCGGACTTCATCCAGTCCATTCCCTCGGCGGGCTTGAGCGACAGGCCGCCGGAGTCGAACGTGATGCCCTTGCCGACGAAGGCGACGGTCTTGTCGGCCTCCGGGTGCCGGTAGGCGAGCCGGACCAGCCGCGGCGGGTTCACCGAACCCTGCCCGACCCCGACGATGCCGCCGTAACCGCCCTCGACCAGCGCCTTCTCGTCGAGCACCTCGATGTCGAGCCCGGCATCGGTCGCCACCTGCGACGCGACGCCGGCGAAGTCCTCGGGGTTGAGGTCGGACGGCGGGGTGTTCACGAGGTCCCGGACGAGCTGGACCGACTCGGTGAGAACGCGGGCCCGCTCGAGAGCGTCCGCTCCATCGGTGGCCTGCGTCAGGACGGTGAGCTCGTTCACCGGGCCCTTGTCCTGGTCGCCCGTGCGGTACTTCAGGAACGAGTAGTTGCCGAGCAGCGCGCCGGTCGCGACCGCGCCGATCTCGTCGGCCGTGCCCGCCGGCAGTGCGAGGCCGACCCGCGCGGTTCCGGCCAGTGAACGGACCGCGGCGCCGGCGGCGCGGCGCAGGCTCTCGGCGTCCGTGGCGGCTCCGGCGGTCTCACCCAGCCCGACGGCGACGACGACGGGCGCGGTGAGCCTGGTCAGCGTCGGCAGTTTGGTGACCTCCCCCGCCTTGCCGCGTGCGCCCATGGCGCTGAGGATCTCGATGAGCCGCCCGTCGTACGCCCTGTCGACGTCCTCGGCCCCCGGAGCGAGGGCCGCGCCGGAGTCGGTGGAGAGCACGCCGACCACGATGGCGTCGACGTCGATGGCCGGCGATGATGTGCTGGCTAGGTCAATGGTCGTCACGTAGTCCGATGTTAGTGCCCACTCAGCCGAGGTTTGCCCGTTTGATCACGCGATCCCGCTCTCACCGCGCCCCGGCCCGCGGGACGCGCTCATGCGGGTCATGTCCTCTCGGCCCATGGCGCGCCGCGCTCACGCGAGGGCGGTGACGAGCAGGGCGGCGGTGACCGCGGTCTCGGCCAGCGCTCCGAGAACGTCTCCCGTGACGCCGCCGAGCCTGCGCAGGAGGTGCCGGCGCAGTAGCCGGGCGGTGACGAGCCCGGCCAGCACCGCCGCCGGCAGGACGGGCGATCTCTCCACCACGGCGAGGGCGACCGCACCGGCCAGGACGGCACCGGTCACGGCGGCCGCGGCGGCGGCGGGGACGCTCCCGGCCACGGCCGCTCCGAGGCCGTCGGGCCGCGCCGCCGGCACTCCGCGGCGGCAGGCCCAGGTCAGCGTCAGCCGCCCCGTCGCCGCCGCGACGACGATCGCCGGCCCGCCGATCCCGTGTTCGCTCGCGGCCGCCAGCGCGGTCACCTGGACCAGCAGCGTCAGCACCAGGGTGACGACGCCGAACGGCCCGATGTCGGACCGGCGCATGATCTCCAGGGCGGCGGCCGCCGGCTTTCCGCTGCCCAGCCCGTCGGCGACGTCGGCGAGCCCGTCCAGGTGCAGACCCCGGGTCAGCAGGCCGCCGGCCGCGGTCGTCAGCGCCGCCGCGAGCAGGACCTCGCCGGTGAGCTCGCGCGCGGCGACCAGCACGGCGGCCTGGAGAACCCCGATCAGTGCGCCGACCGCGGGTGCCCAGAGCATCCCGGCCCGCGCGACCTGCCGGTCCACCCGGCTCACCCGGACGGGGATCACCGAGAGGGTGCCTGTCGCGAAGCGCAGGCCGTGAAGCCAGGTCGACCGGGCCGGCGTCCAGGTCACGAAAGGTCCAGGGTCCGGCCCGCCACGACGAGGGCGGTCTCCTCGGATTCGGCGGCGAGGCGCTGGTTGAGCCGGCCGAGGAGGTCGCGGAAGATCCTGCCCGCCTGCGAGGTGGGCACCAGCGACAGGCCCACCTCGTCGCTCACCGCCACGACGCAGGCCTCCGTCGTCCGCCACGTGTCCACCAGTTCGTCGATGCGCGGGCCTATCGCATCGGGCATCGCGTCCGGCGTGTCCCAGCCGCCACAGGCGTCCATGGCCGCCGTCAGCCAGGTGCCGAGACCGTCGACGAGCACCGCGCCCGAGGCGCCGCGCAGGACGTCCGCCACGTCCGCCGTCTCGGCCGTCCGCCACCAGGACGGCCGGCGCTCCCGGTGCGCCGCGATCCGGGCGCTCCACTCGGGATCGGCGTCGTCCACCCGGGCGGTCGCGACGTACGTCACGTCCGGATGCGCGGCCAGCCGCAGCTCCGCCTCGCGTGACTTCCCGGACCGCGCGCCGCCGAGGAGAAGGCTGCGGTACGGCCCGCGGCGCGGCCGGAGCCACCAGCCGAGCCGGCGGTCGAGCTCGGCCGGGCTCGCGATCCGGTGGTCGACGTGCACGGCCAGGACCTCGGTGGCCGAGGTCACGGCCCCGCTGTTGCGGAGCCGGCCCAGGTGGTCGGGGCGACCGACGAGGTCGAGCAGCGCTGCGTCGTAGCGGGCACCCGGAGCGGGCTCGGGCGCGGTTCCCGCTCCGGACGCGTACAGGATGCGTTCGCCGCCCGGCGCGCGGACGTCGTAGCCGCCGGGGACCTCTCGCCGGGAGCACTCCTCGAGCGGTACTCCGTCGACGAGCACCAGGGTCGGCCGACGCGTGTCACCGGAGGCGCGCAGCCGGCCGCACGACGCACAGCGGCAGCCGGGTTCCGGCCAGCCGCGCGGCCCGGCCGCGCCGAGCAGGTCGATCTTCATGTCCCGGCACTCTACGGGGGCGTCCCCGGCACCGGCCGCGAGCCCATTAGGCTCGCTCACACCTAGAAGGATGGGGTGAGCCGATGCCGTGGAGCTGGCGCTTCGAGAAGGCCGACGGTCGTCCGGTCGATGCGGGACTCCCGAGAGAGACCTTCACGACCCAGGCCGACGCGGAGACGTGGCTGGGGGAGAGCTGGCGTGAGCTCGCCGAGGGCGGCGTCGATCAGGTGACGCTGCTCGAGGACGACGTCGAGGTGTACGAGATGAGCCTGCACCCGCGCTGATGATCGCGGCTTCTCCCCGGCCGGTCGCGGAGGCCGCGGGGCCGTACTGTGGCTCGGCCGGGGAGAATCCGGCCGGGGAGAGGCGGCGTGGTCCCTAGGGACGCCGTGCGGGGCTGACGGTCTTGCCGGGGTCGCGCTCGACGACCGCGCCGAGCACGTCGTCGATGCGGCTCAGGATCTCTGCGTCGAGTTTCACCCCGGCCGCCTTCACGTTGTCGCGCACCTGCTCGGGGCGTGATGCGCCGATGATGGCCGCCGACACGTTGTCGTTCTGCAGCACCCAGGCCACCGCGAGTTGCGCCATGGACAGGCCCACCTCGTCCGCGATCGGCTTGAGCTCCTGCACCCGGGTGAGGAGATCGTCTTCCAGCCACCGGCCGATGAAGTCGGCGCCGCTGGCCTGGTCGGTGGCGCGGGAGCCGGCCGGCGGGGCGGCGCCGGGCAGGTACTTGCCGGTGAGCACGCCCTGGGCGATCGGCGACCAGACGATCTGGCCGACGCCCTCCTTTTCGCAGAGCGGCACGACCTCGGACTCGATGACCCGCCAGAGCATGGAGTACTGCGGCTGGTTGGACACGAGCCGGTCGAAGCCCATCTCGTCGGCGATCCGCAGGGCTTCGGCGATCTCGTCGGCACGCCACTCCGAGACGCCGACGTACAGGACCTTGCCCTGCCGCACCAGGTCGTCGAAGGTCTTGAGGGTCTCCTCGAGCGGGGTCTCGTGGTCGAAGCGGTGCGCCTGGTAGAGGTCGACGTAGTCGGTCTCGAGGCGGCGCAGCGACCCGTGGATCGACTCGGTGATGTGCTTGCGGGACAGCCCACGGTCGTTCGGGCCCGAGCCGGTCGGCCAGTAGACCTTCGTGAAGATCTCCAGACCCTCGCGGCGCTGCCCCTTCAGCGCCCGGCCGAGCACTTCCTCCGCGCGGGTGCCCGCGTAGACGTCCGCCGTGTCGAAGGTCGTGATCCCCTCGTCGAGCGCCGCGTGTACGCAAGCGTGGGCGGCCTCCTCCTCGACCTGGGAGCCGTGCGTGATCCAGTTGCCGTACGCGATCTCACTGATCTTGAGGCCGCTACGGCCGAGGTTTCTGAACTCCATGGAGCCGACCCTAACCGGCACGCCGAGCCGGCTCGGCCGCGCACCCGGTGCTCAGACCTTGCCCTTGTCGCCCGGCCGGAGCCGGGGGTTCGGGATGCGCAGGCGGCGGAGCTGCATCGAGCGCAACGCCGCGTACATGCCGACACCGCGCTGCTCCTCGCCGGGGAACCTCTCTGCGGCGAGCTTCTTGACCTGCCTGCTGATGAGCAGGCCCTCGATGAGGGCGAGGGCCAGCAGCACCGGGAAGGCCAGCGGCACGATCAGCTTCGCGAACAGGTACGGCAGCAGGCTCAACATGAACATCACGATGAACGCCCACATCAGATAAGAGCCGATGGTGCGCCGGGCGTCGACATAGTCCCGGGCGAGCGCCCGTACGGGGCCGCGGTCGCGCTTCTGGAGGTATTTGTCCTCGCCGCGGGCCGCGCCCGCACGAGCCTTCGCCCGCTCCTCTGCCTGGCGAGAGCGCACCTTGCGGTAGGCCTCTTTGCGGTCCTTGGGGGCGGTGATCGGCTGGCGACGGCGTTTCTCGGCCTCGCTGCGCTTGGGCGTGGGTCGGCCCTTCCCCCCGGGTTTGACGACCTCAGGGGTTTCCACGGGGGCGGGTTCACTACGGCGTCGGAACACGGAGATCAGGGTACCGCCCGCGAACCTCATGGCTGCCTCGTGCGTTAACGCGTAGGGTGATACCAATCCCAGCAGTGGCTCCCCGAGCAAGTGGGCACAGGCAGTTGGGCACGAACATCACGAAGGGACCGGCCGCGCGCGATGAGCGTGATGAAGCGAATGTCGATGATCTTCAAGTCCAAGGCGAACAAGGCCCTGGACCGGATGGAAGATCCTCGCGAGACCCTCGACTATTCCTACCAGCGACAGCTCGAGATGCTGCAGAAGGTCCGCCGGGGCGTCGCCGACGTCGCGACCTCTCGCAAGCGGCTCGAACTGCAGATACAGCAGCTTGAACAGCAGCAGAACAAGTTGACCGAGCAGGGCAAGAAGGCACTGCAGGTGGGCCGCGAGGACCTCGCGCGAGAGGCGCTCACCCGCCGGTCGGGCCTGGACGGTCAGCTCTCGGACCTGCGCCAGCAGTACACGAACCTGCAGGGCGAAGAGGAGAAGCTGACCCTCGCCTCGCAGCGGCTCCAGGCCAAGGTCGACTCCTTCCGCACCCGCAAGGAGACGATCAAGGCCACCTACACGGCGGCCGAGGCGCAGACCAAGATCAACGAGGCGTTCTCCGGCATCTCCGAGGAGATGGGCGACGTGGGTCTGGCGATCCAGCGCGCCGAGGAGAAGACCGAGACCATGAAGGCCCGGGCCGGCGCGATCGACGAGCTGCTCGCCTCGGGCGCGCTCGAGGACTTCTCCGGGCCGCGCGACGACATCCAGGCGGAGCTCGACCGGGTCGGCGGCGGCGCCGACGTCGAGCTCGAGCTGCAGCGCCTCAAGGGCGAGCTCGGCCAGGGCGAGGCGCCCAAGCAGCTCGACCCCGGAGCCCCCAAGCCGCAGGCGAATCCCCAGCAGGCCCAGCACCCCCAGCAGAGCCAGTGGCCGCAGCAGCCGGGAGGCCAGGGATGATCGTCCGCATCATGGGGGAGGGCCAGCTCGACGTCGCGAGCGACGATCTGTCGGCCCTCAACGCGCTCGACAACCAGCTCGAACTGGCGATCGAGTCCGGTGACGAGACCAAGTTCCGCGCGGCCCTGCACACTCTGCTCGACAGCGTGCGCAAGGTCGGGCGGCCGCTGGCGGAGGACAGCC
This sequence comes from Actinomadura sp. HBU206391, assembly GCF_014323665.1. GTDB lineage: Bacteria > Actinomycetota > Actinomycetes > Streptosporangiales > Streptosporangiaceae > Actinomadura_C. The sequence goes on along the minus strand of NZ_JABVEB010000145.1, from coordinate 2,672 downwards.
TGGAGCCGTCCGAGCTGATCCTGCCGCCCGCGGACTCGGACATGGAGGAAGTCCGCGCCATGCTGGGCGACGAGGGCCTCATCCCGGAGTAGCCGGGCGAAGCCGCTGCGGCCGACACCGGTGCAGCCCCACCGGTGCGGCTCGCGTGGCTTTCCGCTGGTCCCGCGACCGGCCGACTACGGCAGGGCGAGCATCTGGTCGAGGGCGACCCGCGCGTAGTGCGCCGTCTGGTCGTCGACCTGGATCCGGTTGACGACCTCGCCGGTGGCCAGTGACTCCAGCGACCAGACCAGGTGCGGCAGGTCGATTCGGTTCATGGTCGAGCAGAAGCACACGGTCTTGTCGAGGAACATGACGTTCTTGTCCGGGTGAGCGTTCGCCAGCCTGCGGACCAGGTTGAGCTCGGTGCCCACCGCCCACGAGGATCCGGCCGGTGCCGCGTCGAGAGTCTTGATGATGTACTCCGTCGACCCGACCTGGTCGGCGGCGAGCACGACCTCGTGCTTGCACTCGGGGTGCACGAGCACGTTGACGTCCGGCACGCGAGCCCGTACGTCGTCCACGCTCGCCTTGGCGAACCGGCCGTGCACCGAGCAGTGCCCCCGCCAGAGGATCATCTTGGCGTCCCGCAGCTGAGCCGTGGTCAGTCCGCCCTCCGGACGGTGCGGGCTGTAGACGACGCAGTCGTCGAGCGCGAAGCCCATCTCGAGTACGGCCGTGTTGCGGCCGAGATGCTCATCGGGCATGAACAGGACCTTCTTGCCCTTGGCGAAGGCCCAGTCGAGGGCCTGCTTGGCGTTGGAGGACGTGCAGACCGTGCCGCCGTGCCGGCCGACGAACGCCTTGATGTCGGCCGAGGAGTTCATGTAGGTGACCGGCACCACATCGCCCGCCACCCCCGCGTCCTCGAGGACCTCCCAGCACTCCTCGACCTGGTCGTAGGTGGCCATGTCGGCCATGGAACAGCCGGCCGCCAGGTCCGGCAGAACGACCTGTTGATGTTCGGCGGTGAGGATGTCGGCGGACTCCGCCATGAAGTGGACGCCGCAGAAGACCACGTAAGGCGCGTCGGGACGTGCCGCCGCCTCACGGGCCAGCTTGAACGAGTCTCCCGTCACATCGGCGAACTGGATGACCTCGTCGCGCTGGTAGTGGTGGCCGAGAATGAACAGACGGTCGCCGAGGGCCGCCTTGGCGGCTCTGGCCCGTTCCACGAGGTCCGGATCCGAGGCGGGAGGCAGGTCGCCGGGACACGAGACCCCGCGCTCGCTGGCCGGGTCGGCCTCGCGGCCCAGCAGCAGCAGCGGAAGTCTGTCGATCTCTGGGGTGGTGGTCATCGGGGGGCTCCCTCCCACGACGCACTTATCGTCCATCTGACGACTAATGGTCCCACACGTGGGGAAGAGCTCCGTCACCGGGCGGCGATGAGTGAGCGTCGCCACATAGACTGTGGGGGTCCGCAGGCCGTATCCGCGGAATGATCGCGGTGCGGGGTACGTTGTCTATCTACCGGAGACTGGACAGTGTCTTCGGCAATGTCCTCGAATGACAGCCAACTCCAAGCACAACAACGCGAAGGTCGCCGATGGCGGCGGAGCTGAACCGGGAGCCAACAGATGACGGTTTCAGGCGAGACCACGCACGAGACCACTCAGCAGGGAGTCGTCCTCACCGACGCCGCCGCAGAGAAGGTCAAGAGCCTGCTCGAGCAGGAGGGCCGTGAGGACCTGGCGCTGCGCGTCGCCGTCCAGCCGGGCGGCTGCTCCGGCTTGATCTACCAGCTTTTCTTCGATGAGCGGGACCTGGACGGCGACCAGGTCCACGCCTTCGGCAGCGTCAACGTGGTCGTGGACCGGATGAGCGCCCCTTACCTGGGCGGCGCCACCATCGACTTCGTCGACACGATCGAGAAGCAGGGCTTCACGATCGACAATCCGAACGCCACGGGTTCGTGCGCCTGCGGCGACTCCTTCAACTGAGTCCGCCGCGGTCGGGCGGACCGATGTGTTTCATGATCGGCCCGGGTGATCACGCGCAAGGCGCGTGGTCACCCGGGCCGATCTGTGATCGGGGCGACGTCGGACGGGTTCGGCGCGGTGGTTGACGCGCTAATCTTCGGACCCGTATTCAGCTGGGTTGACATAGCCGGCCAATAGCCGGACGACACAGACGAGGAGAGCGACGCCGTGCGCATCGCCGTGACTGGCTCCATCGCCACCGATCACCTGATGACCTTCCCCGGAAAGTTCACAGACCAGCTCATCCCAGACCAGTTGCACAAGGTCTCGCTGTCCTTCCTCGTGGACGAGCTGGAGATCCGGCGTGGCGGCATCGCCGCCAACATCTGCTTCGGCATGGCCTGTCTCGGCCAGCGTCCGATCCTGGTCGGAGCGGTGGGCAACGACTTCGCCGACTACCGGTCGTGGCTCGAGCGGCACGGAGTCGACACCTCGTCCGTGCACATCTCCGAGGTCCGTCACACCGCCCGGTTCCTCTGCACGACCGACGACGAGCACAACCAGATCGCCTCGTTCTACGCCGGTGCGATGGCCGACGCCCGCGAGATCGAGCTGCAGCCGGTCGCCGATCGCGTCGGGGGCATCGATCTGGTCGTGATCAGCCCGAACGACCCCGACGCGATGCTGCGCCACACCGAGGAGTGCCGCACCCGG
>NZ_JABVEB010000144.1 GCF_014323665.1 Actinomadura sp. HBU206391 | reverse complement strand
GGCCGTCGTCACCCGGGGAGAATCGGTCGAGGAGAGCGACCTCGAGGCGGTGCGCGACCTAGGCGGCAAGGCCCCGGTGCTCGTCGCCGGTCTCGACGGCGCTCTCCGGGCAACGCTGACGCCCTGAGGCGTGGGAGCATCCGTTCCGGCCGTACGGGAGAATGACGCCGTGACGTCACCAACCACCGCGAAGTTCCGGTCCGGGTTCGCCTGCTTCATCGGTCGCCCCAACGTGGGCAAGTCGACGCTGATGAACGCGCTCGTCGGCACGAAGGTGGCGATCACCAGCAGCCGCCCGCAGACGACCCGGCGCGCCATCCGCGGGATCGTGCACCGCCCCGACGCCCAGTTGATCATCGTGGACACCCCTGGGCTGCACAAGCCGCGTACGTTGCTGGGGGAGCGGCTGGACAGCCTGGCCCGGTCCACGCTCACCGAGGTCGACGCCATCGGCTTCTGCATTCCCGCCGACCAGTCGGTCGGCCCCGGAGACAAGTTCATCGCCCGCGAGCTCGTCCAGGTGAAGAAGACGCCGATCGTCGCGATCGTCACCAAGGCCGACCTGGTCTCCAAGAAGCAGCTCGCGGATCAGCTTCTCCAGGTGGGCGAGCTCGGGGAGTGGGCCGACATCGTGCCGGTCTCGGCGCGGGACGGCTACCAGCTCGAGGTGGTGAGCGATCTGCTCGTGGGCCACCTGCCGGAGGGGATGCCCCTCTATCCCGAGGGAGATCTGACCGACGAACCCGAGCAGCTGCTCGCGGCCGAGCTGATCAGGGAGGCGGCGCTCGAGGGGGTGCGCGACGAGCTTCCGCACTCGATCGCGGTCGTCGTCGACGAGATGGCTCCCCGCGAGGGCCGTGACGACCTCGTCGACGTCTACGCCCACCTGTTCGTGGAGCGGCCGAGCCAGAAGGCGATCGTCATCGGCACGAAGGGGGCTCGGCTGCGGGACGTCGGCACCAACGCCCGCAAGCAGATCGAGGCGCTGCTCGGCACGAAGGTCTTCCTCGACCTGCGGGTCAAGGTCGCCAAGGACTGGCAGCGCGACCCCAAGCAGCTGCGCCGACTCGGCTTCGACGACTGATCAATCGAGGCCGACCGACCCGGCCGTGATCATGCAGTTGTTCGCGCGTGTGGCGTGGAACCCTGCATGACCACGACGACGGGCGGCTAGTAGGCGGATGTGGTGGGCTTCTTGCCGGTGACCATGCTGATCACGCTGAGGCCGATCACCGCGAGCGACAGCAGCAACGCCAAGTACCAGCCGAAGCCGAGTGAGACGTCCACGTCGAATCCGCCGCCGAGACTGCCGAGGGCACCGAGGACCTTGTCCTTGGTGCTCTGCAGGCGCAACAGGAAGATCACGAGCAGCAGCAGTGAGAGACCGGCCGGCGCCGCCGCGAGCGTGGCGAGCTTGGCGTTCTTGTTGACGATGGCCGCGACGATCACGCCGATCGCGGCCAGCGCCGCCAGGGCCACCAGCTTGCCGGTCCAGTCCTCGAAACCGGACCCGGACTCGCTCCGGTTGAGCTGCGAGAGCCCGCTACCGCTTATCGTGGCCTTCGCCCAGGGCAGGAAGGTCGAGATGAACAGGAGCACCGCCGCGCCGATCGCGACGAAGCTGAGTGGATTCGGCGCGCCGGAGGCACCGCTCGTGCCGTAGCCGGACTGGGGCGGGTACCCCTGGCCCTGGTACTGCTGCTGGGCGGGGTAGCCCTGCTGCTGCCCGGGGTAACCCTGCTGCTGGCCCGGGTAGCCCTGCTGCTGCCCGGGATATCCCTGCTGCTGGCCCGGGTAGCCCTGCTGCTGTCCTGGGTGGCCTTGCTGCGGTTGCTGGCCCGGGTAACCGGGCTGCTGGGGGTACCCCGGCTGCTGACCTGGGTACCCGGGCTGCTGCCCGGGGTAGCCTTGCTGCGGTTGCTGGCCCGGGTAGGGCTGCTGTTGTCCGGGATATCCGGACTGCTGGCCGGGGTAGCCTTGCGGGGGCTGGCCGCCCCCGCCGTAGCCCCCCTGACCGTAGTCGTCTGGCTGGCTCATGAGTGCAAGCGTAGAAGGTCGTGCGGGTTTGTGCCTACCGCTCTGGATCTCGCTTGTGCGTGCCCCGTCCCCATGGGGGCTTTGTGTCGGTACGTTGGGCATGGGGTCCGTTATGTGAGGAGAGCCCGGTGTTGCTGATTTTCGGGTTGTCGGTCTTCTTCCGTACCGTCAGTCGAGGTACGTTCCACTGCCCGAACTGCGGCGGCGACCGCAGGTACCGCCGGCGGGTCGCCCGACGCTGGTTCACGTTCTTCTTCGTGCCCGTCATACCGCTCCGGCGGCTCGGCGAGACCGTCGAGTGTGAGGCCTGCCGGACCAGGTTCGGCGTCTCCGTGCTCCGGCTACCGACCGTCCGGCAGATGACCGAGGCGTTGCCGGCGGGCATGCGCGCGGCCGTGGCGACGGTACTGACGGCGGACGGCTCGGCCGGAGACGCTTCGCGACGCCGTGCGGTCGAGGCCGTACGCGGCTATGGCGACGAGGAGTACGGCGACGAGGCGCTGGAGCTCGCGCTCGTCTCGTCCGGCCACCATCTCGACGACGAGATCGCCCGGGCCGGGGCGCAACTGGCGACCGAGGCCAAGGAGTGGTTCCTTGCCCAGGTCGTCCGGGTCGCCTTGGCCGACGGGCCGCTCAGCGACGGCGAGCGGCAGGCGCTGCACCGCGTCGCCGACCGGCTCGGCATGACATCGGCGCACGCGTTCGGCGTGATCGTGATGACGGAGGGGGCCGCCAACCCATGAGTGGCACCGCGCTGGTGCGGCGCCCGGGGCCGCGGCTCGCCGAGGGCATGGTGACCCATGTCGACCGGCGCCTCGTGGACATCGGGCTCGCCGCGCGTCAGTACGCCGCCTACGTCGCCGCACTCGAGGCGGCCGGCCGACGGGTCCAGCCGGTGGCGCCGGCGGACGACCGGCCGGACGCGGTCTTCGTCGAGGACACCGTGGTCGTGTGCGACGGGCTGGCCGTGCTCACCCGGCCCGGCGCGCCGTCGCGACGCCCCGAGGTGATCGGGACCGAGAAGGCCGTCCGCGACCTCGGCCTCGAGGTCGCCCATATCGAGGCGCCGGGCACCCTCGACGGCGGGGATGTCCTGCAGGTCGGCAAGACGGTGTACGTGGGCCGGTCCGCGCGCACCAACGAGGACGCGATCTGCCAGATCACCCGTCACTTCAGCCGGCTCGGCCGCAGAGTGGTGCCGGTGTCGGTGAAAGGCTGCCTCCATCTGAAGACGGCGATGACCGCGCTGCCCGACGGCTCCCTCATCGGCGTGCCCGAATGGGTGGACACCTCCGCTCTGCCGGGCCTGCGCGTGGCCCCTGAACCCGAGGGCGCCCACATCGTGGTCCTGGACGAGGGCCATGTGCTGCTCGCCACATCGGCCCCGCGCACGGCCGAGCAGCTCAGAGCCGAGGGTTACGCCGTCACCGCCGTCGACATCAGTGAGTTCGAGGCGCTCGAAGGCTGCGTGACCTGTCTGTCCGTACTGATCTGACCCGCCACGCGCTGCTCGCGGGCGCCGGTCCGCCGGGTCTCGATTGCGGCGAAGCGCAGCAGGTCTGTTACTTTATGGACGTGCTCTGTGAGCTGCTCCTCCTTAGCGGCCGCGACGGGGACCTGTAAAACGGTCGGCCCCTCGTCGCGGGGCTTTGACGTGATCGTCGGCCGCAGGACCCGAGCAGACGGAGTCATCAACCCATGTTCCAGCAACAACCCAGTGGCATGCCCTTTCGGCGTTACCGCCCCTTCGAGCCGGTCGACCTGCCGGATCGCACATGGCCCGCCAACACCATCACCAAGGCGCCGCGCTGGCTGTCCACCGACCTGCGTGACGGCAACCAGGCCTTGATCGACCCCATGAGCCCGGCGCGCAAGCTGTCGATGTTCGAGCTGCTCGTCGGCATGGGCTACAAGGAGATCGAGGTCGGATTCCCGGCGGCCAGCCAGACCGACTTCGACTTCGTGCGCAAGCTGATCGAAGAGGACCGGATCCCGGCCGACGTACGGATCTCGGTGCTGACGCAGTCCCGCGAGGAGCTCATCGAGCGTACCGTCCAGTCGCTGGCCGGGGCCGCACAGGCGACCGTGCACCTCTACAACGCGACCGCGCCGCTGTTCCGGCGGGTGGTGTTCGCCATCGACCGCGAGGAGTGCAAGCAGCTGGCGGTCACCGGCACCCAGCACGTCATGAAGTTCGCCGAGCGCTACCTCGGTGACTGTGACTTCGGTTACGAGTACTCACCCGAGATCTTCATCGACACCGAGCTGGACTTCGCGCTCGAGGTCTGCGAAGCGGTCATGGACGTGTGGCAGCCGGGGCCGGGTCGCGAGATCGTCCTGAACCTCCCGTCCACGATCGAGCGATCGACGCCGAACGTCTACGCCGACCAGATCGAGTGGATGAGCCGCAACCTGTCCCGCCGTGAGCACGTCTGCCTGTCGGTGCACCCGCACAACGACCGAGGCACGGCCGTCGCCTCCGCGGAGCTGGCCGTGATGGCGGGCGCCGACCGGGTCGAGGGGTGCCTGTTCGGCAACGGAGAGCGCACCGGCAACGTCTGCCTGGTGACGCTGGGCATGAACCTCTTCTCACAGGGAGTCGATCCCCAGATCGACTTCTCCGACATCGACGAGGTCCGCCGCACGGTCGAGTACTGCAACCAGATCCCGGTGCACGAGCGGCATCCCTACGCCGGCGACCTGGTCTACACCTCGTTCTCCGGATCGCACCAGGACGCCATCAAGAAGGGCTTCGCGGCGCTGGAGAGCGACGCGGCCGCAGCGGGCGTGCCGGTGGACGAGTTCGGCTGGGCGCTGCCCTACCTGCCCATCGACCCGAAGGACGTCGGCCGCTCCTACGAGGCGGTCATCCGGGTCAACAGCCAGTCCGGCAAGGGCGGCGTCTCGTACATCATGCAGGCCGAGCACTCCATGGACCTGCCGCGGCGGCTGCAGATCGAGTTCTCCCGGGTCGTCCAGGAGCACACCGACAGCGAGGGCGGCGAGGTCACCGCGGAGCGGATGTGGCAGATCTTCGAGGCGGAGTACCTCACCGCGGGACCCCGCATCGGCCTGCTCGCGCACCGAACGTCCTCGCGGGTGGACGAGAAGGACCTGCTGAACTGCGACGTGCGGCTCGACGGTGAGATCCGCGAGATCGAGGGGATCGGCAACGGCCCCATCTCGGCGTTCGTTGACGCCCTCACGCCGATCGGCGTCCATGTGCGGGTGCTGGACTACCACGAGCACGCGTTGAGCGCCGGTGGCGACGCCAAGGCCGCCGCCTACGTCGAGAGCCAGATCGGCGACACCGTCTTCTGGGGCGTGGGCGTCGACGCCAACATCGTCACCGCCTCCCTCAAGGCCGTGCTGTCCACGGTGAACCGCGCCGCCCGAATCGGCACCGCCTGACCGAGCACCCCTCCCCGGCAACGAAATGCCCGGGGTGCTCTAAGGCGACGGAATGCCTGGAGCGCCCCGGGCGACGGAAGAGCCGTTTGCCCGGGGCGCGGCGCCGTCTGGACCGAGGAGCGAGCGAGCGCGAGGAACGAGCGCTCGGGAGCGACGAGGGAAGGCGGCGCCTAGGGGCGCCCCGGGCCGCCGAGCGGAGCGAGGCCATGAGCACAGCATCAACCCATCACGCGCTCGACCAGTTCGCGTAGAGGGCCGCTGAGCTGGGTCTCGTTGACGACCGCTGTGCGGCCGTCGACCTCGATCTCGTACATGAACTGGTCGGCGCCGCGCCCGGGCGGCGGAACGGCGCCGAGATCGATCCGATCGACCAGCCCTTTGAGCACCGGATCCGCGGCGGTGTCGGCCTCGCCGCGTCGTTCGATCCCGGCGAAACCACCGCTGCGGATCACGGTCACCTTCACAAGACGACGCCTACCCCGTTCCAGGCGTTTCTCACCGCGCCGGTCTCGGCGGCCGTCGCTCCGTAGAGCCTCGACGCCGTTTCGACCGTGGCGGCGGCGAACGCCGCGAACTCGATGGTCTCCGACAGTCCGCCGCCGGTGAGCGTGTCGTACCAGATCCGGCCGGCGCGCTCCCACGCACGCCCGCCGAGCTCTGTCGCGGCGAGGTAGAAGGCGCGGTTGGGAATGCCGGAGTTGATGTGCACGCCGCCGTTGTCGCGGTAGGTCTCCACGTAGTCGTTCATATGGCCGGGCTGTGGGTCCTTGCCGAGGTTCGGGTCGTCGTAGGCGGTGCCCGGCTCTTTCATCGAGCGCAGGCCGACACCGTTGACCCCGGGTGCGAGCAGGCCCTCCCCGATGATCCAGTCGGCCTGATCCGCGGTGTGCCCGAGGTGGTACTGCTTGATCAGCGCCCCGAACACGTCCGACATGGACTCGTTGAGCGCGCCGGACTGACCGTAGTAGTCCAGGTTCGCCGTGTGCTGGGTGAGCCCGTGCGTGAGCTCGTGCCCTGTGACGTCGAGCGGTCCGGTGAAGGCGGTGAACAGCGTTCCGTCGCCGTCGCCGTACACCATCTGCTCGCCGTTCCAGAAGGCGTTGTCGTAGTTCTTGCCGTAGTGGACGGTCGAGATCATCGACAGGCCCGCGCCGTCGATGGAGTTGCGGCGGTAGGCGGCCTCGAAGAAGTCGAAGGTCACGCCCAGCCAGTCGTAGGCCTGGTCGGCGATGCCGTCTCCCGTCGCGGCACCGCCCTCAGCGCGTACGATCTCGCCGGGCAGTTCTTCGAGGTTCTCGGCATCCTTGATGGTGCGGTCGGGGACGAAGTCCTCGAGGGGTTCGCACGGCTTGATCGGCGTGATGCGGCGTTCCGTGCGTTGTGCCGTGCTGAGGACGGCGGTGCGGCGCGCGATGTCCCGGAGCGCGGGGTCATCCGTGCGTGCGGCGACCTCCTCCAGGATGTGCGGAGGGACGATCGTGCAGATTCTCATGGCTGTCACGCTGCCACCGGAGGGCGCGCCCCGCCACCGCTCACGGCCGCCCTGCGAGACCGAATGCGGTCACCCCGGGTGACCGGCGCGGCCCAGGTCCGTGGCCGGGTCAACCTATGTCGTGAAGTGCGAAAGAATGGGCTCGTGACGCTCTACCGCGACGAAGGCATCGTCCTCCGCACCCAGAAGCTGGGCGAGGCCGACCGCATCGTCACCATCCTCACCCGGCGCACCGGCCGGGTGCGGGCGGCCGCCAAGGGGGTCCGCAAGACCAAATCGCGATTCGGAGCGCGGCTTGAGCCGTTCACCCATGTGGACGTGCAGTTCTACGAGCGGCGCTCGCTGGACCTGATCACCCAGGCCGAGACGCTCCGCCCGTACGGTGAGCCGCTCGTCGCCGACTATCCGCGTTACACGGCGGGGACGGCCATGCTCGAGACGGCCGAGAAACTCACCACCGAGGAGAAGGAGCCGGCGCTGCGGCAGTTCCTGCTGCTCGTCGGCGGCCTGCGCACCCTGGTGGAGCGCGGTCACGATCCCCGGCTGGTGCTGGACGCCTACCTGCTGCGCTCGCTGTCGGTGGCGGGATGGGCGCCCTCGCTGGACGAGTGCGCGCGCTGCGGGGAACGGGGCCGGCTGCGGGCCTTCGCCATCGCGGCGGGCGGCGGGATCTGTGCCCGGTGCCGCCTGCCGGGGGCCGCCACGCCGGCCGCCCAGACGTTCGAACTGATGGCGGCGCTGCTGCGCGGGGACTGGGATCTCGCCGACGTCAGCGAACCCCGGTACCGGGTAGAGTGCAGCGGCCTCGTCGCGGCCTACCTCCAGTGGCACCTGGAGCATCACATCAGATCGTTGAAGCACGTCGAGCGCGAAGAGCCAGGGCACCGGCACCCGCCGGACGGGGGCGTCGCGTTCCTGGATCAGGAGCGAGTTTGAACCGTCACCTGCGACAGCCAGAACCCCACGCGAGCGGCGCCCGGCCACCGGAGATCCCGAAGGACCTGGTGCCCCGGCACGTCGCCATCATCATGGACGGTAACGGCCGCTGGGCCAAGGATCGCGGGCTGCCGCGAATCGAGGGCCACAAGCAGGGCGAGCACTCGTTGTTCGACGTGCTCATGGGGGCCATCGAGCTCGGGATCCAGAACGTCTCGACGTTCGCCTTCTCCACCGAGAACTGGCGGCGTTCCCCGGATGAGGTCCGCTTTCTCATGGGCTTCAACCGGGAGGTCATCCGCCGCCGCCGTGACCAGCTGCACGCCATGGGCGTACGGGTCCGCTGGGCCGGCCGGCGCCCGAAACTGTGGCGCAGCGTGATCAAGGAGCTTGAGGACGCCGAGGAGCTGACCCGCGACAACGACGTGCTGACCCTGCAGTTCTGCGTGAACTACGGGGGGCGGGCAGAGATCGCGGACGCTGCGGCGGCGATCGCCCGAGACGTCGCAGCGGGGAAACTCAACCCCGACAGGATCAGCGAGAAGGTGTTCGCGCGCTATCTGGACGAGCCGGGCATCCCGGATGTGGATCTGTTCCTTCGGTCGTCGGGCGAGCAGCGGGTCTCGAACTTCCTGCTCTGGCAGTCGGCCTACGCCGAGATGGTGTTCCTGGACACGCACTGGCCGGACTTCGACCGGCGGCATCTGTGGCACGCGTGCGAGATCTTTGCCGGCCGTGACCGCCGTTACGGCGGTGCCGTCCCCAATCCGGTCGAGCCCGCGCCCTACCCCGCACAGGCGGCACGGCCCGCCGGATAGCGGACTGAGGGGCACGACCGCGCTCGCGCGAGACGCCCCGATCTGGCCGGGAGTGCCCGGCGACCTCCCCTCGGCCCGCGGTCGGGAGCATCGGGTGCGTCGGCGTGGCTCCGGCCGCCCGAGATCTCGGGGTGGGCACCGCGATGGTGGCCCGCGCATCGGAGCTGCTACGCGACCGGGGCATCCGCACGTGCCTCATCGACTGGACGGTCCGTGCGGACTTCTACGGCCGCCTGGGTTACCTGCCCTGGCGGCGCTACCTCATGTACCGCCGCTCCATCGAGGGATGATGTCCTCGTGACCTGAGGGCCGGTGAGGCCGGTCGCCGTCAGGGACCGGTCGGTGGCACCGATGACCGCGACATCACGGCCGGGAGGGCGGCGGCAGATCGAGGACGCGGCGGATCTCGCGCTGCACGGCGTCCACGCCGGGGGACGCGTCGAAGGTGAGGACGCGCTCCTTGCGCCGGAAGGCGTCGAGCACCGAATCGATGTTCTCGCGGTGCAGCCGCAGCCGCTCGGCCAGTGACTCCTCGGTGTCGTCGGTCCGGCCGATCAGCTCGCCGCCGCACGCCTCGCAGCGCGCGCCACCCGCGACCCCGTGTGCGGTGCCCCCGTGCTCGGTGGCGCCGCATTCGGCGCAGACGCGGCGCGCGAGCACGCGGCGACGGGCTTCATCGCCCGGCAGATCGAGATGGATGACCGCGTCGATGTCATAGCGTTCGAGGAAGAACTCCGCCTGATGCCGATTGCGCGGGAAGCCGTCGATGACGAATCCGTGGTTCCAGTCGTGCAGCTCCAGCCGATCGCGTACCACCGCTTCGGTCACGTCGTCCTCGACGAGTTCACCGGCCGCGATGACGTCGCGGACCCGCGCGCCCAGCTTCGTACGGTCGTCCACGTGGCGGCGGAAGATGGCCCCGACCGCGATGTGCACGAGACCGAGATCACGCGCTAGAAGCATGCTCTGCGTGCCCTTGCCGCTGCCCTGCACCCCGACGATCACGTACTTGCGCATAGCCGCACCCTGACACACCAGGGGCGGTACGTGTGAGAGCTAGGCGCACCCGGCGCAGCCGGGGCAGGTGCCGAAGACCTCCACGGTGTGGGTGACCTCGGCGAAACCGTGCTCCTTGCCGATCGCCTCGGCCCAGCGTTCGACCGTCGGGCCCTCGACCTCGACGGTGCGGCCGCAGGACCGGCACACGAGGTGGTGGTGGTGCTGCTCGGTCGCGCACGCCCGGTAGACGGCCTCACCGTCGTCGGTGCGCAGGACGTCGACCTCGCCGGAGTCGCTCAGCGCCTGCAGTGCCCGGTAGACGGTGGTGAGCCCGATCTTGGAACCGTCGGCGCGGAGGTCGGCGAAGATGTCCTGGGCGCTGCGGAATCCCTCGTTGGAGGCGAGCACCCGGCGGACCGCCTCGCGACGCGCCGTCGTCATCGCGCCACCTCCACCTCTTGGTCATCGGACCCGCTACGCCGCCGCGTCAGTATCCCACCGAGTACGGCCGCGATGAAGACGACCATCGCGAACACCACGATCGAGGGACCCGGCGGCACGCTGAATTCGAACGAGCCCACGAGCCCGGACACCGCAGACAGTACACCGATCGCCATCGCCAGGAGCATCGTGCTCTTGAAGCCTCGCGTCAGCTGCTGCGCGGCGGCGACCGGCACCACCATGAGGGCGCTGACGAGCAGCAGCCCGATGGCGCGCATGGCGATCACGACGGTGACCGCGGCCGTCACGGCGATGAGCAGGCTCAGGAAGCGGACCGGCAGACCCGACGCGCGGGCCACCTCCTCGTCCTGGCACAGCAGGAACAGCTCGCGCCCGAACATCACGACGATGGCGAGGACGGCGACGGCCAGCCCCACGACCACGTAGAGATCGCCCTTCGACACGCTGCTGATCGACCCGAAGAGGTAGGCCTGCAGCCCGGCACCGCTGCCGCCCGACAGGCTCGTGAGGATCACACCGCCGGACAGGCCGCCGTAGAAGAGCAGGGCGAGGGCCACGTCGCCGCCGGACCTGCTGCGGGCGCGCAGCACCTCGATCGCCACCGCGCCGAGAGCCGAGACGACCACGGCGCCGAGGATGGGGGAGGTGCTCGTCAGCAGCCCCAGCCCGACGCCGGTGAGGGCCACGTGCCCGATGCCGTCCCCGAGCAGGGCCAGACGGCGCTGCACGATGAAGGTGCCGATGGCCGGCGCGGTGAGCCCGATGAGCACCGCCATGACGAGGGCGATGCGCATGAAGTCGAACTGCAGCATGTCGGTCACGACCGGTCTCTCCTGGTCATGTCGGATCCCAGGACGCGATGGCGGCGGTTTCCGGGCTCGGTGCGTGCGGATGTACGTGCTCGTGACCGGGCAGGGCACAGGCGCCCTCTGGCCGTGGCGGAGCGCCGTCGTGCGCGATGCGCCCGGTCTCGAGGACGACGGCGCGGGTGATGAGCGGTTCCAGCGGCCCGAGCTCGTGCGCGACGAGTACGACCGTACGGCCCTCCGCCGTCAGCCGGCGCAGGGTGGCGGCCAGGGCGGCCTGGCTCGCGGCGTCGACGCCGGCCGTCGGCTCGTCCATGACGAACGTGTCAGGCTCGCCGGCCAGCGCCCGGGCGATGAGCACGCGCTGCTGCTGGCCGCCGGACAGCCGGTGCGCGGGGTCACGGGCGCGGTCGGTCAGGCCGACGGCGGCCAGGGCCCGGTCGACCGCCGCCCGGTCGGCGCTCGAGGACGGGCGGTACCGGGACTGACGCGCGATCCGGCCCGACGCGACGACCTCTCGCACCGTCGCCGGCACGCCACCGCCCACGGTGAGGCGCTGGGGGACGTAGCCGATGCGCTTCCAGTCCCGGAAGCGGGCCGGAACCGAGCCGTAGATCTCGACCCGCCCGGCGGCCATCGGCACCAGTCCGAGGCAGGCGCGGATCAGCGTGGACTTGCCCGACCCGTTCGGGCCGAGCACCGCGAGCACGTCGCCGGGCTCGACGCGCAGGTCGACGTCCTTGAGCACGTCCCGGCCGTCCAGCCGCACGCGGCCGGCGGTCATCGTGAACACGGCGCCGGTCATGTGCAGCTCAGCGCGGTGCGGAGCGCCTGCAGATTACGGCGCATGACCGACAGGTAGTCGTCCTTGGAACCCTCGGCCACGCCCTCCAGGGGGTCCAGCGACGCGGTGCGGACCCCGGCCTCCCTGGCGAGCGTCTGCGCCACCTTGGGACTCACCAGGGTCTCCGTGAAGATCGTCGAAACCTTGTTGTCGCGCACCACGCGGGTGAGTTCGGCCAGGCGCTTCGGCGACGGCTCGTTCTGCGGGTCGACTCCCGCGATCGACACCTGCGTGACGCCGTAACGGTCGGCGAGGTAGCCGAAGGCGGCGTGCGACGTCACGAAGGTCTTCTGGCCGCACTGCCGCAGGCCGGAGGCGAACTCCCGGTCGAGCGCGTTGAGCTCCGCGTTCAGGGAGGCGGCGTTGGCGCGGTATTCGGCGGCGTGCGCGGAGTCGACGTCGGCGAGCCGGTCGCCGAGCGTGGTGGCGATGGTCGCCAGGCGGCTCGGGTCCAGCCAGATGTGCGGGTCGTACGACGTCTCGTGGCCGTGCTCCTCCTCGCCGTGCTCCTCCTCGCCGTGCTCGGCCTCCGCCTCGGCCGGCGGCAACGTCTTCACCACGCTCGCCGCGTCGAGGGAGCGGCCCTTGGCGTGCTGGGCGACGGCCTCGTCGACGGCGGGCTGTACGCCCTTGACGTAGACGACGTACTTCGCCTCGCCCACCTCGGCGACCTGGCGCGGAGTCAGCTCCAGATCGTGCGGCTCGGCGCCGGGCTTGGTGAGGCCGTGGACCGAGACGCTGGCGCCGCCGACCCGCTCTGCGATCCATGCCATGGGATAGAAGGCGCCGATCACCCGCGCCTTGCCCCCGTCCGCCGTGGCGGTGCCGGGACCGCCGCCACAGGAGGTCGTCAGCGTCAGCGCGGTCGCGGTCAGCGTGGCGCCTGAGACGATACGCCGGACCTTACGAGTGCTAATCACACTATTAGTGTGAATGAAGATGAAAACGATTGTCAAAACGCCCCGAGTGCGTGATCTACTGCGAAGGCCACCAAAACGCCTACACCAGCGAGCCTGAGCAATTTTCCGGAACTGTCCAGCGTCGGCCAGTTGAGGAACGCGAACCAGCCCAGGAAGCCGGCCAACACCAGCAGCGCCGCCGCGCCGATCCAGCCCGGGACGAGCATCCCGACGGCGAGCACCGCGAAGACCGCGACGAGGAGCACCCAGCGGGGCAGGCGGTACAGGAAGACCACCAGCGTCGCGCTACGGCGCTCGACCTCCGCCCGCAGCCCGCCGTCCGATCCCGGATCACGCCGACCCGCGCCCGACTCTCTGGTATTCATCGCCCACCGCTCGTGTTCGCCGCTCGTCATTCAGGGCCCGCCGTACTCGAAGGCGGCCTCTGTTCAAAGGTACGCGGCAACGCTGCCAGGATGAGGAGGTGATCGCGATAACCAGATACCGCGTGCCGATCGAGGACTCCGAGACCTTCACCGATCAGGCGAGCGCCGTGCTGCGGGCGCTGGCGGCGTGTTCCGGCTACCGGACCGGCCGGCTCGGCCGCACCGTCGACGATCCGACGCTGTGGGCCCTCGTCACCGAATGGGACGGCGCCGGGTTCTACCGCAGGGGGCTCGGGGCCTATGACGTGCGGATGACCTTCATCCCTCTGTCGGTGCTCGCCATCGACGAGCCCGGCGCGTACGAGATCGTGGTGGCCGAGCCGAGCTGAGTGCGGCCGCCCGGCCCTCCCCGCGGTCGCCCGCCTCGGCCAGGCGCGGGTCAACCGACCGCATCCCGCGAGGAAAGATCTTTGCGGGACACCGGCCGGATCGTTTGAGCCCTCGCCCACCCGGCGATCAAGGCGACATCACGGGTCCCGGGGGGTTGATGATGCGCCGTGCCGTCGCACTGACCGCAACCCTCTGGATGATGGCCGCCGTGCTCGCGGTGCCCGGTGGCTCCCCGCCCGCCCCGCCGCTCCTGCCGGGCTCAGACCCGAGCACGGGCCTCAGCGCGGGTCCGGTCGCGGGTTCGGGCGGTGCGCATGCCGGCACGAAGACGGTCCGGTACGGCGGTCTGCGGCTGGCCGTGCCGGCCGGATGGCCGGTCTACCGGCTCGATCAGGAGCCGGACCGCTGCGTCCGGTTCGACCGGCACGCGATCTACCTGGGGCGTCCCGGCGCGGAGCAGGAGTGCCCCGCCCGCCTCGTCGGCCGTACAGAGGCGCT
>NZ_JABVEB010000143.1 GCF_014323665.1 Actinomadura sp. HBU206391 | reverse complement strand
GCCGTGAGGAAGGACGCGATAGTGATCAAGGTCGGGGTGCTGGGCGCCAAGGGGCGGATGGGCGCCGAGGTCTGCCGTGCGGTCGAGGCCGCCGAGGACATGGAACTCGTCGCCGGTGTCGACGCCGGGGACGACCGCGCACCGCTGGCCTCGGCCGACGCCGTGGTCGATTTCACCCACCCTGACGTGGTCATGGACAATCTGCGCTGGTGCGTCGAGCAGGGGCTGCACACGGTCGTGGGCACCTCGGGCTTCGGCCCGGAGCGGCTCGACGCCGTACGCGAGCGGCTGGCCGCACATGAGGGCGGCAACGTGCTCATCGGGGCGAACTTCGGGATCGGCGCGGTGCTGATGATGCACTTCGCACAGAAGGCAGCGCCCTTCTTCGACTCGGTCGAGATCGTCGAGCTGCACCACCCGAACAAGGCCGACGCGCCGAGCGGCACCGCCTTCCGCACCGCCGAACTCGTCGCCGAGGCGCGTGGCAAGGCGGGTACGGCGCCCTCACCCGACGCCACGACGTCCGAACTGGCCGGCGCCCGGGGCGCCGACGTCGGCGGGGTGCGGGTGCACGCCGTTCGGCTGTCGGGGCTGATCGCTCACCAGGAGGTGCTGCTCGGCGGGCACGGTGAGACGCTCACCATCCGGCACGACTCGATGAACCGGGAGTCGTTCATGCCGGGTGTGCTGCTCGGCGTGCGCAGTGTGGCGGGGCTGCCGGACCGGCTGACCGTCGGCATCGAGCCCCTGCTCGGCTTGGACTAGGCGGGTACGGCCGAGCGGCCGGTCACCGCCAGGGCTCCCAGTCGTCGGTTGCGATCACGACGCCGAACGGCTCCGGCAGCCGCACCGTCTCGCCGAACTCCCATGACTGGAGATGCGCGTAGGCGCCGGCGGCTCGGTCCGGATTGGCGTAGAGGATGACCTGCGCCCGCATGGGGTCGCGGTCGACCAGAAGGTAGTACGGGATCTCGACCTGCGCGTAGCCGTTCCACTTGGTCGCCGCCGAGCGTCTGAGCGACGGCTGCCGGTCGTCTCCGGCGTTCCACCGTGAAGTGACCTCCATGACCAGCCCGGCCTGGTGCGGCAGCAGATGAGCGGCCTCTTGTGCGGCGTGTCCGGCAGCGCGTGGTGGTGATGGGCGACTGCGGCGATGCTCACAGGCTGTGACTCCTCCCTCACGATCAGCTCCGGTCGTCGTAGGGCTGGTACGTCCCCAGCGTACCGAGAACGGCTCATCCGGCCGTGGAGTTGCGAGGTGAGCCGACCGGGATGTCCGGCCCGGAAAGCCGATCTGCGCCCGCGCCCTTGCCCGTGGCGACGCGGCGCTCTAGCGTTCCCGAGTGCCCTCTGAAGATCGCAGGTTCGTCAGTGATGTCGTCCGCGCGGGCGACACCATTCCCGACGCGGACTTCCGCGAGCGGGTCTTCGAGGGGCAGGCCGACTTCTCCGGCTGTGTCTTCACGGGCACGGCGGATTTCGCCGGTGCCGTGTTCCACGACAAGGCCGATTTCGCCGGTGCCGTGTTCCACGGCAGGGCGGACTTCGCCGGTGCCGTGTTCCACGGGAAGGCGGACTTCGCCGGCGCGGTGTTCGAGGGGCGGGTCTTTTTCACCGGCGCGCGTTTCGCGGCCGACGCGGATTTCTACCAGGCCACCGTCGCGTTCGCCAACCTCCGCGGCGTGCGAGTCGAAGGCACGGCGCACTTCAACGGCGCGGCCTTCGCGGACGGCCCGCTGCTCGAGGACGCCGTCGTGGAAGGTCGACTGATGCTCCATCGGGCGACCTTCGAGAACGCCAGTGTCCTCGGCCCGTTCACCGCGGGATCCGTCGACCTCACCCACGCGAGTTTCCATCGGCGGGTGCGGATCGATGTCCGGACCGGGGAGG
The DNA here is from genome assembly GCF_014323665.1 of Actinomadura sp. HBU206391. Taxonomy (GTDB): domain Bacteria; phylum Actinomycetota; class Actinomycetes; order Streptosporangiales; family Streptosporangiaceae; genus Actinomadura_C. Next base: position 12,165 of record NZ_JABVEB010000143.1, on the reverse strand, counting down.
TGAACTGTGAACGCACGCGTTATCTGTCCGGTGTCCGGCTCCTCGCGCACGGCGCACGGGTGCACTTCACCGACGCCGAGCTGGGCGGCGCCTCGTTCATCGGGACCCAGGACCCTGACGACCGCGACCACTGGCCCGAGATCATGTCGCTCACCGGCACCGACGCCGGTGTGCTCACCGTCTCGTACGCGAGGCTCTGGCGATGCAGGCTGGCCGGCGTGCACAATCTCGACCGGATGCGCATCGAGGGGTACAGCACCTTCGACATCGCGCCACCGCGCGTCTTCACGGCGCGCCGATCCATCGTCTGGGACGAGCATCTCCTGCGGGGGACGTGGGCATCGGCGCCCCGGCTGGGTCGCCGTCGCTGGGAGCCGCCCGCCGGTCCCGCGCCGGTGGCGGCCCCCGAGAGCGCCGCCGAGGTGGAGCAGGTCTACCGCGCTCTGCGGAGGGGGTGCGTCGAGGCCAAGGACGAGATCGGTGCGGGCGACTTCTACTACGGTGAGATGGAGATGCGCAGGCTGGGGCAGTTCCTGCTGGCACGGAGCCGGCGCAGGGACCGCTGGTGGCCGGGCTGGCTCGCTGCGCGGGGAGAGCATCTGCTGCTGTGGCTGTACTGGATGGTCTCGGGCTACGGGCTGCGCGCCTCACGGGCGTTCGCCGCGATGGGCGTCGTCATCGCGCTGGCCGCAGCGGCGTTCGCCGTCTGGGGTTACCCTCCGGACGCGCAGATGACCTACTCCGATTCGGTGCGTTTCAGCCTGCGCGCCGCGACCTCGCTCCTGCGCGGTCCCGAACAGGACCTGACCCCTGCGGGCGAGTGGACCGAACTGGTCCTGCGCTTCACGGGGCCGGTCCTCTTCGGGCTCGCGCTGCTCGCCGTACGCGGTCGTGTGCGGCGCTGATCACCGGCGAGAGGCGGTGCGGGCCCGGCCACCGGGCATCGGTGACCGGGCCGCACCGACCGGGATCAGAGTCCAGAGGTGTAGAGCAGCTTGTTGGGTGACCCGCTGCCGGGGCTCTTGACGACGCCGTTGGTGGCGTTGTTCACGATGGCGTCGCGGACCTCCTGGGGGGTCGCGTTCGGATGCCCGGCGAGATACAGGGCGGCGGCTCCGGCGACATGCGGGGTGGACATCGACGTGCCGCTGATCGTGTTGGTCGCGGTGTCATTGGTGTTCCACGCCGAGGTGATGTTGATACCGGGGGCGAAAAGGTCGACACAGGTGCCGTAGTTGCCCCACGACGCCTTGGTGTCGGTGTTGTTGGTCACCGAGACGGTGATGGCGGCGGGGACCCGCGCGGGGGAGGTGCTGCAGGCGTTCTGGGGGAACAGCCCGAGGAACCCGTTGCCGGCGGCGATGGCGTACGAGACGCCGGAGCCGATGGACCGTACGACGGCGTTGTCGAGCGCGGTGTCGGCCCCACCGCCGAGGCTCATGTTCGCGACGGCCGGCTTCTGCGCGTTGGCGGTGACCCAGTCGATGCCCGCGGCGACCTGGGCCGTCGTGCCGGAGCCCTGGCAGTTGAGCACGCGCACCCCGACGAGGTCGACTCCCTTGGCGACGCCGAAGCCGGTGCCGCCGACCGTGCCGGCGACGTGCGTGCCGTGGCCGTTGCAGTCCTGCCCGTTCTGACCGTCACCGACGGCGTCGTAGCCGATGGACGCCCGGCCGCCGAAGTCGGAGTGGGTGGTCCGGATGCCGGTGTCGATCACATAGGCCCGGACGCCGGCGGCGGTGGTCGCGTAGTCGTAGGCCTGGTTCAGCGGCAGGTTGCGCTGGTCGATGCGGTCCAGGCCCCATGACGGCGGGTTGGGCTGGGTGGCGGTGGCCCGGTGGATGAGGTTGCGCTGTACGAACGCCACCCGGGTGTCACCGGCGAGCCGGCGAGCCTGTGCATCGGTGGACGTGACCGCGAAGCCGCGGAGCGCCGAGCCGAACGTCTGGGTGACGGCGCCGCCATGGCGAGCCGTGAGCGACCGCGCGTTCGAGCCGACCGCGGAACGGGAGGCCGAGCCGTCCTTGAGGACGACGATGAAGCTTCCCGGCACGAACTCGGCGCCGTCGGCGGAGCGGATGGTGCCGTCCGCCGCCTGGGCGGGTCCCGCCCACATGAGGGCCAGCGCAGCGGTGGCGCCGATGGCGACGCCTCGGCGCATCCACGTCGAGAGTCTGGACAGCGGGGGGTGGGCCATGAGTCCTCCTGACCACTCGTGTGACAGCACCATGTGTGGTGAGTCAGCCATGGTCGATCACAGGACAAATGGCTCTATTAACCAATGGAGAGGACTTATCGCTTGCCGCTCATATCTTTGGCATGGTTCGCCGGTGACGCACCGCCATGACGTGGGCCAGGTTGGGGACGGTCTATCGGCCTGCGATGCCGGCGGCCGCGACGCGACGGCGACCTCCGTGGCCTAGCCGCTCAGCCGATCGCCGACCGGCGCGTTCACGCCGGGCGGCGAGACCGGTCACGGGGTGATGAACCCGTGTTCGCCGAGCACGGCCTTGGCGGCGGCGGAGCCGAGCCAGGTCACGAAGGCGGTCGAGGCCTCCTTGTGGTCGCCGTCGTCGATGACCGCCGCCGGATAGCTCGCCCTGACGTTGTGCGCGGCCGGAATCGGCACGCTGCTCGCGGCCCGGCCGGCCGATCTCAGGTCGGTGATGTAGACGATGCCCGCGTCGGCCTCGCCGGTCCGCACCCGCGTGAGCACGGATCGGACGTCGATCTCCTCGGACGCGGGCCGCACGGTGACGCCCGCCTTGGCGAGGACCTGCCCCGAGTAGCGGCCCGCGGGCACGTTCGCCGCGGCCAGCACGACGCGCAGCCGCGGCCGGCTCAGGTCGGCCGGTCCTCGGATCCGGCGCGGGTTGCCCGGGGCGACGGCGATCGTGAGGGAGTTGTAGGCGATCACCCGCCGACTCGACCGGTCGACGTACTTCGCCACCGTGTCCATGGTGGGGGCGTCCGCGGTGGCGATGACGTCGGCAGGGGCGTCGGCGGCGCCGCCGCCATCCTTCACCCTCGTCGCGAGTTCCTGCGAGCCCGCGAAGGAGAAGCGGATCCGCACGTTCTTGTGGGACGCCTGGTAAGCCCGGCCGAGCTCGGGGAAGGCGTCGGTCAGCGACGAGGCCGCCAGCACGGTGAGGGTCGTGGGACCCGAGGAGCCGCCGCAGCCCGTCACGACGGTCACGACGGCCAGCACGGCAGGAAGGACGGCCGCCGGAAGTCTCAAGGCAGGTCCACGGTGACGTTGGTGGACTTCACCCGCGCCACCGCCTCGACGCCTTCGGAGAGGCCGAGTTCGTCCACGGCCTCGGAGGTGAGCAGCGAGACCACTCTGTGCGGTCCCGCCTGGATCTCCACCTGCGCGATGATCCCGTCCTTGACCACCCGGGTGACGATGCCGGGGAAGGTGTTGCGGGCCGAGGTGAGGTGCGGTGTCTCGGGGCCGGCGGCATCCTGGCCGAGACGCACCGCGAAGGCGGCCAGATCACGACCGTCGACGACGCGGTGGTCCTGCTCGTCACGGCGAGTCGGGAGGCGCCCCGCGTCCGCCCAGCGCCGCACGGTGTCGGGACTGACCCCGAGCAACTGTGCGACCCTCCCGACAGAATAAGTAGGCATATGCCAGATAATATGGCCATTCATCATCGCATTTGTCTGGGTAATCGCGAGCGCTCTTCGGCAGGGCCGCGAGAGTGGTGGCGTGGTGGGGCCGGAGCCGCAGGCACGGGACTCCGGGCCGACCTCCCGCCGTGGTGATCTTGCGATTGCCCGCACGGTCTGTCGGAGGCGGGCACTATGGTGCGTGCTGTTCAGCACGTACGCATGCGATTCCTACCGAACCCCACCGAACCCCATCGAACACCGCCGCGGAGGCCTGGAGATGTCCCTCGATCTGCTGGAGTTGCTGCCGGACGACTGGCGCGCACGCCTCGACCCGCTGCTCGACCCGCTCGCGGTCGCGACGCTCGGCGCCTTCGTCGCGGGAGAGTACGACACGCAGACCGTGTTCCCGCCCCGCGCGGATCTGTTCAACGCCTTCCGGCACTGCTCCTACGACGACGCCCGGGTGCTGATTCTCGGCCAGGACCCCTACCACGGGGCCGGTCAGGCGCACGGGCTGAGCTTCAGCGTCCGCGACGGCGTGCGCAAGCCGCCGTCGCTGCGCAACATCTACAAGGAACTCGAATCGGATCTCGGCGTGCCCGTGTCGTCCAGCGGCGACCTGACGCCATGGGCCGACCAGGGGGTACTGCTGCTCAACGCGGTGCTGACCGTCCGTGAGGGCGAGGCGGGCTCACATGCCGGAAAGGGCTGGGAGGAGTTCACCGACACCGCGATCGAGGCCCTCAACGCCAAGGACAGCCGGGTGGTGTTCGTGCTCTGGGGCGCCTACGCGCGCAAGAAGGCGAGACTCGTGACAGCACCGCAGCACGTGGTGATCGAGTCCGCTCACCCGAGCCCGCTGAGTGCCAAGAAGTTCTTCGGCACCCGCCCGTTCGGCGCCGTCAACAAGGCTCTCACCGACGTCGGTCTGGCCGAGATCGACTGGTCGCTGACGACGTAGCCGGCGTGGTGCCGTGATGGACGGGAATGGCGCGTCCGCGTCACGCCTTCCGGCCGGTGGCGCGGGATCCGAGGGAAGGTGAGGCGTAAGCCCGAAAGGCTGGGGAATGTCCTGGTCAGAGTGATCGGGGGAGCCTCATGGCCGCAACGGGCAACATCGTCTCCAGTGTCGCAGCCGGTTACACGTTCGATGGGCCGACGATGGATTTCGGTGCCCTCGTCGTGGACGGCGAACCTGTGGCGGCCGCCCAGATCCGCGTTCCGCTCGGCATGCTCAACCGGCATGGGCTTGTAGCGGGCGCCACCGGCACCGGAAAGACCAAGACCCTCCAGAGCATGGCCGAGCAGGTGTCGGCGCAGGGAGTGCCGGTGTTCCTGGCCGACGTCAAGGGCGACCTCTCCGGTCTCGCCACGGCGGGGGAGCCGGCAGACAGGATCGCCGGCCGCACGTCGGCGATCGGCCAGACGTGGCGGCCGACCGCCTACCCGGTCGAGTTCTACGCCCTCGGCGGAGAGGGAACGGGAATCCCGGTGCGCGCGACCATCACCTCGTTCGGCCCCACACTGCTCGCCAAGGTGCTCGAGCTGAACGCCACCCAGGAATCCTCGCTCGGCCTGGTCTTCATGTTCGCCGACAGGAACGGTCTGCCGCTGCTCGACCTGAAGGACCTTCGCGCGGTCATCGAGCACCTGACCGGCGACCAGGGCAAGGAGGCGCTCGCCGCGCTGGGCGGGTTGTCGAAGCAGACGGCGGGAGTCCTGCTGCGCGGCCTGCTGGCCCTCGAAGGGCAGGGTGCCGACAGGTTCTTCGGTGAGCCCGCGTTCGACCCCGCCGACCTGCTGCGCAAGGCTCCGGACGGCCGTGGGGTCATCTCGTGCCTGGAACTGCCCTCGCTGCAGGACCGCCCGCACATGTTCTCGACGTTTCTCATGTGGTTGCTGGCCGAGCTGTTCGAGGACCTGCCCGAGGTCGGTGATCCGGACAAGCCCAGGCTCGTGTTCTTCTTCGACGAGGCCCATCTGCTCTTCACCGGCGCGTCGAAGACGTTCCTGCAGTCGATCACACAGACCGTGCGGCTCATCCGGTCGAAGGGAGTGGGCGTCTTCTTCGTCACCCAGACGCCGAAGGACGTGCCCGCGGACGTGCTCGCCCAGCTCGGCAGCCGGGTGCAGCACGCACTGCGGGCGTTCACGCCGGACGACGCCAAGGCGTTGAAGGCCACGGTCTCGACGTTCCCGAAGTCGTGTTACCACCTAGAAGAGGTGCTCACCCGGCTCGGCATCGGCGAGGCGGTGGTGACCGTCCTATCCGACAAGGGCGTGCCGACGCCGGTCGCGTGGACACGGTTGCAGTGCCCGCAGAGCCTGATGGCCCCCTCTGACCCGGCGTTGGTGCGGCGGACGGTCGAGTCGTCGCCGCTGCACGCGAAATACGCCCAGCCGGTCGACCGGGAGTCGGCGTACGAGATGCTCACTGCCAGGGTGGGCCAGGCCGCCGCCGAGGCCGCTCCCGAGCCGGCCACCGCCGAGCCGCGCCGGCGTCCGCGCACCGCGCCCCGTCCTGAGCCGGATGTCATCGGGCAGGTGCTCGGCTCGCAGGCGGTGAGGTCGTTCGCCCGCTCGATGGCGAGCACCCTCGGCAGGGAGATCACCCGCGGCGTCTTCGGCACCGCGAGACGCCGTCGCCGATCGTCCCACTGACGCGCTGCGACGATGAGATGATCAAGGATCGCGGTGGCGCGAAGTGATGCGATCCTTGATCACTTCGGCTAGACGTGAGAGAAGCAGTTCGTCGGGGTGGCGTTCGCCGGATCGAGGGCGTTGAGCACCTCGTGCAGCGCTATCCGGTCGAATGCGATGAGGGCGTGCTCGGAGAAGTCGACCGCGCAGAGATCCTGCAGGGTCACGTTGCGCACGTTCGGTCCGCTGAGGAACTGCGAGCGGTACGGGGTGACGATCCCGTCGTACCTGGTGGCGATGACCGTGTAGTCGACGCCCGCCACCGTGTCGCCGCTCGCGTTGAGCCTGGTGAGCAGCGGCGACCCGACGACCTGGTCGGCGCAGGAGGGGCAGGCGGTCGCGACGATGCCGAGCGCGCCGGGCCAGGCCGCGGCGAGCGTCGCGAGACCGCTGAGCGTGGTGCCGTGGTTGGACGGGGCGAGGCCGACGAGGGTGTGCACCTTTGCGGCGCCGCCGAGGAACTTCAGGTAGTAGCGGGGCATCATGCCGCCCTGCGAGTGGCCGACGATGTCGACCTCGGAGGCACCGGTGGCGGTGAGGACGCCCCGGACGAACGTGGCCAGTTGCGCGGCCGAGTCGGGCACGGGTGCGATGGCGCGCAGGACCGGGACGCCGGGCACCGCGCCGTAGGTCAGGGCGAAGACACAGTAACCGCGTCCGGCGAAGGCGGGGGCCGCCACGGGCCAGTTGACGGACCCGTTGGCGAACGTGCCGTGCACGAGCACCACCGGGCGTGGGTGGGCGGCGCCGGGTCTGCAGGACCAGTTGTTGGCACCCGGCACGCCCGGGGCGGCCAGGGCCTTGGCGTCGGCGATCGCGTCGGCGTGGGCGGGGGCGGCGAACACGAGCAGGAGACCGGAGATCAGGATTGCGGCGACGGCGAGGGGGAGAGAGCGGAGTCTTCGGACGCGAGGCATGGTCCCTCCTGGGGGGAGAAGGGGGTGAAGCAGCGCGCGCCTGTGTGCTCTGGGTCACACCGCTGATTACCTGCGAGTAAGTTACTTCCAGGTAAAGTCGCTGGCCAGAGGGCGAAGATCACAGTTTCATCACGGTGGGAGGGCGCCGAGGGGCGAACTCGGCGGACGTGCCAGAGGCGCGGTGGGATCGGGGGAGCCCCGAGCGACCCCGGAAACGGTCTGACCATCAGGCGACGCCGCTTCCGTCCTGGGCCCGGGTGAGGGTCTCCAGGCCCTGTGACGGGCACCCTCGTGCCCGAGAGACTGCCCACGTGAGAGTGTCGACGACGAGGGCCGTGAGCGGCGATGCGGGTGAGGGTGCGATCTCGCACCTGGCGGTGATCCTTCTCATCGCGGGGGTGGCCGCCGGGATCGGTGGCAGTGGCATCGCCGGAGCGGTGGGGCGCAACGTGGACAAGGCGGTGTGCCGAGTCGCCCACGGCGCCGACTGTGCCGCCGGCCGGACCGCGAACAGGCCGCGAGCCCGGTCGACGGACCTCGGCCCGGGGAGCGTGCGGCCGGTTCCACCGGGGCTCATGGGCGGTGTGCTGAGGCAGGCGCCCGGCGCGAGTCCGGCGGCCGACTGCGATGGGCGCGGCATCGCCAACGATCGGCGCGCCAAGGACGAGTATCCGGACTCCTGCAGGTCGCCGAGTGCCGCCGAGAACTTCACGATCATGGGTCCGATGCGGCAGGGTGTCGAGGGCGTCGACCCCGGGCACCTTCCGGTGCCGCCGCGCAGCGGTTCGGGGAAGTACCGGAGCATTTCCCCCAACGCCAAGGATCGCGCGTACGAGGAGGCGCTCTATGCACTTGTGGGGGGCGCCAAGTTGAAAGGCCTACCGCACGCCGCCGCCTACATGCGCCACTATCTCGACGGCACCGGTAAGCCGGTGAAGGTGGACCCGGACGAGCTGATGGATGACATGAGGGACTTTGCCACCATGGTGGACGGCTATTATCTGCCGACCATAGACGCTGATTACTGTAGGGAGTTCTCGGAGGCCTTCGCGGCGAACGGCGGCAGGCCTTTCAACAAGTCATTCCAGGGGCGCTGGGAGCTGTTCTACATCGAGAAGAATGACAGCGAGGATTGGTATTACGCGCTGGGCGGTATCTATCACAGCGCCTCCGGTTACATCACCGCCGTGCCCTCCGGCCGGCCAGGGGCGGGCCCGACGCTCACCATGCACTATCGCGTTCACGTACACGACGGATACGACTGGAACAAGAAGGCCGGCGACGACGGGAAGGTGGACATCGGGCCGTTCAAGATCCGCGACGAGCAGCAGGGGCGACTGCACGAGACCGGGCTGGCGCAGGACTACGACGTCGACGGCTCGACCGAGATGAAGACCCGCGTCATGGATTGCCCGGGCACGTAGCGGAGGTCGCCCGGACTCGTGTCAGAGGGCCAGGCCGAGGGCGAGAAGGGCGCCGAAGGCGATCTGCAGCCGGCCGGTCTCGCCGAGTACGGCGATCAGTTCGGGGCCCTTGGCGCCGCCCAGCACCCGCTGCGTGGGCGGGACCGACAACGGGGCGGCCAGCAGCGCGACGAGGACCCATGGGTGCGGCGCGGCCAGGGCGAGGACGATCGTGAACGGGAGGGCGGTACAGGCCGCGTAGAGCAGCCGCGTCCGCTGGTCGCCCAGCAGGACGGCCAGGGTCCGCTTGCCCGCGAGCTCGTCGGTGGGAATGTCCCTGAGGTTGTTGGCGACCAGCAGCCCGCAGGCGAGCAGTCCGATGGGCACCGCCGCCACCCAGGTCTCCCAGGGCACACCCTCGAGCTGCACGTAGGCGGTGCCGACGACCGCCACAAGGCCGAAGAACACGAAGACCGAGATCTCACCCAGAGCTCGGTAGCCGTACGGCCGCGAGCCGCCGGTGTAGAACCACGCCGCCAGGATCGCGGCCGCCCCGACGAGTAGCAGCCACCAGGTCGTGACGGCGGCGAGCGCCAGCCCGGCCACGGCGGCGGCGAGGAAACAGCCGAGGGCGGCGGCCAGCACGTGCCTCGGCGCGGCGACGCCGGAGCCGACCAACCGCAGCGGGCCGACCCGGTCCTCGTCGGTGCCGCGAACTCCGTCGCTGTAGTCGTTGGCGAAGTTGACACCGATCTGCAGAACGAGGGCCACGAACGCGGCCACCACGGCCCGCCACCAGACGGCTCCGTCGTTCCCGAGCGCGACACCGGTGCCGACGAGCACCGGCACGATGGACGCGGGCAGGGTGCGAGGCCGGGACCCGGCGATCCACTGTGCGAGGCTTGCCACCGGTTACCTTCCGTTCCGAGACAGGGTCATGGCGAGGATTCTTGCGGATGCCGCTTCTCGGTGCTCACACCGGACCGGCCGAGCCGCAGCGTCATCAGCAGCCCCAAGCCCAGAATGGCAGCCGTCGCGAGGGCACCGCGCCGGGTGGCGACGGCCAGGCTCTCGGCCGCCGCCCGCGCGGCCGGCGCATTCTCCGGAGCCGACGCGCCGGGCCGGTGCCGCAGGTCACGGGCGGAGGTCCCCGCGCTGCTGCGCAGCTGCTGGGCGAGTGCCGCGCGCTGCTCCTGCGGTACGGGGGTGTCCTGCAGGCGGTCGAGCATCGTGTGGCTCAGGCTGGTGGCGAACACCGTGCCGATGATCGCGATGCCCAGCGCCGAGCCGATCTGCCGGGCGGTGGACTGGGTGCCGGAGGCCTGACCGGACTGGGCGGTCGGAACGTCGGCCAGCGAGACGTTGGTCAGCTGTGCCGACGTCAGCCCCAGCCCGATGCCGTACGCCAGCATCCAGGGCGCGAGCCGCAGCCCGGTCGTGCCGGCGTCGAGGGTGACGGCGATCGCCAGCACCGCGGCGACCTCCAGCGCCACGCCGATCCGCACGACGCGCGGAGGGCCGTAGCGGTGCGACAGCCGCCCGGCGAAGGGACCGGCGAGCAGCGCGCCCACGGCGAGCGGGACGATCGCCACGCTGATCTGCAGCGGGGAGTCGTCATGCACGTTCAGCAGGAACAGCGGTAGTACGAACAGCAGCCCGAGCTCACCGGAGCTGATGAGGGCCGAGACGGCGTTGCCCCAGCGGAAGCCGGAAATGCGGAACAGCTCGAGATCGAGCATGACCGGGCGCCCGGCACGGGCCCGGATCCTTTCAACGACGACCAGAGCCGAGATCAGGACCACGCCCAGGGCCAGCACGACGGGAATCGGCGACAGGCCGCCCGGCGGCCAGTCCAGCGGTCCCATGGCGAAGGGCCGGGTCGAGAGCCACCAGCCGTACGACTGGCCCTCGATCAACCCGCACGCCAGCGCGCCGAGGCCGAGCGCCGCGAGCACCCCGCCCGTCCAGTCGACGCCCCGCACTGCGGAGGCGACCCGGGTCTCGGGTACGAACCTCAGCGCGCCGATCACGAGCAGCAGGCCGATCGGCAGGTTGACCGCGAAAGCCCAGCGCCAGCCGAACGAGTTCGCCAGCCCGCCGCCGAGCAGCGGCCCGAGCGCCGCCATGCCGCTGATGAGGGAACCCCAGATGCCGAAGGCGACCGCGCGGTCCCGTCCGGTGAACATCGAGTTCACGGTCGAGAGCGTGGCAGGCATGATCATGGAAGCGCCGAGACCCTGGAGCGCCCGCGCCCCGATCAGTGCCGTCGCCGAGCCCGCCGAGGCGATGAACAGGCTGGCGAGCATGAAGATCACTGTGCCGAGGATGAACATCCGCCGTCGCCCGAACAGGTCCCCGGCCCGGCCGAACGGGATGAGCAGCGCGGCGAACACCAGCGAGTAGACCGAGGTGATCCACTCCGCGTCGGTGGTGTCGAGACGTAGTTCGGCCACGATGCCCGGGATCAGGACGTTGACGATGGTCGCGTCGACGACGATCAGAGACACGCCGAGGCTCATGATCACCGTGCCGAGCCAGCGTCCGCGTCTGGTGCCGGAGTCGGCCGCGTAGGGCGGGAAGGCGGTGGAAGGGGAAGACATGGACATCCTGGCAGCAGCGTGCGGAACCCTCGGTGGGTAGAGCTCAAACATAACGGTGGGTCACTGACGCCCCTCACCGGCCCGTCATGTCACCCCGGCGAGATGTCGGTGTGCATACGGATCATGTTCACCGGGGCGCCCATGTCGAGAGTGCGCAGTGCGCCGTCAGGGGCCCAGCCGGCCGAGACGAAGAACCCGCGCAAGGGTTCGTCGGCCTCGAAGACCCAGGTCAGCAGGATGGTGAAGTCGTCCTCGCGCAGCAGGTCGACCGTGGCGGCCAGCAGGCGGCTGCCGTGCCCGGCCCGGCCGTGATCGGGGTCGACGAGCAGGGTCACGAGTTCGGCGGAGGTCGCGGGGTCGTGGTCGGGATCCTCGGCGGGGGCGTGTGCGGCGAAGCCCGTCACCACGTCCTCCTCGACCGCGACCAGCAGCCGGTGGCGCGGGCTCGGCGGTGCGGTGACGGCCTCGGCCCATCGCTCCCGCCACGTCTCCATCGCCTGCGGGCCGGTCAGCTCCGCCAGCGCCGCCGTCGGCACGATCTCCTGGTAGCTCGCGAGCCACGCCCGCACCTGGACGCGTGCGATCGCGTCGGCGTCCTCGCGGCGGGCAGGACGTACGCCCACGTCGGCCATCTCGTCAGGGGTCCTCTCGTCGGGGTCGACCCCAGGTTAGAGGTCGCCCTCGGAGCCGGCGCGCCTGCGGGCACGGTAGGCGCGGGTCTTGGTGCGGTTGCCGCACACCCGCATCGAGCACCATGCCCGGGATCGGTTCTTGGAGGTGTCCATGAACGCCCATCGGCAGGTGTCCTCCTGACATGCCTTGAGCCGCTCCCACGAGCCGTCCGCCGCACATTCCATGATCGCGGCGGCGATCCGGCCCAGACCGGCGGACACACCGCCCGTCGCGGGCACCAGCGCGGGCCGCGAGCCG
>NZ_JABVEB010000142.1 GCF_014323665.1 Actinomadura sp. HBU206391 | reverse complement strand
CTCGGCACCGTCCGGACGCACCGTTGCCGGCCGGCCGGCCGGCTCGGCGGCCGCAATACGCCGACGTCGGCGGGACAGCTGGTGGGGCGAAGGCATGGGAGGCCTCCCTTCGGTTCAGGATCGCGGGGTCGGCCCGGTCTTCGGTTCGTTGCCGGGACCGTCGGCCGGTTCGTCGGCCGGTCCCTCCGCAGGGCCGGGATCCGAGGCGGCACCGCCGATCGGCGCCTGCCCCAGCGCGGTCAGTTTCCAGCCCGTGGAGGTCCGGGTGAGCTGCCCCAGCAGGCGGCTCTGCTTGGTGGTGGGAGCGCCGGTCGGCGGAGTCACCGTGATCTGCACGGCGATGATGATGCCCGCTTTTCCCGCGCGGTCGTCGAGCTCGGTGACCGCGCCCTCCAGGACCCTGGCGGTGCTGATCGTCTTGGCCTGCCGTACCTGTTGCTCGAACTGCTCCCGGCCCTGCGTGATCTGCTGATGGAGCTCACCGGCGGAGGACTCCTGCCAGGTGTTCAGGCCGCGGTCGACATCGCGGTAGTCCAGCGTGTTGAGATTCTGTACGGCCTGCTCGCCGGCGCGCAGCACCTCGTCGCGGCTCTGGGAGTAGCGCAGCGAGTCGTCGTACGCCGCGCGATACCACGACAGGCCGAACCAGCCCGCGCAGCTCGCCGCGATGACGGCCGTGACCAGCGCGACCGCGAACAGCGGATCAGAGCCGCCGGCGGGACGCCACCGCCGGCCCCGGCCGCCGCGGGCGGCGCGGGCGGCGTCGCCCGCGCCGTCCTCGTCGGCCGCCGGGACGGGCGCGTCCTCGGCGGTCTCGTGCTCGGCGGTCCCGTGCTCGGCGGTCTCGTGCTGGGCGACCGGGTCATTGGTCACCTCCTCGGCGACCTGGTCCTCGGCGACCTGGTCCTTGGCGACCTCGTCGCCGGGCCTCGTCCGCGCGGCTGCCATCTGTCTCACCTCATACCGTACGAAGACATGGATCAACTGGCTCGGATGTCGACGATGCGCCAATGGCCGTCCTGGAGCCGGGCGGTCACCGACAGCTGGGCCGCCGCGACGCCGCCGCCGCCCCTGCTGCCTCGGCCGTCCTGGCCGCCCCGGATGATCCGCTGGTCCAGGAACACCAGGAGCCGTGCCGTGTCGCCGGACAGCCGCGTGACCCCGACCCGGGCCACACTGGTCGTCACGGTCAGACGCTGGTCCGGCGCCTGCCGCTTCACCTGCGAGAACAGTGCGGCGTACTGGCTCGAGGCGCTGCCCGCGAGCAGATCTCGCGCGGCTCGTTCGGTCGCCGCCGTGTTCTCGTGCGAGTACGTGAAGATCTTGGTCAGCGCGTCGCCGACGTCACCGGCGACGCGCGCCGTCGCGTCGGTGTCGACCAGTGCCCGGTTGGCGGCCGCGGGGCTGTCGCGCAACTGTTCCGCACGGACCGTCCCGGCCGCGCCGAGAAGCGTGAGCGCGAGGGCCGACACGAGCGGTGCGCGCACCCGGCGCGACCGGCCGGCGGCTCGGCGCTCGTCCGGGCGCGCGGGCGCGGGCTCCGTACCGCCTGTGGAGGGCGTGGTCTCCGGTGCGGGCCCGGCCACGCCGGCCGTGGCGTCCGCATCCGCTGACCGGTCCGTCGCGGTGGCGGTGCCCGCCGAGCGGTCCCCGGTCCGCGCGTCATCGCTGCCCGGCGACCTCCTCTCGGTACTCATGGTCAGGCCCCCCTGACCGGGACCGCTGTGAGCGATCGGAGTTTCCAGCCCGCCGAGGTGCGGACCATCCCGGCTTCGTAGCGCCTGCGCTCGGTGCTGGGCGCACCGCTGCGAGGAGTCACCTTGACCTGTACCGAGGCGATGATCTGAGCGGTCCCGGCCCGGGTGTCCAGTGCCGTGACGGCGGCGTCGGTGACGGTGCCCTCGGCGCTGGTGCCGGAGCTCTGGAGCCGCCGCCTGCTCTCGCCGGCGGTGCGGCGCAGCTCATCGTGCAACAGGCCGGTGGAGGCGTCGAGCCACCGCCGCAGCCCCTCGTCGATCCGGCCGCCGTCCATGCTGTTCAGTTCCGTGATCCGCCGGCGCCCGTCCTCCAACGCCTCGTCGCGCGCCTGCGCGTAGCCCAGGGCGTCCTGGTCGATCCGCTGGTAGGACCAGCCGGACCAGGCGGCGAACCCGGCGGCGACCAGCACCAGTGCCCAGGCCAGGCGTCTTGTACGGCGGCGGGCACGGGGCGTCGTCTGCGGTTCGGTCATTCTCGCTCCGCTCCCGTATCGGTTCCGCGCGGCAACCCGAGCAGCCCGCCCATGTCGCCCGGGCCCGGGGGCAGCGCCGGCAGGCCCAGTGCGCCGGGCAGTGACGACCCGGCCATCGTCGTCAGGCCCAGCGACCCCGGCCGGGCCGGATCGGGCACCCCGCCGCCTCGGGGCGCATTCGCGGAGCCCCGTACGTTCACACCGCTGCTGGGCGGCAGCGTGCAGCGGGCGGAGGTGTTCGGCGGCCTGGCGGGCGACAGGTCGAGGCCGTTGCGGTAGGTGGTGCCGCGGTATCCGGCGGTGCAGGGCAGCGGTTTGAAGAAGGTCAACGCCATCCCGAACCTGGCGCCCTTGGAGTTGATCGCCGTCGAGCCCGCCGCGGCCACCGCGGGCAGCCGGACCAGCAGTTCCTCCAGCCCGTTCTGCCGGGTGAGCGCCACGTCCGAGGTGGTCAGCAGATTCGCCAGCATCACGCTGAGGCTGGGGTCGGTGTCCCTGAGCAGGCCGGTGACCTGCTGCGCGGCCTGCGGGGCCGTCTCGATGAGCCTGCGCAGATCTGGGTCCGACTCCCTGAGCCGGCGGGCCAGCAGCCTCGCGTCACGGCCGAAGGAGACGAGGGCCTCGGACATCTCCGTCTGCGTCCGCAGCACCGTCTGGCCGTCGACGATCAGCCGGGTGGTCTCGGGCGCGGCGTCCGACGCGGCCCGGGTGAGGTCGCCGCTGGTGTCGAGCAGCACTTGGAGATTGGGCCCCTGCCCCTGGAAGGCCTGTCCGAGTTCGTCCACCACCGTACGGAGCGAGTCGAGGGGCACGGACGCGGCGAGGGCGTCGACGCTGGTCAGCAGTTGCGTCACCGGGGGCGGGGTCTGGGTGACGTGGCGCGGGACGAGCGCGCCGTCCGCCAGGAACGGACCGCTGCCCGTGGCCGGGCGAAGGTCGACGTACTGCTCGCCCACGGCGGACAGGTTGGCGACGACCGCCTGGACGGAGGTCGGGATCCGCGGGGCCGAGTCGTCGATGTGCAGGCGCGCCTGAACCCCGTCCGCGGTGAGGTCGAGCGCGCCGACCCGGCCGACGGACACCCCTCGGTAGGTGACGTCGGCCCCCGGATACAGGCCGCCGGTCTCGCCGAGATCGAGCTTGACGACGTAGTAGCCGCGCATTCCGAAGAAGCGCCCGAGGTCGGCGTAGTTGCTCCCGATATAGGCGATCACGACGACCCCGAGGACCAGGAAGGCGAGGTTCTTCAGCTTCGTGCCCAGGGTCAGCATCAGTCCCCGCCTCCCGGCCGAGGCGACCTGTCCGGCGACGACGTGCCGCCCGGCGAGGACGGGGACGGGGACGTGGGCGGGGACGAACCCGAGGACGGCGGAGCCGACGACGGCGTCCCGGCCGACGGGGTCGTGCCGCCCCCGATCGGCGGCAGCGGCAGCGCGGCCCGCCGCTGTCGCGCCCCGGCGGGCGCCGGGCCGCCGGAGATGAGCGGCGGGATGACGACCGTGCCGGGAGTCGCCGTGACGGACAGATAGACGTTGAGGTAGTCGCCCTTGACGGCGTCCAGCACCGCGTCGGTGAACGGGTAGGTGAGCAGGACCTGGAGCGACTGCGGCAGTGTCTGCCCGGCGTCGGCCAGCCGCCGCAGGATCGGCGCCAGCGCCTTGAGGTCGGCGACCATGTCCTCCTTGCTCTTGTCGATCGTGTCGACCGCCACGTCGGACAGCGTGTTCAGCGACCGGAGCATCGTGACGAGGGCGCCTCGCTGCTGTTCGAGCACGGTCAATCCGGGGCTGAGGTCGTCCAGCGCCGTGTCGATCTGCCGTTCGTGGGCGTTCAGCGTGGCCGAGAGCCGGTTCAGGCCGTCGAGTGCATCGGTGATGTCCTTCTTGTGGGTGTCCAGGTTCGACACCAACGTGTCGACCCGCGACAGCATCGAACGGACCTGCGGCTCGTTGCCGCTCAGCGCGTTGTTGAGCTCGACGGTGATGGTGCGCAGCTGGCCGATGCCGCCGCCGTTCAGCAACAGCGACAGCGCCCCGAGGACCTCCTCGACCTCGGGGTTGCGGTTCGTGCGCGACATCGGGATCACCGCGCCCTCGGCCAGCCGGCCGGCGGACGTGCCCGAGGCCGGCGCCGCGAGCTGGACGTACTTTTCACCGAGCAGGCTGGACTGCTCCAGCTGCGCGACCGCGTTCGCGGGCAGTCGCACGTCGCCGTTGACCAGCATCATGACGTCGGCGGTCCACCCCTGCCGGGGCAGGGAGATCCGGGTGACCCGGCCGACCGCCACGTCGTTGACCTTGACCGCCGCCTGGGGCACGAGGTTCAGCACGTTCGCGAACTGCGCGGTCACCCGGTAGGGGTGGTCGCCCACGTCGGCGCCGCCCGGCAACGGCAGGTCCTGGATGCCGGTGAACCCGCCGGAACCGCAGCCGGCGGCGGTCACCAACACGGTGCCCAGCGCGGCGGTCAGCCCGGTGATCCTCGCCAGCGGTCCGCGTGTCATCACCATCACCGCTCCCCCGCCCGCGGGCCGCGGGGGGACCCGTGCACGGGGCCCACCGGCGGCAACGGCAGTGGTGGCAGGGATCCGAGCTCGGACGGCGGGATCGGCACCAGGTTCCCGAGCCGCACCTGCCTGCGGCACAGCTCACTCAGCGGCGAGGACGGCTCGGTGCCGGACGTGCCCGACTTCGCCGAACCGGTCCTGGACGCACCGGTCCTGGCCTTACGGGTCGCCGCCGCATCGGCCGCCGCGCAGATCGAACCGTCCGAGGCCTGGCCGCCGAGCGAGGGCGAGCCCGCCGGGCCACGCGGCGGCGCTGCGGAGGAGGAGGCTCGCGGCCCCATGCTCAGCTCGTTGAGGTCGCCGCGCCCGTCCAGCGTCTGGTTCGCGGGGTTGTAGGCGTTCAGCACGTTGCCTGCGGCAAGCGGCGCGACGTCGAGCGCCTCGGCTAGCGACGCCCGCTGGTCGACCAGCACCTGAGTGACCGACGCGAGCCTGTCCACGTTCGCCTTGATCAGGCTGCGGTTGCCCTGGACGAACCGCTGCAGTTCGCCGAGCGCCAGGGACAGTTCCCTCAGCGCCGCGCCGAGGTCGTGCCGGTCGTCGGCGAGGAATCCGGTGACCTGGGCGAGCTGCCGCTCGGCCTGCCGCACCTGCCCGTCGTTGTTCTTCAGCATGGTGGTGAACTTCTGCAGGTTGCGCACCGTGGCGAACAGATCGTCGCTCGAACCCGACAGCGTCCGGGTGGCCGAGCCGAACTGGCGGATCATGTCGCCCATCGCCCTGCCGTTGCCGTCCAGGTTGGCGGCGCCGGTCTCGAGCACGTCCGACAGTGCGCCGCCGGAGTTGACGCCGTTCGGGCCGAGCGCGGTGGTCAGCCTGCTGATGCTGGCGTAGAGCTGGTCGAGCTCGACCGGGGTGGCGGTGCGGCCGGCCGGGATCACCGCGCCGTCGGCGATCCGCGGGCCGCCGGTATAGGCCGGAGCGAGCTGGATGTAGCGGTCGGCGACGACGCTGGGCGCCACCACCACGGCGCCCGCGCCGGCGGGCACGGCGACCCCGCGGTCCAGGGTCATGGTGACCTCGACCTGCCTGCCCTGCGGCCGTACGGCGTCGATCCTGCCGACCTTGACGCCGAGGACCCGCAGGTCCGAACCGGCGTACACGCCCACCGCCACCTCGAAGTACGCGGTGATCCGCTTGCTGCCCGTGTCGCGGAGCGTCCGCCACAGCGCCGTGGTCGCAAGGACGAGGACCACCGCGACGGCGATCGCGACGAGCCTCCTGCCGGGCCTGGCCATGGGCATCAGCCGCCTCCGGGCTTCGGCGGCACGCACCCGCGGTCCGGACCACTGCCGGGCGGCAGGTAGGACCTCGGGACGAGACCGCACAGGTAGGTGTCGAACCACCGGCCGTTGCCGAGCGTGTTGCCGACCAGCCGGTAGTACGGCCCGGCCAGCGCCAGGGCCCGGTCGAGGTTCTTCTGGTTGCGCCGCAGCACTGTGGTGACCTGGCCCAGCGCGCGCAGCGTGGGCCCGAGCCGCGCGTTGTTGTCGGCCACCAGGCCCGAGAGCTCGGTGGCGAGCGCCTGCGTCCCGGTGAGGAGCGAGCCGATCGCGTTCCGGCGCCGCCGCAGCTCCGCCAGCAGCAGGTTGCCGTCTCTCAGCAGCGCCTCGAACCGGCCGCTCTGCCCGGACAGGCTCGCGGTGACCATTTCGGTGTTCGCCAGCAACCGGGCGAGTTGTGCGTCGCGCGAGGAGATGGTCTTCGACAGCGCTGACAGGCCGGTGAGGGCCTTGCGTACGTCCGGCGGCGTGTCGCGGAACGTGTTCGAGATCGTCTGGAGGCTCCGCGCGAGCTGATCGGTGTCGAGTTCCCCGACGGTGCGGGCCAGCCCGTTGAACGCGGCGGTGACGTCGTACGGCGACGTCGTACGGCCGATCGGGATCCGGCGCGCGGGGTTCTGGCGCGCGGAGCCGAGCGGATCGACGGCGAGGTACTTCTCCCCGAGCAGCGTCTTGATCGCGATCATCGCGGTGCTCGCGTCGCCGATCCAGGTGTCCTTCACCCGGAAGGACACCTTGACGTGGGCGCCGTCCAGCGCCACCTCGGTGACCTTGCCGACCTTCACCCCGGCGACCCGTACCTCGTTGCCGGGGTCGAGCCCGGCCGCCTCGGTGAAGTCGGCGGTGTAGGTCGTGCCGCCGCCGATGACGGGCAGGTCGTCGGAGAAGTACGCGAGCAGCGCGATCACGATGAGGAGCGCGATGCCGGCGAGCCCGACCCTGACGGGCTCGCGTTCCCGGATCGGCCTCATCGCTCGCACCTCCGCTCAGTGATCGGAATGCCTGTGGGCGGCGGGCTTCCGTCGGAGGTGCCGACCCCGGTGACCGTGGCCTCGCACAGATAGAAGTTGAGCCATGACCCGTACGAGGCCAGGCGCGTGATGGCCTGCATCTTGACGGGCAGCCTCCGCAGGAACACCTCGACCGTCGGGGAGTCGTTCGCCAGGTTGCGCGAGAGCCGGCCCAGCTCGGTGATGTCCTGCTTCAGCGGCGCCCGCCCGGCCTGCAGCAGGCCGGCGGTGCTGCCCGTCAGGTCGGACATCGCGCTGATCGCCTCGCCGATGGGCCTGCGGTCGGCGGCGAGCCCGGAGACCAGCCGCTGCAGCGTGGTGATCAGGTGCCCGAGCCGGTCGTCGCGGGCGTTGACGGTGTCGAGCACCGAGTTCAGATTGTCGATGACCTGGCCGATCACCTGGTCCTTGGTCGCCAGCGTGCCGGTCAGCGACCCCAAGCTGGTGATCAGGCTGTCGACCGTGGTGCCCTCGCCCTGGAAGACCTGGATGATCCCGCCGGCCAGCTGGTTGACGTCCTTGGGCGAGAGCGCCTGGAACAGCGGCTGGAATCCGTTGAACAACTGGGTGAGGTCCAGCGCGGGCGTGGTGCGCTCGAGCGGGATCGTGTCACCGGGCCGCAGGGCCCGGTCCACCGGTCCGACGCCCTGGCCGAGCTCGATGTAGCGCTGCCCGACCAGGTTGAGGTACTTGATCGTCGCGGTCACGGACGCCGGCAGCCGGCGATCGGCCTGCACCGAGAACCGCACCATGGCGACCCGCCGGTCCACGACGCCGATCTCATCTACCTGGCCGACCCGTACGCCCGCGACACGCACGCCGTCGCCGCGGTTCAGCCCGGTCACGTCGGAGAACCGGGCCTGGTAGCCGACCGTCCGGCCCACCCCGGTGTTGGCGATGCTGATGGCGAGCACGGCGGTGGCCAGCACGGTCACGACCACGAAGATGATCGACTTGGTGAGCGGGCCGGCGAGGCTCTCGCGCTTCATCGCAACCTCACCCCCGCGCCGCGGTAGATCGGGCCGACCAGCACGCTGCTCCAGTCCGGCAGGTCCTGCGGCGCGGCCGCCAGCGCCGGGGCGACCAGTTCGTTGACGAGCCGGTTCTCCTGCGGTGAGTTCGGCAGGCCGAGCCCGCCCGCGGCGGCGGGCGCCGCGGCCCCACCGCCGCTCCCGGTCACGGGCACGGCCCCCGTCACCGGCACGGCGCCCCGCGGGGCCGCGCGCCCGGACGCGGAGCCGCCGCGGTACGGGACGGAGTAGCAGCGCGGGCCGCTGTCGGCCCGGTAGACCGGCCGGTCCCTGCCGGGGACGTACCTGCCCCGCGAGGGCACCACCTCGACGGTGACGTGCAGGCCCGGTTCGCGGGTGCCCTTGCCGAGCGCCTTGTCCATCGCGGGCACGAAGTCGGTCAGCGTCTGCAGAGTGCAGGGGAACGAGGGCGCGTACTTCGCGAGCAGCCGGAGCGTCGGCCGGCTGTCGGCGGACAGCCGGATGAGGTTGCCTCGGTTCTCCCGCAAGAACGTGGCGAGATCCTGGGCCGTGCCGCCCACCGTGCCGTACAGCGCGCTCAGCTCGGCCCGCTGCTGCACGACGGTCCTGCTGGTGACGGTGAAGTCGTTCATCGCCTGCAGGATGTCCGGCGCGGCCTCGGCGTAGGCGTGGGTGACCCGCACCAGCTCCTTGACGTCACGGTTCAGAGCCGGCAGGTGCGGGTTCATCCGCCGCAGGTAGGCGTCGATCTCGACGAGCGTCTGGCCGAGCCGGGTGCCCCGGCCCTGCAGGGCCTGCGCTATGGCGGTGAGCGTGGCGGACAGCTTCTGCGGCTGTACGGCGGTGAGCAGCGGCAGGACGTTGCGCAGCACCTGCTCCAGCTCGATCGCGTTCTGGGAGCGGTCCTGGTCGATGACACCGCCGTCGCGCAGCCGCTGCGGCACCGGCCGCGCCGGCGGGATCAGCGCGACGAACCGCTGGCCGAAGAGCGTCGTCGGCAGCATCTGCGCGGACACGTTGGCCGGGATCCTGCGCACCATGCCCGGCTGGATCGCCAGGCTGAGCCGCGCGCCCGTGCCATCGGCCGAGATCCGCCGCACCTCTCCGACGACCACGCCGCGCATCTTCACCTCGGCGTGCGGATGCATCTCGTTGCCGGCACTGCCGGTACGCAGGGTCACCATGGCCACCGGCGTGAACCGCTTGTCGTAGGCGGCGACGGACAGCCACATCAGCAGCGCCAGCACGAGCAGGAACGCCACCCCGCTCAGCCTGCGCCGGAACTTGTACCAGCCTCGATCCGGATTCATGGCCTGATCACCACGCCCCGCCCGTCGCCTCCCGTGCCGCCGGCCGCGTTCATCCGGTCACCTTCACCGTCGTCGTCGCGCCCCAGATGGCGAGGCTGAGAAAGAAGTCCGTGACGCTGATCAGCACGATCGCGGTGCGCACCGCGCGGCCCACGGCGACGCCGACACCGGCCGGCCCGCCCACCGCCCGGTAGCCGTAGTAGCAGTGCGCGAGGATCACCATCACGCTGAAGATCAGCACCTTCGCGAACGACCACAGCACGTCGACCGGTGACAGGAACAGGTCGAAGTAGTGGTCGTAGGTGCCCACCGACTGCCCGTTGAAGAGCACCGTGACCCCCCGCGAGGCCACGTACGAGCTCAGCAGGCCCATGGCGTACAGCGGGACGATGGCGACCGCACCGGCCACGATCCGGGTCGTGACGAGATAGGGCAGGCTCGGGACGCCCATGCCCTCCAGCGCGTCGATCTCCTCGGAGATCCGCATGGCGCCCAGCTGCGCGGTGAAGCCGGCGCCCACGGTGGCCGAGAGCGCCAGGCCGGCGACGAGAGGGGCGATCTCGCGGGTGTTGAAGTACGCCGAGACGAAGCCGGTCAGCGCGGAGGCGCCGATCTGGTTCAGCGCGGCGTACCCCTGCAGCCCGACGACCGTGCCGGTGAACAGGGTCATGGCGATCATGACGCCGACGGTGCCGCCGATCACTCCGAGCCCCCCGCTGCCCCAGCCGACCTCGGCCAGCAGGCGCTGGATCTCCTTGAGGTAGCGCCGGATCGCCCTCGGGGTCCACAGCACGGCGCGCAGGTAGAACAGCAGCTGGTCGCCGAGCCGGTCGAGCCAGGACAGCCACCGGTCGAGGTTCGCTGCGGTGCGTTCGCCCGCGATCAGACCCATCGCTCACGATCCCTTCGCCGGGACGATCTGCAGGTAGATCGCCGTGAGGACGAGGTTCACGAAGAACAGCAGCAGGAAGGTGATCACCACGGACTGGTTCACCGCGTCGCCGACCCCCTTGGGTCCGCTGCCGGGGTTGAGCCCCCGGTAGGAGGCGACGACCCCGGCGATGAAGCCGAAGATCAGTGCCTTGAGCTCGCTGACGTAGAGGTCGGGGAGCTGCGCGAGAGCGGAAAAGCTGGCCAGG
This sequence comes from Actinomadura sp. HBU206391, assembly GCF_014323665.1. Lineage (GTDB taxonomy): Bacteria > Actinomycetota > Actinomycetes > Streptosporangiales > Streptosporangiaceae > Actinomadura_C. The sequence goes on along the minus strand of NZ_JABVEB010000142.1, from coordinate 3,594 downwards.
TAGGCGCCCGGGGTGCCGCCCTGCATGATCACGTTGAAGAAGTAGCCGCCGAGCACGCCGACGACCGAGACGAGGCCGTTGAGCAGGATCGCGACCAGCATGGCGGCGAGCACCCGTGGCACGATCAGGCGCTGGACGGGAGAGACGCCCATCACCTCCATCGCGTCCATCTCCTCGCGGATGGTGCGTGAGCCGATGTCCGCGCAGATCGCCGAGCCGCCCGCTCCGGAGATCAGCAGTGCGACGATGAGCGGGCTGGCCTGCTGGATGACCGCCAGGACGCTCGCGCCCCCGGTGAACGACTGCGCGCCGAGCTGCTGGGTGAGCGAGCCGACCTGCAGAGCGATCACCGCGCCGAACGGGATGGACACCAGGGCGGTCGGCAGAATAGTCACGCTGGCGATGAACCAGAACTGCTCGACGAACTCGCGCTTCTGGAAGGGCCGCTTGAACATCAGCCGGACGACGCTCGCGGCGAGTGCGAACAGCCGGCCGGTCTGGCGCAGCGCGCCCGCACCGGGGAACACGGGGTTCTGCGCGGTCACGGGCGGCCTCCGTGATCGGTCTCGGCGGAGGGCCGTGGCGGCGGCACCGGGGTCGTCGAACCGTCCCGCGCGGGTCCGCCGTCCCACGTGGGTCCGCCGTCCCACGTGGGTCCGCCGTCCCACGTGGGCCCGCCGTCTCGCCGCGCGGTGGCGTCCGGCGCCGTGGGAGCGCCGCCTTCGACGCCGGCGTGGCCGGCCGGGGCGAAACTGGCGAGGATCGCCCGCTGGGCGGCCGGGGACAGCTCGTGCACCATGCCCATCACCCGGTCCCTGCGGCGCTGCACGGCCTGCCTGCTCGGCAGACCGGGAGTGGGCTCGAGCTGCGGCACGAGGCCGCGGGCGCGGCGGCCGCCGGCCTCCGGTACGGCCTGCTCGAGCGCGAGCGTGGCCGCGTCCTTCTCCTCGGACATGCCGATCGGCCCGGTCCGGCGGCCCTGGAGGAACTGCGCGACGACCGGTTCCTCGCTGGTCAGCAGGACCTCGCGGGGGCCGAACATCACCAGATCGCGGCGGAAGAGCATGCCGATGTTGTCGGGCACGGTGGAGGCGACCTCGATGTTGTGGGTCACGATCAGGATGGTGGCGTCGATCTGCGCGTTCAGGTCGATCAGCAGTTGCGACAGGTAGGCGGTGCGCACCGGGTCGAGCCCCGAGTCCGGCTCGTCGCACAGGATGATCTGCGGGTCGAGCACGAGGGCACGGGCCAGGCCGGCGCGTTTGCGCATGCCGCCGGAGATCTCCCCCGGGAGCTTGCGCTCGGCGCCCGACAGGCCGACCATCTCCATCTTCTCCAGCACGAGACGACGGATCTCCGGCTCTTTCTTCCTGGTGTGCTCGCGCAGCGGAAAGGCGATGTTGTCGAACAGGCTCATCGACCCGAACAGCGCGCCGTCCTGGAACATGAGCCCGAACAGCTTGCGGATCTCATAGAGCTTGCGCTCGGGGCTGCGCAGGATGTCGACCCCGTTGACCAGCACCCGGCCGCGCTCGGGCCGGAGCAGGCCGACGAGCGACTTCAGGAACACCGTCTTGCCGGTGCCCGAGGGGCCGAGCATCACGCTCACCTCTCCGCGCGGCAGGGTGAGCGTGACGTCCTGCCAGATCGTCTGCCTGCCGAACGACTTCGTCAGTCCTTCGACGACCACTTCGACTCCCATCACACCTCCCGGATCGGCGGCCGCTGCGGGCGCGGAGCACTTCGTGTCGTCATCTCGATCAGCGCTGTGGTGTGGGGATCGTGGGCGGGCACCCGAAGCCGTTCTCCAGCGAGCAGAGGTTGCCCTGGGTCATCTTCACGACGTTCCCCGGTCCGGAGATCGACCCCGTGAGCAGCGGGTCCAGGTCCTCCCCGACACCGCAGCCGGTGAACGGCGGGATCGTGACCGTGCCTCTCAGCACGCCTCCGAACGGGATCGTGTACTCGAAGGGGCTGGCCGTCAGGACCATGTCCATGGGGTAGGCGAGCCGGCAGCGCCGGCCGACGTCCAGCGGGACACCGTTGACCTTGACGCCGTCCAGGCGGATCAGCATCTTGCCGCTGACCGTGACCGAGCTGTTCTCCAGATTCTCGAAGTCGAGGACCGTGTCGATACGGATCACGCCGAGATGGCCCAGGTGCATGGTCGCCTTGGTGGGCATGAAGCCGAACGTCAGGAACGTGGTCGGCGCCGGGGGCAGTTCCTGCCGGCCCTGGTGGTTCAGTTTGCCGAAGTTCGGGATGCAGAAGCGGTTCGGGCCGCAGGGCTCTCCGATCTCCCCGCCGATGTTCATGATCCCGGGCCCCAGCAGAGCCGAGCCGTCGAGCTTGCTGACGTTCGAATAACCGATGATGTAGGCGCAGCCGGAGTCCCCCGGATCATCGATGTACTCGCAGTCGGCGGGGATGCCCGGGTCCTCCGCTTCGACGCGTGGTGCCGACGGGCCGATCGGCACGGCGTCGCGACGGCCGGGCTCCGGCCGGCCGGACTGCGCGGGCGGCGTACGGCCGCCGGGCGCGGGCACCCGGACGGTGGCGAGCAGCGGGCTCTGCCCGCGCAGCGGCGAGCATGCCACCGGCATGATCGGCGGCTCGGTGGCGGCGCCGTCGGCCTTTCGCGGCATGAGGGCCACGTTGAGAGCGCCCGCGGTGAAGGTGACGTCGCCGGCCTCCGCCGTGGTCACCTCGGGCCCGTCGCCGGAGGCGGCGAGCACCAGCACACCGGAGCCCGGCATCGGCACGGGCGGGGCGGTCAGTCCCGGCCAGACGACCTGGGTCGTCGAGCCGCCCTGGGCGACGGCGGTCTTGAACTGCGCGGTGCCCGCGACCGTGGCCGCCCCGGCCTCGGTGAGGTCGGCGAGCGCCTCGGACGGGAAGGTCACGGTGACGGTCACGCCGGTCGGCCGGATGGGCCGCTGGACCGCACCCGCCTCGGGGAAGCGGGCCTTGATCTGAACACTGACACCATGGGCGCCCGACGGGAGCCGGCAGGTGTAGGCGAGAGTCGCGTCGCCGCCCTGGTCGCCCGCGGCCGAACCGGCGCCGGCCAGCGTTCCCACGGCGACGGCGACCACTCCGGCCACCGCCGACCGCGCTTTCCGGCGCGGCTTCCAAAGCACGCTGATTCTCATCTTCGATTCCCGTCCCGTGAACCACCGGGCAAGAAATCACGGTTCCGGCCGGCCCGTTTATTGGCAGCGCGCAAGTGACAGGCGTCCGTGGTCAAGGTCATCGGCCGGAAACCCGCCGCCCGCCGATTCCAGGACCTGGGACCACACATAGGAATATCTCCCCGCAGCCGACCCCCGGTGAGCCCGATAAGCACATTGTGTGCGCGCACCACGACATTGAGCGCACTGAACGCACCACGATCGACGCCACCGAATCGGCCGATGACTTTAGTGATCCTTACCGGCAGGTACGTTACGTCCGGCCAACGCCGAGGCGCAAGCGATGAGGGGCCGTAGAGCAAGCTCAGCGCAATTCTTATCATCGGATGACAATTTCCACTCTGGCGTTTGTCCGGTACTGCGCAAAGTTCGGTGACGGGGCGGGTTCCGTGACGGCGCGGCC
>NZ_JABVEB010000141.1 GCF_014323665.1 Actinomadura sp. HBU206391 | reverse complement strand
GTCGACGGCCTTTCGCATGTGTCCTGCCGCACGTGTCCTGCGCGGTGCGCGCCGGGGGCGACGGCGGCATCCTGAGAGTTCTCCCACAGTGGCGCATGGGAAGAACAGCGGTCGGCACCGTGTTGTCACGGTCAGGCGATCAAGGGAGATGCCATGACGTCGGTGCAGGTGGAGCGCACGATCGAGGGTGGTTTCCGTGCCCGCAACCAGCGGGGCGCGGAGGTGAGTGTTGGCGACTCGGAGCAGGACGGGTCGTTCACACCGGTGGAACTGCTGCTCGCCGCCCTCGGCGGTTGCGAGATCGTCAGCATCGAGCCGCTGACCGCCAAGCGCGGTCATCGACTGGTGCGGCTGGAGTCGACCGTGACCGCCGAGAAGGTGGCGCCGACCCGGCTCGGCCAGATCACCGTCACCTACGAGATCGAGTTGCCCGAAGGCGACGAGAAGGCGGCCGAGGTCTTCACCGATGTCGCACGGCGGGTGCACGAGAGCTACTGCACGGTCGGCAACGCCCTGAAGGTCCCGACCGCGGTCGAGCAGATCCTGCCCAGCCTCGACGGCCCGCCCACCGGTGAGCCCGACGGCTGACCGCATCGCCGGCCACGAGCGGCCTGACACCTCAGGGCGCCACCGGCGCCCTTTGCCTCACGCCCGCCGATGGGATCCCCCTCGGGATTGTCCCGTTCTCCCCCTAGCGACCCTGGGTCCACATCAGGGACGTACTACTCAAGGGTGAGAACAAGACCATTCGCGCTGGTGATCTATTAGCGGCCTATTACCGGAAAAATCTAAGCATGGCTCAAACCCTCCTGCCTGCCTCGAGCGGTAGGACCGCAACGCGCTCACCGGCGGCCGCGCAGCTCGCGTCTCGCCCGGAGCGGCCAAAGGCGGCCGCCCCGCCGCTTTGGCGCGAACTCCTTGTGCTCGTCATTTCCTACCTCGCCTATACGCTCACCCGTCTCGTGCTCGACCCGACGAGCACGTCGAGCGCGTTCACGCACGCCGATCAGGTTCTCGGCTTCGAACGAATGCTGGGGCTGGACGTCGAGCTCGGACTCAACCAGGCGCTGCTCGACGTTCCGTGGCTGGCCCGCGCGGCCAATCTGTTCTATGCCACTGCGCATTTCGCGGTGACCCTGAGCGTCATGATCTGGCTCTATCGCTATCGGCCGCGGTATTACCGCTGGTTTCGCACCTCGCTGATAGCCGCGACGGCGATAGCGCTGGTGGGCTTCTGGGTCTATCCCCTGGCTCCGCCCAGATTTCTGCCCGGCCACGGGTTCGTCGACCCGGTGACGGCACTGGACACGCTCGGCCTCTATTCGGCGCCGGGTTCCGGGGCCCTGACCAACCAGTACGCCGCCATGCCCTCCATGCACGCGGGTTGGGCGCTCTGGTGTGGTTTCATCCTCGTGCTACTCGCGACGCAGCGGTGGGCTAAGGTGCTCGGCATGCTCTATCCGGCGACGACCATCCTCGTGATCCTGGCGACGGCGAACCATTACGTGCTCGACGTCGTGGCCGGAATCACCCTGATCGTCGGCGCGCTGAGCGCCTCATGGTGGTTCTACCGCAGATCCCTCATCTTGAAGAAGGATGGTGTGGTCCTCCGTGAGGCGGACCTGCCGGCGCACAGCCCGGCATTTTCGGGTGATGTTCGCCAGTTCGGGGTTTGAGAGTCTATAGATCATGGTCAGGTCCCCAGCCTCTCTCGTCAGTCCCTCCGGGATCCGAGAGGTAGAGCCGGACCGACGATCCGGGCGGCCCCGGCTGTGGGCCGAACTCCTGCTCATCGCCGTGTGCTACGGCGCGTACTCGGTCGTGCGGAATCTGGTGCCAACGCAGCATGCCGCCGCGATGCAGCGGGCCCATGAGATCCTCGAAGCCGAGAGGGCCCTGCACCTGGACTTCGAGTTCGCGGTGAACCAGTTCTTCGTGGACACCCGATGGCTCGGCGTCACCGCGAACTACTACTACGCGACGTTGCACTTCATCGTGACGATCGGTGTGCTGGTCTGGCTGTACGCCTGGCATCCGCATCACTACGTGACCTACCGGTGGCTGCTGTTCGGCACCACGATCACTGCGCTGATCGGCTTCTGGTTCTATCCCCTCGCCCCACCGCGCTTCCTGCCCGGATACGTCGACACCGTGGTGGCCTTCAACACCTGGGGCCTGTACGACTCGTCACCGATCGCCACGGTGTCCAACCAGTACGCGGCCATGCCGTCGCTGCACACGGCGTGGTCGCTGTGGTGCGCGCTGGCCGTGATCACAATCGTCCGGAGCAGGTGGGTCAAGATCGTTGCTGCCGGCTATCCGATCGTCACCGTGGTGGTGATCCTCGGCACGTCCAACCACTTCATCCTCGACGCGGTCGGCGGTGGTGCGGTGCTGGCCGGCGGTTACGTTCTCACCCAGACGCTCACCTGGGCGGCCGGACCCGCTCAGCGGCTGTGCCGCATCGGCGTGGGCACGTGACCGGGCGGGCGTGACCGGGCGGCTGCCCCGGAGTGACCCGCCGAGCCCACGGCCGCTCATCGAAGGTCAATCGTCGACGGCCCCGTAGAAGACGCGCTCGACGACGGCCCGGGCTCGCCGGGCGCATCGGCGGTAGGCCTCGAGCAGGTCCCCCGAGCCGGGATAGCCGAGCACTCTGGTCACCGCGGAACGCTCCCGGTGGTGGTCGGTCGGCAGCGTGTCGGACGGACGTCCCCGTACGAGCATGAGAACGCCGCGGATGCGGGTGGCCAGCTGCCACGCGTCCGAGAGCGTCTCGGCGTCGCCCCGATCGAGCAGGCCCGCCTCGACCGCGGCCGTGAGGGCGGCGAGGGTGCGGGTGGTGCGCAGGCCCGGTACCTCATGGGCGTGCTGCAACTGCAGAAGCTGAACGACCCACTCCACGTCCGACAGCCCGCCGGGCCCCAGCTTCGTGTGCAGGCGCCGCTCGACGCCGCGCGGCAGCCGCTCGGACTCCATCCGGGCCTTGAGCCGCCGGATCTCGCGGACGGCGACCTCGTCGATGCCGCCCTCGGGCCACCGCACCGGATCGATGAGCGCCCGGAACCGTTCGCCCAGCTCCGCATCGCCGATGATCGGATCGGCCCGCAGCAGCGCCTGGCTCTCCCACGGCGCCGACCACCTCGCGTAGTAGGCGGCGTACGACGCGAGAGTGCGCACGAGCGGTCCCTGCCGGCCCTCGGGGCGCAGGTTCGGGTCGATCACCAGCGGCGGGTCCGAGGCGGGCAGCGCCAGCAGCCGCCTCAGCTCCTCGGCCACGGCGTGCGCCGCGCTCGACGCCGCGCGCTCATCGGCCCCGGGCAGCGGATCATGCACGAACATCACGTCGGCGTCGCTGCCATAGCCGAGCTCGTGTCCGCCGAACCGGCCCATCGCCACCACCGCCATCCGGGTCGGCAGAGCGGCGCGGCGCTCGATCTCGATCTTGTGGATGGCCATCTGAAGAGCCGCCTCGATCGTGACGGCGGCGATGTCGGTGAGCGCCTCGCCCACCGTGGGGACGTCGATGAGACCGAGCAGGTCGGCCACCGCCACCCGGAACAACTCGCGGCGGCGCACCCCGCGCACGGCCGCGACGGCGTCCTCGGCCGACCGGGAACGCTCACCCGCCACCTGCGCCGAGGGCTCCCCGGCCACGGACGCGCTGTCGGCCTCGGATCGGCGGCGGACCGCGGCGAGGGCCTCGTCGAGCAGGACCTGGTGCGGGCGGGGGGTGAGCTGTGAGTCGCCGTCCCCGCCCCGGGGACGGGAACCCTTGTCGCCCGCGGCGCCGCCGAGCATCACGACGGCTTCGGGCGCACGGAGCAGCAGGTCGGTGACGTACCTGCTCGAGGCCAGCAGGCGCGCCATCCGCTCGGCCACGGCGACGTCGTCGCGAAGCAGCCGCAGATACCACGGGGTGGCGCCCAGTGCGTCACTGACCTGACGGAATCCGAGCAGCCCGGCATCCGGGTCTGGCGCGTCGGCGAACCAGCCGAGCATCACGGGCAGCAGCGTGCGCTGGATGGCCGCGCGCCGGGACACACCGCTGGTGAGCGCCTCGATATGCCGCAGCGCCCCGGCCGGGTCGACGAAGCCGAGGGCCTCCAGCCTGGCCTTGGCCGCCGCGGGGGTGAGCCGCGACTCCTCGCTCGGCAGCCGCGCCACGGCCCGCAGAAGCGGCCGGTAGAAGAGCTTCTCGTGGATCCTGCGCACACCCCGGGCGTGCCGGCGCCAGAGGGCCACGAACTCGCCCATCGGGTCGGAACGCAGCCCGAGGGCCCTACCGAGACGGCGCAGGCCCTCGTCGTCGTCGGGCACCAGGTGAGTGCGCCGCAACCGGTGCAGCTGGATCAGATGCTCTACCCGGCGCAGGAACCGGTAGGCGGCGGCCAGCGCCGCGGCGTCGTCCCGTCCGACGTACCCGCCGTTGGAGAGGGCCTCCAGTGCGACGAGCGTCGTGCGGCTGCGCAGGCTCTCGTCCACGCGGCCGTGCACGAGCTGCAGCAGCTGAACGGCGAACTCCACGTCCCGCAGGCCTCCGGGGCCGAGTTTCAGCTGCCGCTCCGCCTCGCTATCGTCCGCCCGCTCGAGCAGGCGGCTCTCGACGCGGCGCCGCATCGTCTGCACGTCCTCGACGAAGCTCTCGCCCTCGGGCGCGCTCCACACGAGCGGGGTGAGAGCGTCGATGTAGGCCTGGCCCAGGTCGACGTCCCCGGCCAGCGGCCGGGCCTTGAGGAGCGCCTGGAACTCCCACGTCTTCGCCCATCGCTCGTAGTAGGCGCGGTGGCTGGCGAGGGTGCGCACGAGGGGGCCGGCCTTGCCCTCGGGCCGTAGAGCCGGGTCGACCTCCCACAGGTTGCCCTCGGGCGTACTCGCCGAGCAGGCCCGCATCAGCGCCGACGCGAGCCGCGTGGCGGTACGGAGCGCCGCTTCCTCGGGTGCGCCGGGCGCGGGCTCGGCTACGAAGATCACGTCGACGTCACTGACGTAGTTGAGCTCCCGCCCGCCGCACTTGCCCATGCCTATGACGGCCAGCCGGCAGTGGTCGGCGTCCGGCGTCTCCACCCGGGCGATCGCCAGAGCCGCCTCAAGAGCGGCGGCGGCCAGATCCGAGAGTTCCGCGGCGACCTCGTCCACGGCGCAGATTCCGGTGAGATCTCGCCCGGCGAGATGCAGGAGGTGGCGCCGGTACTCGACCCGCAGCGCCACGAGCGTGTCCGGCGAGGCGTCGCGGGCGTACGGTGACGCTGCGCCCGGATCGGCCCCGACCGCCCTTAGCAGATCGGCTCGGAGCGTTCCAGTCTCAGGGGGGCGCAGTGCCTCGTCGCCGGCCAGGACCGTCCAGTGCTCGGGATGCAGGGCAAGATGATTACCGAGAGCGGCGCTCACCCCGAGTACCGCCAGCACCCGCTCCCGGGTCCGGGGCTCACGCGCGAAGGTCGCGAGCAGGCGCGCCGTGCCCTCTCCGGAGCCGGCGAGCAGCCGGAGCAGGCCACTGAGAGCGAGATCCGGGTCGGCGGTGGCGCCGAGGGCGTCGATCAGTTCGTCGGCGACCGTGATGCCGGTCTCGGACTCGGTGTCGGCGAGCAGCCGCTGGGCCCGGGTCGCATCGCTGAAGCCGAGCCGCGCCAACCGGCTCGTGAGAGACGGACGACGATCCGGAGTCCATTGCTCGCTCACGCTCACGGATCCACCGTAACGGGACAAGCGGCAGCCACAAGGCAAATGATCCCGCTATCGGTTTTCGGGCCCGGCGAAAGCGGTGGTCGCGATGGCCGTTCACTCAGGCGCGTCTTGACACCCAGGCGATCGTGTGCAGCGCTGCCGCCCGCCCCTGCACTCAAAACGCAATGTAAACCCGTGGACAACACAGGGCGTCTTCCGCATAACCCCCCCCGCGACGAGGAGACATTAATGAGGTTTCGCTCTGTCATCACCATGGGAGCCGCCGTGGCGGTCGCCATGGCGCTCGGCACAGTACCGGCCGGCGCTTCGGCGGCGGCCCCGGCGGGCGCCGGGGACTTCAACGGCGACGGCCGCCGCGACACCGCCTTCGGCAGCCCGTTCGGCTATGTCGGCGGGGTGAGGGGCGGCTTCGTGACGGTGGTGTACGGCGGCGCCACCGGCCTCGACCCGGCGACACGGAAGGAGCTCTCACAGAACAGCGCGGGCGTCCCCGGAAGTGTCGCCGCGAACAACCAGTTCGGGGCCTCGCTCGCCTCGGCCGACTTCGACCGGGACGGCTACGCCGACCTGGCCGTCGGCGCGCCCGGCGAGAAGGTCGGGGAGTTCACCCACGGAGGGACCGTGTCGATCGTGTACGGGAGTGCCGCCGGGCTGTCCGGCCGCACCGCGCGCATCGCGCTCGACGACGCCCACCAGAGCCACACCGGCCGGTTCGGCGAGTCGCTGGCCATCGCGGACTTCTCCTCCGACGGAGCCCCGGATCTCGCCGTCAGTGCCCCTGCCGACCGGGCCTTCTGGACCTACGGCGGGCTCGGTGGCGGAGGCACCGCCGGCACCCGCGTGCCGTTGGACGACGATCAGTTCTTCGTCCAGGAACTGCGTCTGACCGCGGCCGACTTCACCGGGGACGGCCGGGCCGACCTCACCGCTAGCCGGCAGGAGTCGATCGACGGTGTCATGGGCGGGCGGGTGGACCTCTACGCCGGGTCCGCCTCCGGGCTCACGCTGCTGAGGTCCTACGCCGCCGAGGGCGGACGTGCGGCGGCCGCCGGTGACATCAACGGCGACGGCAGGGTCGACCTGGTCACGCGCGTGTTCCATTTCGAAGATGACGAGGCGAACGGCGGCACGGTGGCGGTGAACCTCGGAACCGGTACCGGCTTCCGCCGGCAGTTGCTCCTCACCCAGGACACCGCCGGGGTTCCGGGCACCGGCGAGGAGGGCGACGCCTTCGGCGCCGACCTGGCCGTCGGCGACTTCAACGGCGATGGCAGGGCGGACGTCGGGATCGGCGCGCCAGGCGAGGCCATCGGCACCGTGAACCGCGCGGGGGCCTTCACCGTGCTGTACGGAGGTTCGAGCGGGTTGACGACGACCGGTGCCGTGCAGATCGGCCAGAACACCTCGGGTGTGCCCGGCAACGCGGAGTCGGGCGATCTGTTCGGCGGCGAGCTCTCGGCCGCCGACATCACGGGGGACGGCAAGGCCGACCTCACCGTCGCCGCGCGGGGCGAGGACACCAGCGAGGGCGCGGTCTGGCTGTTCCCCGGCGCCACTTCGGGCCTGACCGGCACGGGCAGCACCGCCCTCAACACCACCAATCTCGGGATCACCGGTCGCGGCGCCCAGCTCGGCGACGTCATCCTGCCCTGACACGGCGCACCCGCGTGCGGCCCCGGGCACGGCCGCGCGGCCTCGTAGGGCCCGGACGGCCTCAGCGGGTCTGGGAGGGGCTCGTAGGGCCCGGCACGGCAGGACGGCCCGGCACGGCCGCACCGGCCGTGCCGGGCCGTCCCATGCCGGTCAGAGCACCGCGATGTAGCGCTTTCGCTCGTACTCCGTCACCTGGCGCCGGTAGTCCTCCCACTCCGCCCGCTTGTTGCGCAGGAAGAAGTCGAAGACGTGCTCGCCCAGCACCTCGGCCATCAGCTCGCTGTGCTCCATGGCGTGGATGGCCTCGTCGAGGTCCTGTGGCAGGGGCGCGATGCCGAGGGCACGGCGTTCCGCGGAGCTCAGCGCCCACACGTCGTCCTCGGCGCCGGGCGGCAGCTCGTAGCCGCCCTCGATGCCCTTGAGCCCCGCCCCGAGGATGGCCGCGAACGCGAGGTAGGGGTTGCACGCGGTGTCGAGCGAACGGAACTCGATCCGGGTGGCGTGACCCTTCTGCGGCTTGTACATGGGCACCCGGACCAGTGCCGACCGGTTGTTGTGCCCCCAGCACACGTAGGAGGGGGCCTCTCCCCCGGCGCCCGCCGAGGCCCCGACGCCGCCCCACAGGCGCTTGTAGGAGTTGACCCACTGGTTGCAGACCGCGGTGATCTCGGCGGAGTGCCGGAGCAGGCCGGCGATGAACGCGCGGCCGACCTTGGACAGCTGGAACTCCGCCCCCGGCTCGTAGAAGGCGTTGCGGTCGCCCTCGAACAGGGACATGTGCGTGTGCATGCCCGAGCCGGGATGGTCGGTGAAGGGCTTGGGCATGAACGAGGCCCACACCCCCTGCTCCAGCGCGACCTCCTTCATGACCAGCCGGAACGTCATGATGTTGTCGGCGGTGGTGAGCGCGTCGGCGTAGCGAAGATCGATCTCCTGCTGGCCCGGGGCGCCCTCGTGGTGGCTGTACTCCACCGAGATGCCCATCGACTCCAGCATCATGATCGCATTGCGCCGGAAGTCGTGGGCGGTGCTGTGCGGCGTGTGGTCGAAATAGCCGCCGGAGTCGATCGGCTCCGGCTCGCGCCCGTCCTCAGGGCGGTCCTTCAGCAGGAAGAACTCGACCTCGGGATGGGTGTAGAACGTGAATCCCAGATCCGCGGCGCGGCCCAGGGCCCGTTTGAGGACGAAACGCGGATCGGCGAAGCTCGGCGTCTCGTCCGGCATGAGGATGTCGCAGAACATCCGGCCGACGCCCGGCGACTCGGCCCGCCACGGCAGCACCTGGAACGTCGAGGGATCCGGCTTGGCGATCATGTCCGCCTCGTAGATCCGCGCGAAGCCCTCGATCGCCGAGCCGTCGAATCCGATCCCCTCGGAGAAGGCGCCTTCGAGCTCCGCGGGAGCGACGGCCACGGACTTGAGGAACCCGAGCACGTCGGTGAACCACAGCCGGATGAACCGGATGTCGCGCTCCTCGAGTGTGCGAAGCACGAACTCCTGCTGACGGTCCACGACCACTTCCCCCTTGACCTGTTGATCGATTCGATGAGCGGCGATCGCGCCGCTCTAGCAGACACGTATGGTGACTTACCAGTCTGCCTTGTCTCTGTTTCCGCAACGTAACAGAGGCATGGGGGTGCCCGTCCGCGGCAGGGGCCGCCCAGGCTCCCCCTAGGCTGGGAGCGTGGCTCAATTGCGCATCGCACTCGCTCAGGTCGGCCCGACGGTCGGCGATCTTCAGGGCAACGCCGAGCTGGTGATCGCCTGGAGCAGGCGCGCCGCCGAGGCGGGCGCTCACCTCGCGGTCTTTCCCGAGATGGCGCTGACCGGCTACCCGGTCGAGGACCTCGTTCTGCGGAAGTCCTTCGTCGACGCCTCCATCGAGACGCTCGAGGCCACCGCGCGGCGGCTCCGCGACGAGGGGCTCGGCGAACTGGCGGTGGTCGTCGGCTACGTCGACCGGCGCTCCGACGTCCGCCATCGGGTCGGTCAGCCGTCGGGAGCGCCGTTGGACGCCGCCGCGCTCCTGCACCGGGGCGAGGTGATCGTCCGTACCGCCAAGCACCATCTGCCCAACTACGGCGTCTTTGACGAGTACCGCTACTTCATCCGAGGTGACCGGCTGCCCGTCGTCCGGCTGCACGGGGTCGACGTGGCGATCGCCGTGTGCGAGGACCTCTGGCAGGACGGCGGCCCGGTGGCGGTGACCCGCGAGGCCGGGGCGGCGCTGCTGGTCGTGCCGAACGCCTCGCCGTACGAGCGGTTCAAGGACGACGTCCGGCTGGAGCTGTGCGCGCGGCGGGCCCGCGAGGCCGGAGCGGCGCTCGCCTACGTCAACATGGTCGGCGGTCAGGACGAACTGGTCTTCGACGGCGACTCCCTCATCGTGAGCGCCTCGGGGGAGCTCCTCGCGCGCGGCGCCGCCTTCACCGAGGACCTGCTGGTCGCCGATCTCGAACTGCCCGCGGCGGCGAGTCCGTTCACCCCTGGGCAGACGTCCGTGGACGCCCACGACGGCAGCGTGATGACCATCGACCGGCACCTCGTCTCGGCCGAACCGCTCGCGCCGTACGAACCCGCCGCACCGCCGCGCGCCGAGCCGCTGGACGACTGCGCCGAGGTCTACGGCGCGCTGGTCCTCGGGGTCCGCGACTACGTGCGCAAGAACGGTTTCGAGTCGGTCATCCTCGGCCTGTCCGGCGGGGTCGACTCCGCGCTCGTGGCCACGATCGCCATGGACGCGATCGGGGCCGAGAACGTGCACGCCGTGCTCATGCCGAGCCGTTACTCCAGCGACCACTCGATCACCGACGCCGAGGAGCTGGTCAAGCGGCAGGGCATCAATGCCCGGACGGTACCGATCCGCGACATCGTGGAGGCCTACGAGGCCGATCTGGACCTGCACGGGCTGGCGGCCGAGAACCTGCAGGCCCGTGTCCGCGGGAACATCCTCATGGGCCTGTCCAACGAGCACGGCCATCTGGTGCTGACGACCGGCAACAAGAGCGAGCTGGCCACCGGCTACTCGACTCTGTACGGCGACTCGGCCGGTGGCTTCGGCCCGATCAAGGACGTGCCCAAGACGCTCGTGTTCAAGCTGTGCGAATGGCGCAACGAGCGGGCCGGCTCGGCCCCGCAGCCCATCCCGCGCAACATCATCGACAAGCCGCCGTCCGCCGAGCTCCGGCCGGGCCAGCGCGACACCGACTCGCTGCCCGAGTACGACGTGCTCGACGCGCTGCTCGACGACTACGTCGAGAAGGACCTCGGCCACGACGCGCTGATCGCGGCCGGCCACGACGCCGATCTGGTCGACCGCGTCATCCGGATGGTCGACCGGGCGGAGTACAAGCGCCGCCAGTACCCGCCGGGCCCGAAGATCTCGCCGAAGAACTTCGGCCGCGACCGCCGCCTGCCGATCACCAACGCCTGGCGCGAACCCTCCGCCCGCCCCTGACGTCCCGGCCCCCGGTGATCTGGTGGCCTCGCGCCGACCAGATCACCGCAGGGCGCGTCTAGCGGTGGTGGAACTCGCCGGGCCAGGCCGCCGTCGGTACTTCCTCGGCGTGCTCCATGCCGGGCACCATCTGTTCGCACCAGACCACCTTGCCGGCCGCGGTGCGCCGGCTGCCCCACCGGTGTGCCATCTGGCTGACGATCACCAGGCCGCGGCCGTTCTCATCGTCGTCGGCCGCGTGCCTGAGCCGGGGCAACGCCGCGGACCGGTCCAATACCTCGCAGAACAGCGTGCGCTCGAGCAGCAGGCGCAGCTCGATCGGCCCCGTGGCGTAGTTGAGCGCGTTCGTGATCATCTCGGAGGCGAGCAGCTCGGTGGAGTAGGACAGATCGTCGAGCTGCCACTCCGCCAGCTGCGTGCGGACCAGTCCGCGGGCCCGCCGGACCGCCGCGGGATCGGCGGGCAGGGTCCACGACACCCGCCGGTTCTCGTCGAGGCGGCGCAGCCGGGCGATGAGCACCGCGATGTCGTCACGGTGGTGGTCGCCGTACACACCGTCGAGGGTGGCCTTGGCCAGATCCTCCATCGGCTGGCTCGGCGAGTCGGGGCCGAAGATCCCGCGGAGCCGGGCCAGCCCGTCGTCGATGTCGCGCCCGCGGCTCTCCACCAGCCCGTCGGTGTAGATGACGAACAGGCTTCCGTCCTCGACGGTGAACTCCCGGCTCTCGATCGCCGCTCCTCCGGCCACCCCGAGCGGCGGTGCCGGCGGCACCTCCAGGAGCTCGTTGGAACCGTCCGGGTGCACCAGCAGTGGCGGCAGATGACCCGCTGAGGCGATCTCCAGGGTGCCTGTGGTCGCGTCGTAGACCGCGTAGACACAGGTGGCGAAGTGCGGCTCCTGCTCACCGAGCTCGACCATGAGCTCGTGCATGACGTGCAGGGCCTCGGCGGGCGGGAGTTCGAGGTTGGCGAGCGTGTGCAGCGCGGTGCGCAGCCGGCCCATGGTGACCGCCGCCCGCACACCGTGCCCGGCGACGTCGCCGACGATCAGCGCGGCGCGGGCACCGGGCAGCGCGAGGGACTCGTACCAGTCCCCGCCCACCTCGATGAGCTTGCTGCCGGGCAGGTAGCGGTGTCGGACCTCCACCGAGGAGGGTGCTGACAGCCGGTTCGGCAGCAGGCTGCGCTGAAGGGCGAGCGCGGTGGCCCGCTCGCGGCTGAACAGCCTGGCGTTGTCGATGACGATCGCGGCGCGGGCGGCGAACTCCATGCCGATCTCGATGTCGTAGGCGTCGAAGCGCCGGAATCCGGGCACCCGGGTGCACACGATCAGGCCGAGCAGTGTCTTGTTCGCGATCAGCGGCAGCAGCACCATGGACACGTCCGTCAGCAGGTCCGCGACGGGTCCGCGACGCCAGATCTCAGCGATCTTGGCGGCCGCGTCGGCGTCGACCTGCTGCACGTGCACCGGTGTGGCCGCCTCGAGGCACTCGGAGTAGGGGGTGCCCGCCGGGTAGACGAGCACCTCGCCGGCGGGGAGCGTGGAAGGCCATGCGGGGTTGCCGTCGTCGGCGGTGAGCGCCAGCCTGCGGAGCACGGCCGAGCCGTTGGTGGCGTCGCCGTGGACCTCGTCCGCGGCGACCAGGCTCTCCAGCACGAGCAGTTCGGCGACGTTGCAGAAGTGGGGGGCGATCACATCGATCAGCCCGCGCGCGGTCTGGTCCAGGTCGAGGGAGTTGCCGAAGCGGGTGAGCGGGTCGTCGAGCAGCGCGCGGCGCATGTGCGCCGGGTCCTGGAAGGGCGCGGTGGGCGGCAGCGCGACGCGGATGTGCAGGAGTGCCGCGACCCCCTCGCCCTCGGCCACCATCGGCTGGGCGGTGACGACGGCCTCGTTGACGGTGCCGTTCTCTCCCTTCACGGTCAGCACCGCGGTGCGATCCTGACCGGCCCGGATGGCATCGAGGAGGGACTCGACCTTCTCCTTCTCCTCCTCGACGAGCGCGGTGGCGTGCAGCCCGATCAGCGACTCGGGCTCGGAGCCGATAACACTTGTCGCGTTCTGGCCACATTGCACTATCTTCCCGGAATCGTTGATTCCGAGAACGAGAGTCCGGGACGCCGAATCGGCGGGGGGCGCGTTACCCTTTCGCGCCATGACGGATCTCACCTGTCGCGCTCCTGACGGCCGGCCCTCGGTCCACTATCACTTTCGCCAGTATGCGGTATGCCGAGGCTCGGTGAGAGTGGAGAGCAGATCTATAGACTTGGAACCGTATAGGTAACCAGGAAATCCGCAAGGGTGGACGGCCGTGTAACCGAAAAGTCGCCGTGACGGCCGGGATCGGCCGATTACCTTTCGTGCCCGGTCACGGGGTTCGCACTTCACGCGGCGAAGCCGCGCATCGCGGTGTCGACCACCCGCTCCGCGACGTCGTCGGCAAGTTCCTCGTCTGGGGCGAGCGCCTGGACCTGCATGGTCATCGCACCGACGATCACGGACAGGGCCATCTCGACGTCGAGGTCCGGCCGCAGCTCTCCGGCCTCGACGCCCCGGCGCAGGACGCCGCGCATCACCTCGCGCCGGGGTTCGATGACGTCCCGCCGCAGCTTGCTTGCGAGCTCGGGATGCTTGTGCCGGCTACCGATGACGTTCCAGACGCAGTCGATGCGCCGGTCGGCCCGGCCCGACCGCACCGCCCGGGTCAGCGCGATCAGATCCTCCCGGACCGACCGCCCGGGCAACTCGGGCAGGGGCGCCTTCAGCGCGGCCACGGCGTCGACGATCAACGCCTCCTTGTTGGGCCATCGCCGGTAGATGGTGGTCTTGCCGACGCCCGCCCGTGCCGCGACCGCCTCGATCGACACGCCGGCGACGCCCGCCTCCTCCACGAGGAGGTCGAGCGTAGCCTCGATGATGGCCTTCTCCGCGCGCTCGCTGCGCGGGCGTCCCGGTGGGCGCGCACAGAGCGGCTCCGTCGTCTCAGTCATCCCGGCTCACCGTTTCACACGCCGGCCGCCTCCCGCTGCCGGGACGACGCGGATTCCGCACGCGAGTCGGCGGCGCGTTTCCCCGGCATCCAGCGCAGCACCACGAGGGCGCCGATGAAGGCGACGACGGCCGACGCCACGGCGGCGGTGTGCATCGCGTGCACGAACGCGGCGTGCGCCGGCGCGATCAGGTCCTGTCCCGCGGCGCCCATCCGCTCGGCGACGGCCATGGTTCCGCCGATCGACTCGCCGGCGGTGTGCCGGGCGCCCTCCGGCAGCCCCCCGAGGGGCTCCGACATCTCATTCCGATAGACCGACGACACCACCGAGCCGAGAATGGCCACCCCGAGGGCGACCGCGACCTGGCGGGCCGTGTTGTT
>NZ_JABVEB010000140.1 GCF_014323665.1 Actinomadura sp. HBU206391 | reverse complement strand
CGGCTTCGGCGGGCAGGGCGAGGCGTTGCTCGGGCGCTGGCTGGCAAGCCGCCCGGGCGTCCGTGACCGCGTCAAGATCAGCACCAAGGTGGGCTGCGAGCCGACCGTGGCCGGGCGATTCCCGGAGACGGCCGAGGGCCTCTCGGCCAGGGTGATCAAGAGCGGGATCGAGGGCAGTCTCCGACGACTCGGTACTGACCACGTCGAGCTGTACTGGGCCCACAAGCCCGATCCGGCCACACCGCTGGAAGAGACGGTCGCCGCCTTCGACGAGCTGGTGTCCGCGGGTACGGTCGGTCGCCTCGGCTGTTCCAACTACCCCGTCTGGCAGGTCGAGCGGGCACGGCAGATCGCGCGGGCCCACGGTAGCGCCGGTTTCACCGCGGTGCAGCAGCACCACACGTACCTGCAGCCGCGCCCCGGGACCCGGCCCACCGTCGTGCACCGGTTCGGTGCGGTCACCGACGAGGAGCTCCACTACCTGGAGCACCACCCGGACATGGCGCTGTGGGCGTACACGCCGCTGCTGAGCGGCCGCTACACCCGCGCGGACAAGCCGCTTCCGGCGGAGTACGACCACCCCGGCACCGCCCGCCGCCTCACGGTGCTCGACGAGATCGCCGCCGAGACCGGCACGAACCGCAACCGGGTCGTGTTGGCGTGGCTGACCAGAGGGAACCCGGCCGCCACGCCGATCGTCGGCGTCAGCACGGTCGAGCAACTGGACGAGGCGGTCGCGGGGGTCTCACTGGAGTTGACCGCCGAGCAGCGCGAACGCCTGGACTCCGCGGTGTGACCTTGTGCGGTGCCAGAAACCTTGGGTGACACTTGGAGGAGTCGCATGGGGCCGCGTCACGTCGAAGGACGGCGCGCAGATCCGCGTTCGTGCCGAGGGTGCGCAGCCTGTCCGCCGTCTTTCCGGTGTCCTGAGGGTCCGGAACAGTCCCACGCCCGCGCTCGCGAGCTCATCGGTCCGCTGTTCGCATCGGCCGGTCACCGGTCATGAAGCACCCCCCGATCACCACTACGGCGGAGGGCGGCAGACCGAGCTGGCTCAGCACGGCCAGCTCGTCGGCCAGCGTCCACCGGTGTGTGAATCGGCCGTTCGCGCCCATCCGGGAGATCTCGACGGCTGCCACCCGAACGCGCCGGCCGGGTCGCGGGCAGGCCCTGGAACGGCAGGCCCTGGTGCGTGCCGGTCACGGTCAGCCGCTGCACCTGGGGGACCGCGGAGGACGAACCCATGACGAGCGCTCACCGAAAGGTCACCGAGTCCGTTCGTGGCTCCACGCTAAAGGCGATTCGGCTCTTCGGCGATATCGTTCCCGGTATGCGCTTCGACGTGATCGTCGTAGGCGGTGGCATGATCGGGCTCACCACCGCGATCGTCCTTGCGGAGAGTGGGCGGCGTGTGCGGGTTTGGAGCCGGGATCTGGTCGAGAACACGACCTCGGCGGTGGCCGGCGGGCTGTGGTGGCCCTACCGCATACGGCCGGAAAGCCGGATCGGCGGCTGGTCCCTGCATTCCCTCGACGTCATGACCGGGCTGGCCGAGCGGCCGGACGAGACCGGTGTTCGCATGGTCGACGGCACGCACTTGGGCCTTCGGATGTCGGAGCTCGGAGCGTGGGCCGCAGAGGTGCCGGGCCTGCGTCCCGCCGCGTCCGACGAGCTTCCGGCGGGGTTCGACATCGGGCTCCGCGCGCGTACGCCGCTCATCGACATGCCGGTTCATCTGCGCTACCTGCGGGATCGGTTGACGGCGGCCGGTGGTGGGATCGAGGTTCGCGCACTGGCCACACTCGCCCAAGCGGACGGAGCCGCGCCCACCGTGATGAACTGCACCGGTCTGGGTGCCCGCGAGCTCGTCCCCGATCCAGACGTACGGCCCGTGCAAGGACAGCTCGTCCTTGCCGAGAATCCCGGTGTCGACGAGTGGTTCGTGGCCGCCGACCCGCACTCGGCCGACACCGTTTACGCGCTGCCGCAGCCTTACGGCCTGATCCTCGGCGGTACCGCACGCGAGGACGCTTGGGGCGTGGTTCCGGATCCGGCGACGGCCGAGGCCATCGTGAAGCGCTGCGCCCGGATCGATCCGCGACTGGCCGATGCCAAGATCCTCGATCACCGGGTGGGACTGCGGCCATCCCGCTCCAGCGCCCGTATCGAGGCCGAGCGACTGCCCGGTGGTGCGCTGTGCGTGCACAACTACGGACATGGCGGGGCGGGGATCACCGTCTCATGGGGATGCGCGCAGGACGCTGTACGGCTGATGGAATCCAGCCGCGAAGCCGCTGACACCTGACGAGTTCACGCGGTGTCCTTGTGGCAGCGGCCTGACACAGGGCCGCAGCGGACCAGTACGAGTGGCGGTCATAGTTCGCACGATCATGGGCGACTTCCGGCTGTCAGCGAGCTCGCCGCTCACGATGAGCATCGATGAATGGAGCCTTATCCCGCTACGGATACCGAACGGGTGGACCATCCACTAGAACCAGGTGCTGGCCCGCGCCTGCCTTCGGGCTGTACGAGTCAACGATTCCGAAGATCTCTTCTGGGCCTGCAAGAACGCACCACTACGGGCCACCGCGAAGACATCCGAGAGTTGTGTCGGCGAGACCGCCGCCGTCGCCATGTCTTCCGCGAGGCGAACCCGCTACGCTGCGACTCTGTTTGATGGTCAATCCGATAAAGGACCTGCCATGCTCGGCACTCTGGACGCGACGGAGGACGGCCGGCTCGCGCTACGGTTCGAACGCGAGTACTCCCACCCGCAGGCGACGGTGTGGCAGGCGATCACCGGAGCCGATCGCCTTAGCCAATGGTTCGACCAGCTGATCGACTACGGCAGCTCGCGGCTGGACTTCACCGAGGGTGCAGACCTTCTCTTCGTGGCAAAAGACGACTACCTCTTCCCTGCTGTGAATGGCCGGGTGATCCAGGTCGATATACCCCATCTGCTGGAGTACACGCGGGCGTCGCAGACGCTTCGGTGGCAGCTGGAAGCGAACGGCGCCGGAGGGTGCCGGCTCACCTTGACGGTGTTCACTGAGCTACGCACCATCGCGATCGCCAACGCCCCACATTTGCATGCCGACTTGGACATGCTCCGCGCTACGCTGAACGGCAGAGAGCCCGTAGCTTCGGACCTTAACGAGCTTCGGCGTGAATATGAGCGTGCGCTCGGCTAAGCCTGCCGACGCGATGATCCGCTTCGCCACCCAGCACCTGCGAGGTCTTACGGCGACGTACCCACTCCTCCAGTGTCCAGTTCTGCGGTCTTGGTCACCCGTTGGGTTTCCTGGTCACTGAAAACTCACTGCGGTGGACGTGATCAGCCGCGATCCCGAACCCGGAGTGCCGGATTCCTTGCGATGTGCGGGTTGTGCCTGACGACGACCAGCGGCGCTGGGTTTCGTTCACGATCATGTCCGAGAACAGGTCCTACCGTGCCCCCCGAGTCGATCAGTACCGTGCGCCACATGAAGACCTTCACCACCGTGACCTATAACGTCCTCGCCCAGTCCTATGTCCACGGCGATCGTTATCCCCTTTCCACGTCCCTGGACCTCGACCCCGGCCGGCGCCACGCCCCTTTTGCATCGAGGAACTCGGCGCCGACCTGCTGTGCCTGCAGGAGGAACCAGCGGCCGTGGGACACGTGCGCCATCAATGGCCGACCACGCAACTCGACTACCTGCTGTTCTCCGCGGACCGACTGGCCCCGCACCCCGGAACCCTGCCCAAGCTCTCTCCCGACACCGCGATGCCGTCACTGACAGAACCCTCGGACCACCTACCACTTCGCGTCGACTTCGTGCTCAGCGGCTTCACGGTTGATCAGCCCGGCGCTGACGAGCCGGTCGACCAAGCGGCTGGGGCTCGTCCCGGTTTCACAGACCAGCAGCTCACCCAGGCCGGTGAGGGTGAGAGGTTGCCGGTCCTCCAGTGACGTCCTATCAGCTGGACAAAGAGGCGGCCCAGGTCGTGAAGCCGATCTGAAACAGATCTGAAGCCATCGGCAGCTTGACTTGCACCCGTCTGGAGATAGCGAAGTCCTTCCGGAAGGGGATGTTGTGAAAAGAGCCGTACTTACCGTCGTCATGGCGGCCTCGGCGACCGTTCTCGGAGTGGGGCCGGCTGGTCTGGCAGCGGAAACGTCGCGTGACTCCGCCCGGGCGAGCACGGGGGACACTCCGGCGGCCGCGGCCGTTCCGCAGTACTGTCCAACGAACTCGATCTGCGGATGGAACGGAGCCAATTTCACGGGGGCGATGAGGACCTTCCCCGTTGGTGCGGGTTGCGTGAACTCGACATTGCCGCTCCGCTCGATCGCCAACACGTTCCCCGGAGGGGGCGCCGGAACCATGGTCACCGCCCACGTCTATTCGAGCTCGAACTGCGGCGGGCAGCTCGTCGCCGTTGTGAAGCAGGGCGAGAAGGTGGCACTCCTGTCCCCTCCAGGGGCGAGCGTCAACCTCACCACGTGACAGGGTTAGGTGTAGCGCTCGTGGCCGCAATCGGAGTCTCTGGCGTCTGGGCCGCAACGCCAGGCGTGGCAATGGGCGGTCGCCAATCGGACACCGGCGGGGGATCTGCCGTCTGTGCTTCCCCTCGTAGCGTGGAGACCTGAACCAGAGAGATGGTTGGGTCGTGGCAGGCAAGAGACGCCGGTTTGATGCGGAGTTCCGGGCAGGAGCGGTACGGATCGTCAAGGAGACCGGCAAGCCCGTCGCGCAGGTCGCGCGGGATCTGGGGATCAGTCCCTACACGCTGCACAACTGGGTGAAGCTCAACGCTGTGGCCCCGGACGTGTTGCGGTGCGGGGACGTGACACAGATCGACACCGCAGAAGGGCCGCTCTACCTTGCGACGACCGAGGACCTGTTCTCTCGCCGGATGCTCGGTCACGCGATGTCGGCCCACCACGACGCGGCCCTGGTGGTGGCGTCTTTGCAGATGGCGGCCACAGTCAGAGGCGAGGACGTCGATGGGGTGATCTTCCACACCGACCGCGGCAGCGAATACACCGCGGCCAAGACCGCAGCGGCCTGCCGGGCCTTGGGCGTCGTGCAGTCAATGGGGCGGGTCGGGTGCGCGCTCGACAACGCCGCCGCCGAGGCGTTCAACAGCACGTTGAAGGTCGAGTTCGCCCACCGGCAGACCTTCACCACCCGCGCCGAGGCCCGCATCAAAGCCGCGACGTGGATCGCCGACTTCTACAACACCAGCCGGAGGCACACCGCCAACGACGGGCTCGCCCCGATCACATTCGAACGTCAGATGGCACAAGCACGAAGAGCATCAACGGCCCAGCTCAGGGCCGAAGTGGCATAACAACGTCTCCACGCTTTAAGGGGATTGACACGTCGAGTTCCGCGTTTAGGCGCCTGGCATGCTTAGATTTACGTCACCACCTGATTCGGTCGACCGCATGCGAGGGCAGTGGATGAGTGAAACCCCGGGGGTCGAATCGATCCTCGCCGAGGAGACCACCGCCGGTACCGAGGTAACGGTTGAAGCCCGCGGTGCGTTCGGCGTGGTCGGTCTGGCCTACTACATTGCGGCTCGGCGCCTAGGAGCCCTACTGGTCCCGGCGGTCGTGCTCTTGGTGCCGCTTGGTTCGGCTCTGATCGCTGTACTTGCCGTGGTCTTCACGCAGGATGGCCTGATCGTCAACGGTGCCCCTGCCATATGGCCCATGTCCTCGCGGCTCGCGATGGCGGCCGCGATCGTCGGTGCGGCGTTGATGGTGGTCGGCTTCGTCCTCGCGGTCGTGGCGACGGTGGTCCTGGTGGCCGGATTGCAGATGGGGCACGCGCTCTCCACTAAGAGCGCCCTCCAGCACACGGTGCGCCGGTACCCGGGTCTCGGCACGGGGGTCGTGGTAGCGCTGGTCGTGGTGGCGGTGACCGTGGCCGCGCGAGCCGGCCTGCTGGCCTGGATATCGCACGAGTGGGTCGCCCCGGACCGGTACGCCTGGCTCGGGCAGGCGTTGATCATCACGGTCTTGGCGATATCACTGTGGATCCTGCTCTCGCTGCCCATCGCCGTCCTCGAGGACGGCGGCCCGTTCAGCGCGATCGGGCGTGCCTGGCGGCTCACCCGGTGGCGGCGGACCTCCGACACGGTTGCGCTCGCGGTGGGTGTGCTGGTGATCCCGGGCGTGGCCGTCGCTGGAACATGGTGGGCGTTGCCGCCGCGCTCCGGACTCGTCGATGACGCGATCGGCTTGGTCGCGCTCAGTGTGGTGTGCGCGCTCATCGTGCCGTTCCAGGCGGCCACACTGGCGGTCACGACGCTGAACCAGTGGTACCCGGATCACGGCAGAAGGGGCGAACCGCTCGATCTACACGAAATCGTGCAGCGACCCATCAGGGTGCACACGGCGGCCCATCCGCGGCGGCGCGTGTTCCTGATCGTGCTCATGGCGTTGCCCGGCCTGTTGTACGCCGGCTATGTCGGAAGCAATCCTTTCGGACTCGCCACGACCACCGATCATGTGCTGGCCGCCGACTATGTCGACCACGTGGCGTTGCAGCTGCCCACTGAAGGTCACCCGATCGCACTCGCCACAGACTCTGTCGGACCCAGCATCATGCGAATCTGTGCCGACCGTTCCTGCGCCGTGGGCCGCGATCAGAACCTTTCCAACCTGACGAACCGAGAGATGGGCTCGGTGGCCATGCCTGACGGCTCTGTCCTGCTGGCCGCCTGGCACATGGGCGTTGATCTACACCTCGTCCAGTGCGCCATGAGCTGCGAAGGCCTTGAAACAGCGCCCGTTCTGGACCGCCGGCCTCGTGACGGCAAGGCGCATTCGACCTTCGGCACCGCGGCGGCGATGACTACGACCCCGGATGGCATATTGATCGCCGACACATCCTTCGTCAACAGGACGGGCGTGCCAGGCGACACGTCCCTGGCGTGGGTTCGTCTCACTCACTGCGCGGACGCGCACTGCTCCAAACCGCGCGTCACCGTCGTCACCATCGATCGGAGTGCCCTCAAATTCTCCGACTACCACCGACCGCTCGCAGTCGCCGCGGGACGCGACGGCGATCCGGTCGTGGCCCTTGAGGACCAGTCGACCGGTGAAGTGGTCGTGATGCGCTGCCGAACCGTCGCCTGCGCACACCCGGTGGTCACCCGGTACGGAGGTGGCGCGCGGATCGGTGACAACAGCACGGACGGGATCTCGGTGGCCGTCCCACCAGACGATCACCCCGTGATCGCCTATCGAGATGTGCGGACCGGGGCTGCGCGTCTGCTGCGCTGCCGTACCCCGGAGTGCGCACAGGCCGACATCACGGCGCTCACCGGACCTGGCACCGAGCGGCCGTGGCCCGCCCTCACCCTCGATCCGGCAGGACGACCCGTGGTGGCGACCTATGATCTCGCGCACCATAACGTCGTCCTCATCTCCTGCGATGACCTCGGATGCCTCCGTCGTAAGACGGTGCCGGTCGCCCGGGTCAAGAGTGGTCCTGGACCGATGGACATCAAGGTGGACTCGGCTGGACGGCCGCAGGTGCTCTGGGCCGACCAAGGCGAGATAGGGGAATCGTCGCTGCGCCTGACGACCTGCCTGGATCCAGGCTGCGATGCCTGAGCCTGCCCTTGTCCGGCAGGTCGCCGTAGTGGTGCGGTGCGCCGGTCGGAGTGTGTTGACTCTGGCCGCCGACCTCAGTCCTCGGCGTCGGGGAAGTCGGCGTAGGCGAGGAGTTCGGCTCCGGCTTCGTACAGTATCTGGAGGCACTCGCGTACCTGCGGCACATCGATCAACCTCTCGTTGAACTTCATCTCGTAGACGGTGTCGGCGCAGTTCCAGCCTTCCGAGTTGGTCGCGTGCGGGTCTGCGCCCGCGGCGAGCAGCACTGTGACCATCTCGGGTACAGATCCGCGCACCTCGTCGACGCGGAGATTGCGCAGGGCGGTGTGCAGAGGGGTAATGCCGGGATAGAGCGCACACCGGAGGGGATCGATGTCGGTCTGGACACCGCGGTACGTCTCGAAATAGGTCTCCCAGATGGCCTGGAAATCGGTGAATTTGGCGTCAGCGGTTATCGCGGCACCCGGTTCGGCTCCGGCATCGAGGAGGGCTCGCACGATGTCGACGGACCCGGAGATCGCGGCCAGATGCAGGGGCGTGATCCCGGATGCGTCCAGACGCCCTGTCCGGGCTCCGCCTTCGAGGGCCCTGCGGACGGTCTCCACATCGCCTGCCGCGCATGCGCGGCCGAACTCGATAGCGGCCGTCGACCATTTCAGATCGGAAAGCACCTCAGAGAGGCGGTCTCCTCTCGGCACTGGCTGGCGGCCCTCATGGTCGACCCGGTAGATGAGCGGGTCGCTCGTCGTCGCGGCCTCGGCCAGGTCGACCAGCAGGTACCACTGCCCCTCGTCATAGCCGACCGTGTACCAGGCACGGTCCTCGACCACCAGCCCGGCCTCGGCCTCACCGCCGGCGGGAAGGCCGACCTCCCATTCGAACTCGTCGTTCCTGCGCAGGGACTGCTCCTCCGGCCAGGTGACGGCCAAGAGCGCCTGGACGGACGGAGGAACCGGATACTCGCCCGCAGGCGTGGACGCCACCCAGTGCCGCAAGGCAAAGTCCTCCGGTACATGGCCGCGCAGCCGCAGCAGCCTTGCGTGCACCTCCGCATGCAGATGATCGGTAGAGGAGACGGAACCGCTTGGCATCGTGCGCCTTCCTGAAAACGATCAGTCACTGAGTGGCTGGCAGGTGCAAGCGTCAGCGATGGCGGAGGGATCCCAGTAGAACGGGAGGCATTCGAGCATACGCCCGTTCCTAACGGTGATCAGTTGCATGATCAGGGCGTCGACCTCTTGGCCGGTAGCACGGGCACGGAAGCGCACCCGGTTCCGCACGACGACAGTGTCACCTTCGCCCCAATGCTCCTGCTCCAAGAACTCCATCGACTACCAAACCTCGCTGAACGTGGCAGGAACCGCTCCATGCCGTCACGACCCCGCCATGTCCCCGTTCCCGTGAACGGCAACCCGGGGGCCTGATGCAATACGACCTCAGGATCCAGGTAAGCAGCGACCTCGTCATAGTTGGCCTTACCGAACCCACCCGCAGCCACATACGCGGCCTCGGCCACGCGCGACCCGCCAGCCTGCTTCCCTGTCAAATCCGTCGTGGTCATATGTCTCAGCATCACCGATACATTAGCGCCGCGCTGGCGGTGATTGCTGCCAACCACGCCGCCAACGGGGCGGCAGCGCGATCAGGGATCACATCGACGGCCGCGTGCGTGGTGGCGGATTACGCGGATGTCCGCTCGGCTCTCGTTCCCGATAACGGAGCCGAACGCCGGTATCCGCAGGGACCGGTGGTTACTGTTCATTCATGGGTGGGCGATGACACCGTACGGAATCGGGCTGGTGGCCCGGCAGACGATTTCAACCCGGCTGCGGACCTGGCGCTGGAAACTGCTGTTGCTGGTGTGGTTCGGCGTCGTCAACGGGCTGGGCCTGCTGTCCGCCCTCACCGCATCGGGTGAGGAGGCGTGGGAACGGTACGACGACGCCGTCCTCGTCTTCAGCGGGCTATGGCTGCTCGTGCTGGTGTCGGTCCTGCTGATCGTGCCCGCATTCGGCGGTCGCCCGGCTGCAGGGGAGCGGGACCACGGCACTCTCGCCGGGTCGATGCACGCCCGGCCGGCACCAGGTGACATCATGCTGGGCCGGTTCGCCGCGGCATGGGGAACGGGCGTGCTGCTGCTCCTGCTCGCGCTTCCCGGTGCCGTGCTGGGCCCCGCCCTGGACGGGCTGGAGATCGGCCGCGCGCTGGTCGCCATGGGGATGACGGCACTGATGACCGGGGTCGTGAGCGCGCTGTCGGTCGCCTTGTCGGTGCTGGTGGTCCGCGATGCCGCCGTCCCGCTGTCCTACTTCGCGGTGTGCATGCTGCTGTTCGGGACGGGGATCGCATTCGCGATGGCGCAGAGGTTCGTCCCCAGGAGTCCCCCGGCCATCGAGGGGAGTGCGTTCGACGAGGTGCATACCGAGCGCATCTGGTGGTTGCTGGCGCCCAATCCCGCCATCGTGGTGACTGACGCGATGCCACGGACCTCCGATTACGAGGTGTTCACGTTCGAGGAATCGGCTGCTCCCGATGTGCTCGCGCAACTCGGGAACAGTGCGCGGCAGTGGCGCGGCGGGTCGTCCGTGCCCGAGAACGGGCCCGGCAGGGTGGACGATGTCGGTGCGGTGTGGCCGTACGGGCTGGCTTTCGATCTCGTCCTGGCCGGTGGCGCGCTGTGGGGCGCGACCCGCCGCCTCCGCAGCCGCGGGGCACACGACGACCCGTACCGGCGCGAGGAGACGTGACCCGGCGATCACCCGTCCAGGTCGCCCACCTTGGCCGTACGCAGCAGGGCGCTGCGCTTGCGCAGATGCGCGTGACTCTTGCACTACTCATCCGCTGTGACCGTGGAACGGCCTGGTCGTCGTACGTTGCGCCGTCCGGCAGGCCCGGGCGCGAGGTGTTCGCCCGGCACGGGGTACAGCACCATTTTCAGTGCGAGGTCGGCGTAGAACTCGCCGAGCTGCTCGGGAGAGTCGGGGCCATCCAGCCGGTACCAGCGGACGAGGTCTATGCCGAGAGAGAGCATGGCGCGCACGACCCGGTCGACGTCGACGGGTGAGAACGTGCCGTCAGCGACGCCGCGGGTGACGGCGTCACGGACGACCTCGGCATGTTGATGGCGCAGGTCGCGGATCTCGTCGTAGTGCTCGGGGCTCAGTCCGCGCAGTTCGTACTGGCAGACTCGCGCCGCCACGTGATGGCGCGCGTGCCAGGCAACGTGCCGGGCGATCATTACGCGGAGCCGTTCCGCGGTTCCGGCGGTTCGCTCGGTCTCCGGCGCCCGGACGTAGGCGAGCGCGCGCTCGTGTCCGATCTTGCTGATCGCATAGAGCACGAGCTCTTTGGTGGGGAAGTGCACGTAGAGCGCGGCCGGGCTCAACCCGACACCGGTCGAGATGTCCCGGGTGGTTGTGGCGTGAAAGCCGTTGACGGCGAAGCACCGCACGGCTGAGGTCAGCAAACCGCGCTTGACGTCGCCGAACTCCTCGCCCCACAGATTGGGGGACTCGTCCTGTATCCGGGGGTCGCCCGCCATGTCCTGCGGCGTGAAGCGCGCCTGCCGTTTGGGCATGCTGAGACTGCCTCTCCCGATCCTGTCGTGCTGATCCTAAACTTCGCTGCCAGCTCGGCAACGGCAACGCATCCGATACTGAGGTCCGTACGCGTGGCTGTGCCTTGTGTGTCTTGTGAGCCTTGACACGTTTACCACAAAATGTGACTATGCGCTTAGTCAGCAGGGATGATCTTGCTTCTCCGACGACGAGGAGAATCCATGCGCACCGGAATCGTGGTCACTGCCCGGCCGGGGGTCGAGGATCTTGCCGTGCGAGCCGAGGAGCTGGGGTTCAGCAGCTTCTGGGTCTACGACACGCCGATGGTCAACGGAGACCCGTTCATCTCGCTGGCGCTGTGCGCGAAGGCGACCAGCCGCATCAAGCTGGGAATCGGCGTCACCTCGCCGGCACTGCGCTCGTCGCCGGCCGCGGCGGCCGCCGTGTCGAGCTTGAACGCGATCGCCCCGGGCCGTGTGATCTGCGGAATCGGCACCGGTAACACGGCGCGGCGGACGCTGGGCATGCTACCGACCAAGATGGCGGAGTTGGAGGCGTTCACCGCGTCGATGCAGGACCTCACGGCCGGCCGAGAAACCGTGTACACCGAGGGCGAGCGCACTCGGACGATCAAGTTCCTGCACGTCGGCCCGTACGTGAACACCGCCGACCCCGTGGAGTTCGTGGTGGCCGCGTTCGGGCTCAAGGCCGCCGCGATCGCTGGGCGTCGCGGCGCCGGGGTCATCTCCTTCGGGCTGCTCGCTCCGGAGGCGTGGACCGCGTTCGACGCGACGCGCCGACAGGCCGCGCGCGAGGCCGGCCGGCCGGAGGAGATCGACTCCTACGTCATGACCTCGCTGCACGTGCTCGGCGACAGCGAGGACCGCTACAGCGACCTGGCCAGGGACAAAATGGGTCACATCGCGATGGCGCTGTTGACCTTCGCCGCCGACAACCCGTCGTTCGGCGAGTCACTGGAGCCGGAGGAGGCCGATGCCATGCGGCGGCTGCTGGAGCGGCGCGGCACGACGGCGGCCGACCCGGGCCGGCACGCCACGCTTTACCGCAACTACCTCGGTCGCATCGAGCCCGGGGACCGTGACCTGATCGTGCCGTCGCTGGTGGACAAGCTGGCGCTGATCGGCACTCGCCCGCAGTTGCTCGAGCGCATCGTGGCCATGGAGAAAGCCGGCGTAGACGAGATCGTCATCCAGCCCGTGGTCGATCCGGAGGCCGAGATGCTCGAGCTGGCCAAGCTGATGACCTGACCCGCGTGCCCCATGTCCACAGGCTCAATTCCGAAGGAGAACGAGCATGGCCGATACAGCAGCCACGCTGATCGATGGTTTCTCATACCTCGAGGGGCCGCGCTGGCACGACGAGCGGATCTGGTTCTCCGACTTCTACACCCACCGGGTGCTCTCCGCCCGCGAGGACGGCTCCGACCTGCGTCTCGAGGCCGCTGTACCGCAGCAGCCCTCCGGACTGGGCTGGCTGCCCGACGGTCGGCTGCTGATCGTGTCCATGCGCGACCGCAAGATTCTGCGACGCGAGCCCGATGGCACCCTCGTCACTCACGCCGATCTGAGCCGACACGCCACCGGCCATCTCAACGACATGACCGTCGACGCCCACGGCAGGGCCTACGTGGGCAACTTCGGCTTCGACCTCATGGGAGGAGCCCCGCTCGAGCCGGCCGCCCTGCACCGAGCCGACTCCGACGGCACGGTGACCGAGGTCGCCACCGACCTCTGGTTTCCCAATGGAAGCGTGATCACGAAAGACGGGGTACTCCTCGTCAACGAGACCTTTGGCAACCGCGTCACGGCCTTTGACCTGACCCAGGACGGACGGCTCGCCAACCGCCGTACGTGGGCGGAGTTCGGCCCTCTGCCCACCCAGCGGGACATCGAGAAAGTCCTGCCGCAAATCTCGGTCGCACCCGACGGCTCCTGCCTCGACTCGGAAGGTGCGCTGTGGATCGCCGACGGCACCGGC
Organism: Actinomadura sp. HBU206391; assembly: GCF_014323665.1. GTDB lineage: Bacteria > Actinomycetota > Actinomycetes > Streptosporangiales > Streptosporangiaceae > Actinomadura_C. Next base: position 1,322 of record NZ_JABVEB010000140.1, on the reverse strand, counting down.
GGGCGACTACTCCGCGTCATCGAAGGAGGCGAGATCGTTGACGAGGTCAGTCCCGGAACCCCCGTCTTCGCGTGCGCCCTCGGCGGCTCTCATGGGAAGACTCTCTTCGCCTGCGCCGCGCCCGACTTCGACGAAGGGGCGCGGACGGCCGCCCGCGACGCCAGCCTGATCGCCATTCAGGTCGCGATTCCCGGAGCCTGATGTCCTGGGTGTGCTGATCGGGTCGCTCCTGTGGCACGTGGGCGGTGGCGACGATGTTTGGACAGCGCGGAGTCACTGGTTCCGAAGGAACGGCCAGACGCTCTTCGAGATCTGTTCCCGCCTGACGACCAAGCACCATCTCGGCTCGTCGCGGCAGGCGATCTCGCAGCACCTGGACGTTCTCGAGACCGCCGGCCTGGTCGAGACCGGGCGCGAGGGCCGGTGCCTCGGCGTGCGCTTCACCCAGGAGCCCGTCGACATGGGCCCGGTGACCACGGCCGTGCTCGATGACACCTGCGGCAACCTGATCCAGATCGCCCACCAGGCCGGCTAGCCGCTCACCTCACTTCAAAACAGGCCTCAGGCCACGGGCGACTGCCTGCATGAGGCCCCTGACGTACGCTGGGTCAGCAGCCGTTTGCGCTGTGGGGTGTAGTGCCACCATGGGCGGGCGGGTCGCCCTTCGGCTTGGTCCACGGCGGACATGACGGTGTCGAGTAGGCACGGGTCGAGTCGCTCGCCGAAGGCGGCCGACATCCGTTCGTACAGCTCGATCGGGTCCCGGTCCGCCAGCTGCGCGATCCTGGTGATGCCGATGCGCTCGAAGTATCCGGCCACGGATCGGCCGACGTTGACCAGCTCGGTGAGGTCCGATCCTTCACTTGGGGTCACTGGGATCCCTCCTCCGTTGCGGTCATGTCAAAGACTCCTTCGGCGGAATGTTGAAGTTGATCCGGAACATGTTGTCGGGGTCGTGACGGGCCTTGAGGGTCCTCAGCCGGTCGAAGTCAGCAGGGGCGTAGGCGGCGCGCACGCGGCCTGGGCCGATGTCCTCGACGCCGGCGAAGTTGAGGTTGGTTCCTCCGGTGCTCCAGGGGTGCAGCCCGGCCAGCAGGTCATCGCGCCGCCGGAGCACCTCGGTCTCCGGGACGGCGCCCGTGAAGACAGAGAAGACCGCATCGCGTCCACCGACACAGTTGGGGACCTTCGGCGGACGGGCGTAGGCGCCGCCGAAATGCCGCAGTTCGGTGACGAACGGTGCCCCCGCGCCCGGTCCGGCCAGGGCAACGATCGTGTCGACGGCGTCGCCGGTCAGCTCGGCCAGCAGCAGGTTGCGGTCG
>NZ_JABVEB010000014.1 GCF_014323665.1 Actinomadura sp. HBU206391 | reverse complement strand
CCTCGTGATCGTCGTCACCGGCGATGGCCGTACGGGCGAGCGGCCGGTTGCGCTCGAGCTCGGGTGACAGCGGGTGCCGCCGCAGGGCCCACAGCCGATGGCCGAACTTGGTGTCCGGCTGCTGCTTCAGGCCCGGCAGTGAGTAGTCCATCGGCGGCGCGAGCGCGTGCTTGTCGGGGGTGCCGCCGCCGTAAGGAAAGAGCCGGTCCATCTCGTGCAGCCATCGCACCTGCGGGATGACCCAGGTGCCGCCCGGCAGGGATCCCGCGAGATCGTAGGCTCCGCCGAGCATCTGCTGGCCGACCCCGGCCACTGTCGCGATGAGCTCCTCAGGCCGGAAGGCGACCCGCAGCGCACGCGCCCGCCGGCTCACGCACCGCTCCAGCACGGTGGCGAGCACGCACTCGCGGAGCCGGGCCGTCAGGCGCGACCAGCCGCGGCCGAGCTCGGACGGTACGGCCGGCAGCGGCCGGTTGACGGCATGGGCCAGGACGAGCACGTCGGCCCACACTCTCAGCCACGCCCACTCGTACGCCGTCGCGAGCAGGTCGGCCTCCCGCAGCTCGTACAGTGTGCAGGCCCGTCCGGACCGGCACTCGCACCCGCACGCCGCGGAGCGACGGCCGTCGATGGGCGGCGGCGGGCCGGCCATCGCCCGCTCCCGCCCCTCGCCGAGCGGAACGCGAACGCGGAGCGGGCGGTCCATGCCGTCCGCGAACACTGCCGCAACACCGGGACGCAGCGACACGACCTCACGGGACTGGTCGTCATCGAGGTTCATCGCCGCCCCGACCTGGTGTCGGTCGTCGAACGCGGGCAGCCGATGCACGACCTTGAGCGCGGTGTTCTTGATGACGTCCGGCACGAGCTTGGCGGGGATCTGCTCGGCGACGACGATGCCCTCGCCGTACGCGCGGATCTCGGCCAGCATTCCGGCGAAGAGTTCGACGGCGTGCGCGCTCGCCCGCTCCGAGCCTCGGTTGCGCAGCAGGCGGTGCGCCTCCTCGATGACGATGACGTGCCGCAGACCACCGGACGGATCCTCGTCGCCCTCGCGCTTGGCCCGCATCCGGAGGTGCTCGACGATCCGGATGATGAGCGTTCCTATGAGGAACGCCTTGTCCTCGTCGTTGGCGACGTCCTCGATGGCGAGCACCACGTTGTCGCGCAGCAGCCCGCCGATGTCGGCGCCGTGGCCGCCCTCGAAGAACCGCCCCGCCGAGCCGATCCTCAGCGACCGCAGCCGCACGTCCACGAAGCCCTTCATGTCGGCCATCAGCTCCCGGCCGTAACCGACGTCGTCGACGACCTGCAACGCGGCGTCCTGCAGCTGCTCGAGCGTGGGCACCGAGGGTTCCACGAGCGAACCGGGCACTCCCGCCCCGGTCACGACGTCCCAGCCGTTGGCCTCGTAGACCCGCTGGAGCGCCTGGGACATGATCTGGGGGAACGGCTCCTCGGCGTCGAACGCCGCCTGGAACAGGGCCCGCACCATGTCGATATGGGCCTGCACGGGATAGCCGGGCTCAGGGGCGAGCGGGTTGACCGAGACTGGAACGGCACTCGGGTCTGACGGGTTGATCACCGTGACCGGCGCGCCCAGATCCTCGATCCGGCCGGCCATCGCGGCGTACTCCGACTTCGCCGGCTCGATGGCGAGCCACGGAATCCCCGCGCGAGTCAGCTGTTCGAGCAGGTGGCGTACGGTCTGCGACTTGCCCGCGCCGGTGGCACCCGTCACGAAGACGTGCCGGTTGATGGTGGATCGGGGCACCGTGAACGTACCGACCTGCCGGTCCTGCCCGTCCAGAATGGTGCCCAGCGAGATCTGCTCGGAGCCGCCGGCGGTCTCAGAGGTCACGTCGAAGTAGCCGGCCTCGAGCACCCGCAGTCCGGGCACCTCCCGCCGCGGCAGGCCCGCGAGTGCGGCCAGCGTGCCGGCCGTGGCCACGAACGGGAACTGGAACTCGTTTTCGGCCAGCGACGGCCTCTGGTGCGTGGTGGCCGGCAGCGCCACCGGGCTCAGCAGCTCGCCGAACCGCAGAGAGCCCTGACCCGACCTCAGCCGGTACGGGTGGTGACTCACCTCCATGGAGCCGACGAGCACCGGTGCGATCTGTCCCAGCTCGGTCTCGCTGGCCGCCCCCGCCAGTACCCGCACGTTCCACAGACCCGCCTCACGAAAGGCGTCGAGCTCGGCGAGCCGCTGGTCGGTGCGCTCGGTCACCAGCCGGCCCTGCTCCTCTTCTCTGCGCCGCTGCATCTGCAGGTCGTACTGCAGATCGTGAATCTCCTCGTCGATCAAGCGCTCGTCGCAGGGGTCGGCGACCACGAACCAGCCGAACGGCCGCTCCATGAGACTGACCAGCGTCGACTCGAAGAGCCCGGGCCGGTCACGGTCGCCGCGCTGCTGAACGAGGCGCGGAGCGAGCCGGCCCGGACAGCGGGTCCACACCATGTGCTCGGCCTGCCGCAGCCACTCCTCGCCGATCGCCACGCCACGCGCCCCGTTGGGGAAGAGCAGGCCATGGCGGCCGGTGTCGTCCGGCGTGGGCTGCCCGGCGTTGGTGATGAGCTCGAGCGGCGAGCCGTTCCCCCGGGACAGCCAGCCGACGACGAATGGACGGTGCTGCTGGGCGGCCGACAGAGCGGCCGGCAGGACGGTGACGAAGTCCCACTCGGCCGAGGAGACCCGGTCGGGTGCGGGTATCGACTCGATGCGGTACCAAGGGCCGAGGAGCGCGGTCACGATTCCTCCATCCGGCCGGTGTCCGTGGGCGCCGGGGCAGCCTGTGCCGTGCTCGTCAGTGTGCTCAGAACCTCGCTCACCCCAGCATCCTGACGCCGCCCGGCCGCCCACGCCAGCGAGCCGTCCGACTTGGCCGGGCCCCGGAGGGTGTCAGACCGGTGGCCGGCCGGCGGGCGCCACGGCCGGATGCGCGAACTCGACGACATCTCCGCTGCGCGACGGGATGCGCGACGAGGTCGAGACCGGCTCCCTCGATGCCGGACCGGGGCCGTCCGAGGTCGGCGCCGACGAGCGATCAGTGCTTCTTCCGGCGGAAGTCGAGCCGCTCCGGCGGCGGCCCGAGGTTCGGCGGCGGCTGGACCGGCGCGCCGCCGGCCGGTTCCGCCCCCGGTGCGGACTGCGGATCCCGCCGCTCGGGCCTTACGGTGTGCTCTCCGTTCGAGGGCGGCACAGGAGCGGACCCGGGCGTACGGGCGTCGCCGTCGCCGCTAGGGCCGGCGTGCCGGGCACGTGGTGTGCCGGGGGACGCGGTGCCACGCTGCGGTGTGCCGGGCTCCGGCCGACCGGTGCGGGAGGCCTCGTCCGGTCCGCCGTCCCGCAGCGCCTGCCGCTCGCCGGTGCCGATGACGGCAGCCGCCGCGGCCGCGTCGAGGGCGCTCTGCTCACGCAGATACTCCTCGTACTCCACGGAATGCACGGTGGGAAGCGTCATGATCCCGGGGTTGGCGTCGACGAGCCTGACCCGCCGGCCGTTGGCGGTGGCGTGCGTGAAGATCATCGCGGTCGGCGGCAGCTCCTGCATCTGGTGCGGCTCGACGAGCAGCTCCCGAGACCGCCGGCCGCCGTCGCGCTGAGCGGGCGCCCCATCCCCGGGACCGCCGTCCCCGGAACCGCCATCTCCGGACGTACCATCCCCCGGCCCGTCGTTCGCCGGCTCTCCGCTCGCGGCACCGCCGTTCGCGGGCTCGCCGTCCACACGCGCACCGCCCGCGGGAACACCGCTCGCCGGCGCGCCTTCCGCGGGAGCGCCGTTCACCGGATCACCGTTCACGACATCGGCCGGCCCGCCGACGCCGGCCCTGGCCGCCTCGGCGATGCTCCGGCCCCATGGCGTGGCCGTGTTGATCCCGCGTACGAGCGCCTCGTCGTTCTCGGCCGGGTCGGGCAGCGGCGACCACCCTGGGTCGGTGAGCGCGTCGCCTCCACGGGCACGGGCGTACGCGACCGTGCTGGCGTAGGGGTCGTGCTTCAGGTCGGCGACCGTCTCACCGGCGTGGTCGGTGATGGCCGCCACGTTCAGCCGCTGTTCCACACCGATGTGCTCGGCCGCGACGCGGGCGTCGTCGGCGTTGCCCAGCCGCATGAAGCCGACCGCGGCGTGCCCTCGGCCGAGCCGTTCCCGTACGTGCCCGGGAATGGAACGGTACATCAGGACGAGGCCGGTACCGGTGGTCTCGCAGGCGTCGATGAGACGGTCGAGGACGTCACCACGGAGCTTCTCCGCCCCGCACAGGAAGAGGGTGTGGTCCCACCGCCGCCCGGCCGGCGACTCGCGCAGCACATGCGTGAGCGCGGTCGCGACGTACGTGCCGAGAACGCGGTTGGTCAGCACGCCCGCCCGGCGGTCCATGGACACCACGTGCAGGCGAGACGGCGGCAGCCGAACCGGCTCGGTGCCGAGCACCTCGAGTTTGCGCAGCTGTGACTCAAGGGCCCAGGCGCGCTCGATCACGACCTGGTCCGCGGCGCCACGGCCGAACATCGTGGTGATCCGCCTCAGTTGCTCCTCGGTGATGAGCCCGAGGCGCAGGTCGTCGCGCGGGTCGCCGACCTGGGCCAGCGCCCGGAGCGCGGCGGTGAGCTGGCGGACCGAGGCAGTGCCGCCGAAGACGACGAGGATGCGCTCCAGGATCGCGTTGTCGAACGACAGGTCGCGCGTACTGCTCTGTTCCTCGCTCGCGCTCACCACCAGCGAGAGCACATCGGCCATGGCCTCAGGGCCGAGCTCCCTGGTCAGGTCGAGACGGGGCAGGTCGGCGGGCAGCACCCAGACCAGCGGGTCGTCACCGCGGTCGCCGGCCAGCCGCACGAGATCGTGCGCCACCGCGCCCTCGGACAGGTCGAGCACGGTGACCTGGGCTCCGGCGGCGAGCCGGGCGGCGCCCATCATGGTCACGGCGGCCGACCAGCCGGCGAGGGTCCCGCCGACCACATCGACGCGGTCGGCTCCCGGCGGGACGCTGACGGGATACCACTCCTGCTGGCTCTCGTACGCGTTCCGGCGCCGGTCCCACTCGCGGTAGGCACGGGCGTGCTGCTCGTGGGCGGCGTTGAGCTTGCGCTGGCGGTTCTCGCGCTGGCGCTCCAGCCTGGCGCGTTCCTCGTTCACCCGCGACCGCAGTGCCTTCTCACTCTGATAGACCGTGCATCCGGTGATGAGGATGATCACGGCGCAGGCGAGCAGGCCCACGGCGGCGAACGCCCAGTGCAGCAGGCCGGACATCCACGCCACCATGAAGATCAGGGCCCCGACGCCCGCGCCGGCGGCCGTGATCTTGAGGTGCCGGTTGAGGAGGTTCTCACCGCGCCGCTGCGTCGCCAGCCAGCTCTGGCTGATCTGCTCGGCCTCGGGTGGCCGCGGACGGCGCGGCGGCGGTCCGGGATCCGGATGCACCCGCGCGTAGTGCCAGCCGACGTAGACGCGGTCCGCTTGCGTTAAACGCGTCGTCGCTGACCCGCTCGTCACGTCGGTCACGTTCAGGCCTCTGGGCAGTCGGAATCGTCCACGTACAGCCTAAGAAGGTTTCGTAGCATTCGTATGCAGTTCGCCGGAATCACTATGTATACCTGACTAAGCGGGGTAATCCAGTCATCGAGGTCGCTACAAGGGAGCTCAATGGGTTCCACGCCGAGAAAGGCTGACCACATCCGGTCGCGGACTCCCGGCCGCCACGGTGATTTCGGACGTGAACCATGGACGTACAGGACAATCCATCTCCGGTGATGTCGCGCGAACGGCCAAAAACTGTCGATCAGGGCATAACCCCACACGTCCTCCACTAGCGTTCTGGCCATGTCATGGCCTGGACAGGGACAACAGCACTGGGGTCAGCCGGGAAGCTACGGCGGCGGCGACGACCCGTACCCCCTGCCCGGGCAGGGGCAGGCACCTCCACCGGGAGCCATGCCACCGCAGGCGCACCCCGTCCCCGGCCCCCTCCCCGGCGGTTATGGCCCACCACCTCCGCCATCGGGCGGAAGCGGCGCGGCCATCGGCGTGATCCTCGCGATCGCGCTGGTCGTGGTGCTCATCGTCGGCGGCGGCATCACCGCACTGGTCCTGCTCGGCCGGCGGGCCCCGGCCCCGCGCCCCACCACCAGTCCGGCGCTTCCGCCGCCGCCCGCACCGGAGTCGTCGGCGTCACCGTCGTCGTCGCCGGTCCCGAGCCCGACGAGTTCGACGGTGCGGCCGCAGATCGCCGGCTGGCAGGGTGTGGCCGCCGTCAAGCACCGCCTGGCCTACGACGTTCCTCCCGGTTGGAAGGTCCAGAGCGTGGGGATGATCGTGGGCTTCGAGGACGCGGAGGGAAACATATTGGCCGGGATGAGCGGCGCGGCCGGTATCCAGCAGGGAGAGTGCACGCGTATCCAGACCGGCGTCTCCGGGGGCAGCGCACCCGACACGAGCCCTTCGGCCACGACCTCCGAGCTGCCGAGCACGGCACAGTACGCGGCCCGCCGATGGGCCAATGCGGGCTACACCCCCAAGAACGGCAGCGCCCCGTCGGTACAGCTGAGCAGCCCGGTGCGGGTCGTACGCGGCGGTATCACCGGCTACCACGTCACGGCGACCGTCACGTTGAACGGCACCCGCGGCCCCTGCGACCCGCCGCGGGCGGTCGTGCACACGGTCGCGTTCCCCTCGACGGAGGGCGACCCGGTCGTCTTCATCACGGTCGCCGACCGGGGGGTCCCCCTGGAACAGAGCGACGACCTCATCAGCAGAACGATCTCGAGCATCCGTCCTCTCAGCTGACCTCGGCACCAGCGCCGCGCCGCCCCATCAGCCGACCGCGCCGTCCGGCGCGGGGACGTACGGCTTCGCCGGAAGACATGGTCTCGCGGTCACCGGCTCACGGCCGAGGGCACCCATGATGCGCACGGCCACCGGGGCGGTCGGCGGGATGCCGCCCGCCTCGCACCGGGCGATGACCGATTCGCTGGTCTCCGCGGCGTCGGCCAGTGTCCGGATGGTCCAGCGCCGCTGCTCACGTGCCGTTCGCACGGTACGAGCGAACTCGTACGACTGCTTGGCGGCCTCGAAGACCTCGGCGGCCGAGGGGGCCTCCATGCGCTCGTCCCGGAGTTCCCCCCACCGCACGTGGTCGTCCGGCCGGTGGGTCGCGCACCGCAGCAGCGCCTCCCTGGCCCGGTCGACCTCGTACCGGCGCTGCACCTGGCCGTCGCGGAACACCGTGAGCAGCACCAACCGGTGATCGGGTCCGAACCAGTAGGTGAGCCCGACCGCCTCGAGCCCCGCGAAGAACCGCAGTGCGTACAGCCTGCTGAAACTACCGCCGAGCTGCGCGGTGTACGGCCTGGACAGGAGGGCTCCCTGCAGGGAGAGCACGCTGACGAAGAACGCCGTCGTCGCGAAAGAGGCCGTGGGGAGTTGGTAGAGCCAGTCGAGCACCTCGGCCTCTAGCTCGATCCTCCGCTTGCTCATGGCGCATGATGCTAGGACTCATCGGCATCTTGCGGGACTACCCCGGAACGTGAGCTTTCCGCTACCCATGGCGACCTTCGCGCATCGCGACGCCACGACGGCGTTCCGCTCCCGGCATCAGACGCTCGCGAGCCGACGTCCATCCCGACACATGACCCCACAGGGTAACGAACTATGCACTACGCGTAACTAAAAGTCGGCACTCTTAAGGGAGGAACATCACCACGTCGTCAGAGGAGAGCCCCGATGTCGATCGACACGCATACAAACCGGGAAACCCAGTCGCTGACCGCGCTGGCCGTCGAGCTCAACGCGCGGGTCGGCGTGCGCGCGGAGGTCTCCGTCATCGACAGGGCAGCTCCGTTCCTCAAGGCCACCAACCGCACGACACCCCTGCTCACCGAGCAGATCACCGTCACTGACGATCACTATCGATGGTCATGGGGTGAGTCGATCGGACCGGTGTCGGATCCGGGGTCGGCGGCGGCACAGGTAGTGAAAGTCATCCGCGATCGATAGCGCACCATGACCGGGCGCGGCGTCGCCGACCTGGCGCACGGGGCGCCGCGCCCCCGAAATGAGCACGCCCGGTGAACCGGATATCCGCAGCCCTCGGCGGCGAACACCGCCGTCCGGCCGCACGGCACGGGCGGCACCGTACTTGACCGGCCGCGTTCTCGCCTCCGGCTCAACCTTGCCCCGCGCGCAACCTCTCCACGTAACGCCTGTTGTACTCCGTCATCGAGGCGATGAACTCCGCGAAATCCGCATAGCGATCGATCTCCTCACCATCGATCCACGAGACCTGGCCCGCGCCGGGCCATCCTTCGCGGATGACCAGGAAGAGATCTCTCATCCCCTCGCCCGCGGCGACCGGGATGACGCCGTCCGGGTCCAGTCCGAGATCGTCAAGTACGTCCTCCTCCTCGTAGACCTGAAGCAGCGCGTTGGCGATCCTCCAGTTTCCCTCGCCCTGCAGCTCGGGGATTCCGAAAAGGTCCACGCGGAAATAGAATCTCTGCCATCCATTCGCATGAAGCAGGAATTGTCGGTAACCAGCGGGCAGACGTTCACCCACATTCCGCTCGAATGCTTCGAGTTCTGCTGGCGACAACTTCAACCTTGGTACCGTAAATGGTTCGAGATTTTCTTCGTCAAGTTCGGTGATCTCATTCTTTGTGAGGATCATCTCCCCGAGGAGCGCCGGCCAGTCCACCTCTTCGGGCATCGCCACCATCACACACCCTTCGCGCCGCCGCCACTCGCACCGCGCGGCGGGGTGAATCTCACTCTAGCCATTAAGAATGGCTTGCAGGGCGAAGTCGATCAGCTGGTCGAGAATCAGAGACGTGATGATCTTGAAGAACGGGATCTCGAGGAGCGACGCGCCGAAGGTGGCCACCGCGGTGGCCACCGCCTGGAATATCTGGATCGCCAGCATGACCAACTGAATGATCACGTTGATCTTCAGGACCAGTACGATCGCGGCGCACACCATCATCGCGGCGCCAATGATCGTGGCAGCGGTTCCGGCGTCCTCCAGGGCCGGCGCGGGTGCGTCCTCCTGCGACCATGCCTTTCGGAAGGCCTCGATGCCCTCGCCCTGGTTGCCCGTCCACACCTGCTGCGCGTGACCGTGGGCCGCGCCCACGGGCTGCCCGAGCTTTCCCGAGAAGCCGAGCCAGGCACCGCCCATCTTGAAGAGCTTCTCTTCGTCGGCCTCGGGCCAGTCATAACCCAGCATGCCGAGCAGGGAGATCAATTCTCCGGGGAGTTGCAGACCCATCTGTTCACCTATGTGTCATGCACGGACCAGTGCCTCGGATCACCCGAGGATGTCTCGCACGCGATTGACCTCGATCTTGCTTGCGTCCTCCGCCTGGAAATAGGTGGAGGCCATCGTGTTCACGCCGTCAGCATGGTCCTCGAGTCCGGCGAGGTTCTCCTCGATGCATTCGCCGGCGACCTCCAGAATGGCGTAGTAACACCCGCCGATCAGGGCGCCGATCATGTCCTGTCCCCACGGCTCTCCGAAACTGGACAGCTCCCCCTGAAAGGCCTCCCACTCCGAGCGAAGCTGCTGGACCGCCGACCGAATCCCGGAGCCTCCACGCCGAATCTGCTCGGCATCGACTTCCAGGTGACCCGAACCCACCATGAACCCCCGGCTAGCGCTTTTGGATGCTGCTCATCAGAGCGTTCAGCGAGCGCACGTATCCGCCCAACTGCTCGAGGCTCTGGTCCTGGACCTCGCGCACCCGCTGCGACATGTCCGCACCGAGACCGCGCATCCTCTCGGCCGCCTCCAGCCGTGCCTGCTCCAGGCCCGCGTTGGCGGCGATCAACACCTGCGCCGCCAGCTCGTGCGACGCTGATCGCATGGCACGCGGGCCGAACTCGATCTGCTCGATCCGGCCGCTTCCGCTCACCTTCACGCGGACCGTGCCTTCACCGGCCTCACCCACTCCGCCGGGCGGCTCACCGCCCGGGGATGGGGCGATCAGCGCACCGACGGTCTGCTGTGCCCGCTCGAAAAGGTGCTCCATCCCGTGGAGACCCGCGTCACCACTGACGTAGGCACGATCTCGGATGCCGCCGAGCGCCTCATTGATGGCGCGGTTCATCATGTCCAGTTGACGCAGACCGGCGTTCTGCACCTCGCTCAGCCGCTCCATCAGAGTTCCGGCATCGGGCACCATATCGATCTGCTGGGCGGACGCCTGAGCGCGCACCGAATCCAGAGCGGCGTTCAACGCAAGTGAAATGGCGTCGGCGAGCTCTGCGGTATCCATCCGCATCACCCGCGGATCCAGCGTGAGGGAGTCGAATCGTCCGCCGGTCAGGGCGACGGCGTGCACCCGCCCCTCGACCGCTTCGCCCTCGCCGCGCAACTCCGCCTCTGCGCCGTCACCGGCAGGCGACACGGTACGGGAGCCCAGCGACTCGCGAGCGGCACGAAGCTTCTGCTCGAACGGGACGTCATCCGCCTCCGGATCGCCGACCATCGCCTACCCCGCTCTAGACCTATCCCAAACACACTGACGGACCTACAAAAACCGCACTATGGTAACGCAGCGACTAGCTCCGCCGGAATGACAGCTCTTCCCCCTATATCGGCACAAGGCATAATAAAACGCCGTGTTGGTCAGTTCGAGGTCGGCGCGAATGGGAGCGGATCGGGTCCGTCACCGCTGGTCGCGGCCTGGCGCATCCCATTGGTCGGGTCGACGATCGGGATTCTGGTTCTGCGGCGGCGGTGGCGCACCGTGAGGTCGCGGGCCGCCATCCCGTGGCGCGAAGTGGGGAGGGGCGCCCGGTGGCGCCCCGGGAGTTCGACCCGGTCGAGGGTACGGATCACCGGGCGTCGGATGACCACCGGGTCGCGGGAATCCACCCGGCTGGAGGAAACCGCTGGGAGCAGGCCGGCGGCGACGGCTTCGGCTGCCGAAGAAGACGACGGCAAGAATGGCGATCACTACGGGGATGACGAGAATGGTCAGTGCTCGCCAGGCGATCGGCGCGTCCGTGTCGGACTTCGACCCGTCGGCCTTCGACCGGCCGGCCGCGTCGGCCTTGTTGGCGGCGGCCCACTTGTCATAGGCGGCGAAGACCGGGTTCGGCGCGTTCTTCGGCGCACTCTGGGTCAGGGCGCGATAGGGACGGATAAGACCGTATCCGGTTTGACGGTCCTTTCCCGGCGCGCCCACATCACCTGCCGAGGCGATGATGCGCTGGACAACGTCACGCGCCGGCATCGCCCGGAACTTCGACCGCACCAAGGCCACGGCGGCCGAGGTCAACGCCGTGGCCGAACTGGTGCCGCCCGAACTGGGGTGGAACTCCCCGTCCCGCAGCACACTGCCGACCTGAGCCCCCGGAGCCGCGACCGCGACATACGGCTGCCGCTGCGTCTTGGCCCAAGGCCTGAACCTGTAGTCGACGGCCCCGACGGCGAGCACCCCCGAGCAGTTCGCGGGGAACACCGACGCATTCGTGGTGTCACCATCGTTGCCCGCGGCCGCGACGATCACTACATCGCGCTCGATCGCATAACCCACGGCCTCCTGCACATCACTTGGGCACGCCGCACGTCCTGCCTGGGAAACGCTGATGACCTTGGCCTTGTGATCGGCCGCGTACCTGATCGCCGATGCGGCCCCGTTCAGACCCTCCGTCACGACGGGCAGGATCTTCACACGCGGCGCCACACCGACGAAACCGGTGCCTCTCCCTTGTGCGGCGATCAATGACGCCATTCCAGTGCCGTGCCCTGGGACCTCCGACTTGTCGACGTCGGTACGGCCGTCACCACCTCCGCTGGAGGCGTCCGTGCCCGGCAGGACCACCCCGGAGAGCTCGGGGATACTGGCCTGAACCCCGGAGTCGAGAACGGCGACCGTGACGCCCTGACCCTGGGTGATCGGCCAGAGTCTGTCCTGGACCCCCCAGGTGGTGAACCACCACTGCTGCTCGAGCGGCTTCGGGTACGCCGACGCCCAGCCGGGCGAGGATGTCGCCGCCACCATGAGCAGGGCCAGCGTTGCTCCGGCCGCCGCTCGACTCGATAGCCGCATCGACGTACCTCACATATCTGCGGTCAATGCCCTCACCAGGTCTGGCCAGACTGAACCGCCCAGCCTGCCATGTCGTCAGCCGTCAGATCCGGCCATTGGCTCAGCCGATGACCGGCGGTGTCGCATCGCCGTCGGCTCCCCACACGTCCTCGTCCTCGGTGAGCCAGGTGGTGCGTTCGCGCTCTTCTTCGTTGCCGCCTTGGCCGCCGCCTCCGGCGCCCATGGGCATGCCGCCCATTCCGCCGGCCCCAAGGGCGTTCTTGCCCAGAGCGCCCGCGCCCGGGAGTCCGCCGGGAAGACCACCGGCAGCCAGCCCACCGGCGCCCACGCCGCCGGCCGGCAGCCCGCCGCCCGCGCCGGCGCCGCCACCCGGCAGCCCGCCGCCGGCACCGAGGCCGCCACCGCCCAGACCGCCACCGCCACCTCCGGGGAGTCCGGCGAGCTCGCTGCCGCCGCCGGAGAAGTCGCCGCCGCCCGGGAACCTGCCGCCGCCCGAGCCGCCGTCCGGCAGGTTCCCACCGCCCGGCAGCTTGCCGCCGTCCGGCAGGTTGCCGCCACTCGGCAGGCTGCCACCACCGGGGGGCATTCCGCCACCGGGGGGCACGCCGCCACCGGGGGGCATGCCGCCCGGCTTGGGAGTGCGCCCGAAGGGGCTGGCATAGGTGTCGGGCATGTCGGCCTGAATGGTCTTGGGGAAATTGTTGTTCGACTGGACCGTCTGGTCCTGCAGCTGGTCCATCAGCTGGCCGGCCTGATAGTTCCTGGTGGCCAGACCGGCCGCGCCCCCGACCCCCATCCAGTCGGAGCCGTACCAGTGGCCGCCGCCCATGCTCTCCTGCCAGCTCTTCTGCATTTTGGCATGAGTTTCCAGGGCCGAGCCCGTCTGGTGGCTCTTCCGGTAGATCTCGTTGGCCTGGTCGTAGGCCTTCTGCATCTGTTTCATGGCCGCGACGGCGTCATTGCCGCCCCAGTGCTCGGACAGTCGCCTCGCCTGCTTGTAAATCAGCTCGACGGACTCGTACATGCGGGTCGCCATCGCGGTGAAAGCAGCCCCTGCCGTCTCGACCTGGCCGGGCTTCATCTCCATGACGATTTTCTTGAGCTCTTCGTACTGGTTCTCCCAGAAGAATACGGAGTTCCCGCCGCCGATCTCCGAGCCGCCCGTGCTTATCTGCTCTGACCTGATGTCATGGTTCTGTCCGGACATCGTCTTCCCGTCCCTCTCCCCTGCCCGAGCCGTCAGGCGTAGAACTGTGAGCCCGAGTTCGTCGGCGACCCGCCGGTGTGCATGCGGTCGAAGCCCGCGGCGTTGGTCTGCTCCGTCTCCCTGTGCGTGTCGGCCGCCTGCTTGATGGAGTCGATCAGGCTTTCATAGGCGGTGAGGAACTGACTGTAGACATTCCCGATCTGGTCGTAGGCGTTCTTGGTCGTCATTGCGAGACCCTGCGTTGCCGGATAATTGCCCAGCTCGGCCCTACTGATCCGGCCCTTTTCGTCAGCCTGCAGATCGTTCAAGGTCCCCCTGCCCCGCGATTTGAGTTCGGTCAAATCGTCGTGCAACAACTTGTGCACGTTCTTGAGCACGTCGTGGTGGACCAGAATTCCCTTGCCCGGCGAGGGCAGGTCCTCCGGGTATCCGTTCCCGCCCCCACTGTCATTGACCGGCGCCATGACTGATGCCTCCCGTCGGCTACCGCCGTCTCCTGGTTATCTGGCTGGATGGTGTCGCCGGTGCCTGCGGCTCCCCTACCTGAAACGAGAAACCGGGCCGGCGGGCCCATCGCTCCGCTGGCCCGGTGACCCTGATCATGCTGACGTCAGCCGCCCCAAAGGCCGGTGTTGGCCTTCTCGGCCGCCTGGTAGTTGGAGTGCGAGTCGCCGATCGCGACACCGAGCTGCTGCACGACGTTCTGCATATCGGCGGCGGCCTGGTCCCACTTGGCCTTGGCCTGCGTGTAGAAGGTCCGCGCGTCGCCCTCCCACTGGGCGAGGCTGCCGTTGAGCTTCGCCTCGAGATCATTCAGCTCGTCGCGCAGCGCACGGGCGGCCAGGGAGAAGTTCGCCTCGCCCGCCGTCAGTGCGCCGAAGTTCGCCCTGGTGTAGTCGTCACCACTCATCGTCTATTCCTCCGTCGTCGCGGCGTCGTCAGGGGTGGGCGGCTCAGGTGGTGCCGTTGAGCAGGGCCTGGACCTTGTTGACGGCCTCGTCGGCCATCTGCTCCTTGGCCTCGTACGTGATCTTGGTGTCGACGAGCTTCTGGTGCATCTCCTCAAGCTGCCGGAGGACGACCTTGAAGTCCTCGTCGAACCGGCGGAACACGTTCTCGAACGCCATGGAGGCCCGACCCTCCCAGCCGCGCCGCATCTCGTTCTTGTGGTCTTCGAGCTGGATCTGCAAGCCCTTGATCACACCTGCGGACGCATCGATGTCCTGAGCGGCCTTGGCCATTGCTTGCCTATCGACAGCGGACTGTCCTGACATCCGTCACCTCCCAGTGACTACTGACTGACACGACCCGAGGCCTGATCAGGGGAAAGGCGCGGGTCCGCCGCCGTGAGCCCCCGCTCCGCGACCACCACCTCACCGTGCGTCCCCATTAAACCCTTAGGCACGGGCAAGATCGCTTTACGCAAAGATCTCTTTACTCTACGAGTCCAATAGGAGGTTGTCCATCCTCGTTCGCCTATATTGACATAAGTCTGACGTTTACCAGTCAACCGCCGTTCCCGGTCGCGGGAACATTTGTTTGGACCTGCTGAGCGGCGGCTTGGGCATCGAGGGTGGGGCCGATCGGGATGAGCTCCAGGACGTCCGCCGGCACTTTCGCTGCATTCCCCGGAACGTCGTAGCCGAGCTTGCCTGCCTCCTCCGCTGACCTGAACGCGAACCTGCGCCCCTCGGTGACCAGGTAATACGTGCTGACCGCCGCCGCCTTTCCCTCGCTGGGCACCAGCCCGGCAACGGCGGCGCCGCCGGGCGGGAAGACGAACTGGTCCGCGCCGCCCGAGTTTGCGGCCACGCTCTGCGGTGGCGAGGGCAGCGTCCCCCCGATCGTCAACCGCCCCCCGGTGTTGCCGGTCGCGTCCTCGTAGGCCGCGCACAACGCGCTCGTGTCGGTGTACTGGACGATCGCCGGGGCCCGCTGCGGCAGTTCGCCGTTCGCGAGGTTCCGGCTCGACTGGTGGGCGTTCGCCTTGGCCGAGTCGGTGAGGATCGTGGCGACGGGCTGGTCACCGTAGGCCTTCGTCGACTGCGGATCCGCGCGCAACAGCTGCATCTGCAGTTCGCTGATCCGGGCCAGTCCGTCCTCGAGCAGGACGTACACCGCGCCGCCGGCCGCCTCGTCGACGGTGAAGATCTGGCCGACCTTGGCCGGGCCGTTCGGGCCCGTCACCGACTTTCCGCGCCCGGGAACGTCCGGCGCCGCGTAGGGCGGCCCCTCGGGCAGCGCGTTGAGCCACTTGGCGGCGACCTCGGGCCTGTTCTGCGTCATGGAAGCGACGGCGTACGAAGGCACCCGGAACCGCTTGTTCCGCCACAGGAGCCAGGCCTGATCGTCGGCCACGACGACAACGGCCTGGTCATCGCCGAGCGGCCGACCGCCGACCGAGCGCCCGGCGATCAGCGTCACCGCCGAAGTGCGCCCGGACACGCCCATCTCCACGGTACGTACGCACACCGACCACGGGCTCTTCACGAGTTTCTTGGCATCGGGCAGCGTGTCAGGAGCCCCGGATATCCCGATCAGCGGTCCTCGCTCGAACTCGCTCAGCGAGTTCCGCGACACGGTCCGCCGGCTCTTGGCGTCGGCTCCGGCCAGCAGCCGCGCGGACACATAGTTGGCCACCGGGCAGAGTTTTCCGTTCTCGCACCAGATGTACCGGGCGCCGGTCTCCTTCTCGACGATGAGCATGCCGGCCTTCTGCAGGCCCGTGGCGCCGCCGGGCCGCACGATGCCGATGATGCCGAAGACCGCGGCGATCAGCACGGCGACCATCACGCCGGCGAAGGTCGCGATGCTCAGCCGGCGCAGCGGCTGCTCCGGGTGGTCCGGTTCGCCGAGCATCAGGGCCTGCGAGGCCCGCTGGGTCATCAGCCGGTGGGCCTGCAGCAGGTCTTTTCGGGTCTGCATCCTGTCGCCCCTAGCCGGCCAGGCCGCGTACGTACGAGAACAGCCCGACCTCGCCGAGCGCCAGCGGCACCAGGCTCAGCACCACGAGCAGATCGATGATGTCGGCCGCACGCCCCCAGAACGGCGAGGGTCGGTGATCGGGCAGCCAGAGGCTGACGCCCACCACGACCGCGGTGACGGCGAGCAGGGGTGCGAGCACGGCCATCAGGATGACGGACTGGTCGGCGCCGACCGAGCTCGCCACCGCCAGCACGCCCAGTCCCGCGACGCCCGGGACCATGAGCGCCAGGCGCTGGGCCCGGCCGCGGAAGATCCGCGAACGCAGCAGCAGGGCGACCGCCACCACCGCGCTCATCGTGGGGCCGAGCCACCCGTCCGAGAACGCCAGGGGGATCTGGGCGGCGAACCCGACCAGGCCCAGCCCGAGGACGATCCCGGTCACGAACCGGTCGGCCTGCGCCGTACGGCGCAGCACCTGCTGGCCGTCGACCATCAGCGTGTCCCGCCGCAGGTCCTCGGCGCTCTCCGGTACGGGGGGCAGCGTCACGCGCGCCAGCCGGAACGCGATCGTCGGGGTCAGCGGCATCAGGCCGCTCGTCACCGTGACGGTCACTGCGGCGACCCCGGCCGCCGAGACCCCGTCGAAGAGCACCGCCATCCCCGCGCCGATCGCGCCCATCAGCGCGGCGAAGGCCGCCCCGAGAAAGACCGGCAGCCCGTCCGTGACGCCGACCGCGGCGACCATGGCGACCAGCACGACGACGGCGAATCCCGACAGCGCGTGAACGGCGCTCAGATCCGTGAGTGCGGTGTCTCGCGCCGGCGCCAGCAGGCCGGCGAGGAACGCGTGCGGCAGGGCACAGAAGCCGAGGACCACGCCGGCCCGGCCGTCACCGACCGCGCGTGATATCGCGACGGCCGCGATCAGTGTGAGGAGGCCGAGCACCCCCGCGGCGATGGAGGGCAGGATCCACGAAGGCCCGGAGAGCAGTACGACCGCGGCCGCGGTCGCTGCGGCGAGGGCCGCCACGCCCATGCCGAAGTTGCGCGTCCACTCCACCCGCCAGCGGTCGGGCCGGTCGTTGACACTGGTCGCGACCACGTCGGCGACATCGTCGAAGGACATTTCAGGCAGCTGTGCCATGGTCGGCCGCAGGTACAGCATCTCGCCATCGCGCAACGTGGCCTGCGCCGGTGTGACGGCCCCGTCGAAGGGCGCCTCGTCCAGCCGTTGCAGCACCCAGCCGCCGTGGGCGAGCCCCGCGTCTGCGAGGTTGTCACCGGAGTAGTGGAGGATCGCCGGCCACAGCTGGGCGAAGGGCACATGGGCGGGCAACGAAATGTCGACCCGGCGTTTCGGTCCCACGATCGTGACCCGGCACAGTTCCGCCCCAGTCGTCGGGCTCACGTCACTCCTCACAGGTTCTGTTATCACGGCGGGTTCCCACGCACGGTGGAAACCGTTACAACATAGACGTGTAGCCATAGGATGACCATCCAGACTGGATCGACTCAAGGGGAGCCCTGCGGTGAGCACGGTCCTGGTTCGGCGTAAAGAGCGCAGAAAGCCACCTGAGCTGCCCCGCGGCGAAATCCTGCTGGAATCCCCGCCGGAGCTGCCCGAAGTCGTGTCGGACGGGTTCCGCAACGTTCTGACTTTCCTGCCCATGGCAGCGGGGTCCGGCGCGATGGTGTTCATGTTCATGAACCCGAACGCCAGCACCATGCAAATGGTCGCCGGTGGGATGTTCGCGGTGTCGATGTTCGGCACGATGTTCGGCCAGATCGGGCAGCGCGGCGGCGAGCGCAAGACGAAGCTGGACGGCGCACGGCGCGACTACCTGCGCTACCTCGGTCAGGTGCGCACGAGAGTCCGCAAGGCCGCGAAGGCGCAGCGCGAGTCGCTGGAGTGGAACAACCCCAATCCGGCCAACCTGTGGTCGATCGTCATGAGCGCCCGGATCTGGGAGCGGCGGGCCAGCGACCCGGACTTCTCGAACGTACGGATCGGCACCGGCTCGCAGCGACTCGCCGTACAGCTCATCGCACCGGAGACCAAGCCGGTCGAGGACCTTGAGCCGATGAGCGCCGGCGCGCTGCGCCGTTTCATGCGCAGCCACTCGACCGTGCCGGGGCTGCCGGTCGCGATCTCCCTGAAGTCCTTCGCCCGCGTGTTCCCCTCCGGCGACCCCGAGGCCGTGTACGGCATGGTGCGGGCGATGATCATGCAGATCGCCGCCTTCCACTCGCCCGATGACGTGCGGATCACCGTGTGCGCCTCGCGGGAGCGGATGGCGTGGTGGCAATGGGTGAAGTGGCTGCCGCACGCGCTGCACCCCACCGAGCACGACGCCGCCGGGCAGGTCCGGCTGCTCGCCCAGAGCATGTCCGAGCTGGAGGCGCTGCTCGGCGAGGAGATCAAAGACCGGCCGCGGTTCTCCCCGGGACTGTCCCCTGACGACCTGCCGTACCACGTAGTGATCATGGATGGCGGCGCCGCGTCGTACGACTCCCAGCTCGCCGCCGACGGCATCGAAGGCGTCTGCGTCATCGACCTGACCGGGACGGTGGCGGCCACGAGCGACGCCACCACGTTGCGGCTGCAGGTCGCCGCCGACAAGGTGCAGATGCTCAAGCGCGACCGTACCGGCAAGGATGTGGCGACGCCGATCGGCAAGCCCGACCACGCCTCCATGGCGCACGCGGAGTCGCTCGCCCGCCAGCTCGCCCCGCTGCGGTCGAGCGCGGCGAGCACCGCGGAGGAGGAGGACGTGCTCTCGGGCACCATGACCCTCAGCTCGCTGCTCGGCGTCGAGGACGTGTTCAACATCGACCCGGCGCAGGTGTGGCGTTCGAGGGCGCAGCGCAACCGCCTGCGGGTGCCGATCGGCATGGACGCCTCCGGCCGGCCGATCGACCTCGACATCAAGGAGTCCGCGCAAGGTGGCATGGGCCCGCACGGTCTGTGCATCGGGGCGACCGGATCCGGTAAGTCCGAACTGCTGCGCACCCTCGTGCTCGGCCTGGCGATGACCCACTCGCCCGAGGTCCTCAACTTCGTGCTCGTCGACTTCAAGGGCGGCGCGACGTTCCTCGGCATGGAGGGGCTCCGGCACGTCTCGGCGATCATCACCAACCTCGAGGACGAACTGCCGCTGGTCGACCGGATGTACGACGCCCTGAACGGCGAGATGGTGCGCCGTCAGGAGTTCCTGCGCGCGTCCGGCAACTACCCCTCGCTGCGCGACTACGAGAAGGCGCGGATGGAGGGCGCGCCTCTGCAACCGATGCCGACCCTGTTCCTGGTGCTCGACGAGTTCTCGGAGCTACTGTCGGCCAAGCCCGAGTTCGCCGAGCTGTTCGTGATGATCGGACGCCTGGGCCGGTCACTCGGGGTGCACATCCTGCTCGCGTCGCAGCGGCTGGAGGAGGGCAAGCTGCGCGGCCTCGACACCCACCTGTCGTACCGGATCGGTCTGCGCACCTTCTCGGCGATGGAGTCCAGGACCGTGCTGGGCGTCCCGGACGCCTACGAGCTGCCGTCCGCACCCGGCCACGGCTACATGAAGTTCGGCACCGAGACGATGACCCGGTTCCGGGCCGGTTACGTCTCCGGCCCGGTGGAGGACGAGGCCCAGCCCGAGCAGCAGTCGGCCCAGATCGTGCAGCAGGTCGTGCCCTACGTGCCCGACTACATCCGCCCGCACGTCATCGAACAGCCCCAGCAGGGGCAGCGGCAGGAACAGCGCAGCTCCGAGTCGCTGTTCGACGTCGTCGTACGTCAGCTCGCCGGGCACGGCCCGACGCCGCACCAGATCTGGCTGCCGCCGCTCGATGCTCCGCCCCCGCTGAACGAGCTCCTGCCCCAGCTCTCGGTGACCCCGCAGCAGGGGTTGACCACGGCCGGCTGGGACGGCCGCGGACGGCTGCACGCCGTCGTCGGCATCGTGGACAAGCCGTTCGAGCAGCGGCGTGACCCGTACTGGCTGGACCTGTCCGGCGGCGCCGGGCACATCGGCATCGTCGGCGGCCCGCAGACCGGCAAGTCCACGATGCTGCGCACGCTGATCGCCTCGCTGGCGCTCCTGCACACCCCGGCCGAGATCCAGTTCTACTGCCTGGACTTCGGCGGCGGCACGCTCGCCGCCATGGCGGAACTTCCGCACATCGGCGGGGTGGCCACCCGGATCGACGCCGACCGGGTGCGCCGTACGGTCGCCGAGGTCAGCGGGCTGCTGGACCAGCGCGAGCGGGTCTTCGGCGAGCGCGGCATCGACTCCATGGCCACGTACCGGCGGATGCGCGCCGACGGCGAGTTCCCCGGCGACGGCTACGGCGACGTGTTCCTGATCGTGGACAACTGGCTGACCCTCCGCCAGGACTACGAAAGCCTCGAGGGCAGCATCACTCAGCTCGCCGCCCGTGGTCTCGGCTACGGCATCCATGTCGTCGCGTCGTCCAACAAGTGGTCGGAGATGCGCAGCAACGTCCGCGACCTGCTCGGCACCAAGCTCGAGCTGCGGCTCGGTGACGCCTACGAATCCGAGGTCAACCGCAAGCTCGCTCAGAACGTCCCCGAAGACCGGCCGGGCCGGGGCATCACCCGTGAGGGGCTGCACTTTCTCACGGCTCTGCCCCGGATCGACGGCGAGAACTCCGCGGAGTCGATCTCCGATGGGGTGGGCAAGCTCGTGCACGCGCTCCGCGAGTCGTGGCACGGACCGGTCGCGCCCAAGGTGCGCATGCTCCCCGACGTCCTCCCGTTCGACGCGCTGCCCCCGGCCGCGCAGACCGGCGCGCAGATCCCCATCGGTATCGACGAGGTGTCGCTGTCCCCGGTCCTCCTCGACTTCAACGCCGATCCGCACTTCGTCGTGCTGGGCGACACCGAGTGCGGGAAGTCGAACCTGCTCCGCATGATCACCAACGGGATCATCGAGCGGAACACCACCGATCAGGCCCGCATCATCTTCATCGACTACCGCCGCTCGCTGCTGGACGTCGCCAACACCGACCACCAGATCGGCTTCGCCGCCTCGTCCGCCGCCGCGCAGTCTCTGGTCAAGGACATCCACGGCGCGATGGTCAGCCGGCTCCCACCGGCCGACCTCACCCCCGACCAGTTGCGGTCGAGGTCCTGGTGGACCGGGGCGGACCTCTATCTGATCATCGATGACTACGAGATGGTCGCCACCTCGGACAACCCGCTGCGCCAGATCGCCGAACTGCTGCCGCAGGCCCGCGACATCGGCCTGCACGTCATCGTCTCCCGCGCCATGGGCGGCGCCAGCCGCGCCATGTTCGATCCGGTGATCCAGCGGATCAAGGAAATGGCCTCACCCGGCCTCATCATGTCCGGCAACAAGGACGAAGGCGCTCTGATCGGCAACGTCAAGGCGCACAAACTGGCTCCGGGCCGCGGCTACTACGTCGAGCGCCGAACCGGCACCCGCCTCATCCAGACCGCTTACCTCAACACCGAGCAGAGCGGCTGACGACACCGAACATCCATGGCCCGAGCATGGAAGGCCCCGAGCATGGAGGACAGGGCTCAGCGCGATGCCGGTTCCTCCGACCGAGCCGCCTCGCTTCTGCGGCGGCTCGCGGGGATGGCGGCGCCGGCGACGGCCGTCGCGGCGGCGAGGACGAGGGCTCCGCCGGCCAGGGAGAGGGCGAGGTTCCGGCCGAAATGGTCGCCCTCTTGCGGCTGGGCGATGGCCACCCTGCGGACGGTCGGCTGTGTCGACGCTCCGGCGCCCTCGTTCCCCAGCACGGCGGTCACCGCGCGCAAGGGGTTGACCAGCCCGGCCCCCGTGCCCTTCACGGTGCCGCCGTCCGCGGTGCGCTCGATACGGTCCTTGACCTGCGCGGCCGTCAGCTTCGGATGGTAGGACCGCACCAGTGCCGCCGTACCCGCGACGTACGGCGCGGCCCAACTGGTGCCGCTCTCGTTGAAGTAGGCGCCATTCGGCCAGGTGCTGATGATGTCCTTGCCCGGAGCCGTGATCGTCACGTGCGTCTCACTGTTGGAGAAGTCCGCCAATGAGCCGTTCGGGTTGATTCCGCCCACGGCCATCACGCCGGGATAACTCGCGGGATAGGCCTGCTGGGCCGTCTGCTTCGCGTCCTTGAGGTTGCCGGCGGCAGCGACGATCAACGCGTCCTTACCCTGGGCGTACTCGACGGCCGCCTTCAGGAACGGATAGTTCGGGGTCTGCGAGGAGACATTGATGACCTTCGCGCCGAGGTCCGCCGACCGCCTGATGGCGTCCGCGACCCAGCGCGGGTCGTTGTCACCGCTCGAACTGACCGCCATCTTCACCGAGATGAGCTTCGCCTGCGGCGCCACCCCGATGAACGCCACGTTCTCCTTGCGCATGTCCCGTGCCGCGATGATCCCGGCCACCCGCGTGCCATGCCCCAAGCAGTCCTGCGGCCCGGTCTTGGTGACGTCATAGGTCCGTACCCGACCGCGCAACTGCGGGTGCGAGGCGTCCACACCGCTGTCGACCACCGCCACCGTCACGCCGCCGCCACGGGTCAGGTCCCACACGTCGGCGAAGTTCAATCTCTGCTGCGGCCACGGCTCCGACTTCATCTCCGTCGCCGGGCTCCCGGTCTGCTGCAGTGTGCACGACGGCGCGGCCGCGAACCGCTCGACCTGTGCCTGCGCCACCTGTCCGGCCACCGCCGGTGGCGCCCACCCGAGCGAGGCGAGCGCAAGGCCGCCGCCGATAGCCAGCACGCGTGTTCCGCGCATCCCCGTCTCCCACGCTGTGGTCTCGTCGCACGACTTTAGACGATCTGCTCAGTTACGGCAGCACATGTCTTCCGACCTCATCATCCGATCGCCGACCGGGCAAGGATTTCGGCCGCGATCCGGGTGGCCGCCACCCGACTGCCCTCGCTGATCCGTGTCATGTCGATGGCGGCGCCCGTGGCCAACTGCCGGTCGTACGGCACGTGCACGACCGGCATGCCGCCCGCACTGAGCATGTGGCGGGCCCGCTCCAGGTCGGAGTCGACGTGGGGGGAATGCGTCATCAGGACGATGACCGTACGGGACAGCAATGGCCCGTAGCCGTTGCCGAACATCCATTCCAGCGTGCTGCGGGTGCTGAGCGCGCCGTCGGCGGTGCCCTGCGCGACGATGATCTGGCCGTGGACACCGGTGAGGATGCCGCGCTGAAGTTCTCCCAGGCCGGCACCACAATCGATGACGGCCGCTGAGAAGTATCTGGTGACATTGCCGATGGCGGCGCGGAAGGTCTCGAGCTCGAGATCCACCGACACCCGGCCGGCGGTCGTGGCGGGCAGCACCCACAGGCTCTCCGAGGCCCGGCCCAGATACTGGCCCGTCTCCTCGAAGGAGTTCAGCCGTACCCGAGCCAGGTCGTGCAGTGACCGCTCCGTTGGCGACTTCAGGCGCAGCGGCAGCGATCCGAGACCGGCATCGGCGTCCACGGCGAGCACCCGATCGCCTCGGTAGTCCGCGATCATCGCCGCGGTCAGCGCCGACACCGTGGTCTTGCCGGCACCACCGCGGATGCTCGTCACCGCGATCTGACGGCACGAGGCGATCGGCCGGCGGATCCACTCGGCCATTTCGGCGAGCTGCCGCACGTTCTGCGCGGCGGAGGCGCCGACGGCCTTGCGCACCCCGTGGCCCATCCTGCGCATGAGCGGGTCGCCGTGCACGTTCCTGCGCACGAAATCGTTGCCGCCCGGCGCCGTCTGCGATGGTGAGTCGGCGGGATACCAGGCGGCGTTCGGGGCACCGGACTGCTGCGCCGGATTCGCTCCGTACGGCGGCGCCGGTCGATCTGGAGGCGGCTGGGCACCGGATCCCGTCCCACTCTCCGAGGGGGACTGCGGAGGCGCAGGCGCGCCCTCAGCGGATCCCACGGCCGAGCTGAACAGCGAGGGGTCGAGCTCGGAGGTCAGGAAGTTCCGTTCCACGGGCTGCGGCGGGGGCGCGGGCTCGGAGGAGGGCCAGCCCGTGACGACAGGCGGTTCTATGGGCTCCGAGGGGGACACGATCGGGGGCCGCGTGACAGACCCCTCGTGCTCCGGCCCGATAACGCCGCCTCCGGCCCACGCCGGCGCCTCGGTCCGTCCGGGCGGCAAGCCGGGTTCGGCGGCCGGCGGGCCGATGTCGAGGGACGGGGCCGGCACCTGTGCAGGCGACGGCGACGGAAGATCGGCTCCGGGGCCATGGGACCCGGCCGGCGCGGACTGGGACCCGGCCGGCGCGGACTGGGATCCGACCGGCGGGGTCGAGGGCGGGACAGCCGGCGCGGGGGCGGTGGCCGGTGCGGGGGCGACGGCCGGCGGCGGCACGACCGCGTTCGACGGAGGCGATGCGGGGGTCACCAACCCGGCGTGGGCCACACCCAGATCAGTGAGCACGGCGTGTTGCCAGTTGTCGTCCGACATCGTCCCCCTCCCACAACTGGCACAGCGGTACAGACGCCACGGTACCGTTTCCACGCCGTCCGGCCATGGTCGGACGACTGCGCGCCACAACCGGACATGACAATGTCAGTTCGGACGCGGACGGGCCCTGACACCTGGTAGGTGTCAGGGCCCGCTGTGCGGTCGGCGCAAGGTCAGATGGCGACCTCGACGGCGGCCACCTCTCCGATCGCCGCCGTGACCGACGAGTCGATGCTCACGCCGCCGGGAGCGAGGACGCGGATGGTCCAGTCGCCGGGAGCGGCGAAGAATCGGAAGATCCCTTCATCACTGGTGACGACCTCGCCGGTGAACTCGCCGGTCGAGTCCAGCAGCCGTGCGTAGGCTCCGGCCACCGGGATGTCGCCGCGGATGACCGTGCCCTGGATGACCGCCTCCTTCGCCAGATCGACCGTCGCCGGTAGATGCGCCGTCTGCGCGGGCGCTGCGCAGCCCTGGGTCATTGTTCCTCCTTCTCCGCCGGGCGGCGGGACTGCCGCCGGGTCGGCGGGTGTTACTTGGCTTCGCCGAGTTCGATCGGGACGCCGATCAGCGAGCCGTACTCGGTCCAGGAACCGTCGTAGTTCTTCACGTCGGACAGGCCGAGCAGCTGGCTGAGCGCGAACCACGTGTGCGAGGAGCGCTCGCCGATCCGGCAGTAGGCGATGGTGGACTTGTCCAGATCGACACCGGCCCCGGTGTAGATCTCGCGGAGCTCTTCGTCGGACTTGAAGGTGCCGTCGTCGTTGGCCGCCTTGGACCACGGAATGCTGCGCGCGGTCGGGATGTGACCGCCCCGCTGCGCCTGCTCCTGCGGCAGGTGCGCCGGGGCGAGCAGCTTGCCGGTGAACTCGTCCGGCGAGCGGACGTCGACGAGATTCTTGGTGCCGATCGCGTCGACGACCTCGTCGCGGAAGGCCCGGATGGCCAGGTCCTGCGGCTTGGCCTTGTAGTCGGTCGCGGGGCGCGACGGCACGTCCCTGACCAGTTCGCGGGAGTCGAGCTCCCACTTCTTGCGGCCGCCGTCGAGCAGCTTGACGTTCTGGTGCCCGTACAGCTTGAAGTACCAGTACGCGTAGGCGGCGAACCAGTTGTTGTTGCCGCCGTAGAGGATCACGAGGTCGTCGTTGGCGATCCCTTTGCCGGAGAGCAGTTGCTCGAAACCGGTCTGGTCGACGAAGTCACGACGGACGGGGTCCTGCAGCTCCGTCTTCCAGTCGATCTTCACGGCGCCACGGATGTGACCCTTGTCGTAGGCGCTTACGTCTTCGTCGACCTCGACGAGGACGAGACCCGGGTCGTCGAGATGGGCTTCCACCCAATCGGCGTCCACGAGGACGTCGGAGCGACTCATGCGGGAACCTCCCTGTTGGAGCGTTTACTTGGAAACACGCGGCGGATCAGCAGATACATCTCGCAGCCGAGGCAGAACCCGAACGCCGCGTTCAGGAACGCCGCCCCCAGCGCCAAGGCGGTGGCACCGGCGCCCAGCCAGCCCACCCCCAGGAGGTAGGCGGCCACACCGACGAGCGCGAAGGCGAGTCCCACACCCTGGGCGAACCTGGGTGGAGCCTCGGCCTCGAGCTCCTGTGGTGGACCGATCCGGGGACGCACGAGCGTCTTGTAGACCAGCCCGTACGGGGCGTGGCGCAGACCCAGGACGGCTCCGACCGCGAAGACCACGGCCTGGACGGCCAGCACCACCGCGTTGCCGGTCACCAGAACCGCGATGAGCACCACGGTGGTGAGAGCCGCACTGAATCGCTGTCCACGTGGGTCGACCTGCATGGGATCGCTCCTGAGGAAGATCGCTCCTGAAGTGAGCAGAGTGCGTGCGAGCTGTGGAGGGGCCTGCCGGGAGCGAACTCCCGCGGGCGGCTCGACGAGCGGGCTCGATGCCTCAGGCAGTGCGACAGAGCGAGGTGGCCACGCGGCAGAAATCGACCGCGCGGCGCTTCGTGAGCATCTGCTCTGTCCAATGACGCACGGACCCGATGCTAGGTCCGATTCCGTCCAGTGTCACTTCTGTCTCGTGTTTCGAGATGGTGACGGTCTTCTCACGCGGCGCATCCAAGAGGTCTCACCGGCCCGGCGCGGCGGCTCATGACCGGATCGCGGCTCCGAGCGCGGCGATGACCTCGGCCTTGCGGGGCTGGCCGGAGGCGCGCTGCACCACCTGGCCGGCGGCATCGAGGACGAGGGACGTGGGGGTGCGGACGATCTCGAGCCGGCGCACGAGATCGAGCCTGCTCTCAGCGTCGATCTCGATGTGGGCCACCCCGTCGACCATCCCGGCGACGTCGTCCAGGACCCGCCGGGTGGCCCTGCAGGGAGCGCAGAAGGCCGACGAGAACTGCAGCAGCGTCGCCCTCTCGCCGAGCGCGGCCCCGAGGTCGTCGGCGTCGAGTCGCATGGCGCCTCCCGATCTCGGTGCGCGCAGCACACCGTCACGGCGCCGCCGGACGAGTCCGAACGCCGTGCACGTCACAAGGACCGCTGCCGCGATCAGCGCACCCGTCATCGCGATTCACAGTACCTTCTCCCGCCCGGGCCATCGCGAGGGCGTCGCGGCGAGGGCGTCGCGGCGAGGTGCCCGGAAACTGCCGAGGGCGTCGCGGTCAGCGGGGGGAGGCGATCGTGAGCAGCATGCGGCCGTCGAGGGTCCTGATCTCGAAGCCCTTCAGCTCGTCACGCGTGATCATCGTCGAGCCGTAGAAGGTCGCGGACCCCGAGTAGACCACCTGCCAGGCGGCGGCGACGTCGCGCCGGCCGTCCTTGCCCACCGCCATGAACCGGCACAGCGTGCCGGGGGGCGCGCCCTTCACCCGGACCGCCACGGCGGTGCCCCATGCCTTGCCGTCGATGCCGACCTGGGCCGTCACGTGCGTCTTCGGGTCCGTCGCGCTGACCTGCTCCGGCGCGGCGGAGGGTGCGGTGGGCACCCCCGTCGGTCGCACTCGGGGATCGCCCCCGCCGGCGGCGATCCCGCCGAGAACGCCGACGAACAGGATGAACACGGCGGCCGCGAACCGCGGCGCCCACCGCCGGATCCGGCCGTGCCGCTGCGCCGCGGCGGACGCGATCAATGCCTCGAGCGGCGGTTCCGGAGGCGTGGACACCTGCGCGATCTGCGCCTCGTCGACCCGGCCGAGCAGCGCGGGCAGGGAGGCGAGCCCCGCGAGTTCGTCACGGCAGAACGGGCAGACGGACAAGTGCGCCTCGACCGCACTGCGCTCGGCCGGTTCGATGGCACCGAGGACATAGACGCCGAGTGAGGTCCGCACCTCATCGCAACCGTGGGCCCGCCCCCACTCAGGCCTCATGGTCGCGCTCGCCGTCTCGTCGCGCTAGCGCTCTCGCACTCATGGCGCCAACCCCCGCTCCTCCAATGCGAGCTTCAGAGCACGCAGCGCGTAATAGGTCCGGGACTTCACCGTGCCCGCCGGGATGCCCAGCACGTTCGCCGTGTCGGCCACCGAGCGACCTTGGTAGAACGTCTCCATGATCACCGCGCGGTGCGGCGGGCTCAGGTCCGCGAGCGCCTCGGCCACGGTCCAGGATTCGAGCGCACGGTCGATGTCGTCCGAGCCGGGCAGTGCGGCGAGCCGCCCTTCGCCGTCGTCGATGGGCAGATGCCGTCCGCCCCTCGCGACCCGCGCACGGTGCGCGTCCACGACGAGATTGCGCACCACCGTGAACAGCCATGGCCGTACCGGACGTCTCGCCAGCGCCTCAGGATGCCGCCAGGCGCGGATCAGCGTCTCTTGTACGATGTCCTCCGCCTGTTGATGATCACCACCGGTCAGCCTCAGCGCATAGCCGAGGAGCGGCCCGCCGTGCTCGGCGTAGAGTGCGCGCAGTAGTCGCTCGTCCGGGGATGCTCCCACGCTTGTGACACGTACAGGGAGACCTTCTGGTTCACCGGTCTCCCCTCCGTGACCGGCGGCGTCAGGACTTGGCGAGATTCTCGAGCCTCACGTTGTCGGCCGTGGCCGCGATCCGCAGTCCCTGGGGGGTGACCCCGATGTCACTGACGCGTGCTCCCATGGGAAGCAGACTCCGCGTCGGGATGACGAAGGTGTACTGCTGCTGCAACATCGCCAGCGGCACCTTGGCCCCGCCGTTGCTGATCGACTGCGGGGTGACCGCGATGCCCTGCGACGTCGCCTTGAGCGAGGCCACCAGGTCGCCCTCCACGCGGATCCCGAGGTAGGACGCGCTGACCCGGGCCTGCAGGTTGGACCCGCTCGCGGAGATGCCCTTTACCCCCTGCGGTGCGTACTTCTGCACGACGGAGTACGGCACGACCGCCGACGCCGTCGCGTTCCGCACGGTGATCTGGGAGCTGTTGCCGTTGACGACGTCGGCGAGCGGCGCCTGGACGCCGGACAGCTTGAGCGCGGCGTCGTGCACCGTGACGCCCTTCTCCGTCCACTCTCCGAGCTTCACGTCGATCTGGTCGTAGTTCCCGCCGATGGCCTGGGTGAGGAACGGGACGCCGTGGATGGTGACATCCGGCCTGGCGTCGAGCCGGTACTGCGCGGCCACCTGCTTGGCGATCTCATCCTCTGCTCTGCGGACGCCCATGCGATCCGCGACGATGACCCCGCCGATCAGCAGAAGGAGGATCACGACCAGTACCTTGCGCATGCCACTCCTCGTGCGAAAACGAATCACCAGCGGGGTTCACCATAGCGACGGTGCCGCCCGATCGAGTCACACCGCGGATCGAGATCTGAAAGAGCCGTCACCCCTGTGGGGTACTTCGCGGACGACCGCTGGGCGACGTCGGCCGCCCGTCTCGGCCGCCCGTCTCGGCGCCCGCCTCAGCCGCCCGCGAAGGGCGGCAGCACCTCGACGGTGCCGCCCTCGGGCAGGGGCACGCCGTCGTGTGCTCGGGTGCCGACCGGATCGCCGTCGATCAGGAACGAACTTCGGCCGACCACGCGGGCGAAGTCCGCTCCACGCCGCTCTCGCGCCGCCCGCAGTGCCTCGGCGAGCGTCGGCGCGTCGTACGGTTCCTCACTCGTCCCCGCAGCCTCGCGCGCCGCCGCCCAATATCTGATCGTGCCCTTGGCCATGGGAACAGGATCTCATTACGGCATCCGTAATGATCCGGACGTACCCGGCCATTGTGTGAATCGATTGCTCGGATATGCTCGGGGCGAGGGATCCGGGCGATGAGGCCCCCGGGTCCTTGACGTCTTTTAGGGGCTAGGAGGCGGGGCCCGTGAGTAGTTTGCTCTTGCTCACCAATGCACTGGAGCCATCCGATGAGGTGCTCCCCGCGCTGGGACTGCTGCTGCACTCGATTCGCGTCGCGCCCGCGGAGGGGTCGGCACTGATCGACGCGCCCCCCGCGGATGTGATCCTCGTCGACGCGCGTCGCGACCTGGCGCACGCCAAGGGCCTGTGCCGGCTGCTTCGGACGACCGGTCTGGACTGTCCGCTCTTGGCGATCGTGACAGAGGGCGGGCTCGCCGCCCTCAGCTCCGAGTGGGGCTTGGACGACGTGCTTCTGCAGACGGCCGGCCCCGCCGAGGTCGAGGCCAGGCTGCGGCTCTCCATGGGCAGGGTGTCGGCCGGCGAGGCCGATGAGGTGCCGGGAGAGATCCGCAGCGGAGACCTGACCATCGACGAGGCGACCTACACGTCGCGGCTGCGCGGGCGCGTCCTCGATCTCACCTTCAAGGAGTTCGAGCTGCTGAAGTACCTCGCGCAGCACCCTGGCCGGGTCTTCACGCGCGCCCAGCTCCTGCAGGAGGTGTGGGGCTACGACTACTTCGGCGGCACCCGCACGGTCGATGTGCACGTACGCCGGCTGCGGGCCAAGCTCGGTGCGGAGTACGAATCGTTGATCGGCACCGTGCGCAATGTCGGGTACCGGTTCGTTCCCGACCACCGGCCGGGCGAGGCCGAGGAGATCGTGCCCACCCGCGCGTGAGTTTGGAACGCTTCACCGGGTGCTCCCATCCGTGATGGGCCGGTGGCCGACCTCGTGTCGACTTCATGGCCGACCTCGCATGCGGACCCGCATGGCGGCATCGGGCCGACCGGGCCGTATCGCCGGGTGGGGCCTCGAATACGCTGGCGGGCGTGACGGAGCCAGACGCGGAGCCAGGCGTGGTCGTACGGGAGAGACTGTCGGCCGATGAGATCGCCGCCGCGAGCGCACTGATCGACGCGGCGACGAAGGCCGACGGCGTGCGTCCGCTGTCGGATCAGTCGATGCTCCATCTGCGCCACGGTGGCGACGGGCGGGCGCGCAGCGTGCTGCTCTACGCCTCTGAGAGCACGCGGGCCGGCTCCGGGCCCGCACTGGCCGGGTACGGCCACCTCGAGCCGGGTGCGGAGCCGAGCGGTGAACTGGTGGTGCATCCCGAGCACCGCGGCCGGGGACACGGCCGCTGCCTCGCCCAGGCGATGGTCGACGCGGCGAACGGGCCGCTGCGGCTCTGGGCCCACGGCGAGTCACCGGCCGCCGCGGCGCTCGCTCGCTCGCTCGGGTTCGAACGGGTCCGCGCCCTGTGGAAGATGCGCCGGCCGCTCGCCGACCCGTTCCCCGAGCCGGTGGTGCCGGACGGTGTGCGGCTCCGCACGTTCGTCGTCGGGCAGGACGAGCCCGCGTGGGTGGAGCTGAACCGGAAGGCGTTCGCCGACCATCCCGAGCAGGGTTCGCTGACGATCGACGACCTCGTGCGCAGGGAACGGGAAGCCTGGTTCGATCCGGCCGGATTCTTCCTCGCCGAGCGCGGCGGCGCGCTCGCCGGATTCCACTGGACCAAGATCCACGACGCCACCACGGGCGAGGTCTACGTGCTGGGCGTCGACCCGGATGATCAAGGCGCCGGGCTGGGCCGGGTGCTCACCCTCGCGGGCCTGCGCCATCTGCGCTCGGCGGGGTTGTCGCAGGTCATGCTGTACGTCGACGAGGCGAACCGAGGAGCGGTCCGGTTGTACGAGTCGCTGGGTTTCGTCCGCTTCGACGTGGATGTCATGTACGGGTGCCCGGCTCGTTCACCTGATGGCAATCACAAGTCGGGGCATTCTTCCTAGCGCCGTCCTGGCCAGTTCATCCGCCGTTCATCTAGATCAGTCCGGTTGGTCACCTCTCCTCCCTAGCGTCACCATCGACGGTGGCCCCACACCCTCGCTATGACCAGGGGGATCACCGGCCCACCAACCAGGAGGAGAATCCCCCGTGAAGAACGGCACTCGGCTGGCCGCCATCGGCGGCATAGTCGTCGCGGGTGCACTCGCACTGTCCGCATGCGGGTCTGACGACAACGCGGGCTCGCCGAGCAGCTCGGCACCCGCCGCCGGCAGCATCGACTGCGCCACCGGCACGGTGAACGCCGCCGGCTCCAGCGCGCAGAAGAACGCCATCAGCGAGTGGACCAAGGCCTACAGCCAGGCCTGCGCCGGCGCCAACCTGAACTACAACCCGAGCGGTTCGGGGGCGGGCATCCAGGCCTTCACCCAGAACCAGGTCGCCTTCGCCGGCTCCGACTCCGCGCTCAAGCCGGAGGAGGTCGGCCCGGCCAAGCAGCGTTGCCAGGGCAACAACGCCCTCAACCTGCCGATGGTGGTCGGCCCGGTCGCGATCGTCTACAACGTGAACGGCGTGGACAGCCTGCAGCTGTCGCCCAAGACGATCGCGGGCATCTTCTCAGGCAAGATCACCAAGTGGAACGCGCCTGAGATCGCCAAGGACAACTCCGGCGCCAAGCTGCCGTCGACCGCGATCAAGACGGTGCACCGCAGCGACGAGTCGGGCACGACCGACAACTTCACCAAGTTCCTCAAGGCCACCGCCGAGGACGTGTGGACGTACGAGCCGGACAAGAAGTGGAACGCCCCGGGCGGCCAGGGCGCGCCCAAGTCCGACGGCGTCACCACGGTCGTGAAGCAGTCCGACGGCGCGATCAGCTACGTCGAGCTCTCGTACGCCACCAACGCCAGCCTCAAGACCGCCAAGGTGGCCAACGGGTCCGGTGAGTTCGTCGAGCTGTCGCCCGAGAGCGCCTCCAAGGCCCTCGACGGCGCCGAGATCGTCGGCACCGGCAACGACCTCGCCATGAAGATCGACTACGCCACCAAGACGGCGGGCGCGTACCCGATCGTCCTGTTGACCTACGAGGTCGCGTGCGAGAAGGGGCTCCCGGCCGACCAGGCCAAGTTCGTGAAGTCCTTCCTCACCTACACCGCGAGCGATGACGGCCAGAAGGTTCTGACCGACCTCGGCTACGCCCCGCTGCCGGCCAGCGTGGTGACCAAGGTTCGCAGCGCCGTCCAGGCCCTGTCCTGACCAGGCACGACCCCTGCCCCGCCGCCGGTCTCCCGGCGGCGGGGCAACCCTGGGTTTCGGAGGTAAACGCGTGACCAGCCAAACCGAGATCGGCGACAAGGGCCTGACGGCGGCTCCGGGTCACCGAGCCGGCCGCCCCGCGAGCACCGGCCGGGCCGGGGACCGGGTGTTCGCCGTGGCCACCCGGGGGTCCGGGATCATCGTGCTCGTCATCATGGCGGCGATCGCGACCTTCCTGGTGTGGAAGGCGCTCCCGGCGCTGCGGGACAACGAGGCCAACTTCGTGACCTCGCAGGAGTGGAGTCCCGACTCGGCACCGGCGCGATTCGGCATCGCCCAGCTGGCGTTCGG
The DNA here is from genome assembly GCF_014323665.1 of Actinomadura sp. HBU206391. Classification (GTDB taxonomy): domain Bacteria; phylum Actinomycetota; class Actinomycetes; order Streptosporangiales; family Streptosporangiaceae; genus Actinomadura_C. Next base: position 43,934 of record NZ_JABVEB010000014.1, on the reverse strand, counting down.
AACCGTGCTGTCGTCGTTCCTCGCCCTGCTCATGGCCACTCCGGTGGCCATCGCGATCGCGCTGTTCATCTCGTTCTACGCGCCTCGCCGGATCGCGGGCGGGCTCAGCTTCGTCGTCGACCTCCTCGCCGCGGTGCCGAGCATCATCTACGGGCTGTGGGGGCTGCAGTTCTTCGTCACGAAGATGGACGGCGTCGCGAAGTTCCTGAACGAGAACGCAGGATGGATCCCGCTCTTCGGGGGCGACAGCGTGGGCGGCCGGTCGATCCTGACCGCCTCCGTCGTCTTGGCGATCATGATCCTCCCGATCATCTCCTCGATCTCGCGCGAGGTCTTCCAGCAGGTGCCTCAGGCCAACATCGAGGCGGCCCTCGCTCTGGGCGCCACCCGGTGGGAAGTGATCCGGATGGCGGTCCTGCCATTCGGCCGGTCCGGAATGGTGAGCGCCGCGATGCTCGGCCTGGGTCGTGCCCTCGGCGAGACGATCGCCGTGGCCATGGTCCTGTCCACCGCGTCCGGGATCACCCTGCACATCCTCAGGGAGGGCGGCAACACCTTCGCCGCCAACATCGCCAACACCTTCGCCGAGGCGGGTGCCAACGGCCGCGGCGCTCTCATCGCGTCCGGCCTGGTGCTCTTCGTCATCACCCTGATCGTCAACATGGCGGCGCGCGCGATCGTGGCACGGCGCAAGGAGTTCGTGTGATGAGCGAGCGGAGCGGCCGGCCGAACTCACGCGCAGCGTCGCTTCCGGCCGTCCGCGCAGCGAGCGAAGAACACGTTGCGACCATCGAGCAGGAGTTCGTGTGATGAGCGAGCGGAGCGGCCGGCCGAACTCACGCGCAGCGTCGCTTCCGGCCGTCCGCGCAGCGAGCGAAGAACACGTTGCGACCATCGAGCAGGAGTTCGTGTGATGTCCGTTACGACCCGCGGTTCCGCGCCGACGAGCCTCACCTCCGTGTCCCTGGGGCGCAAGGTCAAGGACCGGCTCGTTCAGGTCCTGGTGTACCTGGCCTTCGCGCTCGCCGTCATCCCGCTGGTCTCAGTGCTGTGGATGGTGATCAAGAACGGGCTGGGCCGATTCGACGCGGACTTCTTCGCGTTCTCGCAGAACGGCATCGGTCCGCGCGACGCCGGCGGAGGCGCCTATCACGCCATCATCGGCACCCTCGAACAGGTGCTGATGACCAGTGTGATGGCCGTGCCGATCGGCATCCTCACCGCCGTCTACCTGGTGGAGTACGGACAGGACCGCCGGCTGGCCCGCACGATCAGCTTCTTCGTCGACGTCATGACCGGCGTCCCCTCGATCGTGGCCGGCCTGTTCATCCTGGCCTTCTGGCTGTTGCTGCTCGGCTTCAGCTACTCGGGCTTCGCGGGGGCGCTGGCCCTGGCGATCCTCATGCTTCCCACGGTCGTCCGGTCGGCCGAGGAGATGCTCAAGCTCGTGCCGAACGAGCTCCGCGAGGCGGCGTTCGCGCTGGGCGTCCCGCGCTGGCGGACGATCTGCTTCGTGGTGCTGCCGACCGCGTTCAGCGGCATCGTGAGCGGCGTCATGCTGGCCGTCGCCCGGGTCATGGGCGAGACCGCACCGCTGCTGCTGCTCGTCTTCGTGACGAACTCGATCAACATGAACCCGTTCAGCGGCCCGCAGATGGCGCTGCCGCTGTTCATCTGGGACCAGGCGGGCCAGCCCAACGACACGGCCATCGCGCGCGCCTGGACGGCGGCCCTCACCCTGATCCTCATCATCATGGCGCTCAACCTGACGGCACGACTGATCGCGCGGATGCGCAGGCCCACCGCCCGTTGACCGACAGCCCGTGGCTCGACAGCCCGCTGAACAGCGAAGCCCCCCGATAGGAGTAACCAGCACCATGGCCAAGCGGATCGAAGTCTCCGGACTCCATGCTTACTACGGCCAGACCCATGCCATCGAGGACATCTCCATGTCCGTCGAGCCGCGTTCGGTCACCGCGTTCATCGGCCCCTCGGGTTGCGGCAAGTCCACGTTCCTTCGGACCCTCAACCGAATGCACGAGGTCATCCCCAGCGCCCGGGTAGAGGGCAAGGTGCTCCTCGACAGCGAGGACCTGTACGGCTCCGACGTCGACCCGGTGGCGGTGCGGCGGGTCGTCGGCATGGTCTTCCAGCGCCCGAACCCGTTCCCGACCATGTCGATCTACGACAACGTGGCCTCCGGGCTCAAGCTCAACGGCGTGCGGGGCAAGGGCCGGCTCGACGAGATCGTCGAGCGGTCACTGCGGGGCGCGAACCTGTGGAACGAGGTCAAGGACCGGCTGAGCCGCCCCGGCGCGGGCCTGTCCGGCGGTCAGCAGCAGCGGCTGTGCATCGCGCGGGCGATCGCCGTCGAGCCGCAGGTGCTGCTGATGGACGAGCCGTGCTCGGCGCTCGACCCGATCTCGACGCTGGCGATCGAGGACCTGATCGCCAAGCTCAAAGAGCAGTACACCATCGTGATCGTCACGCACAACATGCAGCAGGCCGCCCGGGTGAGCGACCGCACGGCGTTCTTCAACATCGCGGGCACCGGCAAGCCCGGCCGGCTCATCGAGATCGACGACACCAGCAAGATCTTCACCAACCCGGTGGAGAAGGCCACCGAGGACTACATCACCGGTCGGTTCGGCTAGAGAGTGCCCGGCGCCCGGCCGCCTGGCGCCCCCAGCGCGGGGCGCCAGGGCGCGCTCGACTCCGCCCGACCCCGCAGAGCCGCACGGCCCCTACCGCTTCCTGGGGCCGATCTGCCTGGGCCGGTGTTCTGGGGCGATCTTCCTGGGCGGGTGTTCAGGCCCCGAAGAAATGAACCACGGTGTAGGCGAGGGCCGCCACCAGGCCCGCCATCGGGATGGTCAGCACCCAGGCCATGATGATGCCGCCGGCCACTCCCCAGCGGACGGCCGACAGCCGCTTGGTCGCCCCGACACCCATGATCGCCGAAGTGATCGTGTGCGTCGTGGAGATGGGGGCGTGCCAGATGAAGGCCGTCGAGTACAGCACGGCCGACGCCGTCAGCTCGGCGGCGAAGCCCTTCGGCGGATCGAGCTCGATGACCTTCCGGCCGAGCGTGCGCATGATCCGCCAGCCACCGGCGTAGGTGCCCGCCGACAACGCGCCCGCGCACACCAGGACGACCCACAGCGGAACGCCGCCGCCCTGCGTGTGGTGACCGGTCGTGACGAGCGCGAGCACGATGATGCCCATCGTCTTCTGGGCGTCCTGCAGTCCGTGCCCGAGCGCCATGGAGGCCGCGGAGAGCGACTGCGCGATGCGGAACCGGCGGCTTATCCGGCCCGGCTGTGACCGCCGGAAGATCCACAGGATCGCCACCATCACCAGGTAGGCGACGCCGAACCCCACCAGCGGTGAGATCACCATCGGAATGGCGACCTTGTCGACGACCTTGTCCCAGTTCACGTCGGACGCCGAGGCCAGGCCGGCGCCGACCGCTCCACCGATCAGAGCGTGGGACGACGAGGACGGAAGCCCGAAGTACCAGGTGATGAGGTTCCAGGTGATCGCTCCGAGAACGCCGGCGCCCACGACCGTCAGCCCGTGCAGACCCGTCGGCGGTGTGATGACCTCGCTGACGGTCTTGGCGACCTCGGTGCCGAGCAGGGCCCCCAGGAGATTCATCACCGCCGCCATGATCAGCGCCACCCGGGGGGTCAGGGCCCGGGTGGAGACCGACGTGGCGATCGCGTTGGCGGCGTCGTGGAACCCGTTCGTGTAATCGAAGATCAGCGCGATCACCACGACGGTGATGAGCACGGCCAGTTCGGTGCCCACCAGCCGGCCGAGGAGCCAGATCCCGACCAGCGCCATGAGGACGGCCGGCACACCGATGACCATGAGCCGCCGCACGATCGAAGGCGACACCAGTGGCGGTGGCTCCTCGCGGACCTGCGGACTTCGCTCTTGTACCGTGCTCATGATTCCTTGACCGCGATGGTCTCAACGGTGTTGGCGACATGCTCGAAGGCGTCGGCGGCCTCTTCGAGGCGATCGATGACCTCCTTGAGCTTCATCACGGTCAGCGCGTCGTACTCGCCGCTGAACAGGTGGGCCAGCAGCTTCCGGTAGATCTGGTCGCCCTGGTTCTCGAGCCGGTTGATCTCGATCCAGTACTCGTTGAGTTCCTTCATCGAGCGCAGCCGGGGCATCGCCTCGGCGGTCAGCTCCGCGGCCCGCTCGAGCACCTCCACCATCTTGACGATGTCCTTCGGAAACGTCTCTATCTTGTAGAGGACGACCAGATCGGCCGCCTCCTCCATCTCGTCCATCACGTCGTCGAGCAGCGAGGCGAGGTTGTATATGTCCTCCCGGTCGAACGGCGTGATGAAGGATTCGTTCAGCCGGCGCATGATGGCATGAGTGCACTCGTCACCCGCATGCTCGCAGGCGCGCATCTTCTCCGCGACGGCCTCGCGGTCAGCGCCATCGCTGATGAGTTCCACGAGCAGGCTGGCTGCGGTGACCAGATTGTTCGCCGAGTCGGCGAACATGCCGTAGAAGCTGTCCTCACGTGGTGTGAGACGCAAGCGCACGTCGTACTCCTGATGTGCGGGAATGGTCCGGTGAGGATCGTAGGCGCTATCGGACGTAAAGAACACCTTCACGTCGGCTTCGCCGAGCCGTCGGTCCCCTCTCACCCCCATGGTCGCCCAAGATCATGAAGCTCGCGCTCCCGGGGGGTCGTCCCGTTGCGCACCGGCCGGCGACGGCACCGTGACGCGGCCGGACGCTCAGAGCCACCACAGGAGCGGGGCGATCAGGCGGCTGCGCCCCCGACGGGGCCCGGCGACGCCGCCCGGGCACCGGCGACTCCCGCGTGCCCGGGTATAGGCTCGGCGCGCATCCGAGTTCGCACAGGAGTAAAGGCTCCCGCGTTGAGTGAGATTACTTTCACAGTCCCGGCGATCAGCTGTGGCCACTGCGTCAGCGCCATCAGCGGCGAGGTCGGCCGGGTGGCCGGCGTGCGCGAGGTGGTCGTCGACGTCGACGCCAAACGGGTGACGGTGCGTGGCGAGGAGCTGGATGACGCCGTGCTGCGGGCCGCGATCGACGAGGCCGGCTACGACACCGAACCCGCGTGAGGCGGAGGGACGGGGAGCGACTCTGACGGTCGCCCCCCGGCGGACACCATCCTGCTAGGGCGTCAACTCGCGACGACTGGCTGCGGGACGCACCCCGAGGACCAGGTCGATCTCCGCCGTGGTCAGCGGCCGCTCGGCCTTTGCCACGGCGCTCAGGATCTCGGAGTAGAGCTCGATTTCGTCCAGCGCAACACGGTCGTGGACGCGCAGATCAAGATACTGCTGGCGCACCGCGTCCACCTCCGTTCATTCCCCACACCACTGATGAGATTACGCTTCACCCATCTCGCGGCGCATGGCCCAAGAGAACCATTCGGTGGCCACTCTCCGAGGTGGTCTTCCCCGTGAGGCGAACCATATGCCTACGCAGAGTCACAGATGAGGATCTTGATGCAGGTTGCCGAGCATCTGCTCCAGCGTCGAGTCGGGGAGATCGTGGGTGGTGAGTCGGGCGACGGTCGCGGCGTCGACGTTGACGCCGGCCAGCCGGGTGCCCTGCCGCGCGACGGTCTGTTCGAACACCGCGCGGACCGTCCGCGCATTCTCGAAGTCGTCCCGCTCCCGCATCCGCTCGAATCGGGCGAGCAGTTCTACCCGCAGTTCCTCATCGAGCATGTAGAGGTCCCGCTCGGCCTGCCGCTGGAAGAGCTGGACGAGCTCGCGGTCCGACAGCGGCTCGAACTCCACGATCGTGCCGAACTCGACCCGGAAGCCGGGGTTGGCGTCGAGGAAGGAGGCCATCTCCTCGGACCGGCTGGTGCAGACCACCATGAACTTGTCGCGCCGTTCCTCCATGTACCGCAGGAGCTCGGCCACCACCGCGGGCGAGCGCTCCAGCCGATGTGCCTGCTGGATGAGCAGCACGCCGCCCATCGCCTGCTCGATCATGGCGCCCACCCGGTTCTCGGTGTCGACCGCGTCACGGCCGGCCAGGTGCACCGGCCGGCAGGCGACGATGTGCCCGGAGTCGAGCAGGCCGAGCGCCGCGTAGACCCCGCCGAGCAGCCCGGCCACCGTGGTCTTCCCGGTGCCCGGCGGACCCTGGAAGATCAGATGCCTGCTGGCGTTTCCGGACGGCAGGCCGTGATGTGCCCGGTCAGCGGCCAGCCGCGCCTCGGCGACCAGACCCTCGACGGTCTGCTTGACCTCGTCGAGGCCGAGCATCTGATCGAGCCTGTTCAGGAAGGTGTCGATGTCCCCCGGCGGCCGCAGCGCCGGCTCGATGGCCTCGGCCACCCCGGCGAAGTCCTCGGGGACCAGCACCAGCCGGTCGCGGGTCGCCCCAGCCCGGGTGACGTGCCGCTGGCACGCCTGATCGAGGTAGGTCTCCACCAAACGCGCGTTCACGAGCTCACCGGGCCCGCGCAGCCGGGCCAGGTCCTCGCCGGCGACCTCCATGGCCTCGCCGCCGACCGTGACCCGGCGCTCGTCGGCCAGCACGTGCAGCAGCGTCAGCCTGCCGTCCAGCCGGGTGAGGTCGGGCATCCGGAAGACCCGGAACACCTCGATGAGCTCGGGGTGGTCCTGAGCCAGCCGCTTGTAGGCCCGCGGCTCGCAGGTGGCGATCAGGGTGGTGCCGCTGAGCCGGTCAACCCGCATGCGGCGTACGGCCCCGATCGCGGCGGCCGGGTCCGCGGACTCGAGGATCGCCGTGTCGAACCGCTCGAACAACAGCGCCGGGCCGCCCGGCTCCAGCACCGTCTCCATCCGCTCGGCCGTGGCGCCGCGGACATCGTCGGCGTTGGCGGTGCGGATGGCGCCGTCGCCCACCCCCGCGTCCGCCAGTGTGAGAGCGATCAGCCGCGCCAACCGGCGCTGCCCGGTGTGCGGCGAGCCCACGAGCAGCACACTCGGCGCGGACGCGGCGGTCGACTCGGGGTCGGTGAGCGCCCGGGCGGTGAGCTGCAGTTCGTCGAGCAGCCCGGCCGCGTTCTCGTCGCCGGACATGAACGACACGCCGAACCGCTCGGTGACCGGTCGCGCCGTGGCCCCCGGGGGCGGCTCGATCTCGTGCACCGGCTGCGCGGGCGCGGGCGTGTCCTCCAGGAAGTCGAAACTGCCGATCATGGTCTCGGACATGATCCGGGTGCCGGGAGGCGGCGGCTTGACCGCCGGGGGCTTGTTCGGCGCCGCCCGCTCCGGCTCGCCCCGGTCGGGTGACGTCTCCTCCGGCCCGCCGTACACGCGCGTGCGAGGCGGCGCCGCGCCGCCCGGCCGGGCCGTGCCCTCCGCGGGAAGCCGGGCGACCGGGTGGTCGATCCGGGTCTCGGACGGATCGGATCCCTCCGCCTGCCGACCGTACGGAGATCCGCCGTCGGCGCCCGGGCCGGCGTACGGGGGCACTGGTGCGCGGCCGACCGGACCCGGGCCGTAGGGGGCGCCTCCCGGGCCGGAGTCATGCGGCGGGCCGCCCGGACCGGACTCATGCGGCGGAGCGCCCGGGCCGGGTTCATACTGCGCACCGCCAGGACCGGGCCCGTACGGCGTATTGCCGGGGCCGGGTCCGTACGGAGCGGCACCGGGGTCGGGTTCGTACTCGGCGTTGCCGGGGGCGGGATCGTACGGGGCACCGCCCGGACCCGCGTCGAACCGTGCACCGGCCGGACCGGGTCCGTACGGGGCGCCGCCCATGCCGGGTGGTTCGTACTGTGCACCGCCCGGACCGGCTCCGAATGCGGCTCCGCCGGGCCGATCATGTCGTCCGCCGGCCGGGCCGGGGTCGTAGGGCGGCGACCATGCCTCGTCCTGCTGCGGGCCGGGGTGTGGGCCCGGCTGCTGCTCGTGGCGGGCGGCACCCGGCATGCCGAAGGCCGCGGGTACCTGCGGCTCCTCGGCCGGCCACTGCGGGCCCGCACTCCCACCGGGCTCCCGCCGGTCCGATCCCGGCCAACCGGGCGATGGCCCTCCACCGGGTGCGCCGCCGGCACCGGGTGGCACGGGCGGCCTCTCCTGCCCTGGCCACGGTGACTGCTCGGCCTGGTACGGGGAGTCGCGCGGGGAGGCGTTCCCCGGATCGTGGGCGGGTCCCTGCGCGGGCGGCTGAACGTACGGCAGGCCCGGCGCACCGGGCAGATCCGGTGCGCCGAAGAGACCGCCGGCCTGCGGAGCGCCGGACGGGCTCTGCCAGCCCGGGTTCGGGTCGGGGGGCGAGGGCGTCCACGGCTGACCCCAGGGCGCGCCGCCCGGTGGTTGCCCGCCCGGCGGCTGTCCCGGGGATCCGCCCAGGTCGCCGCCAGGCCACCCCGGCTGAGCCGCGCCCTGTTGAGCCGCGCCCTGTTGAGCCGGGCCGCCCGGGTGTTGCGACGCGGCGGGTGCGATGCCGGGCGCGGGCGTGACCGGCTCCTTGGCGACGGACGTGGCGCGTTGGACCCCGATGATCTGGGCGATGATCGCGGTGGGCACCGGGAAGCCGCGCGGTCTCGCCGGGATGCCGTCGGCGAGCCGGCACCATGCCAGATCGACGCCGTACATCGCGGCCAGGAGGGTCTCGTTGCCGTCGCCGCCACCGCCGCGCAGCAGGTCGGGAAGCACGGCGTCGACCGGCCACAGCCTGCGCAGCGGGTGCCCGTTCTGGCTGAGCACGGCCTGCACGGTGTAGCGGATCTCAGGGTCCAGCCACGGTACGACCTTGTCGACCACGTCCTGCCGCACCACCGCGAGGTCGGCGGCGATGAGCGCGGCGGCCACCAGACGCGGCTCCATGTAGGCCGGTTCGGCGGAGTCACCGGAGACCTGGGCGATGGCGTGCGCGAGCGCGTAGTAGGAGTGCCGGAAATGATCGCCCGGCGAGCTCTCCATCCGCAGCGCCGGCGCGAGATGGGGCGGGCAGCGGGTCAGCCACTGCTGGACGAGGGCCTGGTCTCCGTACGGCAGCGCGCCGTAGTCGACGGTCGGGTTGTTGAGGGTCGAGCCGAGGATGGCGAGGAGTGCGTCCGCGCGGGCGCGGAAGCGTACGTCTTCGCGGAGCGCGCTGGCTATCGCCCACATGGTGCGGAGCACCACGACCGCCGCGTCGACCCGATCGGCGCGCAGTCGCTCGGAGTAGAGCCCGACCAGTGCCTCGAGCGGCGGCGGGGTCAGCCAGCGCGGGCCGTCGACCGTGGGCAGCGGCTTGGCGCGGTAAGGGGACCAGAGGCCGAGCATCTGCTCGTCGAGGCGGGAGTCGAACGCCGGCGCGGCCGCGCACCACAGCATGACGCCCCAGGCCAGCGCGACGGTGCTGGGCGCCGACGAGGAGAACAGCTTCCACCAGTGCGGGTACTCCGCCGCCGGCAGCTGCGCGGCGGACTCCACGGTCGCCCGGATGCGGGCGGTGAGCTCGGCCGAGAGGTCGTGACCGACGAAGGGGAGCGGTGTTGGCGCGTCGAAGCTGAAGTCGGGCCCGGCCGGCACCACGTGCGCCGGCAGGCCAGGGACCTGGCCGGCCTGCGCGGGGCGCGCCGACATGCGCGTGGCGGTCGCCTGCGGCGGCGGGCAGAGGTACCACTGGCCGTCCGACGGGTGCCAGCGGTACCAGCGGGCCCACGCGCCGAACAGCCATGACGTGCCGTCGGGCAGCACGAGAACGCGCCCCGCGATCGAGTGCTGGCGCTGTTGCGGAGGCGCCGACGACCACCAGCCGGCGGTCACCATCGCATGCGTGTCGCGCTCCGCCGCCGTGAATGGATCCTGAGCCATCGGGGGGCTCTGCGGCGGCGCGCCGACGTAGCCCGGTCCCCACACCACGCCGTCATCGTAGTTGTCGGACGGACGGATCTCACTCCGATCACATGGCCGGTGGCCACGTAAATCGGTATCAGTCCTGGTGAGACCGCCATTGTGCGGATTGGTGCCGCCGTGCTTTCGCCACATAACTGTCCGGCGTGTGCTCCATGACGGCACGGTCGCCCTGCGTCAGCTCGCGGACGATCCGGCCGGGGACGCCGGCCACGAGAACACCGGACGGGATCTGCTTACCCGGCCCGACCACCGCGCCCGCGGCGATCAGCGAGCCCGCGCCGATGCGCGCGCCGCCCAGCACGATGGCCCCGATGCCGATGAGCGAGCCCCTCTCGACGTACGCTCCGTGCACCATCGCCTTGTGCCCGAGGCTCACGCGGTCCTCGAGGATCGCCGGCTGGCCGGGGTCGGAGTGCAGACAGCAGAGATCCTGGATGTTGCACTCCTCGCCGACCACGATCTCCTCGTCGTCGCCGCGCAGCACCGATCCGTACCAGACGTTCGCCGCTCGGCCGAGCGTCACCTTGCCGACGACCACGGCGCCCGGCGCGATCCACGCGTCGGGGTGCACCACCGGCTCGTCGGGCCCGAGAGACCCCAAGTAAGTCATGGCCTTGATCGTACGGACCTGATCGAGGGCGGCGGCTGGGCGGCATTTCATTTCATTACGTGACTTGTTGCCTCACCGGAGTAACGAAATCTGTGCCGGACCAGGCGTTCCGGTTGCGCGAATGGGGTGGATCGGACGAGAGTCGACTCCGACGTCCCTCCCAACCCCCTTAGGCTCATGAGCAACGAAACAGAGATCCTTCCGAACCTGCTCCGTGACGAGTCGTTCGAGATCGTGATGCGCGGCTACAACCGCCGTCAGGTCGAAGAGTTCATCGCCCGCAGCCAGAACCAGATCCGCGACCTCGAGACCCGGCTCGCCCGGGCGCTGGACGACGTCGAACGGACCCGCCGCGAGATGGCCGAGGTCCGCGAGGCGCGCAAGCCGACCGGTGACGACCTGAGCGATCGCCTCCGGCAGATCATCAACCTCGCCGAAGACGAGGCCAGGGACAAACTGGCCGAGGCCGAGGACAAGGGCACTCAGATCCGCAAGGAGGCGGAGGCCGCGTCCAAGCGGATCATCGACGATGCCCGCGGGCACGCCGAGAAGGACATGTCCGCCGCCCAGGACAAGGCCAACCAGATCCTGAGCGCCGCCAAGAAGGAGTCCGACAACGTTCTCTCCCAGGCCAAGCAGGAGGCCGACCACACCGTGACGAGCGCCCGGCTCGAGGCCGAGCGCACGCTCACGGCGGCGGAGCGCCGTTCCAGTGTGATCAACGAGGGCGCCACCCAGCGGCTCACCCAGCTGACCAGGAACCACTCGCAGGCGCTGCAGCGGCTCACCGAGATCAGCACGACGCTCAACACCCTGCTGAAGGCCGAGGACGCGGCCGGGCCGCTCGAGAAGATGGTCGACGACGCGGTCCGTCAGGCCCCGCGCAAGCAGGGGGGCGCTCCGGCCGGCAAGCACGGCGCCGCTCCGGCGCCCAAGCACACCGCTCCGCCGGCGCCCGTGCACAAGGCTCCCGGGTCGTCATCGGCGTCCGGCGCCGAGCCCGCGCAGCCCGCCGGGCCACGGCACAGCGCACCGCCGGTACCGCCCCAGGCCAAGCCGCCGGCGCCGCCCGCGCCTCCGGCACCGGCCAAGCCCCCGGCGCCGCCCGCGCCGGCCACCTCACCGGCGTCGGCCGGCTCACCGGCATCGCCTGGCGGATCGGCATCGCCCGGTGCACCGGCGTCGCCTGGCGGATCGTCGCCGTCGGGTGCGCCCGGCGCTCCGGTGCCGTCCGGCCTGCCCGGCTCGTCCGGCGGGCCCCGGCACTCCGCCTCGCCGCCGTCCGGCCCGTCGGGTGGCTCGGTGCCTCCTGGGTCGTCGGACTCCATCGGCCAGCACTCACCGTCCACGCCGTCCGCGGAGCCGAAGACGCCCCAGGCCGGACAGGTGCCGCCACAGGCACCGCCCGCGCCCAAGCCGTCCGACGACGACGCCGGCTGATCAGCCCTTGCCGCACGCATGTCCACGGCGCCCCTTGCCGAGTCCGCTCGGCAAGGGGCGCCGTGCCGTTCCCGGCGCCCTGACTCCGCACGGGCCAGGCCCTTCGCGGCGGCCCGATTCCGTACGCGCCGTACCGTTCGCGACCGCCTGATTCCGCATTGGGCATGCCCAGCCTTTAGTGTTCGGCGCATGAGGACGCCAGGGAAGGGACGCGGGACCGTACGGCCGATCCGGCTGCTGGGCGACCCGGTGCTGCGAACCGAATGCGACACCGTACGGTCGTTCGACGCCGACCTGGGACGTCTGATCGACGACATGTTCGTCTCGATGCACGCCGCTGAGGGCGTGGGGCTGGCGGCGAACCAGATCGGTGTCTCTCTGCGGGTCTTCGTGTACGACTGCGAGGACGACAAGGGACGCCGCCATGTCGGGCACGTGGTCAACCCGGTGCTGGTGGCCGAGGGCGGCGAGACGCTCCTCGCCGATGAGGGCTGCCTGTCCGTCCCGGGGCTGCACTTTCCGACGCCGCGCGCCGACCACGCGGTCGTCGAGGGCGTCGACGCCAACGGCGAGCCGATCCGCGTCGAGGGCACCGGCTACTTCGCCCGGTGCCTGTTGCACGAGACCTACCACCTGGGCGGCAAGGTCTACATCGATTTCCTGACCGGCGACACCCGGCGCGAGGCTCTGCGCACCATTCGTTCGGCGGACTGGAGTCAGGTCGGTCAGTAGTCGTGCCGGCGGGACCGCGAGCGCTTGATCTCGGAGCGATGCCGCTTGTTCTCCAGCCGTCGCTCGCGCATCCCACGGCTCGGCTTGGTGGGACGGCGCTGCTTCGGCGGTGGCGCCGTCGCCTCGGTGAGCAGCGCGGCGAGGCGCATTCGCGCCGCCTCACGATTGCGCAACTGTGACCGGTGTTCCTCGGCTCGAATGGTGATGACACCGTCGACGAGCCGGCCGGCCAACCGGTCCAGGGCGCGCTGCTTGAGCGGTTCCGGTATCGACGGTGACCCGGCGAGGTCGAAGGAGAGCTCCGCGGCCGTGGAGCTCGTGTTGACGTGCTGGCCGCCGGGCCCGGACGACCTGGAGAAACGCCAGTTGAACTCGGTCGCCGGGATGACGGCCGAGCCGCGCAGATGAATCGGGCCGGGCATTCCTCCATTATCGCCGCAGTTATCGATCATGTCTCCCGGATTTCCGCCCGGCGCCTGCCCGTGTGGCCGGTCCGTGCGGGCGGTCCGTGCGGGCGGTCCGGCGCGCGGGCGCTACCGATGGTGGGCCAGCTCGGCGTGGTGGTCGACACCGTGGTGGGTCTGGGGGTCGGCGTGCACGAGGGCCGCCGACAGGCGAGGGACGGCATGGATGAGCGCGTGCTCGGCCTCGACCGCGACGCGGTGCGCCGCCACGACGGTCGAGTCGGGCCGGACGACGATCTCGCACTCCATGCGGAGCCGGTGGCCGATCCACCGGATGCGCACCTCCCCCACCCCCAGCACACCTTCGATGCCGCGCAGCACCTGCTCGGCCCGATCGACCAGGGCCGGATCGACCGCGTCCATCAGCCGGCGGTAGACCTCGCGGGCCGCCTGGCGCAGCACCATGACGATGACGACGGTGATGAGCAGGCCCACGACCGGGTCGGCCCAGGGCAGACCGAGCGCCACCCCGCCCGCACCGGCCAGCACGGCCAGCGACGTGAAGCCGTCGGCGCGGGCGTGCAGGCCGTCCGCCACGAGCGCGGCGGAGCCGATCCTGCGCCCCACCCGGATGCGGTAGGCGGCGACCAGTTCGTTGCCGACGAAACCGATCAGTGCCGCCGCCGCGACCGCGGCCAGGTGGGACACCTCCTGCGGGTGCAGCAACCGGTGGATCGCCGAGTAGGCGGCCGCGACGCAGGACAGCGCGATCGCCAGCACGATGGCCACGCCGGCCAGATCCTCCGCCCGTCCGTACCCGTAGGTGTAGCGGCGGTTCGGTGGGCGGCGGCCCAGCACGAACGCGATGGCCAGCGGTACGGAGGTGAGAGCGTCCGCGGCGTTGTGCAGGGTGTCGCCCAGCAGCGCCACCGATCCGGAGAGCACCACCACGGCGGCCTGGACGACCGTGGTGGCCCCGAGCCCGGCCAGCGAGATCCACAGCGCACGCATCCCGTCCGCGTCGGCGGCCAACGCCGCGTCCACTTTGTCCGCCGGGTCGTGCGAGTGCGGCCGCAGGCCGTGGCGTACCCGCTGCCATGCCGTCCCCGCGTCGCGGGCGTGCCGATGAGCGTGTTCGTGGCTATGCCCGTGACCGTCGCCATGACCGTGATCATCGTGATGATCGCGATCGGGCCGATGGCCGTGATCGTGGCTGTCCGGATGCAGGTGCTCACCGTCCATACAGCCCAGAATGGAACAGAATCCGCGCTGCAGCACCTCGACAACAGCATGCTCCAGGCAGCTGCGAGGCCGTCGCATCGGCAATGCGCAGTGGGCTGCGAGGCGGGCTGGAAGTATCACCAGAAATCGCCACAAAGCTGGCGCGGTTCTTATACTGGTAAACAAGCAAGTGCTTACTTACAATACCTCGCATGAGCAACGGGATCTTTCATGAGAACGACCCGGTCCATGTGATCGCCCGCGAGGGCATCCTCATCGCCACCGGCGGCGCCGCCTCGCTGCTGCAGACCGCGCATCCCGGAGTCGCTCAGGGCGTGTACGACCACAGCTACACGGCACAGGATCCGTTGCGCCGGCTCCAGCACACGATGGGCTGGGTCTACACGGTGGCGTGCGGCACCCGCGACGAGGCCGAACAGGTCAGCGCCATCGTCCGCCGGCTCCACGACAAGGTGACCGGCCCGGATTACCGAGCCAGTGATCCCGAGTTGCAGGTCTGGGTCGCCGCGACGCTCTTCGCGGTGAGCGCGCAGGCCTACGAGCTCATCTTCCGGCACCGTTTCACCGCCGCCGAACTCGAGGTCCACTACCAGCAAAGCAAGATCTTCGCGACCATCCTCGGCTGTCCGGAGGAGGCGCTGCCGGCGGATTACCCCGACTTTCGCGAGTACTACGCCGACATGCTCAACACACTGCGGATCAGCGACGCCTCCAGGGCGATCGCCGACCAGGTCCTCCACCCCGATCTGCCCAAGGTGTTCGAGCCGGGCCTCATGGCGATCCGGCTCATCACCGCCGGGCTGATGCCCGAGCCGATCCGCGAGCAGTACGGCTGGACGTGGAACGCCTCCCGGCAGGCGCGGTTCCGGTTGCTCATGGGCATCCTGTCATTCGTCTACCCGCGCCTGCCGCTCTCGGTACGCACGCTGCCGCGCTCGCTCTACCTCCGCAAGACGCGCCGCATGCTGGCGAAGGCCCATCCGCCCCGCCGCATGAAGCTCGCTACGCCGATATCCCCGCCCGACTGAGCTCAGGAATAGCCCCAGGACGGACGGTGGGTGGATCAGGCGGAGCCGACGGAGCCCGAGTCGGCGATGATGGCGTCGGCGGCCTTCTTGGCCGAGTTGATCGGGATGGCGAAGCCCACGCCGATGTTGCCCGATCCACTGCCGGTGGTCGCGATCGCGGTGTTGATCCCGATCACCTGACCGGAGCCGTTCACCAGGGCACCCCCGGAGTTGCCGGGGTTGATGGCGGCGTCCGTCTGGATGGCGTTCGTGATCGTGGCGCCCTGCTGCTGCCCCCGGCCGCCGCCGGGACCGAACGGCAGCCCCGGCTGCTGTTGCCCCTCGTCACTGCCCTCGTTGATCGTACGATTCAGCGCGCTCACGATGCCGGCCGTCACCGAACCGTCCAGGCCGAGTGGGCTGCCCATCGCCAGCACCGAGTCGCCGACCACCAGGGCGCCGCTGTCGCCGAGGGTGGCGGGCTTGAGCCCCGACACTCCGCCGGCTTTGATCACCGCGATGTCGGTGGAGGGATCTTGACCCAGAATCGTCGCGGGGGCCGACTTCCCTGCGCTGAACTTCACCACCACCTGGCTCGCGCCATCGACCACATGGGCATTCGTGAGGATCACACCATCGGATCGCAGGATGACCCCTGATCCGCTGGCCTCGCCCTCTGCCGACCGCGCTGCGATGGAGACGACGCTCGGCTGCACCGCGGCAGCGATCTTGGACACGGACCCGCCGGACGCGCTGGACGCACCGTTCACCACGGTGGGGCTGGCGAGCACCGACTCCGGCCCGGTCAGCACGACCGCGCCCGCCGCTCCCGCGGCACCCGCGCCGAGCGCGAGGGCCACGACCGCGCTAACCGCGAGCGTTCTGCTGCGCCGCGTCCATTGACTCCACGGGCGGACGGATTCTGATGACGCCGGTGCGGCGCCGGGTTCGGCTGCGAAGGCCGGTCCGAACGGGTGCGCAGCGGCCGGTGCCGGCCCGTGGCCGGGCGGCGGCCGGTATCCGGGTGGAGGCCCGTATCCGGGTGGAGGCCCGTAGGCGGGCGGAGGCCCATAGACGGGCGGAGTTCCGTAGGTGGGCGGGGGGCCGTAGGCGGGGGTCGATCCGGCCGCGGGCGCCGCTCCAGATGCGACCGGTGCTTCCGATGCCGCCGGCTCTTGCGATGCCGCCAGTGCTTCCGATGCCGCCGGCTCTTCGGCCGCGGCGGGTGATTCCGGTACTGCGGGTGATTCCGCCGCCGGCCGTGGTTCCGGTACGGTTCCGGGCTCGTCCTTCGCGTTCATTTTCGGTCCCTTTCGTCGTCGCTTGAGACCAGCGTCGATCACGGACCTGCAGCGCCTCTGGAGCCTTGCTGAGAGTTTCCTGAACGTCGTCCCCGTCGCATCGCCTCGCCTGGCTCGGCGGCGAAAGGGCGTCGTTGCGGCCCCTCGCGAGGTCAGTCCAGGGCGAGCGGAAGAAGAACGCGGAAGGTCGCTCCCTGACCGGGTTCGGTGTCGAGCTCGATGAGGCCGCTGTGCGCCGCCACCAGCGCGGCCACGATGGCCAGACCGAGCCCGGTGCCGCCATCTCCGCCGCGCGCCTGGTCGGCCCGGTAGAACCGTTCGAAGACCCGCTCTGCCTGTTCACGGGTCAGTCCCGGCCCCTTGTCGGCGACCTCGCAGACGACCGCCCGAGCCCGGCCGTCCGTGGGGGTGAACGGCGGCGCGCCGCCGGGGCCGGCCGCTCCCCAGGCACCGGGGTACCGGGCCCACAGGCGGCGCTCCTCCCCCGGATCTGCGGTCCTGAGCCGTACCTCGACGGGCGTGCCGGCCGGTGTGTGGGTGAGCGCGTTGGCCAGCAGGTTCCCGAGCACCTGACGCAGCCGTGGCTCGTCACCAAGGACCTGGTAGGCCGCTCCCCCTCGTACGGCCAGCTCGACGGCGCGGTCCGCATCGAGTACCCGGGCCTCGCCGACGGCGTCGGCGGCGACGGCCAGCAGATCCACGGGCCGCCGCTCCAGCGGACGCTGTTGATCGAGCCGGGCGAGCAGCAGCAGATCCGAGACGAGCAGGCCCATGCGGGCCGCGGTGTCCTCGATGCGGCCGATCAGCCGGTCCAGCTCCTCCGGTGAGCGCGCGCCCCCCTGGCGGTAGAGCTCGGCGAATCCGCGGATCGCCGTGAGCGGCGTGCGCAGCTCGTGGCCGGCGTCGGCGACGAAACGGCGCATCCGCTCCTCCGACTGCCGTGCGGTCGCCTCCGACTCGGCACGGGACCGGAACGCCATCTCGATCTGGGCGAGCATGCTGTTCAGCGCCCGGCCGAGCCGGCCCACCTCGGTGCCCGGCGGATGCTCGGGCACGCGCCGGGCCAGGTGCCCCGAGGCGATGGCCTCGGCGGTCTGCTCGATCTCGACGAGCGGGCGCATGCTCGTCCGTACGACCCAGATGCCGACGCCCGCCAGCACGATCACGACGACCGCGCTGACGATGAGATCGAGGCTGATGAGCCGGCCGATCGTACGGTCGATCTCGTCCATGCTGAGCGCGAGGGTCAGCGAGCCGCCGTCGGGCAACTGCGTCACGAGCGCCCGCCAGCCGTGCACGGTGAACGGACCGCCCGCACGCGAGCCGGCGTCGGCGTCGATCCGAGGCCCGCTCCGGCCGTCCTGTGTCTCGGTGCCCGAGGTGATGTCGCCCTGGGCGTTCCTGATCTGGGCGACGAACCCGCTCGGGACGCGCAGGAAGAGGGTGCCGTCCGCAGTGTGCGGTCCATCGCCGTTCACGATCTGCCCGACGACCTGGCGCTGGGCCGCCTGCAACTGCCCGTCCGCCCGGTCCACCAGATAGCCGCGCATGACCGACACCCCGGCCACGCCCATGGCGGTGAGCGCGAGCAGGAGCAGGAGCAGCAGCGCGGCGATGAGCTTCACCCGCAGCGGCATGCGGGCCCACGGGCCATGCCGGACTGCGGCACTCATGCCGGTGGGGTTCATGCCGGTGGGGTTCATGGCGGCGGGGTTCACGACGTTGGGCTTCATGACGGCCGGCTTCATGACGGCGGGAGACGCAGCACGTATCCCACGCCGCGCAGCGTATGAATGAGCCTGGGCTCGGCGTTGTCCACCTTGCGGCGCAGGGCGGACACATAGGACTCCACGATGCCGGCGTCGCCCCGGAAGTCGTAGTTCCACACGTGGTCGAGGATCTGGGCCTTGGAGACCACGCGACCGGAGTTCGCCATGAAGTAGCGAAGCAGCTTGAACTCGGTCGGCGACAGCTGCACCGGTCGGCCGGCTCGCCAGACCTCGTGGCTGTCCTCGTCGAGTTCGATGTCGGCGAAGGCCATCCGCGCCGAGGGCTCGGCCGCGGTGTCGTGCACGCGGCGCAGCACGGCGCGGATCCGGGCGATGACCTCCTCGAGACTGAACGGCTTGGTGACGTAGTCGTCCCCGCCGATGGTGAGGCCGCGGATGCGGTCCTCGACCGAGTCGCGCGCGGTGAGGAAGAGCACCGGGGTGCGGGCGCCGCCGGACCGCAGACGCCGCACGACGTCGAAGCCGTCCATGTCGGGCAGCATGACGTCGAGGACGATCAGGTCCGGCCGGTGCCGCTGCGCCGCCTGTACCGCCTCACCGCCGTCGTCGGCGGTCACGACCTCGAAGCCGGCGAAACGCAGGCTCGCCGCGAGGAGCTCACGGATGTTCGGCTCGTCCTCGACGACCAGGAGCCGCGCCTCCGGACCCCGGACGTCCGGCGCTCGACCGTCGAGCATGGTGCCCTCCGCCAACGAACTCTCCCGTCTTTCCCGAGGTCGCCCCGACCCGATCCCGTGGCGCCCGGCGGTACGCCGCTTTCCAGGATGCGGCATGAACCTGAGTGCAACCTGAACGCCCACTGAACCCCGGCCCAGAGGCCGCCACCACACGGGCGTGATCATGCAGTTGTTCGCCGGCTGCGGACGGGCCCGCGCTCGTGACGCGCGAACAACTGCATGATCACGGCAGAAGACTCCCTGTGATGATCACGCATTTGTTCATGCAGATTCGGAACCTGACCCGCGCTCCACGACCGGTGCACCGGGCTCCGTGCCTATAACTGCATGATCACGGCCAAGAACTCTCTGCCGTGATCATGCAGTTGTGCGTGGGCGGGTGGTCCGGAGCATGGGTTCCGTGTGCACAAGTGCATGATCACGGCCAAGGACTCCCTGTGGTGATCATGCACTTGTGCATCGGCGTGTACGCCAAGCCCCGGGCTCTCACCCGCACAAGTGCATGATCATGCCCAAGTACCCCTGCCGTGATCATGCAGTTCTTCGCCGGCGATGGACGGGCCCGCGCTCGTGACGCGCGAACAACTGCATGATCAGGAGGGGTGGGGCTATTCGCCCTTCCAGACGGGCTTGCGCTTCTCGGCGAACGCCGTCGCACCCTCGATCGCGTCCTTGGACGTGAACACGGGGTTGATGATGTCGCCCTGCTTGGCGAAGGCCTCGTCGCGCGACCAGTCGGCCGACTCGACGATGACCCGCTTGGTGGCCGCCAGCGCCAGCGGGGCGTTCTCGGCCAGCCGGCCGGCGAGTTCCCTGGCGCCGGCGAGCGCCTCGCCCGGCTCGGTGACCCGGTTGACGAGGCCGAGCTCGGCCATCCGCCCCGCCGGGTAGTGGTCCCCGGTCAGGGTCATCTCCATCGCAATGTGGAACGGGATCCGCTGTGGCAGCCGCAGCAGGCCGCCTGCCCCTGCGACCAGCCCGCGCTTGACCTCCGGGAGGCCGAACTTGGCCTCGGAGGAAGCGATGATCATGTCGCAGGACAGGGCGATCTCGCAGCCGCCGGCGAGCGCGTAGCCCTCGACCGCCGCGATCACGGGCTTGGCCGGGGGCTTCTCGACGATGCCGCCGAAACCACGGCCACCGGCCATCGGGTTCTCACCGGTCATGAACCCCTTGAGGTCCATGCCGGCGCAGAACGTGCCACCGGCCCCGGTGATCACGATTGCCGATACGTCGTTGCGCTCGTCCAGTTCGTCGAGCGCCGACGCGACACCCTGGGCGACGGCGCCGTTGACGGCGTTCCTGGCCTTGGGCCGGTTGATGGTGATGACGGCGACCCCGCCGTCGACTTCGACAAGGACTTCGTCGGACATGTTCAGCGCCTCACTTGGGCTGGAAGCGGATACCGCCGTCGAACCGGATGGTCTCGCCGTTCATGTAGTCGTTCTCGATCAGCGCGCGCACCAGGTGGGCGAACTCGGACGCCTGGCCCATGCGCTTGGGGAAGGGCACGGGTGCCGACAGCTTGGCCTTGAACGCCTCCGCCGCCTCGCCCTCGCCGTAGATGGGGGTGTCGATGATGCCGGGGCAGATGGTGTTGACCCGTACGCCGATCGCGGCGAGGTCACGCGCGGCGGGCAGGGTCATGCCGACGATGCCGCCCTTGGACGCCGAGTAGGCGATTTGACCGGTCTGGCCCTCGAGCGCGGCGACCGAGGCGGTGTTGACGACCACGCCGCGCAGCCCGTCGGCGTCGGCGGGGTCGGTCTTGGCGATCGCCGCGGCGCCGATCCGCATGAGGTTGAAGGTGCCGACCAGGTTGATCTGGATGACCTTCTGGAAGCTCGCGAGGTCGTGCGGGGAGCCGTCACGGCCCACGGTGCGCGACGCCCAGCCGATGCCGGCGCTGTTGACGACGACCCGCAGCGGAGCCCCGGTGTCGACGGCGGCCTGGACAGCGGCCTCGACCTGGGTCTCGTCCGAGACGTCGGTCTTGACGAACACGCCGCCGACCTCGTCGGCGAGGGCCTTGCCCTTGTCCTCGTTCAGGTCGGCGATGACCACCTTGACGCCGGCGGCGGCGAGGTCGCGGACGGTGGCCTCACCGAGGCCGCTCGCACCACCGGATACGACGGCGGAAACTCCGTTCAAGTCCATTAGCAGCACCTTACTCGACAGAACCGAATGTGGTTCGGATGATGTTACCCAGGCGTCACCTTACGGGGAACAGCGGCCGGTGAGGCCACCGCGAGGCCCCATGTCAGCGCCGCTCCGCCGCAGGCTCGCCGGCCTCCTCCCGCACCAGGCCGTAGACGGCGTAGGCCTGCTGGATCACCGGCAGGGCGACATTGCGGACCCGAACCCCGCCCGGCGTCACACCCTTCTCGGTTCCCTTGTGCGCGTGGCCGTGAACCGCGAGGTCGACGTCGGACTGGTCGATCGCCTCGGCCAGCAGGTAGCTGCCGAGGAACGGATAGATCTCCGGAGGCTCGCCGGCGAGGGTGTCCTTCACCGGGGAGTAGTGGGTCAGGCAGATGCGCACGTCGGCGTCGAGCGACATCAGAGAGGCACGCAGCCGGGCGGCGAACGTCTTGGTGTAGCCGACGAACGCCTTCATCTCGGGCTCCCCGAAATCACTGGCGCTGCGCCCGGCGAAGCCGCCGCCGAAGCCCTTCCCGCCGGCCACCCCGACCCGCGTGCCGTTGCACTGCACGACCGTTCCGGTGCCCTCCAGCACGGTCACGCCCGCGGCGCTCAGAACCTGCGCGATCTCCAGCTCGACATCGGAGTGGTAGTCGTGGTTGCCCAGCACGGTGATGACCGGCACCCCGATGCCCCTCAGTTCCTCGGCGGCGATGTGACCTTCGGCGATCGTGCCGTGCCTGGTCAGATCACCCGCGACGAGCAGTAGATCGGCCCGATCGGCGATGCCGGTCAGGCGTTCTCGGTAATGGCCGCGTATGTCCGGTCCCACGTGCAGGTCACCGACGGCCGCGACGCGGATCATGAAAGTAGCTCCTCGCCCTCCGGCTCGTGCACCGCCACCACGTGCACCTCGTTGCGGATGCGCCGTCCCGTCGCCATCTCTCGCGCGATGTCCTCGACGAGGCGTCGCTGCTCCGCGCTGGCGACCTCTCCACGCAGATAGATCAGCTCTCCGCGGATGTCGACGCGAATGCCGAGCTCATCGGCCTCGGCGGTCAGGCGGTCGTGGATGTGCGCCGCCAGGTACTGCGGAACGTCCTCACTCATCAGGTTGTCCTCTCTGCGGCTCGATGACGCCGAGCCGCCCCAGCAGCTCGATCAGGGCATAGGCGTACGGCGAGTGCGACGTCTCCTTGACGACCTGCGGCCAGTCGATCTGCTCACGCAGGGCACGTAACACCGGCAGGAACTCACTGAAGTCGCAGGTCGTCTCCGTGTAGGCGAGCAGCCGCATGATCACGAGATCGGTGGCCGTGAGCACCGGCATCGTGATCGCCGATACGGAGAGGGGCTCCGCGCGCCGCAGCAGGTCCACGTCCACCGGCCGATCGGCCGGATTGAAGATCAGGTCGACGAGGCGACCGTCGTCGTACGCCTTCTCCAGCCAGTCCTCCGGAGAGGCCCGGTGCTCCATGCCGGCGGCTCCCAGCGCTGCGAGCGCGACGCCGACGTCCTCCTGGCGGAGCACGAAGTCGACGTCATGCGTGGGCTCGGCCGCGCCCCTGGCGTACGCCGCATAGCCTCCCGCCAGGGCGAAGCCGATCTCCGCGTCCTTCAGAGCCCTCGCGGCCCGCCTGAGCGTGACCATCAGGTCCGACATAACCGGCATGGACGACACAACTCACTATTTCCCCTAGGGTCCCGGACCATTCCGCCTGGGGCTCGCGACCGTGGATCCTGCCCATGATGTCCGACAAAGCCCCAGGATGTCCGACTAGCAGAGTTGAGTACGCGTACTCATGTGCGGCCTCACCGGGCCGTCGACCATGGCGCCATGAGCACTCCACAACACCCGCAGACCACCACCGCCTTCTACCTCCAAGCCGCGATCTCGTTCGCCGTCTCATCCGTGGCGCTCGGGCTCGGCATCGTCTACCTGAACGCCGACCCGTGGATGCGGGCCTTCCTCGGTCTGGGCACGCTCTACGTGATCACGTCGACGTTCACGCTGGCGAAGTGCGTCCGTGACCGCCAGGAGGAGACCGCGGTCGTCAGCCGTGTCGACAAGGCCCGGCTGGACAAGCTGCTGGCCGAGCATGATCCGTTCAAGGTCGAGACCCTCTGACCGCCGCTCGGGCCGTCGCGAGCGCGTCCGCCACCACCGCCTCGCTCGCACTCCGCGCCGGTAACAGGGGCTCGGCGCAGGTGGAACGGGTCTCGGCGGCCGGCACACGCGCATTCCGCGGCCGAGGCCTCCGCTGGAACCCGATGAGCCTGAGACGATCACCGGCCGCGCGTCACGAGCGGCCCACAGTGGTAGGTCTAACACCACTGATCTGCGAGGCCACGTCGCCCACAATGGGGGAACCGGCCGATACCGGCCCGACGGCCGGCCGGTGACCACGGGCCACCGGACGCTGATCGACGCGGGCGTCCGCGGCCCACGGCGACCAACGGTCGGGCTGGGAGAGAGGCGATCCACCGTGACCGACGTGGACCAGCGAAGCGCGATGCGCGGGCTGCCGGACGGACGTGGCCCATGGCTGCGCGCCAGGCTCCGGCCGTCCTATCGCGGGCTGCTCAATGCGCTGTCCTCGCAGTTGATCTCCCTCCCGCTCTTCATCCTGACGATCCTGTCCATCGTCTTCATGGGTCTCGGCGCCGGGCTGGTCCTAGTGCCGGCCGTGATGGCGGGCATCCGCTCCTACGCCAACCTCCAGCGGGGGTGGGCGAAGGAGTGGTCGGGCGTGGACATCCCGATCCCCTACCGGCACCGGCCGGAGTTCTCAGGCGGTATTACGGGCCTCTGGCAGCAGTGCCGGTGGCTGCTCGGCGATCCGGCCACGTGGCGCGACCTGCTCTGGCTGCTGTTCAACATCCCCGTCGGCCTGGTGCTCGGGCTGCTGCCCGGCTGCCTGGTCGTGTACGGCATCGAGGGCTTGTTCGTCGCACCGTGGCTCGGACACATCACCTTCTACGGCTATGGAGCGATCTGGCCGATCGACAGCCTGCTCGACTCCATCCTGGCCGTCGCCCAAGGCATGATCATCCTGTCGGTCGGGCTGGCGGCCGGCCCATGGCTGGTGAAGCGCTACGCGCTGTTCGCCCAGTGGCTGCTGGCCCCAACGCACAAGGCGGCGCTCTCGCTGCGGGTGCATCAGCTCACCGAGAGCCGCTCCGACGCGGTCGACGCCTCGGCCGCCGAACTCCGCCGCATCGAACGGGACCTGCACGACGGAGCGCAGGCCCGCCTCGCCGCCCTGGGCATGAGCCTCGGCATGGCCGAAGACCTCCTCACGACCGATCCCCAAGCCGCCCAGCAGCTCCTCTTCGAGGCGCGCCAGGCGAGCGGCCAGGCCCTCGCCGAGCTCCGCGAACTCGTACGCGGCATCCACCCCCCCGTACTCGTGGAACGCGGCCTCGACGGTGCCCTGCGGGCCCTCGCCCTCAGCCTTCCCATGCCCGTCGACGTCGCCATCGATCTTCCCGGCCGCCCGCAGGCCCCGGTGGAGTCGGCCGCCTACTTCGCCGTCGCCGAGGCACTGGCCAACGTGGTCAAGCACAGCGCGGCGGCGCGGGCGTGGGTGCAGTCGCACCATGCCGACGGCCGGCTCGTCATGCTCGTCGGCGACGACGGCATCGGCGGCGCCGACTCGGGCAAGGGCACCGGGCTGCGGGGAATCGAGCGGCGCCTGAGCGCATTCGATGGCACGATCGCGGTGACCAGTCCGCCCGGCGGACCCACAGTCGTCACCATGGAGCTGCCGTGCGAGTTGTCATCGCCGAAGATCTCGCCCTCCTCAGAGACGGGCTGATCCGGCTGTTGACCGCCTACGACTTCGAAGTCGTCGAGGCCGTCGACAACGGCCCGTCGCTCCTGCGGGCGCTGACCTCGCACCGGCCCGATGTCGCCGTCGTCGACGTACGGCTGCCGCCGACGTTCACCGATGAGGGCCTGCAGGCGGCGCTCGAGGCGCGCAAGCGGGTGCCCGGCCTGCCGGTGCTCGTCCTGTCCCAGCACGTCGAACAGCTCTACGCCCGTGAGCTGCTCTCCGACTCCGGCGGCGGTGTCGGGTACCTGCTCAAGGACCGGGTGATGGACGTCGGGCAGTTCGTCGACGCGGTGCGCAGGGTCGCCGGCGGCGGCACCGCGCTCGACCCGGACGTGGTCTCGCAGCTGCTGGCCAGGCACGCCAGGGAGGAACCGCTGCAGGCCCTGACCCCCCGGGAGCGTGAGGTGCTCGGGCTGATGGCCGAAGGCCGGTCCAACGCCGCGATCGCGGGCAAGCTGTTCGTCACCGACAAGGCCATCAGCAAGCACACCAACAACATCTTCGCCAAGCTCGGCCTGCCGCCGTCCGAGGACGACAACCGGCGGGTGCTCGCCGTGATCGCCTACCTCAACGCCTGACCGGTGACGGCGCCCGGTCGCCGGCGCCGGTGACCTCGTCACGTCCGTGCAGGGCGGCGAGGTCGGCGGCCGCCCGCCCGAGCAGCCACCCGTCACGGTCGCGGGCCGCCGTCACCGTCGACCGCCCGAGATGGGGGAACATCCGGCCCACCGCGTGATCGACGGCCTCCTCGCGTGCGGCCAGCACCGGCAGCAGGTCCGTGCCCGGTGACTTCGCCGCCGCCCCCCGTTCGGCCGCCTCGGTGGCCTCGGTCAGCCGCTCGCCGACGCGCTGGGCGTACGCGACCAGGAACGAACGGCGGAACGACCGCGTACGCGGCCGGCCACCGGGGCCACGGCGCGGACCTGCGGCGACCAGCGCGGTGGTCGCCTGCGTCAGCAGCGAGGTGAACAGCAGCACGACCGCGTCCAGATCCGCCGGGTAGCCGAGCACCGTGCAACAGCCGAGCCCGCGGTGCCACACGACCCTGCACTTGTTCGCCCGCGCGACCGCGTCCAACAGCATCGTCTTCGGAGCCTCATACGGGCTGTCCACGCCCACCCGCCGGCCTGCGGGCTCGTCACCGCCCGGCCCGGATCCGGCCGCCAGGAGCACGGCGTCGATGCGGTACCTGGCCATCAGCTCCTGTGCCCGTGCCGAGAGCGCCTCGGCCTCCTCGGGGAACTCGGTGGACTCCGCCTTGGCCAGCAGCGCCCGTACCCGGGCGAGGGCCCGCTCGTCCGCGACCGCCCGCTCGGCAGCACCCGCGTCCGGCGCGGCCGGCCCACGCGCCCCGCCCGGCCGGGCCTCACCCGGCCGCGGGCAGAGCCGAGGCAGTTCCGGCAGCGTGGTGAGCACGACCAGCACGTCGAGCGCGCTGGTGACCATGGCGGCGCGGCCGACGCCCTCACGGGCCCGCCACTCGCCCGGGTAGGCATCGTCGCTGCTCCACCACGGCCGCGCGTCGAGGACGGCGAGCTGCGCCCGCCACCGTTCGTCGACTGTCGCCGCCGAGTAGCGGCGCATCTCCGCGGCGATCATGTCGATGGCCATCCGCACGTGCCGGGCGCCGTGCCGGCGGCGGACGATCCGTACGACGTCGGCTGGCTCCCACCCGAGCCCCCATGCGGCCGTGACCGCCGCGCTCAGGCGGCCGGCCAGCGCGCGGTCGACGACCCGCGACCAGTCGCCGGTCCACCCTGCCGCACCGGACATGCCCGGCTCCTCGGACATGCCCGGCTCCTCGGACATGCCCGGCTCGTCGGGCAGGGCCGTCAGCTCCGCCGCGCACCGCCCGAAGGTCACCGGGTCGTCGCGGAGCCTGGCGTTGAGCGCGGCGGACAGCAGCCGTTCGACCCGGGTCGCCGCCGTCCGGCCGGGGTCACGGTGCGCCCGGCGATGCCGCCGCCGGCCGCCCGTCCCGGTCGCCGCCGGTTCCGGGCTTCGCCGCCCGGCCCTGTCATCCACGGTCCCCCCAGGTGAGTCCGCGCGTGCTGATGGGCCCGCATACTCCCATAGGCGCGATCCGTCGAGATGGCGTGTCGCGCAGTCCCGTGTGGGCGACGACCTGCGAATACCGGTTTCGCATACCTTCTGCGAGATAGTCGACATTTGCCAGGAATTGAGAGCCAAAGCCGCATACAGTGATCCACTGTGACCAGTCAGGACCAGGCAGCGACGCACCCCGTGTGGCAACGCGAAGTCACGGCCACCCGACCGCACCATCGCAAGCCGTCTCCCGTACGGCAGGCGTTCTCCGCACGTCTGGAGGAGCTCAGCTTCCGCAGCGGGGTCGCCATGCTGGTCACCGCTGCCGGTGTGCTGGCCATCGTCGGCGCAGGACTCGGAATGGCGTTGGGCGAAGGCGCCGGCGGCAGGCTTCCGGGGCCGCAGACGGTGGGATCCGCGACCGGCTCCTCACCGTCTCCATCGCCCACGGGCCCATCGGCGTCGGCGGACCCGACCCGCGGCGTACGAGTGCCGCCGATGGCACCGGCAACGCCCGAGAAGGCGGCCGCTCCGCCGAGCTCGACCGTTGCGAAGCCGCGCGCCACTCCTCGCAGCACCGAAAGGGCGGCGAGGCCGGACCGCCCCGCATGGTGGCAGCGGCCGCCGCACCGGCGCGACCGTGACCGGTGGCCCGACCGGCGGCGGCACGACCCGCCATGGTGGCGTCACCGGTGACTCGCGGAGACCGACGAGCGGGGACGGAGCGCTAGGCGCTCGCGCGGCTCCGTGCCCGGGCGAGGGCACAGGTGGGGGGCCGCATCCGGCTGTCGGGCCGGCGGTGCTGATCCGACCTCACGTTCCCGGGAGCGAGGCTCCGGCGGCCACCAGCATCGGCGGGTTCAGGGTGGGAGCGTCCGTGACGTCGGCGACGACACAGGTGACGTCCTCCTCATGGCCGTTCGCCATGACCAGCCCGAGCAGGCGCGAGACCGCGACCGCCGGGTCGTCCTCGGTCATGAGCACCTCGTAACGATCCATGACATCCGAGTGAAAGGACAACGCCTCACAGCACAGCAGGTAACGGTCGCCTGGCCTGGCCTTGCGCACCATGATGGACGGCTCGCGGTCCGTGCCCGCGTTCAACACCGGCCCGGTCGGCCGCATCCCCTGCGGGTCCGGCTCCACGACGCAAACTTGCAGCGATCCTTCGTCGCTGGTGATCTGGAAGAGCTCCGACTCACGCAGCATGTGCGCCTGCGTGATCCCGAAATCCGCGAGGGCCAGATCATCGCCCGAACTCACCAGTGCGGTGAAGGCCGTCCCCATCCCCGTGAGCTCGCGGTGACGGCCGCTCAGCGTCCTTATCCGTTCCCGCGCCTGTCCGACCGCATCGCGCAACCTCGTGACGAGGGCGTCCGTCGGCATCTCGGTGTCACAGACCCGTAGGGCGTCGATGACCAACGCTGCGGCGATCTCGCCGCCCTCGCCATCGCCGTCGGCGACCGCGAGCAGTCGCGCACCGGCATAGCCGGCGTCCTGGTTGATCCGACGGCCTCGGCCAGTGCGTGAACCCGCGGCGGAAATGAAGGTCATGACCCGTATGACGCGCCGACCACCATCCGAGATCAGGCCGGATCCGGCCCACGCGTGCGTGGGACCGCATCCGGACATCGCATGTCGACACCGCTTCACAACATCGCATGCGAACGTCGAGCCGACATAGGATCCCGATCAAGCCAGAGAACCGTGCGCCGGGCCGGTGCGCCAGGCCGTGAGGGCACGGCGCGGATCCACGCGAAAGGGCGGCATACGTGGCGTCAGGATCGTTCTTCGATGATGCGCCTCCCGTTTTCACGGTGCGCTGGCGAGGCTACGACCGGTTCCAGGTCGACGATTACCTGCGCAACCCGACGGGACCTCCCCGATTCGATCTCGTGTTCCGCGGCTAATGACCAACGCGAGGTGGACGACCACCTCCGGCGAACTCCCCCGTGAACGCCGCCCGGCCACCGTCATCGCCGCATCGGGCTCGGCGAATCTTCTCGGTATCCCCCGGTCAGAACCGGAGGGTCGCGCAACCGCAGGTCTGCCGCCCGGCGGGTACGGCCGCCGGGCGTTGCCGATCGCCCGACCTGTCGTCGTGATCCTCGTCGGAGAGGAGTGTCGCGGGTATCGGCACGACCGCATCACGTCCTGGTGTGGTGACCCCGGTGAAATCGGTCCACGGCCCGATCGACTCGCGCATGGCTCCCCCGTATCGCGCCGGCGTCTGCTCCCACGCCCCGGCCGGCGCCAGCGAGCTTAGGCGAGACGGCACCGGCCCGATCCCGTGATCGAGGATCTGGTACCAGTCCTTCACCTCGTCGATGCCTGGCGGTGACGTCCGTCATAGAAAGGCCCGCAGGAGTTCCTGTGAGCGGTCCCACAACCGCAGGGCCAGCGCCTGGTCGTCGGCCTGCGGGTTCACCTTCGCCCCCTTGCGCAAACCGTCGTAGTAGTCCCCGCCGGCACCACCGACCTCGGGTGAGGCGGCGAGCCAGACCAAGGGTCCGGCCCCGGCCTCATCATTCAGCCGAAGCCCGCGCAACGGTGTGCGGGTGAGCAGACGGAGGGCCGGGGATCCCTCCGCGAAGCGGGTCGGCACTCCCGTGCGGCCGGTTCGCGCTCCGCCGCGCCGGGCGGGCCTGGGATGGAAACAGAGAACGCCGATGCCGGTCCCTTCGGTGCGGCGGGCGAGCTCACGGGTGAACGACACGTTCATGAGTTTGGTGGTGGCGTAGGCGATCCAGCCGCCGCCGTAACGGCGTTTCTCCCATTCGAGGTCGTCCATGCGGAGCCGGCCGAAGCGGTTCCCGAGGCTGGATGTCGTGACGATCCGGACTGGACCGTTGCGCGCGCTGCTTCGCAGCCGGGGCAGCAGCAGTGAGGTCAGCAGAAAAGGCGCCAGGTGGTTGGTCTGGAAGGTCAGCTCGTGCCCGTCGGCGGTGACCCGGCGGCTGGGGATCAGTCCCCCGGCGTTGTTGACCAGCACGTCGATGCGCGGGCAGCGTTGGAGCAGGGCATCGGCCAGATCACGCACCTGGCCGAGGTGGGCGTAGTCGGCGATCAACGGCTCGGCCCCGAGTCGCGCGGCGACGCGTGCGGTGCGTTCCGGCGAGCGCCCCACGGGCACCACGTTCGCGCCGAGTTCAGTGAGCCGCCGGGCGGCGACGGCGCCGATGCCCGAACTCGCACCTGTGATCACGATGGTCCGGCCGGTCAGGTCGGTGCGGACATCTGGATCCGTCATCGGGTGCTCCTTCTCCTTTTGCAGCGTCCGCTCGTACGGGCCGCGTGCATGCGAGGTCTCCTGGCGCGGCGCTACACGGCGGCGGGGTGGGTCTCCTGCCGGTCCGCTGCAGCCGCAGGTGGGTCGATCGCGCGACCTTCCACGTCGATGTCGGGCAGTGCCCGGTCGAGCCATCGGGGCAGCCACCAGGCGCTGCGGCCCAGCAGGGTCATGACGGCTGGGACGATGGTCATGCGAACCACGAACGCGTCGAACAGGGTCGCCGTGGCCAGGGCCAACCCGATCGACTTGACCAGCGGGTCAGGGGCCAGGATGAAGCCGGAGAACACCGCGGCCATGATGATCGCGGCGGCGGTGACCACCCGTGCGCTGTGGTCGAACCCGATGACGATCGCGTTCCTGGGCTCGGCCCCGCCCACGTACGCCTCGCGCATCCGGGTGACGAGGAAGATCTGATAGTCCATGGCCAGGCCGAACACCACGCCGATCAGGAAGATCGGCAGCGCGCTCAGGATGGGGCCGGTCTGTGTCACGCCGAACAGCCCGGCCAGCCATCCCCATTGGAAGACCGCGACCACGGTGCCGAACGTGCCGGCGATGCTGAGCAGGAAACCGATCGTCGCCTTGAGCGGGATGAGCACCGACCGGAAGACCAGCGCCAGCAACACGATCGCCAGGCCTACGACCAGGGCGAGGTAGGGCACCATGGCCTCGGCGAGTTTGTCGGACATGTCGATGTTCAGCGCCGTCAGGCCGGTCACCGCCACGGCCGCTCCGGTCGTGGCGCGCAGGCCGGCCGACCGGTCGCGGATGCCGGCGACCAGGTCCTCGGTCTCCTGGCTGCTGGGCGCGCCGCGCGGCACCACGGTGAGCAGCGCGGTGTCACCGGCCTCGTTGAAGACGGCCGGGGTGACCGCGACGACGCCGTCGAGTCCCGAGACGGTGGCGGACACCTGCCGTACGGCTTGCTGCGGGTCGCCGCCGCCACCGGTATCGACGACGAGGGTGAGCGGTCCGTTGAACCCGGGGCCGAAGCCCTCGGCGAGGAGGTCGTAGGCCTTGCGCTGGGTCGAGTCCGGAGCCGCGGTGCCGTCGTCCGGCAGGCCGAGGCGCAGACCGAGCGTGGGAGCGGCGATGACGAGCAGCCCGATCGCGGCCGCGGCGAGGATCGGCACCGGGTGGCGGGTCACCAGCCGGGCCCATCCCGACGGGCCGGGCGCCGCGGCGGTCGTACGGTCTGCGGCGACCGTACGCTCTGCGGCGGCCGTACGCTCTGCGGCGGCCGTACCCCGCGCTCCCGGGCTGCGCCGGCCGAGCACCCGGTCGCCCGCGAAGCCGACCAGCGCGGGCAGCAGCGTCAGCGCGATCAGCACCGCGATGATCACCGTCGCGGCGGCGGCGAGGCCGGCCTGGGTGAGGAAGGGGATGCCCACGACCGACAGCCCCGCCAGGGCGATGACCACGGTGAGCCCCGCGAAGACCACGGCGGATCCGGCGGTCCCGACGGCTCGCCCGGCGGCCTCCTGGGGGTCGGGTGTCCGGGAGAGTTCATGCCGGTAACGGATGAGGATGAACAGTGAATAGTCGATCGCCACCGCGAGCCCGAGCATGATCGCGAGCGTCGGGGCGGAGGCGTTGAGATCGGCGAACCCGGTGGCCGCGGTGATACCGGTCAGGCTGATGCCGATTCCCAGCAGCGCGGTCAGGAGCGGTAGTCCCGCGGCGACCAGGGAGCCGAACGTGATCACCAGGACCACCCCGGCGACCGCAACGCCGATGATCTCCTGAAGCCCCTGCTCGGCAGGTTCCTCGATCGCGTCTCCGCCGATCTCCACGGTCATGCCCGCGTCGCGTCCGAGAACGGCGGCCCGGGTCAGCGCGTGACGTGCCTGGTCACTCAGGTCCGGCGCCGCAACCCTGAAGGTGACCTGTGCGTAGCCGACGGTGCCGCCGGGGTTGACCGCCCGCGCGGCGAACGGGTCGGCCACGCCGGCGACCTCGGGTACGTTCCTCAGCCCGGCGACGGTCCGCCCGACAGCGGCCCTGAGCTCGGTGTCGGTCAGTCGCCGTCCGTCCGGTGCGGCGAACACCACCCTCGCGGTGGCACCGTCGGCGGCCGCCTGCGGGAAGCGTTCGGCGAGCATGTCGATCGCGCGCTGTGCCTCTGTGCCGGGTATGGACAAGGCGTTGGAGGTCGGCCCGGAGAGCGTGGCCGCGGCGACGCCCGACACCATGAGCAGGCCCAGCCACAGCGCGGTCACCAGCCGCCGGCGTCGATGGGCGAACCGGCCGAGCCGATAGAGGTACTGAGCCACGAACAACTCCTGTTCTCGACCACTGTGTTGCGTTGGCGAGACATAATGTCTCACCAGTGACTCATGGAGTCAACTATTCGTACGATGATGTAATGTCGCTGACGATGACCAGGAGTGCAGCCCTGCGCGACCATGTGGCCGCCGGAATCCTCGACATCGCCGCGGCCGTCCTGGCCGACCACGGCGAGCAGGCGAGCATGACCGACATCGCCGAGGCCGCCGGCGTATCGCGGGCCACCCTGTACCGCTACTTCCCGAACCGTGAGGCGCTGCTGCGGGCGCTGCAGGAGACCGCGCTCTCCGACCTCGCCGCGCGCATCGCCGACGCCCGGCTCGACTCCGTGCCGGTCGACGAGGCGCTCGCCCGGATGACCCGCGCGGTGATCGGGGTGACCAGCAAGTACCGGGCGCTGGCATTGTTCGCCAAGACCCCCGAGATGTCCGCCCAGGCCGACAGCAACATGATCGATCCGGTCCGCGCGCTGTTCCACCGCGGTGAGGCCGAACAGACGTTCCGCACGGATCTGTCGATCCAGACCCTGATCGAGCTCTACTTCGGACTCATCGAAGGCGCCGTCTCACGCGTCATCCAGGGGCAGCTCGGCGTCGAGCAGGCGAGTGCCGCCATCACCACCGTCTTCCTCACCGGCGCGCTCCGCGACCCGGCGCGCGGCTGAGGCGGCCGCGGCCGGCTCAGCGCCTACTCGCGTCCACGTGAGCGGTGTGTTCGGTGGCCCCTCCCAGGGCCACCGAACACACCCGTCGCGTGGGGCGCCGCCGGCGAATCACTCAGCGATGTTGAGTACTTCGGCTCATGCGTCCTGCCGCCCGATCCGCGAGAGTCATGTCGTGGCTCCCGAGACTCGTCACCGCCCAGACCCGTTGCTCCCCAGGCCCGTGCGGGCCGGCGATCGACCGGACCCGTCCGTTCCGGCCCGTGCCGCGGCGGCCGGGCTGGTCTTCGCGCTGGCGTCCGGATTCCTCTCCGGCTGCGGATCCCCCTCGGTGCCTTCGGCTGCGGAGCTCGACGGGCGGGCGCAACGGGCAGGTGTCACGGCAGAGCTCGTCTATGTCACGAAAATGAAGGGCTATCACCGCGCCACCGGAGGCATGGGCGGCTACGGCGATGACGGATTCCAGGACATCTACGTGTCGGACAAGGGCGACGTGCGGCTGACCGTCGAGCGGCGCGCCCTCACCGCCGCCGACTGCCCCTCTCTGCCGGTTCCCGCCGCCACCTCGCCGGGCGGTTCGGTGCGGTGCGTACGGGACGGCGACGGCTGGCGACGGACGAGCGGGGACCGGCAGGAGTACGCGGTGGCCAAGGGTGATCTCCTGGTGCGGGTGAGCGGGCGCGTCGACACCACCACGTTCGACCTGCTGCGCGACGCCGCGACCGACGCCCATGCCGCGAGCCGTGAGGAGCTCGACGAGATGCTGCCGCCCGGCACCTCTGAAGACGGGCCCGGCGGCCGCTCCGGCCGCCCGCCGACCCCGCCCGAACGCGGGGACCTGCCCGAGACGGGAGACGGCGCTCCCGACAATCACGTCGGTCGCGGCGGCTAGTCGGCCTGCCCATCGCGCCGGGGGCGGGGCCGTTGGCCCCCGGCGCGTGGGCGGTCCAGGCGCCGACTACTTGATGTAGACGAGGCCGTCGGTGATGACGGTGGGCCGTCCGGAGGTTCCAGCCAGAACGATCTTGACGGTGTGCTTGGCGCTGGTGCTCCAGTTCTTCGTCCAGATGACCTGGCGGTAGGCCGAGGAAGCGGCCCTGGAGTCGACGAAGGCGGTCTTGACACCGTCGACGTACACGTAGAAGGCGCCGACGTTGGTCGCTCGTTTGACGACGAGCCCGGCCGAGCGGCCGGTGAACGTGTAACTGGCTGTGGCGCCCTTGCCGGAGGCGTAGTAGGCCCTGCCACCGAGGTACTGGCTGTAGGTGCTCGATCTCCAGGTGCCGGTGCGCACGGAACTGCTCTCGTGGAGCAGTGAGGCGGTCCGGGTCGTGGCCGAGGTCGCGGTGTTCCCGGCCGCGTCGGCGGCGGTCAGCGACCACAGCAGGGAGGTGTTCGCCTTGGCGTAGGCGGACCAGTAGGTCGCGGTCGTGGTGAAGGTCGCCGCGGACGGCGAGGTGGCCTTGACGGTCCGCAGCAGCCGGCCGTCGGAGACCTTCCAGCCGAGACGCACCGGGATCGAACCCCCCGTGCTGGCCGAGCCCGTGCGCAGCGTGAGGGCGGCGGGTGTGGAGAAGACCGGCGCGGTGCTGTCAGCGATCACCGGATACGCCGGTGAGGACACCTTGGTCGCGTTGATATTGGTCACCCGCAGCTGGACGGTGTGGGAACCCGCGGTCAGGGTCACCTTCGCCGAGGTCGCGGTGCCGTCGGGCTTGGCGACGACCGCGCCGTCGACCAGGATCTCGTAGCCCGACACGGCGGCCGGTGGCCACGAGAGGGTCACCGTTCCCTTGGTGTAATAGGTGGTGCCGACCTTGGTGGCGCCCGACATACCGGTGATGGCGACCGAGGTGGCCGGGGTGCTCCACTGCGCGGCCTCGGTACGGATGGCGGCGAGCTTGTTGTAGAGCAGCGTTCCCGGGCACTCGGTCGGGTAGCCGTCGCGGTGCCCGGAGATGGTGTTGAAGTTGACCGAGGTGCCCGCGGCGAACTTGCCGTTGGCGAGCGGAGTCGTCAGCACGGCCTTGCCCGTCGGGTTTCCTCCGTGCAGGCCGAGCTTCCATGCCGCGACCTTGGCGACCGCGCTCAACGACGCCTGCGTGGGCGCGGTGGCGGTGTGGTCGCCGAGCACCGCAACGCCGGTGGAATTGGTGTTGAAGCCGTAGGTGTGGGCTCCGATCACCGGCCGGTCGAGACCGCCCTTACGGCCTTCGAAGACCGTGCCGCACTTGTCCACCAGGAAGTTGTAGCCGAGGTCGTTCCAGCCGTTGGTCTTGACGTGGTACAGCAGGATCGACCGGACGATCGCCGGGGACTCGGCGCACGTGTAGCCGTTGGTGCCCGCCGTGTGATGGGTGAAGACCACCTTGACGGTGGAGGCGTAGTCGGGCGGGCTCGTGACCAGGCGCTCGTCCGCGCCCCACTGGGCACGACTGACGATCGCCGGGCGCGGCGCGGTGCTGGACGGAGCGGTCGGCGTGGGAGACGCGCTCGCGCTCGGCGACGCGGACGCGGACCCCGTCGGGGAGGGCGATGCCGTCGGATCCGCGCTGGGCGAGGCCGGCTGCGACGGGGAGGCCGGATCGGTGGGCACCGGGCTGCCGGACTCGACCGTGGGACTGGAGGACGGATCCGCCGGAGGATCGGTCTCAGTGCTGCTGACCGCCCCGGCGAGGGTCATCTCGCCCGGCTGGTGACCGGCGGCCCGGGGCGCCGGCCCGCGGCGGCCGTCACCGGGGTCGACCAGTTCGACACGCATTCCCCGGGGGAGAGCTCCGCCCCCGGCGACGCGGACCTCGACCCCGTTCGACGACCCGACCCACAACGGTTCCGTGGCCCCTCGAGCCTGGCGGTCGGAGCGCGCATCGGCGTCGGGCCCGTCGTCACTGTCGGCGGAGACGGATCGCCACGGCGACCATGTGCCGGCCGACGCGCTGCGTGTACGGACCCGGACCGACCCATCGAGATCCCTACGGGCGTCGTCCCACGAGACCCCGAGCAGGCTGAACGGCTTCGTGCGCTCCGGAGACAGGCCCATGACCGGGCGCCGCTGCGACCCGTCCGGCTCCGCGCTCGACATGGTGCGCAGCGCGAGCGTGTTCACCTGACCGGAACCCGGCCGCGACCCAGGTGAGGCCGCCGGCGCATCGCCGGGCAGTACGTAGACCACGGCTGCGGCCGTGACCAGCCCGGCAGCCGAAAGCGCGACGAGCGCACGCCGTTTCATTACTCTCCGAACTCTCCGAACATCCGGCGGACCCCTCGTGTCCACCGGAGCATCCCCAGGGGGGTGGGTAGGAGGCACGGTTGCGATACCGGCTCCGTGAACTACAGCGTCACAGCCGCCGGTTTTGTCACAGAATGAAGCAGGCGCAACGTTAGTTGCCACACAAAATGCCTGGTCACAGCGGGAGACTCCGGCCTGTTCGCATGGGGCCACAGGCACGGCCCGCCGCCGGTGCGCGCCGCGTCCTGGAGCTGAGCACGGTTCGTCTCGGCATCGTCCACGGCCCGACTTAGCAGGAATCGTCCAGTACTCTCACCGCTTGCATCGCCATGAAGCAGACGTTCACGCTCGAGAGGCAAGGGGTTGGCTGAGCCACACGGCGCGACCACCGACCTCGACGACGTCCTGTCGGCGGCGCTGAACGGCGACGAGAACGCGTTCCGGATGGTGTTCCGCGATCTCCATCCTCGGCTCGTCCGCTACCTGCGCGCGCTGGTGGGAGCCGACGCCGAGGACGTGGCGGCGGAGGCGTGGAGTCAGATCGCGCGAGACCACAGAACGTTTCGCGGCGACTACGACAAGTTCCGCGGCTGGGCGTCCGCCATCGCGCGAAACCGTGCGATAGACCTCCTGCGCCGCCGGGGACGCCGCCCCGAAGAACCCGCACCCGTCGACGAGATGGTGGACCTCGCCGGCCATGACCATGAAGCCCAGGAGGCGTTCGACCGAATCGACCAGGGCGACGCCGTGGCACTGATCACGACGCTGCCACGCCCCATGGCCGAGGCCGTGCTGCTGCGCGTCGTCATGGGCATGAATGCGAAGGAGGCAGGGCGAGTGCTCGGCAAGAGTCCAGGAGCGGTCCGCACCGCGGCCTATCGAGGCCTTCGTGAACTGGCCGGACGCCTGGAGACCGGGTCGGATGCGGCAGTGCCGAAGGACGCGCGATGAGCGTCCGCCGCCGCAGGATCAGCGGCCGGAGGGCCGAGCGACTGCTTCGCGACGCCCCGTCCGGCGCTTCGACGAACCCGGATCCCCTCGCCCGTCTCCTCGCCGAGGCGGCCGCGCCCTCATCCACGCGCGACGCGGCACCGAGGGGGGAGGATGCCGCCTTGGCCGCCTTCCGAAGGGCACGCCAGGTGCCGGCACCCGTGACACCCACGGCGCCCACCGCATCCACGACGGGCTCGGCGGGCAGGTCCGGACTCGCGAGGCTGCTCACGGTGAAGGCGGCCGTCGCCGTTTTCGCGGTCACCACCATCGGCGGCGTGGCGCTCGCCACCGGAACCGGAAGTCTGCCGGGTCAGCACCACCGTCCCGACCGGACACCCACCGCCACACGGGGGCAGAGCCCTCCTGCGGCCACGCCCTCGAGGACCGCCGGCCGCACGGTGCGGCCGGCGCCGGTCCCCTCGGCGTCTTCGGAAGGCCTCTGCCGCGCGTACGAGCGGAACAGGCGGAACGGCAAAGCCGGTGAGGCACTGGACGGCCCTGCATTCGCCAAACTGATCAAGGCCGCGGGCAGCGAGAAAAAGGTCGCGCGCTACTGCGCCGCGCTGCTCCAGCCCCCGCCGAAAAAGAGGCTGGAACCGACGCCGAAAGGCAAGGCCGACAAGCCCACGGCGAGGCCGAGGCCCCCTCCACGGGCGGGTCGGCTCGCTCTCGACGGTGACGGAAGCAAGCCCGTTCGCCCCCAAGCCGCCCCATTTCCCCGGTGCACCTAACTTGAAAAATCCGGTGCACCGAATTTGAAAGATCTCCTTCGTCCGATATGACCTGTCAACACGCTGAGGATTCACCTTGCTCGACACGACCTGGCGCGTCGCGATACTGCTCGCCGCTTTGACCCCGGCCGCCGCATGCGGCTTCATCAATGACAGTCCCCCGATAACGGCTCCCATCCCTCCGCCACCCTCACCGAGCCCGGCTGTGAGCGTGTCGGAGGCCAAGCGCGCGCTCTCGCAGTACGCGATTCGCGTGAACCGGGCGAACAAGCGGCTCTCCCCCCAATTGGCGGCCCTCGCGTCGACCGGCTCCACCCTGCAGATGCAGACCGCGAAGTACAAGATCTTCAAGGCGAACAAGCTGACGATCAGCCCGTACAAGTACGGGTCGCCGCTGGTGGCCAGCCCGAAATTCACCGGACACCCCAAGTGGTTCTTCGCGGCGATGACCGACCGAGGGGGGAACACGCCTCTGCGGGACATCATCGTCCTCGTACAGGACAAGCCTGGCGGGCCATGGCGGTCGGCCTATACTCCGCTCACGACCGCCCCCGCCACCGGTCCCCTGGCACGAGGTGTGGACGTCGCCGACTTCCCCGAGGTCGCCCCCCAGGACGACGCCTCGCTGGTGCTGCCGCCCGGCGGGATCTCCGGTGCACTGGCCGATGTGCTGAACCTCGGTTCGCGCAGTGGCCACTATCGCTCGCTCACTCTCACCCCCTGGATAAAGACGAGGTATCGGAATCTGCGAGAGGACAAGACCGTCTTCAAGCGCAATGGCTGGGCCGGCACCGCAAGCTACTCGGCATCGACGGTTCCCACGTATGCCGTTCGTACCACCTCGGGGGGCGCGCTCGTCTGGTCGGCCATCGAGCTGAAGGAGGCATTCCGCCACACCGGTCGTGGCAACAACATCACGTGGAACCACGATGAATGGGGCGATCTGCTGCGGCCCTATATCCGCGTTTCCACGGCGAAGACGTCACTCACGACCATTGAGCGCCTCGAAGTGCTCGCATATGTTCCCCCCAAGGGGAAGGGCAGGGTTCGCTTTCTGGCGAATCGCTGGGCGCCCATCTCGATCCAGGGCCGCTGAGCCGCCCAAGAGAGACGACGTGCCATTCAAGGCACGGTCAGGATGAGCGCCATGGGGCCGCGCCGACTCATGCCGTGGCCCCGTGGCCCTCACCGTTCATGAGTCTGCCGAAACTCCCCCAGCCCCCGTTCGTCGGACGCGGCGCACGATCCCTCGGCCTCACCGGCAACCGGCCATTGCCCTTTGCTCCTTCGGTCTACTAGTTTACTAGTACTCTACAACCGAGGGAGGCGAGGGTGTTCCGACTCGATGCGGGGCCCGGTGTCCCGCTCTACCGGCGGCTCGCGCGGCAGATGCGTCAGCGAGCGACGCTCGGCACGCCGCGGCCGGGTGAGCGGTCGCCGATCATCAGACACACCGCGGTGGGCCTCTTGTCCGGCCTCGCGCTGGCCGGGCTGACCGGCTGCGGCCCCAAGAGCCCATCGCCGACGGCGACGCTCAACGCACAGGACCAGATGGTGAAGTTCGCCCAGTGCCTGCGGCAGCAGGGCCTCGACGTGCCCGATCCGCAGCCCGGTGCCACGGGCATCACGATCGACGAGGGAGACGACCGGAGCAGATTCGACGCCGCCATGCGGGCGTGCCGGCAGTACTCCCCGAAAAAGGACATCGACCCGAACGACCCGGCGGTTCACGATCGAGGCGTCAAGATGGCGGAGTGCCTTCGGCGGCAAGGCCTGAACGTCCCGGATCCACAGCCGGGCCGGCCGCTGGAGATCAGCGGGAACGGCGAGACCGATGACGAGGTACGCATCCAGAGAGCCCAGGGCGTCTGCCGCAAAGAGCTGAACGCAGCGGCGCCCACTCCCGCCGGAAGCGGGGGCTGAGCGCGATGACCCTGCTCGATCCCGCGCCGCCGGGCGGCCCGGAGAAGACGTCGCGCCGCCTCCGGCCCGGGCGCATCGCGCTCGCCGCCACGGCCGTGATCGCCCTCGGCGCCGCAGGGATCCTGATGGTCGTGCGGGACGGCTCAGGCGATGAGCGCCCGGCCGCCCCTGCGGCCGCGACGGCCGACGTCGTGCGCACCGACCTGGCCGACCGGACCCAGGTGGACGGCACGCTCGGTTACGCCGGGACCTACCCCGTGGTCGCCGCCGGGCCCGGCCGCCTCACCTGGCTGCCCGCCGTCGGAACGGTGATCCGTCGTGGGCAGCAGGTGTACGGCGTGGACGGGCACGAGGTCCCGCTGTTCTATGGCTCGACGCCGCTCTGGCGGGAGCTGAGGATCGGCATGACCGACGGCCGGGACGTCCGCGAGCTGGAGGGCAACCTCGCCGCGCTCGGTCACGGCGACGGCCTGACCGTCGACGACGACTTCGGCTACGCGACCGCGACCGCGGTCAGAAGGTGGCAGGAGGATCTGGGGGTCGCCGAGACCGGCGTCGTGCACCCCGGCGAGGTCGTCATGCAGCCCGGTGCGTTGCGGATCACCACCGTGAAGGCCACTGCCGGCGGCGCCGCCCAGGGCACGCTGCTGACCGCCTCGAGCACCACCCGCCAGATCACGGTGAACCTTCCGGTGAGCCTACAGGGGCTGGCGGCCACCGGCGCGAAGGTACAGGTCGAACTGCCCGGAGGGAAGGCGACCACCGGCCGGATCCGCAAGGTCGGCACCGTGGCCATAAGCGGCGACGGCGGGGGCGACGGCGAACAGCCGCAGACCGGGCAGGGCACCCAGACCGCCACCATCCCGGTCCACATCACGCTCGACCGTCCATCGGCCGCCGGTCGGCTCGACGGCGCGCCGGTCACCGTCGGCTTCACCGGCAGCCTGCACAAGGGAGTACTGGCCGTACCGGTCAACGCCCTGCTCGCCACGCCCGACCTCGGCTACGCGGTGGTCGTCGTCGACTCCCCGGGCCGTACCCGGCGGGTCCCGGTGCGGCTCGGCGTCTTCGCCGGCGGCAAGGTCGAGGTCGCCGGCGAGCTGGCCGAGGGCGCGAAGGTCGAGGTGCCCCGACCATGACCGCACCGGTGGTGGCGCTGCACGCCGCATCGAAGGACTATCCCGGAGGGGTACGGGCACTGCGCGAAGTGTCGCTCACCATCGGTCCGGGCGAGCTGCTGGCCATCGTCGGGCCGTCGGGGTCGGGCAAGTCCACTCTGCTGAACCTCATGGGCACCCTCGACCGGCCGAGCACCGGGCTGGTCTCGATCCGCGGACATGACATCGCCGAGCTGCCGGACCGCCGGCTGGCCGCGATCAGGGCGCACTGGATCGGCTTCGTGTTCCAGCAGTTCTTCCTGACCGGTCACCTGTCCGCGCTCGACAACGTGGCCACCGGCCTCCTCTACCGCGGCACGTCACTGCGGCGCCGCCGCGCCCTCGCCGAGGACCGGCTCGAGCGGGTCGGGCTCGGCCATCGGCTGAGCCACCTCCCGCACCAGCTCTCCGGCGGGGAACGACAGCGGGTGGCCATCGCGAGGGCGGTCGTCGGGCGGCCCTCGCTGCTGCTGGCCGACGAGCCGACCGGCAATCTCGACTCGGCCACCAGCGCCGGGATCATCCAGGTCCTCAGCGATCTGAACCAGGAGGGCACCGCCGTCGCGATCATCACGCATGACCCCGGCGTCGC
Source organism: Actinomadura sp. HBU206391 (assembly GCF_014323665.1). Classification (GTDB taxonomy): domain Bacteria; phylum Actinomycetota; class Actinomycetes; order Streptosporangiales; family Streptosporangiaceae; genus Actinomadura_C. The sequence continues at coordinate 2,007 of NZ_JABVEB010000014.1, read as the reverse complement.
CGCCACGATGCCGCGTCAGGTGGAGATGCTGGACGGCCGGATCCGCTCCGATACCGGCACGAGCACCGACACGACCGGCAAGGGCAAGGACACAGGAACGGGCAGGGAAACGGGCTCCGTCGCGACGGCGGACACCGGGCCGGGCCTGGAGGCCCGCTCATGACCGCGACCACCCGTACGGCCTCGGCCGTGCCGCTGCCCGATTCGACGCGGTTGCCCGCGGGCGACCTTCTGCGGGTGGGGCTCAGCGGACTGCGCGGCCGTCCACTGCGCGCGGCGCTGTCGGCGCTCGGCATCGCCATCGGAATCGCGGCGCTCGTCGCCGTGCTGGGCATCAGCACCGTGAGCCGGGCCGGGCTGCTGGCGCAGATCGAGGGCCTCGGCACCAATCTGCTCACCGTCACACCTGGCCAGTCGCTGCTGGGGCAGACCTCCCGGCTCCCCGAGGACGCCACCGGGATGGTGCGGCGGATCCCCGGGGTGATATCGGCGTCGGCCGTCGGCACCGTGCCCGAGGCGACCGTGCGACGCACCGACAAGATCGCACCGGCTGAGACGGGCGGCATCGCGGTGCTGGCGACCCGGCTCGACCTGCTCGGCACCCTGGGCGGTGACGGTACGGCGATGAGATCGGGCGCGTTCCTGAACGACGCGACGGCCCGCTACCCCACGGTCGTGCTGGGCGCGGTCGCCGCCGACCGGCTCGGCATCTCGCACGCGGGCGACCAGGTCTTCCTCGCCGGCCGCTGGGTGACCGTTACCGGCGTCCTCAACCCCCTGCCGCTGGCCCCGGAGATCGACCGGGCCGCTCTCATCGGCTGGCCGTACGCGGCGACACTGGGCTTCGACGGGCACCCCACCAGCATCTACGAACGGTCGACGGACTCCACGGTGGCCTCGGTGGCCGCCGTGCTCGCCGCCACGGCCAACCCCGAACATCCCGAGGACGTCTCGGTGAGCAGACCCTCGGACGTGCTCACCGTGCGACTCGCCGCGAAGTCCGCCTTCAACGGGCTCTTCCTCGCGCTCGGCGCCGTGGCGCTCCTGGTCGGCGGCGTCGGCATCGCCAACATCATGGTCATCTCGGTGCTCGAACGCCGCCAGGAGATCGGGCTGCGCCGGGCCCTCGGCGCCACCCGCCGCCAGATCCGCCTGCAGTTCCTCACCGAATCGGTGACCCTGTCACTTCTGGGCGCGGTGATCGGGCTGCTCCTCGGCGTGGGCATCACACTCGGTTATGCCCTCTATCGCGACTGGCCGCTCGTCCTACCGGTGCAGGCCATCGCCGGGGGCGCCGTGGCCGCGGCCGTGATCGGCGCCGTCGCCGGCCTCTATCCCGCCCGCCGCGCGGCCCGTCTTCCCCCGACCGAGGCGCTGGCATCCTCCTGACCCGCGTGGTCGGGTGCGCGACGCGCCGCGGACGCTGCTCGGGTCAGGATCGCTACACCGGCCCGGTGAGCCGGGCGAGTTTCAGCGCCAGGTGCAGCGACAGCCGCTCGTTGCCGTTCTTCAGGTCGGTGCCGGCCAGTTGCTCGAGCCGCTGCAGCCGGTAGTACAGCGACGTACGGTGCAGGTTCATCCGCTCCGCGGTGGCGTGGGCGTTGCCGGCCAGGTCGAGATAGGTCTCCAGCGTCTCGAGCAGCGGCCGGTTGGCCGGATCGCCGAGCAGCTTCTCCAGGCCGGGGTGGACGCAAGCGTTGCGCATCTCCTCGCTGGTCAGCCGGGACAGCACCCGGTAGATCCCGAGCTGCGACCAGAACGCGACCGGGCCTACCGCCGGGAGCTGCACGGCGACCCGGGCGGCCAGCGCCGCCTCGTCGTACGACGAGCGAATCTCCGAGAGATCGGCGCACGGCCGGCCGACGCCGACCACCACGGCGGTCACCGAGGGCAGCCCGCGCACGGCGGTCCGCAGATCGTGGTTCAGGTGCTCCGCGACGGCGCGCGGACCGGAATCGCCCCGGCCCTGCTTGTCGCGGACGACGAGCACGCCGTGGTCGTAGCGCA
>NZ_JABVEB010000139.1 GCF_014323665.1 Actinomadura sp. HBU206391 | reverse complement strand
GCGGCCACCGGGGGCGGGGTGGTCGGCATTGCCGGGGGCGGCGTGGCGGCCGGAGGCGGTGTGGCGGCAGGGGCCGGCGGGGTCACCGCGGCCGGGGCGTCGTCGAACTCGGGCGGAGGACCCGCCGGGCGGCTGGCCGCACGGCGGCGTGGGCGCGTCCGCTTCTCCGGGCCCTTCTCCGGGCCGGCCGCATCGTTATCTGTATCTGTCAGTTCCGTGCCTTCGGCACCGGTGGCCGTGTCGGCCTCGTTCTCGAGCATGCGGGCAATCTCCTGTCAGGCCCCCGGGCGCTACGGCATGCCCCACCATCAGGTGAACCAGCACCGTGCGCCGCACAGGAGCTCCGTCTGTCGTCAGAGTCGTCGCGTTCCGGGCTTTCGTCCGGGGCCGACGACAAAAGTCGTTGGGGGTGCGCTCTTCCGTCCCCTGCGGCGCGGCACCGTGTGCACAGTGCCGTCCCTACGGTTGGGCGCTGACAACGTCTGCGCTCACGACTCCGACCGGCATGCTCGCGAGACCGTTCCCCGCGATGGCAGCGCCACCTGTCGGTTCGGTCTCCCGGTCAGGATCCAGTGGATCCGTGAGCTCGCCGGTGCCCGCGTTCAGGGGGCCCTGCGCCAGCCGAGTCACCAATGGGGGTGACTGCGGCGCGAAGTCGGCCACCTGACGCAGTCCGGCTAGGACGTCGTCAGGTCGTACGGCAGGAGTTGTATGCCGAACAACCATTCGAAGTATCACACAAGGGACAGCCGTCTCGTCCATGCCGCGCCGGTCCGGATCGCAGGCCTCAACCTTGCAAGCACAGACGGCCGACCTGGCATCGAAACGACGCAGCCCCTTCCTGGTGAGGCGTTCGACCTCGACCTCAGCGGCGGCCATGAAGGTTCCGGTGGCCTCGGCTGCGGCGCCTGTGGCGACACCGTCCAGCCGTATCGTCCACTCGGACGCCTCCAGCCGGTCCGCAATCGACGAGCCCGTCCGAGCCGCCACGACATCAACGATGTCGAGACCGCCGGGAAGCGCTTCGTCGAGGGCGGTCCGTACCCACGCGGGGTCGCGGGTATCGGTGAGCCCGATCTCGAGGTATTCCGCCTCGCTCGCCACTCCGGTCGCAGCCGCACCCGCGTAAGAGATCTTGGGGTGCGGTGTGAATCCGGCGCTGTACGCGACAGGGATCCCGGCGCGCCGCACTGCGCGTTCCACGGCCCGGGAAATGTCGCGGTGACTCGTGAACCGCAACCTGCCGCGCTTGGCATAGCGCACACGCAGGCGCTGGGTCACGGGAACCGGCGCTGGACCCTCCGGCATGGGAGCCAGGGTCTTAGTCCTTCCTACTAGCGTCCAGTAAAAACGTCTGCCAATCGAGGGTGCCGCCCGGCCACCCGCCGTGCGCATCGCGTGCGATGCCCGCTACGGCCGGAGTCATGCAGCACCCTTATAGAGTACGGGGCTCAGGGGCCGCCTACGCCCATGGCCCGGAGCACGGCCCGCGTCGCGCCGCCGATCGGACGCAGAACGCTGACCGTCACCCAGCGCAAAGGCGCCACCACCAGCAGGTTCCACGTCCACCGAACCGCCGCGAGAACCGGCCGGAGCAATGCTCGCCACAGCCACCGGAGCGGCCGGACGATCAGCAGGCCGAGCACCAGACCGACGTACCGCGCCACGACGCCGCCGACCCGCCAGCCGAACGACAGTGCGTCCATGAGCACGTGGCCGATCGCGGCCAAGACCGGCCGGGTCAGTCGGTACAGCGCCATGACGGCCGCCCCGATGCCCCGGGCGACCCATGCGATCGGCGTGAAGACGATGATCGCCAGCCCGACCACGAGCCACCGGAGCGCCCGTCCGACGGGCCTGAGCAGGTATTGGTACAGGAACCGGCCAACCGGCGTGAGCACCGCGCGGTACAGCAGGCCCGCCGGACGTACGACAAGCCACAGCCACAGAAACTGCAGCGGCGTCACGACCAGCGTCATGAACAGCCACCCGAGCGGCCGTAGCAGGACGGCGTTCAGGAGCCGGCCGATCGCGGCGGCGGCCTCCCACAGGAGCCGCACCGGCACCACGACCAACACCGCGATCACCCGGGCCGGCCAGGCGATGCAGCCGGCCGGCTGCCGTTGATACTGCTGCTGGTACTGCTGCTGTTGGTACTGCTGCTGTTGGTACTGCTGCTGTTGGTACTGCTGCTGCTGGTACTGCTGGTACTGCTGCTGGTACTGCTCAGGCTGATGTCGCTGCTGCTCCGGCGGTTGCCGATACTGCTGAGCGCGCTGGGGTTCCGTCCACTGTTCGGACGGCTGCGGGGAGGATGTCACGATTCTCAGACGGTCTTCCGGCTCGATCCGTTCACTTGACGACGCTGAGCGGCAGCAGTTTTCGGCCGGTCGGGCCGATCTGGATCTCGGTGTCCATGGTCGGGCAGACGCCGCAGTCGTAACAGGGCGTCCAGCGGCAGTCCTCGACCTCGGTCTCGTCGACCGCGTCCTGCCAGTCCTGCCAGAGCCACTCCCGGTCGAGCCCCGCGTCGAGGTGGTCCCACGGCAGCACCTCGACCTCCTCGCGCTCGCGGGTCGTGTACCAGTCCAGGTCGACGGGCTGCGCCGCGAACGCCCGCTCGGCCGAGGCCACCCACCGCTCGTAGGAGAAGTGCTCGCTCCAGCCGTCGAAGCGGGCGCCGGCCTCCCACGCGGCCGAGATGACCTCGCCCACCCGGCGGTCGCCCCGCGACAGCAGCCCTTCGATGATCGATGGCTTGCCGTCGTGGTAGCGCAGGCCGATGGCCTTGCCGTACTCCCGGTCACGGCGCAGCGAGTCCTTCAGCGCGTACAGCCGGCGGTCCACGGTCACGTGGTCGGCCTGCGCGGCCCACTGGAACGGTGTGTGGGGCTTGGGCACGAACCCGCCGATGGAGACCGTACAGCGGATGTCACGACGGCCGGTGGCCTCCCGCCCCGCCTTGATCACCCGCCGCGCCATGTCGGCGATGGCGAGGACGTCCTCGTCCTCCTCGGTGGGCAGCCCGCACATGAAGTAGAGCTTGACCTGCCGCCAGCCGTTCTCGTACGCCGTCGTCACGGTACGGATCAGATCGTCCTCGGTGACCATCTTGTTGATCACCTTGCGCATCCGCTCGGACCCGCCCTCGGGGGCGAAGGTCAGCCCGGACCGGCGCCCGCCGCGGGAGAGCTCGTTGGCGAGGGTGATGTTGAAGGCGTCCACCCGGGTCGACGGCAGCGACAGCGAGGTGTTCGTGCCCTCGTAGCGGTCGGCCAGTCCCTTGGCGACGTCTCCGATCTCGCTGTGGTCGGCACTGGACAGCGACAGCAGGCCCACCTCGTCCAGCCCTGACGCCTTCAGCCCGGTCTCGACCATGTCGCCGATGGCCGAGATGGAGCGCTCGCGCACCGGTCGCGTGATCATCCCGGCCTGGCAGAACCGGCACCCGCGCGTGCAGCCCCGGAAGATCTCCACGCTGAACCGCTCGTGCACGGTCTCGGCGAGCGGGACCAGCGGCTTCTTCGGGTACGGCCACTCGTCCAGATCCATGACCGTGTGCTTGGCGACCCGCCAGGGGACGCCCGGCCGGTTCGGCGCCACCCGCTGGATCCGGCCGTCCGGCAGATAGGTCACGTCGTAGAACCGCGGCACGTAGACGCCGCCGGACTTGGCGAGGCGCAGCAGCAGTTCGTCACGGCCGCCGGGCTCGCCCTCACGCCGCCACTCCCGGACGACCTCTGTGATCGCCAGCACGACCTGCTCGCCGTCGCCGAGTACGGCCGCGTCGAGGAAGTCGGCGATCGGCTCTGGATTGAAGGCCGCGTGTCCCCCGGCGAGCACGATCGGGTGCTCGTCGGTCCGGTCCTGCGAGCGCAGCGGGATGCCGGCCAGATCGAGCGCGGTCAGCATGTTGGTGTAGCCGAGCTCGGTGGCGAAGCTGAGGCCGAGGACGTCGAAGGCCGCCACAGGGCGGTGCGCGTCGACGGTGAACTGCGGGATCGCGTGCTCGCGCATGAGCGCCTCGAGGTCGGGCCAGACCGAGTACGTCCGCTCGGCCAGCACTCCCTCGCGCTCGTTCAGGATCTCGTACAGGATCTGCACGCCCTGGTTGGGCAGGCCCACCTCGTAGGCGTCCGGGTACATGAGCGCCCAGCGGACCTCGGCCTCGTCCCAGTCCTTGACCTGGGAGTTCAGCTCGCCACCGACGTACTGAATCGGCTTCTGCACGGTCGGAAGCAGCGGCTCCAGACGGGGGAAGATCGATTCAACGGGCATAAGGATCTCCGGGGAAAGGACGCGGGGATGAAACTCCAGCCTAGACGTTGTGGGAGCGCAGGTGTACGGCTTGGAGCAGGCCCAGCGCGATCATGTTGGCGAAGGTCGCCGATCCGCCGTAGGACAGGAACGGCAGGGGCAGGCCTGTGATCGGCATGATGCCGAGGGTCATGCCGACGTTCTCGAAGGTCTGGAAGGCCAGCCAGCATACGACCCCGCTGGCCACGAGCGTGCCGAACAGGTCCATCGCCTGGCTGGCGATCCGCAGGCCGTGCCACAGCACGATGCCGAGCAATACCAGGATGACGAGCGCGCCGACGAAGCCGAGCTCCTCCCCCGCGACCGTGAAGATGAAGTCGGTCTGCTGCTCGGGCACGAAATGGCCGGCGGTCTGCTCGCCGTTGAACAGTCCCTTGCCGCTGAAGCCGCCCGAGCCCACCGCGATGCGCGCCTGCTGGGCGTTGTAGCCGGCGCCGCGCGGGTCCGCCGCCGGATTCGCGAACGCCGTGAAGCGGGCGATCTGGTACGGCTTCAGAAAGCCGAAGTACCACACCGCGAAGGCCGCCGATGCGGCGAGGGCGACGAGCCCGATCATCCAGCGCTTCGGGGCGCCCGAGATCGCGAGCATGCCCATGACCACGGCTCCGAACACCAGCGTGGTCCCGAGGTCCGGCTGCAGCATGATCAGCACCGCGGGCAGGGCCGCGAGCGCCAGGCCGAGCAGGATGTCGCGGTAACCCGGGCCCACCTCGCCGTCACGCGGCTCACCGAGCAGCATGGCGAGCAGGATCACCAGGCCGACCTTGCCGAACTCCGACGGCTGCACCTGGAAGCCGCCGCCCAGCACGATCCACGAATGGGAGCCGTTGATGGTGTCGCCCAGCGGGGACAGCACCGCGATCAGGCCGATGCACGACAGGGCGTACAGGAACGGCGCGTAGGCCCGCAGGAGCCGGTAGTCCAGCACGGTCACCAGGGCGCCGAGCCCGAAGCCGATCAGCAGGTTGAGCAGGTGCCGTTTGAGGAAGGCGTGCGGGTCCTTGGGCAGCCCGATCGGGCCGACGCGGGTCGCCGACCACACCAGAAGCGCACCGATCACCGACAGCACGAAGACGGCGAAGATCAAGGTCCAGTCCAGGCGGCGCAGCGCGGCGGCCTGCCGCCAGAGCGACGGGCGCTGCAGAGGACTGGTGATCATGGCGCCGCGAAGCTTCCGTCGCGGCGCGGCTTCGGCAGCCTGGTCGGCGGTTTCCCGTCGGGCCAGACCGCCTTCTTTCCGTTGAGGCCGTAGATCGTCTCGTAGATCTCCCGTACGGCGGGTGCGGCGACCGCGCCACCCGTCGCCGCCTGCGTCACCATGACCACCACGGCCAGCCGCGGGTCGTTCGCCGGCGCGTACGAGGCGAACCAGGCGGTGTCGTCCTTGCCGAAGACCTCCGCGGTGCCGGTCTTGCCGGCCACGGAGACCTTCTTGAAGTCGAAACCGGAGAAGGCACCGGCGGCGGTGCCCTTGGTGGGCACCTCGGCGAGCGCCTTCTGGATGTAGGAGATCACCTTGGGATCGACCGGCAGGCGTTGCGGCGCGGGCGGCTTGATCTCCCGGACCACGGTGCCGTCGGGCCGCACGACCGCGCGGGCCAGCCGCGGCACGACCAGCTTGCCGCCGTTGCCGATGGCCGCGTAGGCCCGCACCAGCTGGAGCGGGGTCACGAGCACGTCACCCTGGCCGACGGAGAAGTTGGCGGCGTCACCGGCGCGCAAGATATAGCCGTCCACGCAGTTCTCCGCGGCCATCAGCTTCAGGTAGGCGGCGCGCGAAGGGTCGGTGCGTTCGAGCTCCGGGTAGCCCGACTTGGCCGCCCGGCAGTTCTCCTGCTTGGTCGCCTCCCAGTACGACTTCTTCCACGTCCGGTCGGGGATCCGGCCGGACGACTCGCTCGGCAGGTCGATTCCGGTGGGCCTGCCGAACCCGTACATGCGAGCCATCGCCGGCATCGGGTCCTTGGGCTTCGGCACCGGATGGATCCCGCCGTCGCGCAGCCACTCCTCGTAGGCGAACCGGTAGAAGATCGTGTCGCAGGACACGACGAGGGCCTTGTGCAGGTCCATCGGCCCATGGCCCTGGCCCTCGAAGTTGGTGAAGGCCCGGCTGCCGACGTTGAAGGAACCCGGGCAGTCGTAGATACCGTTGAGCGGGTAGCCGTCCCTCACCGCGGCCGCCACCGAGGAGATCTTGAAGGTGGACCCGGGCGCGAACTGGCCCTGCGTGGCCCGCGAGATCAGCGGCTCGCCCTGGCCCTTGCCGAGCAGCGCGTCGTACTCGGACTGGGTGATGCCGCCGGTCCAGACGGCCGGGTCGTATGTGGGCAGGCTGGCTAGGGCGATCACCCGGCCGGTCTTCACGTCGAGCACGACGCCGGCCGCGGCCTCGGCCTTCTTGCCCTGGGCGCGCATGTCGGCGACGGCCTTCGCGAGGGCCTGCTCGACCGCGCCCTGCACCCTGGCGTCGATGCTCGTGACCAGATGGTCGCCGGGCCGCGCCGGGTCCTCACGGGCGGTGCCGGTGACCCGCCCCTGGCTGTCGACCATGAGGCGGCGGATCCCCGGCTCGCCGCGCAGGTCGGCGTCGTAGACGGCCTCGAGGCCGTCCCTGCCGACCAGGTCGACCCGGCTGTAGCCGGTGACCTTGATGCCCTTGCGCCGGTCCATCTCCTCCTGGGTGATCGGGGAGAGATAGCCGAGGGCCTGCACGGCGGTGGCGCCCTCGGTCTTCGGATAGTCCCGTACGGCCTGCACCTGGGCGATGACGCCGGGGAACTCCTCCTGCCGCTCCATGATCTGCAGGGCGCGCTTGATGTCGACCTGGTCGTCGATCGGGATCGGCTGGTACGGCGAGCCGGGCCAGCAGGGCCGCTTGATGCCCGGAGCGCACAGCCGGGTCTTGAGCGCGAGATCGTTGTAGGAGGTGCCGAGCACGCCCGCCAGCCGGTGCAGCACCGCCCGGCCGCCGTCACGCTGCCGGGCCATCGCCTTGCTGTCCACCGAGACGACCAGGGCACTGCGGTTGCGGACGAGCGGGCGGCCGACATCGTCGAGGATCTGCCCGCGCAGGGCGGGCACCACGATGTCGCGCGTACGGTTCTCGGCGGCGACCTGCTTGTAGTGCGCGCCGTTCATCACCTGCAGCGTCCACAGCCGCCCGATGAGCACGAGCAGCAGCGTGACCACGAGGACGTGCAGCACCATGAGCCGGAAATAGGACGCGGACCTCACATGCGCTCCCTGGCCATGGCGCGGAACCGGGCGGTCGCCGGGTCGTACCGGTCGTGGCCCCGTTCGCCCTCGAGACGGCGGGTGAGGCGCAGCACGGCCCAGACCACGAACGGACTGGCGAGGACGTCGTAGAGGACCATGAGGGGCACCAGCCGGGACGCCACCGGCAACCCGGCGCGCGGGTCGTCGAGCATCATGCCCACCCCGACGTACAGCAGCGTCCCCGCGAGCGCACCGGCGGCGACGCCGATGAACGGGGTGACCGGCGAGCGGTCCATCTCGTCGGTGAACAGCCCGCAGATGTAGCCGACCAGGCAGTAGACCAGGGCGTACCGCCCGATGGTGTGGTCGGCGGGCGGCACGATGTCGGCGGTCAGCCCGGCGCAGAAGCCGGTGACGAGGCCGAGCAGCGGCCCGTTGACCAGTGCGAGCGCGACGACGGTGAGCAGCACCAGGTCGGGTGCGACCGAGCCCGGCAGTGGCAACCGGTTCGCCATCGAGACCTGGACGATCAAGGCCAGCGTGATCACGACGACGGCGGTGAGCCTGCGCCCGGCCGGTGGTGTCGAGGCGGTGGAGTGCAGCATGTCAGCCCCCCCTGCCGGCTCTGCCGGCCGGTGTGTTCGTCACCGTGCTCCCCGGCCTGGGGGCGGGCCGGCTGGACGGATCATCGGTGGATCGGATCGTGGGCGCGACCATCGGGCTGCCCGCCGGGGTGACCGGCGGACTCGCCGGCGGAACGCCCGGCGTTCCGGGGGTCGCGCTTCCGGTCGGGCAGGGGCAGGGGGTCGGGCTGGTGGGCGGCACCGGGGTGGGCGCGCCCTTCGGACGCGGCGGCAGCACGGCGTCGCGGGGATCCTCCTTCGGCGGTGCGACCACTACGCCGACCACGTCGAGGCTGGTGAACTGCACGAACGGCCGGATGTAGGCGGTGCGGGTGATGGAACCCTGCGTCTGCTCGACCTTCTCCACGGTACCGATGGGCACACCGGGCACATAGGGACGTTCGCCCTGTGAACCGAGCGTGACGATGCGCTGACCGGGCATCAGCCGCGCGTTGACGTCGAGCAGTTGCAGCCGGATCGGGTTGGCGCCGCCGCTGCCGAGCCCGCGCCGGCCGATGCCCTGCGCGATCCCGATCTCCTTGGAGTCCTCGACCCGGCTGCCGATCGCCGACGCGGCGTCGGTGGCGAGCAGGACCGTCGCCGTGTCCGGGCCGACGCGGGTCACCCGGCCGACCAGGCCGTCCCCCGTCATCACGGTCATGTCGTTCTGCACGCCGCTCCTGCTGCCGACGTCGATGGTGACGGTGTCCTCGAAGCCCTGGCCCGCGGAGATCACCTGACCAGAAACGATCTTGTAGCCGCCGATCCCCGCGGAGCGCAGCAGGCGGCCCAGCTGGCCGGTGCGGTCCTGGTCCTGCCGACTGGCGCGCAGTTGCTCGCGCAGGCGCTGGTTCTCCAGCGCGAGCCGGTCGGCGCGGCGCCGCTCACGCGGGGCGTCGGTGATCGCGTCCACGGTGTTGCCGATCGGCCGCACCGCGGAGGCCGAGACCCGCTCGATCGGGCCGAAGATGGCCGCGCCGAAACCGCGCAGACCGCGCAGCGGCGAGTTGTCGCCGCCCCGGTAGTCGACGGTGATCAATGCGAGGGCGACGAAGAGCAGCGCGCCGAGAACCGCGCGTGTGTGCCGGGTGTCGTTCACGGGCCGAGGTCAGCGCCGTGGTTCGGGAACGAGCACCTGCCGCAGCGACTCGAAGTCATCGACGCACTTGCCGGTGCCGAGGACGACCGAGTCGAGGGGGTTGTCGACCATATGGATCGGCATACCGGTCTCCTCACGCAGGCGTTCCGCGAGGTTCCTCAGCAGGGCGCCGCCGCCGGTCAGCGCGATGCCCCGGTCCATGATGTCGCCGGACAGTTCCGGCGGGCACTTGTCGAGCGTGGTCTTGACCGCGTCGACGATGGAGTTGACCGGCTCCTCGATCGCCCTCCGCACCTCTTCGGCGGAGATCACGATGGTCTTGGGCAGGCCGCTCACCAGGTCGCGGCCGCGGATCTCGGCGTGCGGCTCGTCCGCCGACGGGTAGGCCGAGCCGATCGCCATCTTGATCTCTTCGGCGGTGCGCTCGCCCAGCATCAGGGAGTACTCCTTCTTGGAGTACGAGATGACCGCCTGGTCGAGTTCGTCGCCGCCCACCCGTACGGACTGGCTGGTGACGATGCCGCCGAGCGAGATGATCGCCACCTCGGTGGTGCCGCCGCCGATGTCGACGACCATGTTGCCGGTCGGCTCGTGCACCGGGAGGCCCGCTCCGATCGCGGCGGCCATCGGCTCTTCGATGATGTAGACGCGCCGGGCGCCGGCCTGGTAACCGGCCTCCTTCACGGCGCGCTGCTCGACGCCGGTGATGCCGCTCGGCACGGCCACCACGATGCGGGGCTTGGCGAAGTGCCGGCGCTTGTGCACCTTCTGGATGAAGTAGCGGAGCATCCGCTCGGTCACGTCGAAGTCCGCGATCACGCCGTCCTTGAGCGGCCGCACGGCCACGATGTTGCCGGGCGTCCGGCCGATCATCCGCTTCGCCTCGATGCCGACCGCGACGATCTTCCCGGTGTTGGTGTTGATCGCCACTACGGACGGTTCGTTCAGCACAATGCCGCGGCCACGTACGTACACCAAAGTGTTCGCTGTACCCAGATCGACCGCCATATCACGGCCTAGGAACGACAGCTTGTTACCCATGAAAAAAGGGAGCCTTCCTGCTGGCGGCGGACGTGCGGAGCGGCTTGCTCATCGTAACGCGACAGACCCGGCGAGGTCAGTGACCATGAGCCCCTGCGTTGGGCCAAATACCTCCGATCCCGACGTCACTCGTCGGTAAACACAAGCGGACCGGGTCCCCCCGGTCCGCATGCCTCAGTTCGGCGACTCAGAAAAGATCGGGAAAGAACAGCTTGATCTCCCGCGCGGCCGAGTCGGCCGAGTCGGAGCCGTGCACGATGTTCTCCTGGATCTCCAGTGCGTGGTCGCCGCGGATCGTTCCCGGCGCCGCGCTGACCGGGTCGGTGACGCCGGCCAGGTTCCGGAACGCCTCGATCGCACGCGGGCCCTCGACCACCATGGCGACGAGCGGGCCGCCGGTGATGAACTCGACCAGCGAACCGAAGAACGGCTTCGCACGGTGCTCGTCGTAGTGCTGCTCGGCGGTCTCTGCGCTGAGTGTGCGCAGCTCCAGCGCGGCGATCTTCAGACCCTTGCGCTCGATCCGCGCGATGACGTCGCCGACGAGGCCGCGGCGGACACCGTCGGGCTTGACCAGGACAAGAGTGCGCTCGGACACGGATGACTCCCAAACTTGATCGCTGTTGGATGACGCTCGCTTCGCTGCGCGGCGGCGTTTCAGGAGGATACCCGGCGGGAGCGGCCGGCGAGGATGCTGCCACCGGCCAGCAGGACGGTGATGACGCCCGCGATGATGAGCCAGACGCGGAACGCGGAGGTGAGCGCGTAGACGACCTCCCGCTGTCCCCCGCCCGCGTCGACGGCCTCGTTGACGTCGGCGACCTGCAACGGGCCGACGATGAGATAGCCGGTGAGCACCGCGGGAAAGCACAGCGCGGTGCCGAACAGCGCCGACCCGAGCCCGGTCGCGCGCAGCGACGCCGCGAGGGCCGTTCCCATCCCCGCCCCGAGGGCGACGAGGGGGAGGGTGAGCAGCCAGGTGCCCGAGCCGGCGTCCACGGTCAGCAGGATCAGCACCGCGATGATCACCATGCCGTGGCCGGACAGCACCGCCGTACGGGTGCCGCCGTCGCGGAGCCGGGCGGTGAGCAGGGCGGCGGCCACGGCGGCGGCCGCTCCGGCGGCGAACGGCGCGAGATGCACGCCACGGGGCCCGGAATGGGTACTGACGAGCCCGGTCAGCGGGGCCACGACCGGGAGGGTGAGCAGTCCCGTGGTGAGGGCGACGACGGCGAAGCCGTGCGGGCTCCCCATCGTCGTGTTCCTGGTGCCGGCCAGCGCCAGCCCGACCAGCGCGATCAGGCCGATGCCGGCGACGATGAGCTGTGCTCCGGGCGACCAGCCGTAAGTGGTGACGACCGCCAGGAAGGCGAACCCTGCGGCCGGGACGAACGGGAGCAGCAGCTGGGTGCGCTCGGTGTGGCGCAGCACCGGCAGCGGACCGGCCTTCGTCCGGACCCGGAGGATGACGAGCAGGGCGACGGACGCCAGCGCGAGCCCGATGAGCCACGGGTAGGGCTGGAGCACCGCCCGCCAGCCGTCGCCCGCCGCGCCGTCCGCAGCACCCTCGGAGGGGCCCGCGGAAGCGGTCGGCGGCACCGGCACCGCGTACATCGCGGCCGGCATGGCAAGTAAGAGCGCCGCGGTGAAGACGCCGGCCCACAGGGTGATCAGTACGCGGCCGTGCCGCTCCCAGACCAGGATGAGCGTGGCGGGCAGGATCACCCCGGCGCCGATGCCCTGGATCACCCGTACCGCCGCGATGACCGGTACCGACCCGGCGAACTGTGCGGCGATCTCGCCGGCCAGGACGCACAGCAGGCCGGTCAGCAGGACCAGCCAGGCCGGAACCCTGCGAGCGGCGACCGCCGAGATGGGCACGGCCAGCAGCAGCGCCGGCAGCGCCATGCCGTTCGCGCGCACGAGCCCGGCCGCCTGGCCGGATTCGAGGCCGAGATCGCGAAGCGCCGGCGTGACGACGTACGAGATCGTGTTGGGCACCACCAGCGCGACGATCGGGACCGCCGTGACCGCGACGAGCAGCGCGGTGACGCCCGCGAACCGGTCCCCGGCCCGTTTCTCCCGCTCGACGCCGGTATCGGACTCACGCGCTTTCACGGGGGATTCCTGCAATGGAGCGGACACGACCTTCTCCTGGGGGTCGACATCCGCCATACGCGTGGCTTTTACGACCTGCCCGATTTGCGCATTAGCCGCAAATTGCGAATTCCGGCGGATGAATTCGGGTGCCGTCTCCGCATGAATTTAGCGCGCTTCCGTTCCCTCCACCTTGCGTCCGAGCCAAATAGTGGTGACCCAAAGCGCCCCGAATACGACACCGAGGATGAACATGGTCGGCACCACGAAACCCGTGGCGATCATCACGACCTGCAGAACGCCCCCGGCGAAGACGGCCCAGGAGAAACGGAGCAGCCCGGCCAGCAGAATGCAGGCGAGGGCCAGCGCCCCGCCGACGATCCCGGCGGTCCCCGCATCGGCGTGCGCGACCGAGATCGCGACCGGGATCGCCAATCCGATCACGATCGCCTCGCAGACGAGCACCGCCGCCAACAGCCTTCTCATGGCCCTCTACTCCTTGGAAATGGCGTACGTCCACATGATCGCGGAAAGCCGTCGCCTCGCCCGTGACGACACGAGGATCATCTTTCGTCGACGCGCAGCATCACACGGGCGTCGCCGGCGGTCACGACCGACCCGGTGATCACGACGCCGGCGCCCTGGTACTCACCGGTCTCCTCGGCGAGCCCGATGGCCTGGTCGATGGCGTCGTCCAGCCGAGGGACCACGTGCACGCGATCCAGGCCGAAGATGCCCTCGGCCAGCTCCCCGAGCTCCTCGGGCGGCATCGAGCGCGGGGAGGAGTTGCGGGTCACGACCAGTTCGTCCACCACCGGCTCGAGATGTTCGAGCATGCCGGTGATGTCCTTGTCCCCCGCGGCGGCGACCACGGCGATGAGCCTGGTGAACCCGAAGTCCTCGGTCAGCGTGTGGACGGTCGCATCCATCCCCGCCGGATTGTGCGACACGTCCAGCAGCACCGTCGGCCCCGTCCGTACGATCTCGAGCCGGCCCGGCGAGCTCACCCCGGCCAGGCCGGCGCGGACCAGCCGGGGATCCAACCGGCCCTCGCCGCCCTCACCGGAGTCGAACGGCTCCGGGGCCGCTCCGCGGGTCACCGCGTCCAGGTTCGCCTCGCCCGCGGTCGGCGCCCCGCCGGCGAAGGCCTCCACCGCGGCGAGCGCGCAAGCGGCATTGCGCGCCTGGTGGTCGCCGAACAGCGGCAGGAAGATCTCGTCATAGACGCCGTGCAAGCCCTTGATCGCCAACAGCTGGCCGCCGAAGGCCAGCTCGCGCTCGACGACACCGAACTCGATGCCCTCGCGGGCCACCTGCGCGCGTGACTCGGCCGCCCTCCGGAGCAGCACCTCGGCTGCGTCCAGCGGTTGCTGGGCCATGACGACGATGGCGCCGTCCTTGATGATCCCCGCCTTCTCGGCGGCGATCTCTTCGATCGTGTCGCCGAGGTGGCGGGTGTGGTCCAGCCCGATCGGCGTCAGGACCGCGACCGCTCCGTCGGCGACGTTCGTGGCGTCCCACACACCGCCCATGCCGACCTCGACGACGGCGACGTCGACCGGCGCGTCGGCGAACGCGGCATAGGCCATGGCCGTGACGACCTCGAAGAACGACAGCCGCACGCCGTGCTTGTCGTCGATCATCTCGACGTACGGGGCGATCTCCTGGTACGCCTCGACGAACGCCTCCTCGCTGATCGGCTCTCCGTCGATCGCGATCCGCTCTCGAATCGAGCGCAGTTCCGGGCTGGTCATGAGACCGGTGCGCAGACCGCGGGCCCGCAACAGTGTCTCGATCATCCGGGCGGTGGTCGTCTTGCCGTTGGTGCCGGCCACGTGGATCACCGGATACGCGTGCTGCGGCGAGCCGAGGAGGTCGACCAGGTCGCGAACGCGGTCGATCGTGGGGTCGAGCTCCCACTCGACGCGGCGCTCGCGAAGTGCCGCTTCGACGCCCGGATAGTCAAAGACCTGTGGTTCCGTCACAGTGAAAGCCTACTCACCATGGAGCGGCCCGCCCGCGCACCCGAGCCGCCACGGGGCCGAACCCTGCCCGGGGGGCAGCGGCGGGCCTGTGTGCCGGCCTCTGTTTGAATGGGCCCTTGAGCT
>NZ_JABVEB010000138.1 GCF_014323665.1 Actinomadura sp. HBU206391 | reverse complement strand
GCCACGGCCACGACCGCGGCGAGCATCACCGGTACGCCGGGCGGCAGCAGGGGAGTGGCCGTGACGGCGACGGCCACGGAGACCAGGGCCACGAGCCGCTCCGCCCGGCCCCGGCGGAGCAACGGCCACAGCAGCGCCACGAACACCGCGGGGCCGACCGCGTCGAGCCCGTACCGTTCCGGATCGCCCAGCCGGGAGGCTCCCGCGGCGCCCAGCAGCGTCGTCAGGTTCCACACCGTGTAGAGGGTGACGGCGGTCACCACGAAACCCGCCCGGGCCGACTCCCGGTCCGGTTGCGCGGTGGCCACGGCCGTCGTCTCGTCGATGACGACGTGCGCGGCGACCAGCCGCCGCGCCCCGCGGACCCGGAGCAGGCTCGCCAGCCGCAGGCCGTACAACGCGTTACGACCGCCGAGCAGCACCGCCCCGAGCGTGCCGGCGACCAGGCTGCCGCCCCCTGAGACCACCCCGACGAGCGCGAACTGGGAGGCGCCGGTGAACGCCAGCAGACTGAGGGCGCAGGCCTGGAGGACGGTCAGCCCGGCCGCCGCGGCGGCCGCACCGAAGACGAGCCCGGACACCCCGACGGCGACGCCGACGCCGAGTCCGTCCCTGATCGCCGCGGTGCGGGCGTGATCGGGGCCGCGCGCCTGAATCGTTGCCATGGCGCGACGCTAGGGAAGAGGGCCGGGCCCGGTCTTGAACGTTATTGCCGGATCGCCAGGCTTTCCGAGCTTTACCGGTTTTCCGGGCTCTTCCGGAGTGGACGTCCACGGCTCCGGCGAGGGCGCGGAGACGCGCGTCCGGCCGAGCTGGTAGGCACCGGGCGGCACGCCGAAGGTGCGCTTGAAATGCCGGGTCAGGTGGGCCTGGTCGGCGAAGCCGGTCCTCGCCGCGACCTCCGCCGCGCGCAGCCCCTCGTCGAGGAGATGGCGCGCGCGCCGTACCCGGAGATGGTTCAGGTACGCGTGCGGCGGCAGGCCGGTCGCGGCGCGGAAGGCCTTCAGCAGCGTGAACGGACGGGCGCCGACCTCCCGGGCCAGCTCCTCCAGCGACGGCGGGTCGACGAGCCGCTCGTGCAGGATGTCACGGGCGGCCCGTACCGCGGTGGGGGCGCAGCGATCGCGCCGGCGCTCGGGAGAGACGCCGCCGTGCCGGTGCAGGAGGCCGGCGAGCGCGGAGCGCAGCCGCGACGCGGCGGCCAGCGCGTCACCGTGCTGCGCGGCCCGGTAGGCGGCTCGCAGCAGCCGGGCGCTTTGCGGGTCGTCGATCACCGCGTCACGGAAGTACGGGGTGCCCGGCCGCGCCCCGAACTCGGCGGCGATCTCCGTCAGCACCGCCACCGGCGGATACGCGGCGCGGTAGGCCCAGCCCTCGGGGACGCCGGCGTGGCCGGTGTGCACGGTCTCAGGGTTCACGATCACCACGGCGCCGGGGCCCGCGCGCATCAGCGTGCCCTCGCGGTGGAACTCCTCCACGCCGGACTCGATCAGCCCCACCGTGTAGCCCTCGTGGGCGTGGCGGCCGAATCGATGGGTGACGAACCGGGCGCGCAGCAGGCCGACGTCCGGAAGTCCGGGATGACTCCAGTAATGTGCCAGCTCGCCGCTCACGGCCGACATTGTAGGGAGCGTCCGGCCGCCGGGCGGGTGCGAGGCCGGTGAGTCCGCCGGCCACGGGGCCGGCCGGCCGGCTACGGGGCGCGGTCGGCGCCCGGGTCCTCCTGCTCACCGAGGGCGATGCGCACTGCGGTCACCGCCGCCTCCGACAGGTCCGACTCGACCAGCGTGGCGCCCGGGAAGCGGGCCAGCTCGCGCTGGAGATCACCGAGGGACAGGTGGCTGACGAGCAGTGCCAGGGCCGTGGTGCCCGGCCGGACGGCGTCGCGCAGCGCCTTGACCTTCTCGTCCTTGATGCCGGTGTCGATGAGCTTGCCGAGCAGCGCGCCGCCGCCGGCCGAGGCCGCCCCGCCGATCAGCCCGCCGATCGGGCCGCCCATCAGGGTGCCGATGAGCAGCCCCCAGATGGCGCCGCCGAGCGCTCCCCGGCCGGGCGTCATGTCCTGGGTCTCGCGTACGCTCGCGCGCCCGGAGGGGTCGCGCTCGATGAACACCGCGTCGTGCAGGCGGATCTGCTCGTGACGTTGCAGGCGTACGGCCGCCAGCAGGAACTCATTGGCCTTGAGCGGGTCGTCGAACCCGATCACGATGAGCTTGTGCGCAGGTTCCGTCACGGTGTCTCCCATGTTCTTGGCGGCCTTTGCGTCACTTTAGCGGTCACGTCTCGGCTGGTGAGACGGAAGATTCGAGATGTGGCGACCTCGCGCTCGGCCGGGTTACGATCCCGCATATGGATCGTCGCCGTTTCGTGTTCACCCCGCCGGCTTCGGGTGCGCCGGCCCGCGCGGCCTGAGCGACGATCCCGAAGCCGGCAAGGCAGGGCCCCCCGCTGGGTGCTCTGCCTTTCGCATTTCCAGAGGTCCAGCACCGCTGACCGGTGCGCTTCAGGGCGCGGGCCGGCCCACTCGCCAGGGCCGCGGTCGCCAGAGGGAGGGAAGTCCGGGTGTCTGATCAGGACATCGCCCAGCGGGCCAAGAGCCTGTCGCAGATACGGGCCGCGATCGACCATGTCGACGCCGAACTGGCCGTGCTGCTCGAGCGCCGCCTCGCGCTGTCGGGAGCCGTGCAGAGGCTGAAGCCGGTCGGCGGGTTCGCCGGGCGGGACCGGGAGCGTGAGCGGGAGGTGGTCGAGGCCATGGCCCATCGGGCCCCCAGGCTCGGGCCGCACCGGCTGGCCCGCATCATGAACGCGGTGATCGAGGCCGGGCTCGAGGTGGCCGAGGAGGAGCGCGGAGCGCATGCCCGCTGACGCCAAATGGTTGACTCCTGACAAACAGGACATCCGGAGTGTCGGGTCCCGAGCGCCCCGGTCGCCGCGTTAGGCTCACAGGACCGCGTCGTCCGCGGGGCCGCAGACCCCCGGACGGCGACCTTCCCCCGGTCCGATCACTGACGCGTGCCCGCGCACGTGGGCGGTCGCATGTGACATCAGGAGGCGCTGCGCGCATGGCCGACTCGTTCGTACATCTTCACGTACACACCGAGTACTCCATGCTGGACGGGGCGGCGCGCCTCAAGCAGATGTTCGCAGAGGTGGACCGGCAGAAGATGCCGGCGATCGCGATGACCGACCACGGCAACATGCACGGCGCCTACGACTTCCACCGGAAGGCCGCCGAGGCGGGGGTCACCCCGATCATCGGCATCGAGGCCTACGTCGCGCCGGAGTCGCGCTTCCACAAGAAGCGGGTCCAGTGGGGCGAGCCCAGCCAGAAGCGCGACGACCTGTCGGGCGGCGGTCTCTACACGCACAAGACGATCTGGGCGCGCAACAGGACAGGGCTGCACAACCTGTTCCGGCTGACCTCGCGGGCCTACACCGAGGGCTTCGTCTTCAAGTACGCCCGGATGGACACCGAGCTGATCGCCGACCACGCCGAGGGCCTGATGGCCACGACCGGGTGCCCCTCCGGAGAGGTGCAGACCCGGCTGCGGCTGGGCCACTTCGACAAGGCGCTCGAGGCGGCGGCGCGCTACCAGGAGATCTTCGGCAAGGAGAACTACTTCCTGGAGATCATGGATCACGGGCTCGACATCGAGCGCCGGGTCCGCGACGGCCTCGTCGAGATCAGCAGACGGCTCGACATCCCGCCGGTCGTCACCAACGACTCGCACTACACCCACGAGAGCGAGGCCGCGGCGCACGACGCGCTGCTCTGCGTGCAGGTCGGCAAGCAGCTCGCCGACCCCGACCGGTTCCGCTTCGACGGCAGCGGCTACTACCTCAAGACCGCCGACGAGATGCGCGCCATCGACACCTCCGACATCTGGGCGGAGGGCTGCCGCAACACCCTCATGGTGGCCGAACGGGTCGACGCGGCCGGCATGTTCGAGTTCCACAACCTGATGCCGAAGTTCGACATCCCCGAGGGCGAGACCGAGGAGAGCTGGTTCCGCAAGGAGGTCCAGCGCGGCATGGAGCGGCGCTTCCCCGGCGGGATCGACGAGGAGCACCAGCGCCAGGTCGACTTCGAGATCGGCGTGATCCTTCAGATGGGCTTCCCGTCGTACTTCCTCGTGGTCGCCGACTTCATCATGTGGGCCAAGAACAACGGCATCAGGGTGGGGCCGGGCCGAGGCTCGGCGGCGGGCTCGCTCGCGGCCTACGCGCTCGGCATCACCGACCTCGACCCGCTGCCGCACGGACTGATCTTCGAGCGGTTCCTCAACCCCGAGCGCGTCTCCATGCCGGACGTCGACATCGACTTCGACGAGCGCAGGCGCGGTGACGTCATCCGCTACGTCACCGAGAAGTACGGCGCCGACAAGGTCGCGATGATCGCGACCTTCGGGACCATCAAGGCGAAGGCCGCCGTGAAGGACGCCGGCCGCGTCCTCGGCTTCCCCTACGCGCTCGGCGACCGGCTCTCGAAGGCCTTCCCGCCGGCCGTGATGGGCAAGGAGATCCCGCTGTCGGGGATCTTCGACGACAAGCACCCCCGCTACAGCGAGGCGGGCGAGCTC
Source organism: Actinomadura sp. HBU206391 (assembly GCF_014323665.1). Classification (GTDB taxonomy): domain Bacteria; phylum Actinomycetota; class Actinomycetes; order Streptosporangiales; family Streptosporangiaceae; genus Actinomadura_C. Next base: position 9,928 of record NZ_JABVEB010000138.1, on the reverse strand, counting down.
CGCAGGCTGTACGAGGAGGAGACCGACGTCAAGCAGGTCCTCGACCTGGCCCAGGGCCTCGAGGGACTGATCCGGCAGACCGGTGTGCACGCGGCCGGCGTCATCATGAGCGCCGAGACGCTCACCGACCACATCCCGATCATGCGCCGCGACAGCGACGGTGTGATCATCACGCAGTTCGACTACCCGACGTGCGAGAACCTCGGCCTGCTGAAGATGGACTTCCTCGGGCTGCGCAACCTCACCATCCTCGACGACTGCCTGAAGGCGATCAAGCTCAACAAGGGTCTCGATCTCGACCTGCTCGCGCTGCCCCTGGACGACAAGCACACCTACGAGCTGCTGGCCCGCGGTGACACGCTCGGGGTGTTCCAGCTGGACGGCGGGCCGATGCGCGGGCTGCTGCGGCTGATGAAACCGGACAACTTCGAGGACATCTCCGCGGTGCTCGCGCTCTACCGGCCGGGTCCGATGGGCGCGAACTCGCACACCAACTACGCGCTGCGCAAGAACGGCCAGCAGGAGATCACCCCGATTCACCCCGAGCTCGAGGAGCCGCTCAAGGAGATCCTCGACACGACCCACGGCCTGATCGTCTATCAGGAACAGGTCATGGCCATCGCGCAGAAGGTCGCGGGCTACTCGCTCGGCTCCGCCGACCTGCTGCGCCGGGCGATGGGCAAGAAGAAGAAGTCCGAGCTGGACAAGCAGTACGTCAGCTTCGAGGCGGGCATGAAGGAGCGCGGCTTCTCCGACGCCGCGGTCAAGTCCCTCTGGGACATTCTGCTGCCGTTCTCCGACTACGCCTTCAACAAGGCGCACACGGCCGGTTACGGGCTCGTCTCGTACTGGACCGGCTACCTCAAGGCCAACTACCCGGCCGAGTACATGGCCGCGCTGCTCACCTCGGTCAAGGACGACAAGGACAAGAGCGCCCTCTACCTCAACGAGTGCCGCCGGATGGGCATCACCGTCCTGCCGCCGGACGTCAACGAGTCCGACGCCGACTTCACCCCGCGCGGCGACCGGGAGATCAGGTTCGGCCTGTCCGCGATCCGCAACGTGGGCGGCAACGTCGTCGACGGCATCGTCAAGGCGCGCGGGGAGAAGGGCCGCTACACCGACTTCAACGACTTCCTGCGCAAGGTCCCGCCCGTGGTGTGCAACAAGAGGGTCGTGGAGTCGCTGGTCAAGGCCGGTGCCTTCGACGATCTCAAGCACGAGCGCAAGGGCCTGGTCATGGTGCACGAGCAGGCCATCGACACCGTCATCGACATCAAGCGCAACGAGGCCATCGGCCAGGACTCGCTGTTCGGCTCGATGGGCGACGACGGCGGCCCGGACTCGACCTTCGACGTGGACATTCCACCGGGGGAGTGGGACAAGACCACTCTGCTGGCCTTCGAGCGGGAGATGCTCGGGCTGTACGTCTCCGATCACCCGCTGCTGGGCGTCGAGCACATCCTGGCCGCAGCCACGGACTGCACGATCGCCTCGCTGACCGCCGACGGCGCCCGTACCGACGGTCAGATCGTCACGATCGGCGGGCTGCTGTCCGGCCTGCAGCGCAAGGTGACCAAGCAGGGGAACTCCTGGGCGATGGCGACGCTCGAGGACCTCGGCGGCGCGATCGAAGTGATGATCTTCCCCTCCTCCTACCAGTTGTGCTCCACGCTGCTGGCCGAGGACGCGGTACTGGTGGTCAAGGGCCGGCTGGACAAGCGCGAGGACGTCCCGAAGATCATCGCAATGGAGGTGATCCAGCCCGATCTCACGATCAGTGACGCGGGCGGTCCCTTCTCGGTCACGATGCCGATCGGGCGGTGCACCCCTCCGGTGGTCGAGCGGCTCAAGGAGGTGCTCGTCACCCATCCCGGCAAGAGCGAGGTGCACCTGCACCTGCAGAACGGGCCGAGGACGACCGTGGTGCGGCTCGACGACCGGCTCCGGGTCAGTCCCTCGCCCTCGCTGATGGGCGATCTCAAGCAGCTGCTCGGCCCGGCCTGCCTCACCTGACGGCCGGATCCGGCGTGCGCCGGGCGGCCGTTCGGGCGGATCCCTCGCCGGGGCGGCCGGTCAGACGTTCGCCGGCGACAGCCCCGCCTCCCAGCCGGTGAACCGGCCCGCGCCGTCGAAGCCGGCCAGGCCCGTGCCGCCCCCGGGCAGGTGCGCCTCGATGGTCGCGGGCGTCTGGCGGTAGCCGACCCTGTGGTGGCTGAGGAACCTGGCGAGGGTCAGGCGGTGGTCGCTCGGGAACAGCGAGGTCGCGTTGATGACGAGCCGTGGCACCGGCACCGGGTCCCATTCGGCCTGCGGCACCCGGGGGTCGTCGACGTGGAGGTACGCCGAGCCGCCCGGGTAGCCCGCACCGATGTAACCGCCGCCGCCGAGCAGCCCGGCGGCCGCCACCGCGATGAGCTCGCCGCCGTGCCCGGCAGGCCCGTCGTAGCCGGACAGGTCCACCTCGGGCGTGGTCAGCTCCGGGATGCCGAGCCGTTCGCCGGCCTCCCGCACCGCCAGCGTCGGCACGACGGCGGGATGCTCGGGGCCGAACTGGGTGTTCGCCCAGCCCCAGAGCCAGGTCTGCTCCTGTTCGGCATAGCTGCCGAGCAGGGACACGCGGACGGTCACGCCGCCGCTGGAGTAGGTACGGGCGGTGAGGTCGGCGTTCCAGTCCTCACGGGGGAGCAGTTCGGACAGGGTCTCCTGCTGCTGGAGAACGATCGCGGTCAGGGCGGCGCCGAGCCGGGCGAAGGCCTGGCTGAACGGGGGAGGACCGGGCGCGATCACGGAGGTGGAACCAGACATGTCGGGCACATTATCCCAAGTAGTTGCGAGGGTGCGGCGTTGTGGATCATCGGGGTCGACCATCATGTTGGGGGCGTTACGCTGCCGTACACATAGGAGACCATGGTTCGGAAGTCCGGTGGGAGCGTGCGAGTGGTCCGGTGGTGGCGGAGTTCGGCACGCGGCGGCGGCCCGGCGAGATCTCTACGGATCTGGGCGGCCACGACGGTGGCGCTCGCGCTGCTGGGCCCGCCCGCGGGGCTGCTGTGGGCGGCCATCTCGCCGGACGTGCGGTACGTGGTGGTCGACGGCGCCGCCGTCCTCGCGGACCCGGAGACCGAGGCGATGATCGGCACCGACGGGCGCTTCGCGCTGATCACGTTGGTCGCCGGGGTGCTGTGCGGCTTCGTGGCCTACGCCGCGGGCGGCCGGGGGAGGGACATCGCGCTCCTCCTCGGCCTGGCGGTGGGCGGTGTCGCGGCCACGGTGCTCGCATGGCGGGTGGGCCATCTCGTTGGTCTCGAGACGTTCCAGCGGCTGACCCGCACCGCTGCCACCGGCACGGAGATGACCGGAGTCGCGGACCTGCGCGCCAGGGGCGTTCTCGTGTTCTGGCCGGTGCTGGCGATCGGGTCCTACGGCCTCCTGGAGGCGCTCGACGCCGCCGGACGGGTGCCGGTGCTAGTGCCGGGCGATGTCGGCGGTGCCGGCTCCGGTCAGCCGGACGAGGTCGGCGGGGGCGAGCTCGATCTGCATGCCGCGCCGGCCCGCGGAGACGTAGACGGTGGCGAAACCGGACGCTGAGGCGTCCACGATGGTCGGCAGCCGTCTGCGCTGCCCCAGCGGGCTGATGCCGCCGACCACGTAGCCGGTGGCACGCTCGGCCGACGCCGGGTCGGCCATCTGCGCCTTCTTCCCGCCCGCGGCGGCGGCGAGGGCCTTGAGGTCGAGCGTGGCCGCGACCGGCACGACCGCCACGGTGAGCCGGCCGTCCACCTCGGCCAGCAGCGTCTTGAAGACCCTGTCGTGCGGCAGGCCCAGCGCGTCCGCGGCGGCCACGCCGTACGACTGCGCGCCGGGGTCGGCCTCGTAGGGGTGCAGCGTGAACTCGATGCCGGCCTTGACGGCGGCGACGGTGGCGGGGGTCCCGCTTCCCCTCGGGGTCTTCGTTCTGCCCATGGAGGCCATCTTGCCGCCTCCACGTCAGTTGAGGTGCACGCCGCCGTCGATGAACTGCGAGGCGGGCACCGCGGGCACCGCGCCGATCAGCCGGTTCTCCCGGATCAGCAGCTCCGCCTCGAGCCGCAGCCGGGCGGTCGCGTCCTCGGCCTCGAGCAGCCGCTGCTTCTCACCGACGTCGAGCACGACCGCGGCGGCGACCAGGTAGGACAGCCGCACCGGATCGCCCGGCAGCTCGATGGGGTCGGCGACCTCGGCCCCGGTGGCCGCCAGCCGGTGGCGGTACAACTGGAACAGCCGCGTCACCAGCCCGGCGTGGGGCTCGGCCTCCCGGCCGGCCTCGTCGGGCAGCAGTTCGACCTCGGCGCGCAGATAGGGCAGGGAGTCGTCCACGGCGCCCCGACGGAACCGGCTCCCGCCGACGGTGACGATGTCGAAGCGCCCGTCCTCGAGGGCGGTGACCCCGTGCAGCTCGGCGACGCAGCCGACCCCGGCCAGCCGCCGCGCGGCGCCGGCCCCGACCTCGTGCCCGAACTCGATCGCGACGATCCCGAACCGGCGAGGTTCCGGCTGCTCGAGCAGGTCGCGCAGCAAAAGGCGGTACCGCTCCTCGAACAGATGCAACGGAAGCATGAGACCGGGGAAGAGCACGGTTCCCAGCGGGAAGAGGGGCAGCTGTTCGGTCACGCTCATCTGGCCAGGGTACGTGGGCGGATCGGCGGCGGCGCGGCCCGATCTTCCCGCGCAGTGTGTGATCTACAACGTAAAGGGCTGCGCCCGGTATCCCGATTTCGAAGCATCGAGAGTGCTGATCGCCTGCCTCGAACGAAGCATGCGACCTGACGAACCTGGGCCAGTTTCCTGCCGAGGGCGTACGCCCGGGGCCCGTCTTCGCTAAGTTCGGTCGGACCCGCAGCCGCCGGACCCGGACAGGCCTGGCAGGAGTGCGGCCCGGTGAGGTCCCTCACCGGTTCTTGTCTCGGGGGTACGGGGGTGACCCCTCGGGCAATGACAGCCGGAGGCAGCCATCATGTGGCTGAACGTGACCATTCTGAGCCTGGCGAGCATGTCCACGGGATTCGTCCTCGGCTGGGTCGTCGGCCGGCCCAGACGCTGGTACAGCGGAGTCTGGGCCGATGCCGCCCCCCGCGACGACCTCCCCCCGCTGCCCAGGGTGTCGACCGGCGCCTGAGGCGACCGGCGCCGGGTCGACGGCGCCACCTGAGGTGACAGGCCTGGCAGGGTGTCCGCCGCCCCGCCGGCGGTTCTACAGTTGCCGGGCATGAGGATCCTCGTCGTCGACGCCTTCGCCGACCGCCCCTTCACCGGCAACACCGCCGGCGTCTGCCTTCTGGGCCCCGCCGCCGCCGACGCGGCGTGGATGCAGGCGGTCGCTGCGGAGATGAAGCACTCCGAGACGGCCTTCCCGCGCCCGATCGACGGGCCGGACGCCGACTTCGAGCTGCGCTGGTTCACGCCCGCGGTCGAGGTCGCCCTGTGCGGTCACGCCACCCTGGCCGCCGCCCACGTGCTGTACGAGGCCGGCGCCGTCCCCGCAGATCGGACCATCCGCTTCCAGACGCTGCACAGCGGGGTGCTCACCGCGCGGCGGGACGAGCGAGGCTGGATCGAGATGGACTTCCCCGCCTGCCCCGCCGAGCCGGCGCCCGCGCCCGAAGGGCTCGAGGAGATGCTCGGCGTACCGGTGGGGTGGACGGGGTGGAACGCGCAGCGCGATCTGCTCGTACAGATCTCCGGCGAGGAGGCGGTGCGCGGGCTCGCCCCGGACCTCGACGCGCTGGCCGGCCTCGGCGGGCGAGGGATCATCGTCACGTCGATCGCCGACCCCGGCCACGGGCACGACTTCGTCTCGCGTTTCTTCGGCCCGGCCGTCGGCGTCAGTGAGGACCCGGTGACCGGTTCGGCGCACTGCGCACTCGCGCCGTACTGGGCGGAGCGGATCGGCCGCGACTCGCTCCTCGGCTACCAGGCGTCCCCGCGCGGCGGCTACGTGCAGGCCACCGTCCGTGGCGACAGGGTCACTCTCTGCGGCCCCGCTCGGACCGTCCTGGAGGGAGAGCTCCGCGTGTGAGTCGCTCTCGCCGACACGATCTCGGCTGGTGAGACATTGCACGGGGCGGGAGGCGTTGTTCGTAGACTGGGCGGGTGATCTCCCGTATCGACCTGCGCGGATCCTTGCCCGAGGACCTGCGCTCCGTGCTGCCCCGCGCCGAGCTCGACGTCGAAGCCGCCCTGGAGAAGGTACGGCCGATCTGCGCGGACGTACGCCATCGCGGCTCGGCGGCCGTCCGGGAGTACACCAGGACCCTCGACGGCGTCGAGCTCGAATCGCTCCGGGTGCCGGTCACCGTGATCCACAAGTCGCTGGCCGCCCTTGATCCGGCAGTCCGTGACGCGCTCGAGGAGTGCATCCGGCGGGCGCGCCTGGTGCATCGCGACCAGCGGCGCACCGACGTCACGACCGAGGTCGTGCCCGGCGGCACCGTGAGCGAGCGCTGGGTGCCCGTCGGCCGCGTCGGGTTGTACGTGCCCGGCGGGCAGGCCGTCTATCCGTCCAGCGTGGTCATGAACGTCGTGCCGGCCCAGGAGGCGGGCGTCGGCTCGCTGGCCGTCACCTCGCCGCCGCAGCGGGAGTTCGGCGGGCGGCCGCACCCGGTCATCCTGGCCGCGTGCGCCCTGCTGGGCGTCGACGAGGTCTACTCCGTCGGCGGCGCCCAGGCGATCGCGATGTTCGCCTACGGCACCGACGAGTGCCGTCCGGTCGACCTGGTCACCGGGCCCGGCAACGTCTGGGTGGCGGCCGCGAAGCGGCAGCTGCGCGGCGTGATCGGCATCGATTCCGAGGCGGGCCCGACCGAGATCGCGATCCTCGCCGACGCCACGGCCGATCCCGTGCACGTGGCCGCCGACCTGATCAGCCAGGCCGAGCACGACACCCTCGCCGCCGCGGTGCTCGTCACCGACTCGGAGGAGCTGGCCTCCTCGGTGGGCAAGGAACTGCAGACCCAGGTGGCGGCCACCCGGCACGTCGAGCGGATCACCGCCGCGCTCGCCGGGCGGCAGTCGGGCATCGTGCTCGTCGACGACCTGGAGGCCGGGCTGCGCGTGGTCGACGCCTATGCCGCCGAGCACTTGGAGATCCAGACGGCCGGCGCGCGCGAGGTCGCGGCCCGGGTCCGCAACGCGGGCGCCATCTTCATCGGCCCGCACGCGCCGGTGTCGCTGGGCGACTACCTGGCCGGTTCCAACCATGTGCTGCCCACCGGCGGCTGCGCCTGCCATTCGTCGGGGCTGTCGGTGCAGACCTTCCAGCGCGGCGTCCACGTCGTCGAGTACGACGAGGCGGCGCTGGCCGAGGCCACCGCCCGCGTGGTCACACTCGCCGAGGCCGAGGACCTGCCCGCGCACGGTGCCGCGCTGAAGGCCCGTTTCGACTGGGAGATACCGCGATGACCGTTCTCGCCGAGCGAGCGCGCCCATGAAGACCGATCTTCCGATCCGCGACGACCTGCGCGGCCGCGAGCCCTACGGGGCACCGCAGATCGACGTCCCGGTGCTCCTCAACACCAACGAGAACCCGCACCCGCCGTCGCCGCGACTGGTGCGGGCCCTGGCCGACGCGGTCGAGCGGGTGGCGGGGAGCCTCAACCGCTATCCCGACCGCGACGCGGTCGAGCTGCGCAAGGATCTCGCCGACTATCTCGGCCACGGGGTGACCGCCCGCCAGGTATGGGCGGCCAACGGCTCCAACGAGATCATCCAGCAGATCCTGCAGGTGTTCGGAGGGCCGGGGCGCACCGCTCTCGGGTTCGAACCGTCGTACTCGATGCACCGGTCGATCGCGCAGGTCTCGGGCACCGAGTGGATCAATGCCGACCGCGAGGCGGACTTCGGCATCGACCCACAGGGGGCGATCGGCGCCATCCACCGGCACCGGCCCGACGTGGTCTTCCTCACCTCGCCGAACAACCCGACCGGCACGGCGCTGCCGCTCGCGGTCATCCAGGAGATCCTGGCGGCGGCGCCCGGGATGGTCGTCGTCGACGAGGCCTACGCCGAATTCCGTCGTGAGGGCACCCCCTCGGCGCTGTCGCTGCTGCCCGGCCGATCCCGGCTGATCGTCACCCGGACGATGTCCAAGGCGTTCGCCATGGCCGGCACCCGGGTGGGCTATCTCGCCGCCGACCCGGCCGTGCTCGACGCGCTGCTGCTCGTACGGCTGCCCTACCACCTGTCGACCGTCACCCAGACGGTCGCCCGCACCGCCATCGCCCACCGGGACGAGTTGCTCGCCGCCGTCGGGGCGATCCGCGAAGAGCGCGACGCGCTGGTCGGCTGGCTGCGCGGCGAGGGGTTCGCCGTGGCCGAGTCCGACGCGAATTTCGTGCTGTTCGGCCGGTTCGCCGACCGAGGCCGGGTATGGCGGGGACTGCTGGACAAAGGGGTGCTCGTCCGAGAGGTCGGGCCGCCCGAGTGGTTGCGCGTCACCGTCGGACTGCCAGAGGAGATGGCGGTGTTCCGTACCGCCCTTATCGAAGTCATGGGGGCCGAAGCCATGGGAGAGAGCGCATGCGAGCGGGACGACACGGCATGAGCAGGACCGGACGGGTCGAACGGGGCACCAAGGAGACACAGGTCCTCGTCGAGATCGACCTGGACGGCACCGGCCAGGTCGACGTCGCCACGGGGGTCGGGTTCTTCGACCACATGCTGACCCAGCTCGGCAAGCACGGATCGTTCGACCTGACCGTGAAGACCACCGGCGACCTGCACATCGACAGCCACCACACGATCGAGGACACCGCGATCGCGCTCGGCCAGGCGCTGCGGGAGGCCCTCGGCGACAAGGCGGGCATCCGCCGGTTCGCCGACGCGTCCGTTCCGCTGGACGAGTCGCTCGCCCAGGTGACCGTGGACCTGTCCGGACGCCCCTACCTCGTGCACAGCGAGCCCGAGGGGATGGCGCCGATGATCGGCCCGGAGTACGACACGACGATGACCCGGCACATCCTCGAGTCGCTCGTGTCGAACGCGCGGATCTGCCTGCACGTGCACGTGCCGTACGGCCGCAACGCCCATCACATCGTCGAGGCCCAGTTCAAGGCGCTCGCCAGGGCGCTGCGCGACGCGGTGGCCCACGACCCCAAGGCGAACGGAGTCCCCTCCACCAAGGGGACTCTGTGAACGTCGCGGGTCAGCACATCACCGCCCTGTCGATTCTTCTGTTCGCGGTGGGAGCCTTTTTCCTCACCGGAGTCGTCGTCTTCGTCAGGCAGGGCATCAAGTCCCTGGCCGTCGTGGCGCTCATCGTAGCCGCGCTGGCCCTGACCGCGGGGGTACTGAGACTGTGACGGACATCGTCGTACTCGACTATGGATCGGGGAACCTGCGCTCGGCCGAGCGCGCGGTGGCGCGGCTCGGCGTCAAGGTCACCGTGACCTCCGACAGCGACGCGGCGTTGAACGCCGACGGGCTCGTGGTGCCGGGGGTCGGCGCGTTCGCCGCCTGCATGGCCGGGCTGCGGGCCGTGGGCGGGGAGCGGATCATCGGCCGACGGCTCGCCGGAGGCAGACCGGTCCTCGGCATCTGCGTCGGCATGCAGATCCTGTTCGCCAAGGGCGTCGAGCACGGCGTCAGCACCGAAGGCTGCGCGGAGTGGCCGGGAACGGTCGAGCGGCTCGACGCGCCGGTGCTGCCGCACATGGGATGGAACACCGTCGACGCTCCCGCGGAGTCGGTACTGTTCCGGGGGATCGATCCGGGCACGCGGTTCTACTTCGTGCACTCCTACGGAGTGCGCCGCTGGGAGTTGGGCCACGGCAGGCTCATCCCGCCGGTCGTCACCTGGGCCGACCACGGTGGCCGGTTCGTCGCGGCGGCCGAGAACGGGCCCCTGTGCGCGACCCAGTTCCACCCGGAGAAGTCCGGCGACGCGGGAGCC
>NZ_JABVEB010000137.1 GCF_014323665.1 Actinomadura sp. HBU206391 | reverse complement strand
GAGACTGAACGAGCTCAGGCGCAGGTCACCGCCGAAGACGAGATAGACGTCCTGCCGTCCCGAGGCTCCGGTGATCGCGGTGGTGACGTCCCGATAGGCGTACGGGTCGCCGGTCGACGGGACGTTCACCGTGCCGACGAGCCGGCCGGACGGGCCGCCCAGCCGGATCTGGATCGTGGTGTCGCCGGCACTCGCCTTCGCCACCCGCGCCGTGAAGCGCTCGGCGCCTCGGGACAGGTTCGCGTCGGCGAACTTGATCCAGTCGCCCGCGTCGGTGCGGCCGATCGAGTCACCGCGGACCTTGGTCTCGTCGACCAGCTCGATGCCCTGCTGGTCGTCGAAGTTGGCGGCGCGGGTGTCCCTGCCCAGGTCGCGCGGCGGGATGGTCTCGCCGCGGACCTTCAGCGTGGCGCGCTGCCGAATGTCGGCCGACGAGGCGCCGATCATTAGGTCGTGCTCGGCCGACTCCACGACCCATCTGTCGCGGGTGACGTCCCAGTGCGCCAGGTCGGCCGCGCGCAGCGTCAGCCGGATGGTCTTGTGCTGACCCGGCTCGAGGTGCACCCGCTCGAAGCCGCGCAGTCGCTTGAGCGGCTGCTTGTCCCGCGACGTCCTCTGGTGGGTGTAGAGCTGGACCACCTCGTCGCCGGCGAGCCTGCCGGTGTTGGTCACCTCGACCGACACCGTCACCTTGCCGTCCGCCGTCACCGAGCCGGTGCTCAGCCTCGGCCGGCCATAGCGGAACGAGGTGTAGGACAGGCCGTGCCCGAAGGCATAGAGCGGGTCGCCCCGGAAGTACTGGTAGGTCCGGTCGGTCTTGATGATGTCGTACTCGAGGATGTCGGGCAGATCGCCCGCCGAGCGGTACCACGTCTGTGGCAGCCGTCCCGCGGGGTTGACGTCGCCGAAGAGCACGTCGGCGATGGCGTGCCCGGTCTCGGCGCCGGCGTGCGAGGTCCACAGGATCGCGGGGACGTTCTCCTGCTCCCAGTTGATCGTCGTGGGATAGCTGTTCTCCAGCACCACGATCGTGTTGGGGTTGGCCTTACGAACCGCCTTCACGATCTCCTGCTGGCCTTCGGCCAGGTTCATGTCGGTGCGGTCGTGGTCCTCGCGTCCGTTGATGAACGGCATGCTGCCGACCACGACGACCGCCGCGTCGGCACCGGTGGCGGCCTTGACCGCCTCGTCGACGCCGGTGCTGATGGTCTCCTTGGCGAACTTCGTGGCCTCCGCCGCGGTCGCCGCGCCCAGGATCAGGGTGCCGTCATCGCGCACGGTGACGTAGTTGTTCGGCCCCTCCCAATCGTTGGGCGTCTCGTAACCGGCGTACCGGATGACGTACTCACCGTCGCCGGCGTCCTCGAACTTGAACATCTGCTGGACGAACCAGCCGCTCGGCTGGTCCTGGGTGTTCGAGAAGGTCGACTCCGGGCTGTAATCGGTGCGCCCGACGACCTTGCCGTTGGCCGCGCTGCGCAGGGTGAGCACGCCCTGCCCCCAGTCGAAGACGTCAAGGCTCTGAGAGGTGCCGGCCGAGGTGCCGGTCGCCGTGAGCGGCCCGCCGGCGCCGCTCGGCGCGGTGACGTACCTGCCGGTCTCGGCGTCCTTGAGGGCGATCCGGTCGACGGCCTCGCTGCCCGTGACGGTTCCGCCGGCGCCCAGCCGTTCCTTGACGCCGTCCAGCGGGGTGACCTTGTACGGGAGTCTGCCGGAGTACCAGTCGGTGTAGAGGGTCTGGCTCAGCGGCCCCACCACCGCGACCTTGCCGGTCTTCGAGGCGTTCAACGGCAGGGTCTTGCTCTGGTTCTTGAGCAGCACGGCGGCCTCGCCGGCCGCCTTGCGCGCGAGCTTGCGGCTGGCGGGGGTGTCGACGACCTCCTTGGTGATCTTCCCGTACGGCCCGCCGTCCGGATCGAACTCGCCGAGCCGGAACCGGATCCGCAGGATGCGGCGTACGGCGGTGTCGACGTCGGACTCGGTGAGCAGCCCCTGTGACAGCGCCGCCTTGATCGAGTCGATCGTGGGCGAGGAATTGGTGTCGTCGACGGTGAAGCTCTCCACGCCGGCCTTGAGCGTCGCCGCGTTGCCCTCGGCGAGCGTGGCGTAGTACTGCTGGCTGCCCACCAGGTTGTTCGGCCCGCCGGCGTCGGTGACGTTGAAGAGCTCCCTGTCGGTCCACTTGCGGATCACGTCGTTGCCGTCGGAGTGGGCCGTGGCCGGCCGGCCGTTGATCAGGTTGTAGGCCATCATCACGCCGGTCGCGGCGTCGGCCGAGATCGCCGCCTTGAAGGCGGGCTCGTCGTACTCCTTCTTCACCCGCGGCCGCAGGCTCGAGGAGGTGCGGTCGCGCAGGATCTCGTTGTTGTTGGCGAGGTAGTGCTTGAGCACCGGTGCGGCCCGGAGCTTGTCGGGGTCGTCGCCCTCGATGCCCTTGCCGTACGCGGTGGAGATCCGACCGGTCAGGTACGGATCCTCGGAGTAGCCCTCCTCGTTGCGGCCCCATCTCGGGTCGCGCAGCAGGTTGACCACGGGCGCCCAGAGCTGCAGGCCCCAGACCTGCGGGTTCTCGGCGTTGAATCCGCGCGCCTCAGTGCCGACCACCGCGCCGACCTGCTTCATCAGCGCCGGGTCCCAGGTCGCGCCGAGGCCCACCGACTGCGGGAACACCGTCGACGTCGCGGTGACCACCGCTCCGGGCGGGCTGGAGTTGCGGTCGGTCGACCAGGCGATGCCGTGCAGCGCCTCGGTGCCGGTCTTGAAGGGTTTGACGCCGAGCCGTGGGATGGCCGGCTGGTACTGGTGCAGCAGCGACACCTTCTCGTCCAGCGTGAGCCGGTCGAGGAGGTCGTCGACGCGCGCGTTCAGCGCGAGCCGGGGGTTCTGGAACGGATAGGTCTCACGCGCGCTCGCCAGGTTCGCCGGCCCCAGCGCCGCCAGCAGCGCGATGATCAACATCGGGATCAGCGACCGGCGTCGGCGTCCGGGTGGCCGAGCGGGTCGATGGGTGGGATGCACTGGTCCTCCTCGAGCATTTCACGGAAATGTTGGCCCCATCCCCCGATGCCTCACAGGTCGTCAGCGGTTCCCTCATACGCGCGACCTAGCGGAGAAGCGCATTCGATTTCATAATCGAAGCGATTCGACCACGGCCCTGCCTCGTGTCGATGATCTTTTCATTCGGCAATTCTTCCCTTCGTCAGTCGCCGCCGGCCCGGGCCGCCGTGCTGGCGCGTCGGGTCAGGCGTGGGGGCAATAGGGTCGCGGCGGGGACGTCATTTCCCTCGAGCTTTTCCATGAGCAGTTCAACGGCCCGGTAGCCCACCTCTTCGGCCGGGATGGCCACCGAGGTGAGCGGAAGCTCGGCGTGCTCGGCGAGTTCGTCGGGACAGATGGCGACGACGGACAGGTCCTCGGGCACCCGGCGCCCCGCTCGGCGGAACGCCTCCACGATCGGCCGGGCGATCGGCTCGTTGTGCACCACCACACCGGTCAGGTCGGGGTGCTCGTCCAGCAACGTCGCGACCATCGCCTGGGCGGCCTCGGCGGTGGCCTCGCAGGGATGCACCGTGGACGTCAGGCCATAGCGGCGGGCGGCGACCATGAAGCCGTCCGCGGTGCGCTGCGCGAAGCCGGTCTCGCGCTCGTAGACCTCGGGGGGCGAGCCGATCAACCCGACGCACCGGTGCCCGAGCTCGGCGAGATGGTCGACGCAGACCTCACCCGCGGCCCTGAAGTCCAGGTCGATGCAGGTCAGGCCGGTGGGCTCCTCGGGAAAGCCGATGAGCACGGCAGGGCGCCCCAGGGTGCGCAGCAGCGGGATGCGGGCGTCGTGCATCTGCACGTCCATCACGATCAGCGCGTCGACCAGGGCGCTGCCGGCCACCCGGCGCAGCCCCTCTTCCCCCTCCTCCTGGGTGAGCAGCAGGACATCGTGATCGTGCCGCCGGGCCGTGGTGACCACCGAGACCGCGAACTGCATGACGACCGGCACATGGATGCCGGCCCGCAGCGGGATTACGAGCGCGAGCACGTTGGAGCGGTTGCTGGCCAGCGCCCTGGCCCCGGCGTGCGGGCGGTAGCCGAGCTCGCGGATGCTCTCCTCCACCCGGCTGCGGGTCTCGGCGGAGATCGAGCGCTTGCCGCTCAGCACATACGAGACCGTGCTCGGCGACACTCCCGCGTGGCGGGCGACATCAGTGATCTTGACCACGAACCACCCCTACTTCACGAGCCACCGGCAATTCACCGGCCACCCCTATTTGAAGCGTTTCGATAATATAAAGACTAAACGGCTCACACCTCCGACACAATGGCATTGGCGGAAATGACATCGCGATACCACAAGGCACTGTCCTTCCACGTGCGCCGCTGCGTCTCATAGTCGACATGGATGAGGCCGAAACGCTTTGAGTAGCCATAGGACCACTCGAAGTTGTCGAGCAGTGACCATGCGAAATAACCGCGTACGTCCACCCCGGCGGCGATGGCCCGCGCGACCGCCGCGAGGTGGTCGCGCAGATACTCGATCCGGCGGTCGTCGTGGACGTGCCCGTCCGGGGCGATCCGGTCGTCGAACGCGGCGCCGTTCTCAGTGATCATCAACGGTACGCCCGGGTGCTCGCGGTGCAGCCGCAGCAGCAGTTCCTCCATCCCGGTCGCGTCGATGCTCCACCCCATCTCCGTGTAGGGCCCGGGCAGCCGGACGAACTCGACGTCGTCGGCGCCGACCCACGCCGACGCCATCCCGGCGCCGTGCCCGTCCGCCGTCGACCGGGGCTTGTCGCCGTTCCACAGCCGCACGAACGAGGGCGAGTAGTAGTTCACGCCGAGCATGTCGAGGGGCGCGTCCGGCGACGCGGCGATGGCGGCCTCGTCGCCGTCGCGCACGAACGACCAGTCGGTGACGCCCGCCGTGTCGGCGATCAGGTCGGCCGGGTATCGACCGTCCAGCAGCGGCCCGAGGAAGATCCGGTTGGCCACCGCGTCGATCTTGCGGACCGCCTCGGGCTCACCCCGTAGGAGGTGCAGGTTGAGCGTGATGGAGTGCTGCGCCGTCGGCGACACCACGCTGCGCAGCGCACGGGTGGCCAGGCCGTGCGCCAGGTTGAGGTGGTGGGCGGCGGCCAGCGCGGCGGCCGGCTCGGTGCGGCCGGGCGCGTGCACGCCGGAGGCATAGCCGAGGAACGCGGTGCACCACGGTTCGTTGAGCGTGGTCCAGGTGTGCACCCGGTCGCCCAGCACCGCGCCGATCCGCTCCGCGTAGTCGGCGAACCGCAGCGCGGTGTCGCGGGCCGGCCAGCCACCGGCCTCCTCCAGGCCCTGCGGCAGGTCCCAGTGGTAGAGCGTCGCGACCGGCGCGATGCCGCGTTCGAGCAGCGCGTCGACGAGCCGGGAGTAGAAGTCCACGCCCCTGCGGTCGAGACCGCCGCCGAGGTCCGGCCGGCCCTCCGGCAGCACCCTCGGCCAGGAGATCGAGAAGCGGTAGGCGTCCAGGCCCAGGGCGCTCATCGACTCGACGTCCTCGGGCCACCGGTGGTAGTGGTCGGTGGCCACGTCTCCGGTGTCGCCCGCGAGGACCTTGCCCGGCGTACGGCTGAAGACGTCCCAGATGGACGGACTCCGGCCGTCGGTGTCAGCCGCTCCCTCGATCTGGTACGCGGCGGTCGCGGCGCCCCACAGGAAGTCCTCGGGAAAGGTCACGTTCACCACGTCGCTCCGCTCGTCCACGCTGCCTGCCTCGCTACGCTCGACCGCATCATCTGCCTCGCTACGCTCGGTCATCCGACCCCCCTGATGGACAGCGAGTCCTGCTCGGCCTCGACCAGCGTGCCCTGCTCGTGCTCGGTCGTCGTGCCTCCGTCGACGGACAGGGCGGCCCGTACACCGACGAGCAGCACCCGCCACCCGGGTGGCGCGCCGGTCGCCTCGACCCGTATCTCGCCGCCGTCCCGCCGGGTCGTGAACGTTGCGGTGATCTCTCCGGTCGGCGCGGGCACCTCGGTCGTGACGCGGGCACCGTCCGGCAGCTCGTACGCCCGCAGCGTGACGCCGTCGGCGTAGTCGTAGTCCGGCCGGTCGTCGACCGCGCCCACCGGTACGACGGCGCCGGGCCGTACGAGCAGTGGCACGCTGTCGAAGCCGTGGTGTTCCCGCACCCATCGCGGCCCGGCGACCCGCCGGCCGGTGAGGTAGTGCGTCCACGTGCCCTCGGGCACGTAGTAGGAGACCTCGCCGTCCTCGGACAGCACCGGCGCGACGAGCAGGTCGTCGCCCAGCATGTACTGCCGCTCCAGGTGCGTACAGGCCGGATCACCGGGGAAGTCGACGACCATGGCCCGCATCATCGGCACCCCCTCGGAGTAGGCCTGGCGGGCGGTGCCCGACAGGTACGGCATGAGGCCGAGCTTCAGCCGGGTGAAGGACCGCAGCACGTCGACGGCCTCGTCGTCGAACAGCCACGGCACCCGGTAGGAGTGGTTGCCGTGCAGCCGGCTGTGCGAGGAGAGCAGCCCGAACGCGATCCACCGTTTGAACACCGCGGCGTCGGGCGTGCCCTCGAACCCGCCGATGTCATGGCTCCAGTAGCCGAAACCGGACATGCCGAGCGACAGACCGCCGCGCAGGCTCTCGGCCATCGCGGCGAAGGACGACTCGCTGTCGCCGCCCCAGTGCACCGGGAACTGCTGGGTGCCCGCCGTGGCAGACCGGGCGAACACGATGGCCTCGGCCTCGCCGCGGCGCTTGCGGAGCAGGTCGAAGACCGTCTGGTTGTAGAGGTAGGTGTAATAGTTGTGCATCCGCTCCGGGTCGGCCCCGTCGAAGTACTCGACGTCGGTCGGGACGCGCTCGCCGAAGTCGGTCTTGAAGCAGTCGACGCCCATGTCGAGCAGCGCGTCGAGCTTCGAGGCGTACCACTCGCGGGCCTCGGGGTTGGTGAAGTCGACCAGCCCCATGCCGGGCTGCCACAGGTCCCACTGCCACACGTCGCCGTTCGGCCGCTTGAGCAGGTAGCCGTGCGCCTTGCCCTCGGCGAACAGCGGTGAGCGCTGGGCGATGTACGGGTTGATCCACAGCGAGATCCGCAGCCCCCGCGCTTTGAGCCGGCCCAGCATCCCGCGCGGGTCGGGGAAGGTCTGCGGATCCCACTCGAAGTCGCACCAGTTGTACTCGCGCATCCAGAAGCAGTCGAAGTGGAAGACGCTGAGCGGCAGGTCGCGCTCGGCCATGCCGTCGATGAACTCGGTGACGGTGCCCTCGTCGTAGGAGGTCGTGAACGAGGTGGACAGCCACAGGCCGAACGACCAGGCGGGCAGCCGCGCGGGCCGCCCGGTGAGCGCCGTGTACTTGCGCAGAATCTCCTTGGGCGTCGGGCCGTAGATGAGGAAGTACTGCAGCGACTGCCCCTCGACGCTGAACTGCGCCCGCGAGACCGCCTCGGAGGCGATCTCGAAGGACACCTCGCCCGGGTGGTCGACGAAGACGCCGTAGCCGCCGTCGGTGAGGAAGAACGGGACGTTCTTGTAGGCCTGCTCGCTGGCGGTGCCGCCGTCGGCGTTCCAGATGTCGACGGTCTGACCGTTCTTGACCAGCGGGCCGAAGCGTTCACCGAGGCCGTACACGTGGTGGTCGACGCCGAGTTCCAGCTGTTCCCGGATGTAGTGCTCGCCGTCATCGGTGTCGACGAGCGCGACGGCCTTGGCTCCGCTCGTGGTGAGCCTGCGGCCGCCGGCCAGGAAGTCCACCCGCCACTCCTCGCCCCGGTCGACGCGTACGGACAACTCGCCGGAGGTGAGCACCGCCGCGTCGTCGTCCACCGAGATCCGCGGGTCGGCGGAGCCCTGATGGAGCTGGAACTCCGGGCGCCGCGGGACCTCCCCGGCGAAATGCGTGATCTTGACGCCGATGACGTCCGGCATGGGGCTGCTGTACGCGGTCGTCACGACCGGGCCCTTGAGCAGGTCGCCCCTGTGCCGGATCCGCTTCGTCGGCGCGTGGACCACGAGCGTCCCGGAGGCGACCGTGCAATCGAGGACCTCGACCGGGTGAGCGGCGTGCACGCCCTTCCGCATCATCCAGTAGCCATCGGTGAACTTCATGTACCGGTCGTACCTCTCAGACTCGGGCAGTGTGGGGAAAGGGCCGGGCCGGGGTCATTTGATGGCCCCCGCCGTGAGGCCGCGGGTGAGCGTGCGCTGGAAGATCAGGAAGAAGATGAGGGTCGGGAGGATGCCGAGCAGGGCCGAGGCGCTCGACATCGTGGCGTCCATGAGGCGCTGCCCCTGGAGCACGCCGAGGGCCACCGAGACGGTCTGGTTGTCGTTGGAGATGAGGAACACGAGCGGGATCAGGAACTCGTTCCAGGTCCAGATGAAGAAGAACACCAGCAGCACCGCCAGGGTCGGCCGGGTCACCGGGACCACGATCCGCCACAGCACCTGCCACTTGCTCGCCCCGTCGATGCGGGCCGCTTCCAAAAGCGGCCTGGGGAAGGCGCTCAGCACCGACGAGAGCAAGTACGTGCCGAAGGCGCTCTGGATCACCGCGAACACGATGATCACGCTGAGCCGGGTGTCGTAGAGGCCGAGCTGCTTCGACAGGTAGTAGAGCGGATAGACCAGCGCCTCCTGCGGCAGCGTGTTGGCCATCAGCAGCAGCACGAGGATCCACAGGCGGCCCTTGATCCGGCCGATGCCGAGGGCGTAGGAGTTCAGCACCGAAAGGATCACCGCGAGGACGGCCACCGATCCGCTGATGATGATGCTGTTCACCAGCTTGCGGCCGAAATCCACGCGCTCCCAGAAGTCCTTGAGCCCCTGCAGGTGCAGGCCCTCGGGCGGGGCGAGCGCCCCGTTCGCGCCGTACTCGTCCGGTGTCTTCAGCGCGTTGAACACGACGATGACGAACGGCAGCAGCATGACGACGGCGAGCACGATGAACGCCACCAGCACCACGTGGCTCGACGGGTCGCGCCGCCGTCGCGTTCTCGCGCGCGGCCTGGGCCGTGACTTCAGCGGTGGCTTGAGCGGCGACTCGGCCTGTGACTCGGCGGCGGTGGCGCTCATTGCTCCTCCAGGTTCTTGCTCTGCACCCGCAGGAACACGACGGTCAGCGCCACGATGATCGTGGTGAGCACGGTGGCGATCGCCGAGCCGTAGCCGACGTCGGTCTTGTCGAAGAAGTTCTGGTACGAGAAGTACGACGGCACGTTCGTCGCGCCGCCCGGGCCGCCCTTGGTCAGCACGTAGATCGGCGCGAAGGCCTTCAGTGAGGCGATCGTGCACCACAGCAGGCAGACGAAGATCTCCGGCCGGATCTGCGGGATCGTGATGTGCCGGAACCGCCGCCACCACGAGGCTCCGTCGATCTCCGCCGCCTCGTACAGCGAGGGATCGACCCGCTGCAGACCGGACATGAAGATGACCAGGGGGAAGCCGACCTGGATCCATACCATGACCACCATCACGCCGGCCATGGCGGTCTTGGGATCGCCGAGCCAGTCGTGCGCGAGCGAGTCCAGGCCGACGGCCGCCAGCAGCTCGTTGACCGCCCCTTCGTCGGGCGCGAGGATCCAGCTCCACACGATGCCCGCGATCACGACCGGCAGCAGCTGCGGGAGGTAGACGCAGGCCCGCAGCACGCTGGCCGTACGCGCGCCGAAGTTCTTGCCGATGAAGTCGGTCAGCGCCGCGGCGAGCACGAGCCCGATGGCCGTCGGGATGATCGCCATCGCGACGATCAGTGCGACGTTGTGCCGGAACGAGGCCCAGAACTCCGCGTCCGCCAGCAGCGTCTTGTAGTTGTCCACGCCCACCCATGTGGGAGCGCCGACACCTGACCATTCAGTGAAGCTCGTACCGACGTTCATGAGGAACGGCACCACGATGACGCCGATGAACAGCAGCAGCCCGGGGAGCAGATAGAGCAGATACGCCGCGCGATCGGACCGCCAGGGCCTGGTGCCCCCCGGCGCCGCGGCGGGTGCGGCCCCGCCCCCGCCCGCCGGGCCCGGCGTCTGCGACGGGGGTTTCGTGCTCGCGGGTCGGGTCATGGCAGCGTCCTTCCGTGAGAGCCCTTGCGGGAGAGCCCTTCGCCGCTTCGCGGTGCGGTGCGCGGGCCGGTGCACCGCACCGCGAGGCGGCCCGGCCGGCTACTTGGGCACGCCGCTGTCATAGGCCTTCTGCAGATCGCTGAGGACCTTGTCAGGGGTCGCACTGCCGTTGATGAGCTTCTGGGTCTGCGCGACGAACGTGTCATAGAAACCGGCCACCGGCCAGTCCGGGTAGTACGCGAGCGCGTCGTTGCCGGCGAGCGTGGTGAAGTTCTCGATGAGCTTCTTGTTCTTGGCGTCGGTGACCCCCGCCTGGTCGGCGGCGACGGGCACGCCGCCCGCGTTGGCGAGGGCGTTCTGGATGTTCTTCTTCATCGTGATGTCGATGAAGTCATAGGCCAGGTCCTTGTTCTTGGACCCCTGCGGGACGACCCAGATGTTGCCGCTCGAGCCCAGCGTCAGCTTGCTCTCCGGCCAGAGGAAGGAGTCCCACTCGAACGCCTTGATGTCGGTGGCGAACCGGCCGTACCACCAACTGCCGGAGAACAGCATCGGGAACTTGCCGGAGACGAACGCGACGCCCGCGTCCTCGGCCTTGACGCTCACCGAGTTCTTGGCGATGTAGCCCTTCTTCACCCAGTCGGCGAAGGTCGTGGCGCCGTATGTCCAGGCGGCATCGTGGAAGTCCACCTTGCCGGTGTAGCGCTCGAAGCTGTCGACCCAGGTGCGATCGGCCTTGGTCAGGGCGAGCTGGTAGAGGTACTGCTGCGCCATGTACTCGGCACCGCCGTTGCCGAGCGGCGTGATGCCCTTCTTGACGAAGGCGTCCATCGCCGCGGTGAACTCCGCGAAGGTCGTGGGCACCTTGACGTCGTTCTTCTCGAACAGGTCCTTGTTGTAATAGACCATGAGGTACTCGGCGTAGTTGGGCACACCGAACCACTTGTCGCCGCCCATGACGCCCTTGGCGTCGTACTTCGCCGTCGTCTGCACGCTCGGGCCGAGCAGCTTGTCCCAGCCCCGCTTGGTGACCTGCGGCGTCAGGTCGGTGAGCAGCCCCTGCTTGGACAGCAGACCGGCGGTGGCGTTGCCCTTGTTGTACTCCATGATGTCGGGGGCGTCCTTGGAGTTGAGGACCATGGGCGCCGTCTTCTGGATCTGCTCGAAGCCCTTCTCCTCGAACTTCACCTTCACGCCCGGGTGGGACTTCTCGAACTCCTGGATCGCCTGCTTCCAGGCCACTCCCATGGCGCTGGTGGGACCCTCGTAGTGCCAGAGCTTGAGCTCCTTGCCGGCCGAGCCGGACGTATCGTCGCCGCCGCCACAGGCGGACAGCACCAGCGATCCCACGGCGAACGCCGCGAGCAGTGCGGCGCCTTTGCCTCTCTTGAACATGCGGGTTCCTCCAGGGCGGGGTGAAGCCTGGGTGTCGAAGCGATTCGTCGAATCGCTTCGATGAGCGGGATGTTAACTTCTTGTGATCCAGCACACAATGGGTACAAGCCAGGCATTCCACCCAGCAAAAACGATCAAGCCCTGACCAGCACGAACATCCGTGGGCACGCTCCCACAAGTTGGGTGTTCAACGTCCCCGGCCGACGACCACCCACCCACGCCCCCAGCGACCGCCCACCCCACACCCCGCCGTGATCATGCGCTTGCGCACGGCCATCCCCCCGCCCGGCAACCCACGCACGCACAACTGCATGATCACGAGAGAGGGACGCACCCAACTGCATGATCACGGGTGAGGTGGCGGTGCGTCTTCCCCCGCCGTGATCATGCAGTTGTTCGTCGTTGCTTGATCACGGCGGGAGAGCGCGGGCTATCGGATGTCGGTGATGCGGCTATCGGATGTCGGTGCGGTTATCGGATGATGGTGATGCGGTCCTGGGCGGGCGGGGCCAGCGGCGCGGCGGCCGAGGAGTGCGCGGCCAGGTAGGCGGTGAACAGGTCCAGGTCCGAGGGCCCGACCAGCTTGTTGGCACCCTCCCTCAAGACCGGGAAGCCGTCACCACCGCCGCCGAGGAACTCGTTGATCGCGACCCGGTAGGTCGCCGCAGGGTCGAGCGGCGCGCCGTTCAGCCGGACCGAGTCGGCGACGATTCGATCGGCGCCCGTCTTGGTCAGGTCGAGGGTGTAGGTGAACCCCTTCGACACCTGCAGGATCCTCGGCGACGCCTCGTTGGCACCGCTGACCTGCTGCTGCAGCGCGGTGAGGATCTGCGCGCCGGTGAAGTCGAAGACGTTCATCATGTTCGTGAACGGCTGCACCGCGAACGCCTCGCCATAGGTGACCACCCCGTTGCCCTCGGCGCCGGAGGCGGCGTACACCAGGTCGGCGCGGATGCCGCCCGGGTTCATGAACGCCAGCTGAGCACCGCCCTTGTCGGCGGGCGCGAGCCCTTCGAGCTGGGCGTCGGCGATCACACTGCCGAGCGGCTTCTCGAGCGCCGTGCTGCCCCGGCCGTTGATGTCCGCGGTGATGTAGCCGAACGGGCGGTTGGCCACCGGGTCGGCCAGCTTCTTCCAGTCGGTGAGCAGCTGGGTGAGGTCCGCGGCCTTCGGCTGGGTGCGGACGACCACGTGGTTGGCCGCCTTGACCGAAGTACGGACGATGTCGCCGCTCCGGCGGTCGTAGCGCATGTCCAGGTCGGTGTAGAGCTTGCCGAAGGAGGAGGCGCTGGTGACCAGGCGCGGCCGGCCCGACGGGTCCGGGATCGTGCAGACGTACGCCTGGTGGGTGTGACCGGTGATGACCGCGTCGACCTCGGAGTCGATGCCCTTGGCGATGTCGACGATCGGTCCGGAGATCCCGTTCGGGGTGCCGTCGCAGTCATAGTTGTACGCGGATGATGCGGGCATGCCGCCCTCGTGCACGAGCGCGACGATGGCCTTCACGCCCTGCTTCTTGAGGGCACGCGTGTAGGTGTTGATCGTCTCGACCTCGTCGCGGAACTGCAGGCCCTTGACGCCCTCAGCCGTGACGATGTTGGGCGTCCCCTCGAGCGTGACGCCGATGAAGCCGACCTTGACGCCCTGGCGCCGCTCGATCCAGTACGGCTGCAGGATCGGCTTCTTGGTCTTCTCCGACAGCACGTTGGCCGCGAGCAGCGGGTAGTCCGCGCCCTTGAACTTGCGGCCCTTCGCGTAGCAGCCGTCGACCGGGTGACAGCCGCCCTTCTCCAGGCGGAGCAGTTCGGCCGATCCCTCGTCGAACTCGTGGTTGCCGACGCCCGCGACGTCGAGGCCGATCTTGTTCATCGCCTCGATCGTGGGCTCGTCGTGGAACAACCCGGAAAGCAGGGGGCTCGCACCGACTATGTCACCGGCCGCCACGGTGATGGAGTTCTTGTTGCCCTTGCGGGCGTTGCGCAGCGAGGTCGCGAGGTACTCCACGCCGCCCGCGTCGATGGGCTTGGTGGTGCCGGTGGCCGGGTCGAGCTCGGTCACCTGGCCCGAGGAGCCCTGCGGGGGCTCGAGGTTGCCGTGGAAGTCGTTGATGGCGAGGAGTTGCAGGTCGACCGTGTGGGAGCCGCCCCTGCCGTGGCGGGCGGAGTCACCACTCGCCGCGGGGGTGGAGGCGGCGAAGACTCCGGCGGTGAAGGCCACGGCGACGGCCGAGGCGATCAGCCTGCGGCGCGCGCTGAGGGATTTGGCGAACATGAGGTCCTCTTGTCCGACGATGTTGAGACCGCCAGAGCCTAAGCTCCTCGCGCCGGGCTTGTCAGTATCGGACACGTGACGATCAGACCAATTGCATCCATGATCGGACACAGTGATCAGCGAAGGGTGAGCGATGACGGGCGATACCGACGGGCGCGAACCGGTTCATGTCCATCACCGGGGGCCCGTGCCCACACGGACCGAGCAGGACTCGGTACGCATGCAGATCACTACGCTGCTGCAGCCGGGCGAGACCCTGCACTACGTGACCGATGGCGAGCTCGACCACCATCTGCCCAAGCCACCGGCCCGGCTGCTGCCCGAGCGCCGGTCCGGGCCGTCGAGCCGTTCATCAGTGCTCGTCGTGGTCGTCCTGCTGGCGATCAACGCATTCGAGACCGTCCTCGATCTGCTTCTCGAGGCCGCCAAGTGGCCGTTTCGCCGGCTCGGCCGCCTGTTCCATGGACGGTGCATGGACGGTGGCTGGACGAGCGACGCGGGCCGGTTCGCCCTCGAGGTGTACGGCGCGCACTGGACGCACAATCATCATCCCTTCGGCGACCTGTGGCTCGCGGTGACCGCTGATCGGCTCCTCGTCGCGATACCCGAGCAAAGGCATCTCTCGGATGTCACGGTGACAGTGGCGACGGAGCCGTCCCGCGACGACGTCGCGGTGCGGGACGCGTCCCTGCGTCCCCGGCGCCGACGACTCGATCTCCTCTTCCGGGACGGGTCCTGGGTGGCCCTGAAACTGCCGTCGGCCGCAGCCGCGAGGAGCCTGGCGGCGGCGCTGGACGAACAGACCGTGAACCGGCGAACGCCTCCCGCCCGCTGAAGGCCCGGCGGTCCAGGTGATCTCCGGCGAGCAGAGGCGTTTTCATGCGGCGGTGTGTTCGGTGGCCCTTCTGGGGGCCACCGAACACACCCTTCACGCG
>NZ_JABVEB010000136.1 GCF_014323665.1 Actinomadura sp. HBU206391 | reverse complement strand
ATAGTCAGCACCATCGGGCCCGCCTGCTCCAGCAGGGAGAAGATCCACGCCCTCGTCGAGGCCGGCGTCGATGTCGCCCGCCTCAACATGAGCCACGGGGAGCAGGCCCAGCACGAGGAGGTCCATGGGTACATCCGAGAGGCCTCCGAGGCCACCGGCCGCGGCGTGGGCATCCTCGCCGACCTCCAGGGGCCCAAGATCCGCCTCGGCCGCTTCGCCGAGGGCCCGGTACGCCTGACGCTCGGCGACGAGTTCACGATCACGACCGAGGACGTCCCCGGCAACCGCAAAGAGGTCTCCACGACCTACGAGGGACTCCCCGGCGACGTCAAGCCCGGAGACGCCGTCCTCATCGACGACGGCCGCGTCGCACTGAAGGTCGTCGACGTCGACGGCCCGCGCGTCCGCACCAGCGTCGTCGTCGGCGGAATGGTCTCCGACAACAAGGGACTCAACCTCCCCGGTGTCGCGGTCAGTGTCCCCGCCCTCACCGACAAGGACGAGGCCGACCTGCGCTGGGCCCTGCGCCTCGGCGTCGACATGGTCGCGCTGTCCTTCGTGCGCAGCCCCGAGGACGCCGACGACGTCTTCCGGATCATGGAGGAGGAGGGCGTTCGCGTCCCGGTCCTCGCCAAGATCGAAAAACCGCAGGCCGTCGAGCAGCTGAGTGAGATCGTGGCCGCCTTCGACGGCATCATGGTCGCCCGCGGCGACCTCGGCGTCGAGCTCCCGCTGGAGCAGGTGCCGATCGTGCAGAAGCGCGCCATCGAGCTCGCCCGCGAGAAGGCCCGGCCGGTCATCGTGGCCACCCAGATGCTCGAGTCGATGATCTCCTCGCCGCGGCCGACCCGCGCCGAGACCTCCGACGTCGCCAACGCGGTCTTCGAAGGCGCCGACGCGGTCATGCTCTCCGGCGAGACCAGCGTCGGGCAGTATCCGATCGAGGCGGTCGAGACGATGAGCCGCATCGTCTGCGCCGCCGAAGAGACCACCCTGCGCACCTCCCACGCGCTCGCCCGGATGCCCGAGACCGTCGGCGGGGCCATCGCCAAGGCGGCGGCCGAAGTCGGTGCGATCGTCGGGGCCAAGGCGCTGGTCGCCTTCACCATGACGGGCGAGAGCGCCCGGCGGCTCTCCCGCTACCGGTCCTCCATTCCCCTGCTGGCCTTCACGGCCGTGCAGAGCACCCGCAGCCAGCTCGCGCTGGTCTGGGGGACTGAGACCTTCACCGTGCCCAGGGTCGACCACACCGACGAGATGGTGCGGCAGGTCGAGCAGGCCCTGCTGGAGATCGGCCGGTGCCAGAAGGGCGACCGGGTCGTCATCGTCGCGGGCTCGCCCCCCGGCACTCCAGGATCGACCAACGCGTTGCGCGTCCACCGCATCGGTGACGCGATCGCCCAGGCCGCCCGATCGTGAGCCGCCCGCGCCCTCGCCGCACGGCGGGTGAGGGCGCGGTGCGGGCGCTCAGTACTTCGGTCCCACGAACTCATCCAACCGCGCCACGGCCTCGCGCCTCGCGACGGAGATCACCCTCGCATTCGACTGTGTCCAGGCGATTCCCAGTCGGTCGAGGGCGTCGGTGAAGAGTTGTCGGATGTCATCTGAGGCGTTGGTGAAGAAGTAGCGCGGATATTCGTACCAACGGTCGCCGTCCGGCAGCGTCCGCCGCACTCGGTTGGCTCCACGGCAGCCGTCCGAGTGGATCAATCCGCGGACGAATTCCTGGGTGTATTCGTCCACGATCTGTCGCTGCCAGGATACGAGCTCGATCTTGCGGGTGTGCTTCATGCCACGGCCGTGCTGTGGAAACAGACATGGCCAATGTCTGGTATAGGCGTTGACTGACGTACAGCCAACCTTTTGTCTGCGACCAACTGAGAGGTCCGGCATGACTGCCAGGATGGCGCTGGAGGCGGCTTCGATAAGACCTGGCCAGTCGTCACCGCAGGCGATCTCGAGTCGGTACACCTCGTTGCGTGCCTTGGCGAGGTAGCCGTCCCCCAGGTAGAGCCCTAGAAGGTAAGCGTACGCAGGACGATCCAGAGGCCCGTCATGGCATCGAGGGCAGAGGGATTGGGCTCGCCCCGGTGGGAGATGAGGACGCCGCTTCCAGTTTCCCAATGTGGATCGGCTGACGCCCGTCTGCCGGTGGACTTCCGCGACCGTGTAGCCCGACGCGAGCAGCCGGAAAGCCAATTGGCGCTTCCGCGGATCGTATATATGAGGGAGTGTTCCGGCCGGGTACGACAAAACCGCCGCTCCGAGGAGCGGCGGTAGTCGGTGGTGCCCCGGGTGGGACTCGAACCCACACTGTACGGGTTTTGAATCCGTTGCCTACTGCCTAATTGGGCTACCGGGGCCTTTACCGAGACGAAATGATACATCCCGATGATCGGCTGCTCGGTCGTCGCTAGTGCGACCTGGGCAGGCACTAGCGTACCGGGTCCGGGTACGCTCGTGCGCGTGACCGATAGCGCTCGACGAGTAGTGATCGCCGAAGACGAGGCCCTCATCCGGCTCGACCTCAAGGAGATGCTGGAAGAGGACGGCTACGCGGTCGTCGGCGAGGCCGGGGACGGTGAGACCGCCGTCAAGCTGACCCTCGATCTGAGACCGGATCTGGTGATCCTGGACGTCAAGATGCCCGTCCTCGACGGTATCTCCGCCGCTGAGCGGATCGCCGCGGACCGGATCGCGCCCGTCGTGATCCTCACGGCCTTCTCCCAGCGCGAGCTCGTCGAGCGGGCCCGGGACGCCGGTGCGATGGCCTACCTCGTGAAGCCGTTCACCATGGCCGACCTGGTGCCGGCGATCGAGATGGCGGTGAGCCGCTACCAGGAGGTCAAGGCGCTCGAGGCCGAGGTCGGCTCGCTCCAGGACCGGCTGGAGACCCGCAAGCTCGTGGAGCGCGCCAAAGGTCTGCTCCAGTCGGCGCACGGGTGGACCGAGCCGGAGGCCTTCCGCTGGATCCAGAAGACCTCGATGGACCGCCGGCTCACCATGCGGGCCGTCGCCGAAGCCGTCGTGGCCGGTCCCGCGGACAACGGTGGCGACGACGCGAGCTGAGCGGCCCACCCGATCGGGCGGCACCGGGCCCTATCTCGGTTTGACGTCGTCGGGTAGGGTCTACAGACCCAACGTCCGGGTCATGGGCCCTACCTGCTGGTTTGCCTGGCCACGGACTAGTAACGAAGGAATAACCCTTCGGTTTTTGAGCTACTACATCGGGCGATTGGGTCGATGTACTACGGACTGGACCTCGGATGAAGGTTCTCTGAACGTCTCCGAGGCATGTCTTGATACCCGATCCTGGCGGATCCGGATGTGAAAGGTTGGCTACCTTGCGGCTCAACAAGAGTGGCATCGGCGTGATCGCCGTGGGGGCGGTGCTCGCGCTGGGCATGAGTGCGTGCGGCGGAGACAGCGAGGAGCCCTCCGGCGGGGGCGGCGGCGGCGACACCGTGACGATCGGCTTCATGGGCGACCTGACGGGTGAGACCTCCGGCATCGTGATCCCGCCGAAGCAGGGCGCTCAGATGGCGATCGACGAGTACAACGCGACCAACCCCAAGGTCAAGATCACTTTCAAGACCTACGACAGCCAGGGCAAGCCCGAGCAGGCGACGCCGCTGGCCAAGACCGCGATTCAGCAGGACAAGATCGCCGGTCTCATCGGGCCGGCCTTCTCGGGTGAGTCGGCTCAGGTCGGCCCGGTGCTCGAAGAGGGCAAGGTCCCCAGCGTCTCGCCGTCGGCCACCAACGCCGCGCTGGCGAAGAACAACTGGAAGTTCTGGCACCGGGTCATCGCCAACGACGACGTCCAGGGTGCCGGCATCGGCACCTTCATCACCAACGGACTGTCGGCCAAGAAGGTCTTCATCATCAACGACGCCTCGGAGTACGGTAAGCCGCTCGCCGAGACGATGAAGAAGACGGTCACGGGCGCGGGGGCTCAGGTCTCCGAGGACGCCATCGACCCGCAGGGCTCGGACTACGGTTCGACCGTCAACAAGGCGAAGGCGTACGCGCCTGACGCGATCTTCTTCGCCGGTTACTACGCCCAGGGTGGAAAGCTGGTCAAGCAGCTCCGTGAGGCCGGCGTCAAGGCCCGCTTCCTGTCGGGTGACGGCTCGCTCGACGCCGGCCTGGCCAAGGGTGCGGGCGGCACCGTCGCCGACGGCTCTTTCATCGGCTGCCCCTGCCTGATCGACCCCACGGGCAAGGCGAGCCCGGCGAGCAAGAAGTTCGCCGATGCCTACAAGGCCAAGTACAACACCGATCCGGCGATCTACGCCGCTGAGGGCTACGACGCCGCGACCGCGTTCATCGAGGCGATCAAGGCGGGCAACACCACCGCCGAGAAGATCAACACGGCGCTTTCGTCGGTCGACGTCGCGGGTGTCGGCAAGCAGATCAAGTTCGGTCCGAACGGCGAGGTCACCGCGACGGACGTGTTCGTGTACGAGGTCAAGGGCGACAAGCTGCCCCTCCTCGGTAACGCCAAGGACGCGAAGGTCGGTTAGTCCCTCCGGTCTCCGGTAGAACATCCAGGTACGCGCAGGAGCGGAAGCGCACAGCCACCCAGGCGCTTCCGCTCCTTCGACGAAGGCGACTCAAGTTGCAAGGGTTCATAGATCAATTCTGGCCGTCCACCATCGACGGCCTGGCGCTCGGCTCGATCTACGCGCTGATCGCGCTCGGCTACACGATGGTCTACGGCGTTCTCCGGCTCATCAACTTTGCCCATTCCGAGATCTTCATGATCGGCACGTTCGCGGCGCTGGCCACCCTGCATGCGATCAACCCGTCCCCGGTCGGGGGCGTCGCCCTCGTCGGGGTCGTGTTGTTGCTGGCGGTCATCGCGGGGGTCGTCTCCGGCGGCAGCGCGATGATCCTCGAATACGTGGCCTATCGGCCGCTGCGCCGGCGCGGCGCGTCTCGCCTGGCGGCCCTCATCTCGGCCATCGGCGCGTCGATCTTCCTCCAGCAGCTCTTCGCACGGGTCGTCATCCCGTGGTGGTTCGACCTGCCGAAGGAGAAGGGCTCCCTGCCCATTCAGCAGCACTTCGTTGAGCGATCAGAGATATCGGTCTTCGGCTTCAAGCTGAGCCAGATCACTGACAGCCTCGTGATCAACAATGACAAGTTCCTCATCTTCGCCGGCGCGATCGGCATGATGATCGCGCTCGACCTCGTGGTGAACCGCACCAAGCTCGGACGTGGCATCCGGGCGACCGCGCAGGATCCGGAGACCGCGGTGCTGATGGGCGTCAACATCGACCGGATCGTGACCGCGACGTTCGCCATCGGCGGTGCGATGGCGGGTGTGGCCGCCGCGCTGTTCATCATGCGATTCGAGGAGACGAACTACTTCGTGGGCTTCCTGCTCGGCATCAAGGCGTTCACCGCCGCAGTGCTGGGCGGTATCGGCAATCTGCGGGGGGCGCTGGCCGGTGGCCTGCTGCTCGGCCTGATCGAGATGTACGGCTCCAGCATCTTCGGGTCCGAGTGGCGGGACGTGGTCGCCTTCAGCGTCCTGGTCCTCGTCCTCATGTTCCGTCCGACCGGCATCTTCGGTGAGTCTCTTCAGCAGGCGCGCGCATGAACTCCAACGGTAAGACGACTTCGACCAACGGCCAGGCCGCCTTCGCCGGTATCGCGAAGCGGGCGGGGCAGCGTTTCGACAACGCCCCGGCGGCCCTGCGCCCGCCGGCCTTCGCTCTCGGCTACGCGCTCGAGACGCTCGGTGCCATCTCGGACATGTTCCGGGACTGGTGGTCGCGGCAGCCAGGCTCGGTGCGATGGCCCCTCTATCTGCTGCTGATCGTGGGCGCCCTTCTGCTGCCCTCGGATCAGATCGGCGGCTTCATGTCGCCCTACAGCGACTGGGGCACTCTGCTGTTCTTCCCGATCGGCGGCTACGTCCTGCTGGCGATCGGCCTGAACGTCGTGGTCGGGCAGGCGGGCCTGCTCGACCTCGGCTATGTGGCCTTCTTCGCCATCGGCGGCTATGCGATGGCGGTGATCGGCACCAGGCTCGGGTGGAGCTTCTGGGAGGTCCTGACCGTGGGCATCCTGCTCTCGGCGCTCTCGGGCATCCTTCTCGGCGCCCCGACGCTGCGGTTGCGCGGAGACTACCTCGCGATCGTGACGCTGGGTTTCGGTGAGATCATCCGCATCACCGCGCGGAACACCGACTACATCGGTGGGCCGAACGGCATCGGCGGCATTCCGCATCCGCCGAACCTGACCGACTGGGCCGTCCCCGAGAGTGAGCCGTTCACCAGTCTCGGCCTGGCCGGGATCACGCCGTTCCAGTACGGCGCTCTGGACGGCCGGCCGTACTACTACCTGATGCTGGCGGCGATCGTTTTGACGATCATCTTCGTCAAGCGGCTCGAGAGCAGCCGGGTCGGCCGGGCGTGGGCGTCAATCCGTGAGGACGAGGACGCCGCCGAGCTGATGGGCGTGCCGACGTTCAAGTTCAAACTGGCCGCGTTCGCGATCGGCGCGTCGATCGGCGGTGCGGCCGGCGTGATCTACGCCTCGCAGGCCACGTCCATCCTGCCGAGGAACTTCGAGTTCATCGTCTCGGCGACGATCCTCGCCGCGGTGGTGCTCGGCGGCTCCGGCAACCTGCCGGGGGTCATGATGGGAGCGTTCCTGGTCGCGTGGATTCCCGAGCGCGTCCGGGGTCTGCAGGAATACCGCATCCTGGTGTTCGGTGCGGTGCTGGTCATCTTGATGATCTTCCGGCCCGAGGGTCTGCTGCCCTCTCGCCGGCGAAAAGCCGAGTTGGCCGAAGGGACCGGAGGAATGGGGAGTATGGGCGCCGAAGTGGGCGGCCCAGGCACTGCCGTGGCTGCCGAGGTGGGCAAGTGAGCGACGCGAAGGACATGAGCGACGCGACGCCGGCGGCCGAGACGGCTCCGGCGAAGACCGCGACGGCGGTCGCGGAAGGTGCGGAAGGCACGGCGCAGCCGCTGCTGGAACTGCGCGGTCTGACCATGCGCTTCGGCGGCGTGGTCGCGATCAACGGACTCGATCTGACCATCAACAAGGGTGAGATCTTCGCGTTGATCGGCCCGAACGGCGCGGGGAAGACCACGGTGTTCAACGTCACCACCGGGGTCTACCAGCCGACCGAGGGGAACGTGATCTTCGGCGGGCAGCGGATCGACGGCAAGAAGCGGTTCGCCGTCACCAAGCTCGGGGTGGCCCGTACCTTTCAGAACGTCCGGCTCTTCCACAACATGTCGGCGCAGGAGAACGTGATGGTGGGCGCGGACGCCCATCATCGGACCGGTCTCGCGGGTGCGGCCCTCGGGCTGCCCTGGCACCGGCGTGAGGAGCGCGACGGCCGTGCCAAGGCGCGGGAACTGCTGGACTTCGTCGGCGTCTCGCACCGCATGGAGGAGACGGCGAAGAACCTCCCGTACGGCGACCAGCGGCGTCTGGAGATCGCGCGGGCCCTGGCGACGGATCCGAAGCTGTTGCTGCTGGACGAGCCTGCCGCCGGGATGAACCCGGCGGAGAAGATCGAGCTGCAGGAGCTGATCAAGAAGATCCGCGACACCGGCCGCACGGTCCTTTTGATCGAGCACGACATGAGCCTGGTCATGGGGATCAGCGACCGGATCGGCGTTCTCGACTTCGGGCAGAAGATCGCGGAAGGGTTGCCGACCGAGGTCCAGAACAATCCGCGGGTCATCGAGGCTTACCTGGGGGCTCCGGCCGATGCTTCTTGAGATCAAGGACATTCACGTCCACTACGGAAAGATCGCAGCGCTCAAGGGCATCTCGGTGGATGTCGATGAGGGTGAGATCGTCACGTTGATCGGCGCCAACGGCGCCGGCAAGACCACGACGTTGAAGACCATCTCCGGGCTGCGGTCGCTGTCGGCGGGCCGGATCTCCTTCGACGGCAAGGACATCAGCAAGCTCGCCGGGCACAAGCGGGTGCTCGCCGGCATCGGCCAGTCGCCCGAGGGGCGTGGTGTCTTCCCCGGCATGACGGTGGAGGACAACCTCTACATGGGGGCCTACGCGCGGAAGGGCGACCTGTCCAAGGAACTGGCCGAGGTCTACGACCTGTTCCCCCGCCTGGCCGAGCGCAAGTCCCAGATGGGCGGCACGATGTCCGGTGGCGAGCAGCAGATGCTCGCGATCGGGCGGGCGCTGATGGCCGATCCCAAGGTGCTGCTGCTGGACGAACCGTCGATGGGGCTGGCCCCGATGCTGGTACAGCAGATCTTCTCGATCATTGAGACGATCAACCAGCGTGGTACGACGGTGCTGCTTGTCGAGCAGAACGCCCAGCAGGCGCTCCAGATCGCGCACCGAGCGTATGTTCTGGAGACCGGCCGGGTCGTCAAGAGCGCGGCGGCAGCGGATCTGCTGGACGATCCCGAGGTCCGGGCCGCCTACCTCGGTGGCGACCTGGGCGAGGTTCCGGCGGAAGCCTCGGTGGAGACCGAGGGGAAGCGCCTGGACTGACGAGGGCAGGCGCCTGGATCGACGGCGGAGGAGCCCCGGGGACCGCGTGCGGTGCCCGGGGCTCCTTCTCGTCGCGTCGGCGTTCGCGCCGGCCGTGAGAGGGCTTCCCAGGGCCCTCTAGGAGAGCCCTACGTCGACGCCCGGCGGGTCGGAGACGGCTCCGACGGACGGGGTGCCGACGAGCCGGAGTGCGCGGACCCGGCTCTCGCGGGGGATGTCGTACCAGAGGTCGAGTTCGATTCGCACGGCCGAGCCGACGTCGATGGAGTCGGGCTGCCGTTTGACCAGCATGGCGTCCAGGTCCGGCTGGTGGGTCGCGCCGTCGGTGGTGACCAGGAGTTGCTTGCGGGAGTCGAAGGTCTGGGTGGTCCTGCCGCGGTTCTCGGTGACCAGGCGAATCCGGACGAACTGTCCCTTGGGTCGCACGTCGGCGTGGCTGCCCACGAGTTCCGGCATGCCCGCGCGCAGGCCGATCGGGGTGAAGGCGAGGTCGCCGCTGCGCACGGTGCCGCCGCTGAGCGGCGTCTCGCCGTCGCGCACCGGCCGGGACGGCAGCCGGTACGTCGGCGTGGCGGAGGCCGCGGACGGCGTGGTCGAGCCTTGCGGCGGGCTCGCGTCGCCGGAGCAGGCGGCCGCCGCCGCGGTTGTGATCACCAGGATCGCCCAGGCCGGGATGTGTCGCATGGCGTGACCGTAGGCCGCCGCCGTCCCGGGGAGAAAGATCGCTGCGGGCTTCGCAACCGAAATGAAACCGGCTATCGGGCGTAGCCGGTTGCGGGCTGGTGCCGTACGCGCGCTCGCGCTCGGGCCGGTGAGGCCGGGCGGACCGGTGCGGGCGGCGGCCCTGGACGGGCAGAGGCCCGGGATCACCTTTGGGGCCGCACGCGCCTTCCCCGGGCGCGTACGTTGTCTACTCGGTGGTCCCGGGCCCTTGGCCCCCCACGCTAGTCGGCGGCGGCCGCCTCCGCACAGTATGTGGACTTCCCGGCCCGCCGATTTCGGACGTTCGATCCAGGACGTTCGCGGAGCATGCGGATGAGGCGGGCGGGGCGCGTGCGGCGGTCCCGTTTCGTGGCTGATCACAGTGTCTCCGGGTCGCCGGTCATCGGCGGCGGTTCCGGCGCGCATCCTCTGCCACGTGCCGGAAACTGTCGGAGGCGACGGCTAGAGTCACAGGGTGGCGACCATCCAACCGACCCCTGACAGAGACCGGCTGCTCCTGCTGGACGGACATTCCCTGGCCTACCGGGCGTTCTTCGCGCTGCCGCTGGAGAACTTCTCGACGACCACGGGCCAGCCGACCAACGCGGTCTACGGCTTCACCTCGATGCTCATCAACGTCCTGCGCGATGAGCAGCCGACGCACATCGGGGTCTGTTTCGACCGGTCCGAGCCGACGTTCCGGCACGAGGCCTATGTGGAGTACAAGGCGGGACGGCAGAAGACCCCCGACGACTTCCGCAGCCAGGTCAGCCTGATCTTCGAGGTCCTCGACGCCCTGCGGATCCCGCGGCTGTCCAAGGCCGGGTTCGAGGCCGACGACCTCATCGCCACCCTCGCCACCCAGGCGGGCGAGCTGGGCATGGAGACGCTGATCGTCACCGGCGACCGGGACGCCTACCAGCTGGTCACCGAGAACGTGACGGTGCTCTATCCGCGCAAGGGCGTGTCCGATCTGGTGCGCACCACGCCCGCGGTGGTGGAGGAGAAGTACGGCGTGTCGCCGGGGCGCTACCGCGAGCTGGCGGCGCTTGTGGGCGAGACCAGTGACAACCTGCCGGGTGTTCCCGGGGTCGGCCCCAAGACCGCGGCCAAGTGGCTCAACCTGCACGACGGCCTGGACGGGCTCGTCGCCCATGTCGACGAGATCAAGGGCAAGGCCGGCGACAGCCTCCGTGAGCATCTCGCGCAGGTGCTCCGCAATCACCAGATCAACAAGCTCGACTGCGAGGTGGCGCTGGAGCTGACGCCGGACCGGCTGACGATCGGCCAGTGGGACCGCGAGGAGATCCATTCGCTGTTCGACACCCTGCAGTTCCGGGTGCTGCGCGAGCGGCTGTACGCCACGCTGTCGACCGTCGAGCCCGAGGCCGAGGAGGGCTTCGAGATCGAGCTCGCGACCCCCGGCCCGGGCGAGGTCGCCGAGTGGATCGATCAGCACGCGCGCGGAGCGGGCCGCGTCGGGGTCGCGGTGTCGGGCACGTGGGGGCGCGGCACCGGTGAGCTCACCGGGCTGGCGCTGGCCGGTGTCGACGGCCCTGCGGCCTATCTCGACCCGGCGGCGCTGATCGAGGAGGACGAGCGGGCGTTCGCGGCCTGGCTGGCCGACCCCAAGCAGCCCAAGGCCATGCACGACGCCAAGGGGCCCATGCTCGCGTTCGCCGCCCGCGGTCTGACGCTCGACGGCCTGACCAGCGACACCGCGCTCGCCGCCTATCTGGCGCTGCCGGGGCAGCGGTCCTTCGACCTGGCCGATCTGGTGCTGCGGTACCTGCACCGGGAGCTGAGGGAGGAGACCGAGACGAGCGGGCAGCTCACCCTCGACGGCTCCGGCGAGGAGGAGGTCGCGCACGAGCTCGCGGTGCGGGCCCGCGCCGTGGTCGAGCTGGCCGACGCCCTCGACAAGGATCTGGAACGGCGCGGCGCGGCGCGGCTGCTGCACGAGGTCGAGCTGCCGCTCGTGGGGGTGCTCGCGGACATGGAGCGCACCGGCATCGCGGTCGACAACGATCATTTCGCGGCGCTGTCGTCGTCGCTCGGCGGTCAGGTGAAGGCGGTCGAGGAGCTGGCCTACTCGGCGGTCGGACATGACTTCAACCTGGGTTCGCCCAAGCAGATCCAGCAGGTGCTGTTCGATGAGCTGGGCCTGCCCAAGACCAAGCGGACCAAGACCGGTTACACCACCGACTCCGAGGCGCTGACCAATCTGCTGGTGAGCGACGGGCATCCGGTGCTCGAGCACCTGCTGCGCTGGCGTGAGGTGGCCAAGCTCAAGAGCATCGTCGACTCGCTGATCCCGATGGCCGACGACGCCGGGCGCATCCACACGACCTTCAACCAGCTGGTGGCGGCGACCGGGCGGCTGTCGTCGACCGACCCGAACCTGCAGACGATTCCGATCCGCACGGCCGAGGGCCGGCAGATCCGGGCGGGGTTCGTGGTGGGGGAGGGCTACGAGTGCCTGCTCACCGCCGACTACAGCCAGATCGAGCTGCGGATCATGGCGCATCTGTCCGGTGACGAGGCGTTGATCGAGGCGTTCACCTCGGGTGCCGACTTCCACACCATCACCGCCGCGCGGGTGTTCGGTGTGCCGCCCGAGCAGGTCGACGGGGAGCTGCGCAACCGGATCAAGGCGATGAACTACGGCCTGGCCTATGGACTGTCGGCGTTCGGGCTGTCCCAGCAGCTGCGCATCCCGCCGGACGAGGCGCGCCAGCTGATGGAGGAGTATTTCGAGCAGTTCGGCGGGATCCGCGACTACCTGCGCGACATCGTGGCGAAGGCACGGCAGGACGGATACACCGAGACGATTCTCGGTCGCCGCCGGTATCTGCCGGATCTGACCTCCGACAACCGGCAGCGCCGTGAGATGGCCGAGCGGATGGCGCTGAACGCGCCGATCCAGGGGTCGGCCGCCGACATCGTCAAGGTCGCGAGCCTGGGCGTCGATCGTGCTCTGCGCGAGCGGGGCCTCTCGTCGAGGATGTTGCTGCAGGTCCACGACGAGTTGGTGTTCGAGGTGGCGGCGGGTGAGCTGGAGCCGCTGCGGGAGCTGGTGCGTGAGCAGATGAGCGGCGCCTACGAGCTGCGCGCGCCGCTCGACGTCTCGATGGGCACCGGCCGGACCCTGCAGGACGCGGGCCACTGAACCACTGAACCACTGAACCGCGGCGGAGGCGCCGGGTTCCCGGATCCGGCGCGGCGCGCGCCGTCCGCTCCGGTACGCCTCCGGTCCGGTCCGGTCTGTTCGGCCCGTCCCCGGCTCGCCCGCTCATCGCTGCGGCTCCGGCGAGCCAGTCTTTACCGAGCGCTGGCGTAGCCGCACCGGCGGCCCGGGTAATGATCTTTGCGAGGGTTTCATCCGGTTCGGGTGACCGGTGGCGCACGGTCGTCGCCGCACATCCCCGACGGGGCAGGGGGAATCGTGCCGAATCTGCACATGCTCGCCGGCGTAGTGATCGTGCTCGCCGTGATCTATGGACTGATGGGGTCGCGCGTGGAGTTTCCCGGGCAGCAGCATCGGGCTCCGGCGCCCGCCCACGGGCACGCGCCAAGGTGATCCGGGGGTCGCGGGAGCGGCTGGACAAGACGCCCGGCAAGCGCTATATCTCTACGGCGACCGTAGTAGGACCCTGGTTTTCCGGGGCGCGGACGGGCCTGTGCGGGCAGAACATCACCGGTCAGGGCGGGTCTCTTGACGCCTAGCGATTGACCCACGCCGAATGGTCCCATATGCTGATCGCTGCGCTGTGGGTCTGCGCGCACCTCAGACGGAGCAGGCTCGCGCTCGGTCAGGTCGACATCGGAAAGTTTCTTCGGGCGGAGCAGGTTTCCGTCTCCTCCGGTCTTCGGCAGGGACGATAAACGGCCCTCCGCGCATCATCCGACACCCACTATGTCCGTATCCGGAGCCAGCCCACACATGACGAGCAGCACCGAGGCCACCTCGACCACCCCGCAGGTAGCGGTCAATGACATCGGGTCCGAGGAAGCCTTCCTCGCCGCGATCGATGAGACCATCAAGTACTTCAACGACGGCGACATTGTCGAGGGCACTGTCGTCAAGGTCGACCGAGACGAGGTCTTGCTCGACATCGGCTACAAGACCGAGGGCGTCATCCCCTCGCGTGAACTCTCCATCAAGCACGATGTCGACCCCAACGAGGTCGTCAAGGTGGGCGATCACGTCGAGGCTCTTGTCCTCCAGAAGGAGGACAAGGAAGGCCGCCTGATCCTGTCCAAGAAGCGCGCGCAGTACGAGCGCGCCTGGGGCACGATCGAGAAGATCAAGGAGGAAGACGGCATCGTCACCGGTACCGTCATCGAGGTCGTCAAGGGCGGCCTCATCCTCGACATCGGTCTTCGCGGCTTCCTTCCCGCCTCGCTCGTGGAGATGCGCCGGGTGCGCGATCTTCAGCCGTACGTCAGCCGCGAGCTCGAGGCGAAGATCATCGAGCTGGACAAGAACCGCAACAACGTGGTCCTGTCCCGCCGCGCCTGGCTCGAGCAGACCCAGTCGGAGGTCCGACAGACCTTCCTCAACACGCTGCAGAAGGGCCAGGTTCGCAAGGGCGTCGTATCCTCGATCGTCAACTTCGGCGCGTTCGTGGATCTGGGCGGCGTCGACGGACTCGTCCACGTCTCCGAGCTCTCCTGGAAGCACATCGATCACCCGTCAGAGGTGGTCGAGGTCGGCCAGGAGGTCACCGTCGAGGTTCTCGACGTCGACATGGAGCGCGAGCGGGTCTCGCTGTCGCTCAAGGCGACGCAGGAGGACCCCTGGCAGCAGTTCGCCCGTACGCACCAGATCGGCCAGGTCGTTCCCGGCCGGGTCACCAAGCTGGTGCCGTTCGGCGCGTTCGTCCGCGTGGAGGAGGGCATCGAGGGACTGGTGCACATCTCCGAGCTGGCGGAGCGGCATGTCGAGATTCCCGAGCAGGTCGTCCAGGTCGGCGACGAGATCTTTGTCAAGATCATCGACATCGACCTCGACCGGCGTCGCATCAGCCTCTCGCTGAAGCAGGCCAACGAGAGTGCCGCGGGCATCGAGGAAGAGGACTTCGACCCGACGCTCTACGGCATGCCGGCCGAGTACGACGAGCAGGGGAACTACAAGTACCCCGAGGGATTCGACGCCGACACGGGCGAATGGCTCGAGGGCTTCGACGACCAGCGCGAGACGTGGGAGCGGCAGTACGCCGAGGCCCGCACCCGGTTCGACTCGCACCGCAAGCAGATCGAGGAGGCACGCAAGGCCGAGGCCGAGGCGGCCGGCTCGGGCGGCGGTGGCGGTGGCGGCGGTGGCGGAGAGGGCGAGACGTCCTACTCCGGCGGCGGCGAGTCCGCTACCGAGGGCGGCGGCGCTCTGGCCTCCGACGAGGCTCTTGCGGCCCTGCGCGAGAAGCTGTCGGGCGGTCAGTGAGACGTGACGTGTCGCCGAGTTGATCTCGCCTAGCGAGCTCTCGGACGGTTGACCGAGCATCTGTGGCCGGACGACATCCCTCTGTGGGGGAGGTCGTCCGGCCACAGCGCTTTCTCCGGTAAGTTCATCGGGTG
>NZ_JABVEB010000135.1 GCF_014323665.1 Actinomadura sp. HBU206391 | reverse complement strand
CGCCGACGGCCCAGCGGAGCGACCGCGAGCTACGCGCTGACGCACGCCGCAATCGCGAGCGGGTCCTGCGGACCGCGCAGCGGCTGTTCGCGACGGAGGGCCTTGGCGTCTCGCTGGATGAGATCGCCCGCCGCGCGGGCGTTGGCCCCGGCACCGTCCACCGGCACTTCCCGGCCAAGGAAGCGCTGTATCTCGCCGTCGCGACCGATCAGCTGAAGCAACTGGTGGCGGAGGCGGAAGTGCTCGCCGCCACCGGCGATCCCGCAGCCCTGTTCACGCTGCTGTCCCGGATGATGGCCACCGGCGCCGAGAACGTGGCGGTGAAGAGCGCGCTGGTGGCCGCCGAGTTCGACCTGCGCACCGCCGCCCCGGATGTCGCGGCAGATCTCACGCGCCATGTCGCAGACCTGCTGAATCGCGCGCACGCGGCCGGCGCCGTGCGCGACGACCTCACCGTCGACGAGGTGATGGCACTGGTCGCCGGCGCCTTCGCCGCGATCCGCCACGCCGGCGCAGAGACCAGCCGCAAGCGCTCAGCACACATCGCCCAGCTCATCCTCGACGGGCTACGACCCCAGCCCCGGTAAGCAACGCACGCCACCGAACACCGGCGATCCACCGCTCGTCAGGTCACGAGGGCGGTGTCACGGGCAACCGGATCCGTCTTCGGGGTGAAGCGGAGGGCGAAGCCGCCCGATCTTGTCGGCGTTGCCCTCGGCGAACCAGACGGTCCTGTCGGCTCCCGCTGTGATGCCGAGTGGTTCGGTGGCCGGTGTGGGTATCGCGAACTCTGCGATCTCACCGGCGAGAGTGATCCGTCCGATACAGTTGGCGGCCCGCTCGGTGAACCACAGGTTGCCATCCGCGCCGACGGTGATGTCGAGGGGGAGCCGGCCCTCGGTGAGCTGAAACTCGGTGATCTCTCCGGTCGGTGTGATGCGCCCGATCCGGTCGACGGCCCGCTCGGTGAACCACAGGTTGCCGTCCGGACCGGTGACGATGCGATGCGGTTTGCGTTGCGGAGCCGGGAGCGTGAACTCGCTGATCTGCCCGGCGAGGGTGATGCGGCCGATCCGGTCGGCACCCGGTTCGGTGAACCACATGGCGCCGTCCGGGCCGGCCGTGATGTTGTGGGGCGCGCTGTCGGGGTTGGGCAGCGGGAACTCGGTGACCCTGCCCGCCGAGGTGATACGTCCGATCTTGTTGCCGGCCCCCTCGGCGAACCATAGATTCCCGTCCGGGCCGGCGGTGATGCCTTCTGGACGGCTGTCCGCGGTGGGTATCGGGAATTCGGTGATGTGGCCGGTGCCGGTGACGCGGCCGATCCGGTTACCGAGGAACTCGGTGAACCACATGGTGCCGTCCGGGCCAGCGGTGATGTCGAGCGGAGCGCTGTTCGCCGTCGGGATCGGGAATTCGGTGAGTTTGCCGCCAGGTGTCATGCGTCCGATCCGATTGCCCTTGAGTTCTGTGAACCACACCGTGCTGCCCGTGCCGGCGGCGACGAAGGTCGGGCCGGCCCCCGCCGTGACGGGAAACTCGGTCACGACCGCGACACCGTGCACGCCGGTGTCCGCCGGGGTGGTGAGGACGGCGGTCAGTGCGACGACGATGCCGGCTCCGGCCGCCACGCGCCGAAAGCGCCCACCGGATTTGCGGGTCGAGTATCTGATGCGCATGATCTCTTCTCCTATCGTTGGGCGCGGTTCTGAGGAGTCCCATGGCGAACCGGCCGGGCGCTTCACGTCCGGCGCAGAGGGGTCCACTGATCGATGGTGTTGCCTGACGCGGCGTCAGGTGCAAGCTCAGAACCCGACCATCGTTCGGGCTTGCACCTGACGCGACGTCAGGTATTAGCGTCGAACCGGGTGATCACATGGACGAACGATGCTGGAAAGTCGGCGACCTGGCTGCGGCGACGGGTCTCACCGTCCGTGCACTGCACCATTTCGACCAGATCGGACTGCTGCGGCCCGCGCAGCGCACACCGGCCGGGCATCGGGTGTACACGGCCGGCGATGTCCGGCGGCTGTACCGGGTCCTCGCATTGCGCCAGCTCCGGATGCCATTGAGTCAGATCGCCCAGTCGCTCGATGCTGACCTCGAGGATCTCGGCTCGGCGGTACGGGCCCAGCTCACGAACGTCGAACAGCACATCGAGGTGCAGCGCCACTTGCGCGCGCGGCTCATGGCCCTGCTCCAGGCCATCCAGCAGGCCACAGAGCCGTCCATAGACCAACTCATCGAAACGATGGAGGCAATGATGCAGGCGAACTACTTCACGCCCGAGCAACTGGCGCAGGCGAAACAACGACACCAGGAGCCCGGCTTCCCGGAGAAGTTCGCCGAGTGGCAGCGACGGGGAACGGAGATCGCCGACGAGATCGGTGCGCACATCGAACGCGGAACAGACCCGGCGGATCCCGCCGTGCAGGAGCTGGCCCAGCGGTGGACCGGGGTGATGAGGGACATGGCCGGCGGGGACAGGTCCATGATCTCGTCGATCTACGCCAAGATCGAAGGGAAGGGGCCTGAGGCCGCGACCCGCGGCGTGCTGACCGCACAGGTCTGGGACTACTTGAAGCGGGCGTTCGCGGTAGGGTTCGGTGCCCGACCATGACGCTGGCCTACGAGCCGGCGCAATGTGGCATCACGCCAGGCCCGCCGACGCGACGGAGGAGTACCGCCTCGTCCAGCAGGATCGAGGTTTGTGGCGGGTTGGGTCTCGTCAGCGCCGCCTGCCGGGCCATCGATCATTACCGCATCTTCATCGACCTGGCCCCGGTCTACGCGCCATAGCCGAACGTCGCTGCGCCGTCGCTCCCGCTCGAAGACGTGCGCGGAGCGCTGGACCGATATGACCTGGGTGGTGCAGCGTGTTCGTCATGCACAGCACTCCGCCGGTCCGCGCCCATGCCGCCCCCGACGCCGTACCGCGACCCCCGTGGTATGCGCGGCCGGCGGCCCGAACCTGGACCTGTGCGCCCGCCCCGCGCGAGGTGCGGGACTTCCACGCCACCTTGCCGGGTTTCGCGCCGACCCCGCTGACCGAGGTGCCCGCGCTCGCGGCGGAACTCGGGGTGGGTCGTGTCTTCGTCAAGGACGAGTCCGCCCGCCTCGGCCTGCCCGCCTTCAAGGTCCTCGGCGCCGCTTGGGCGATCCACCGGGCGCTGTCGGAACATGTCGGCGGTACGGCTCCCGAGACGCTGGACGAACTGCGTGAGCGACTCGCGACCCGCCCCCCGGTGCGGCTCGTCACCGCCACCGACGGCAACCACGGCCGTGCGGTCGCGCACATCGCGCGCCTGCTCGGGCTGCCGGCCGGAATCTTCGTCGCCGGCGGCGTGCACCCGGCGGCCGTCGGCGCCATCGCCGCCGAAGGCGCCGAGGTGACCCGGGTCCCCGGGAGCTACGACGACACGGTGCGCCGGGCGCGCCTGGCGGCCGAGCAGCCGTCGTCGGTCTTGCTCCAGGACACCGCCTGGCCGGGCTATGAGGAGGTGCCCGGCTGGATC
The DNA here is from genome assembly GCF_014323665.1 of Actinomadura sp. HBU206391. Taxonomy (GTDB): domain Bacteria; phylum Actinomycetota; class Actinomycetes; order Streptosporangiales; family Streptosporangiaceae; genus Actinomadura_C. Next base: position 11,558 of record NZ_JABVEB010000135.1, on the reverse strand, counting down.
GTCGCGGGATACTCCACCCTGTTCGCGGAGATCGACGAGCAACTGGACGCCTCAGGCGCGGAAGCGGCCGGTCTGGTCGCCGTCCCGGTGGGCGTGGGATCGCTCGCCCAGGCGGCCGTCGCGCACTACCGCAGCCGCCCCGCCCGCCGGCCGCCTTCCCTGCTGGCCGTGGAGCCCGATGTCGCGGCGTGCGTGCTGGCGAGTCTCACCGAAGGCCGCCCGCGTACGGTGAACACCGGCACCACGATCATGGCCGGGCTCAACTGCGGCACACCGTCCAGCCTGGCCTGGCCGTATCTGCGCGATGGCCTGGACGCGGCGGTCGCCGTCACCGACGCGGAAAGTGCCCGGGCGGCAGGCGACCTGGGCGCGTTCGGCGTCTCCTCCGGCCCGTGCGGGGCGGCATCGCTGGCCGGTCTGCGCTGGGCCCTCACCGGGGCGGACGGAGCCGCGCGCCGTGAGTCCCTGGCCGTGGGCGGCGCCGACACCGTCGTGCTGCTGAGCACCGAGGGCACCGCCGCCAACCAGCACTGAAGTCAGCGGCGCGGCAGGCAGTCCCGCTCAGCGGCGGGGCTGCCCACCGGCCGCCCGACCAAGAAGAGAGCCATGGCCATCGACAAGCTCGACCCGGTCCGACTCCTTGCGGACCTCATCTCCATCGACTCCGTCAATCCAGATCTCGTACCCGGCGGAGCGGGCGAGGCCGTCATCGCCGGTTTCTGCGGTGACTGGCTCGCCGCCCGCGGATTCGAGGTGCACCGGCTGGAGAGGCGGCCAGGACGCCCGTCGGTCGTCGCCGTCGCCCGTGGCACCGGCGGCGGCCGCTCGCTGATGCTCAACGGCCATCTCGACACCGTCAGCCGCGCCGGCTACGACGGCGACCCGCTCGGCCCGCGGATTCACGACGGCAAGATCTTCGGCCGTGGCGCCTTCGACATGAAAAGCGGCATCGCGGCCATGATGACCGCCACCGCCCGCGCCAGAGAGCGGGGGCCGCTGCGCGGCGACGTTCTCGTCGCCTGCGTCGCCGACGAGGAACACGCCAGTTTCGGCACCGAGGAGGTGCTGGAGTCCTTCACCGCCGACGCGGCCATCGTCACCGAGCCGAGCCATCTCGAAGTGACCCTCGCGCACAAGGGCTTCGCATGGTTCGAGGTCGTCATCGAAGGCCGCGCGGCCCACGGCTCACGGCCCGAGCTCGGCATCGACGCCATAGCCAAGGCCGGTCATTTCCTCGTCGCCCTCGAAACGTGGGGCCACCGCCTCGCCCAGGCCTCACCGCACCCGCTCCTCGGCGCCGGCACCGTGCACGCCTCGGTCATCCACGGCGGGGAGGAACCCTCCACCTACCCGGCGCGCTGCCGCATCACGATCGAGCGCCGCACCGTGCCCGGCGAGAGTGCCGAGGACGTCCAGGTGGAACTGACCGCCATCCTCGATGACCTCACCGACACCGTCCCCGACTTCCACTACCGACTGCACCGCGGCCTGCACCGCGAGCCCTTCGAAGCCGACCGTCAGGCGCCCATCGTGCACACGCTGCTGCGTCACGCCGAGTCGGCGCTCGGACGCCCGCCGGTCATCCGAGCAGAACCCTTCTGGACCGACTGTGCCCTCCTGGACGCGGCCGGAATCCCCTGCCTGCTCTTCGGCGTCGACGGGGGAGGAGCCCACGCCGCCACCGAGTGGGCGGACATCGCCGCCCTGCACCGGCTCACCGACGTCCTGACCGACACCATCTCGGATTTCTGCGCCTGAGCGGCCGGCGGATGAGCCGGTCAGCCGGTGGGATCGACATCAGGGCTTGAGCAGCACTCCGCCGAACTCCATGGAGTCCTTGAAAGCCTCGTTCTGGGCCCGCACCCCGATGAAGGGCAGCAACGGAGCGTCGACCGGGGGCAACGGCGGTTGCGTGGGGTCGGGTCGCCAGTCATCGACGTCGATCAGCCCGGGCTCCACCGGCTCGAGGTCCGGTAGGAGTGCGCTGACCTCTTCCGTCGTGCGCGTCTTCCATTTCATGCCGAGGCCGGTGGCCACTCCGGTGGCGATGGCCGCCTGTTCCGGTGCCACTGTCGCGGCCTGGGAGAACGCCAGGTAACTGCCCGGGCAGATCGCGTCCGCCAAAGTAGCGAGCATATCGCGCAATGTCACATCGTCCGGAATGGAGTGCCCGACGGACAGGCATAGCACGGCGACCGGCTTGGAGAGGTCGATGAGCTGGCGCACCTGCTCATTCGCCAGGATCTCCGATGTCTCGGTGATGTCGGCCATGATGACCTTGGTCTGGTCATTCTCGGCCAGCAATGCCCGGCCATGCGTCAACACGACGGGGTCGTTGTCGACATAGACGACATGCGCGTCCGGTTGGAATTCCTGGGCGACGTGATGCACGTTCTGTTGCGTCGGCAATCCGCTGCCCAGGTCGAGGAACTGGCGAATGCCGGCGTCTCGGGCCAGGAACCTTACCGCGCGATAGAGGAAGAGCCGATTCTGCCGCGCGATGTCGAGACCGCCTGGGAGTCGGCGGTTCACCTCCAGCACGGCTTCGCGGTCGACCGCGTAGTTGTCCTTACCGCCGAGCGAATAATCGTACATTCGGGCCGGAGTGGGCACGTCATTCGCAATGTTGCGGGAGGGTGGGCCCTTGGGCGCGGTCACCGGACCAACTCCAAATCAGCACGAGATCAACCGGCCCCCACCATAGTCCAGAACTCGCCGGTGTGCTTATTGACTCGGCAACGTTGCGGGAGCCCCTCCGCCGTTTAACGTCCAGTGATCAACGCCTTACGCGTGCCCAGCCGGGAGGCCGCTTTGTTCCCGCCGACCGAAACCGCCCGTTCCCGAAGTCGTTCGACGACGTCTTCTTCGCCACTTGGGGGAGCTGGCCGTCCAGGTCCGGATCAGGGCACCAGGACGACCTTCCCGGTGATGTCGCCGGATTCGGCGTGTCGCAACGCGTCCGCGGCCTCGGCCAGCGGGAACGTGGCGGCGACCTGCGCGGTGATCTCGCCCTTGGCCAGCATCGCGAACACCTGCCCGAGATCCTCCCGAAGCTCGGCCCGGTAACGCTCCGGGCGGCGCCCCTTGCCGGCCCAGAGATCGAAGAACATGGCGAGCCGGCCGTTCGGCAGCAGGTTCCACACCGTCAGCCGGGCCAGCAGCCTGAGCACCGGCAGGCGCGGATCTCCCGGCGCGTCGCTGGTCGCGGCCGTGCCGTAGCAGACGAGGCTCCCGCCGCGTGCCAGCATCCGCCACGAGTCGACGATGCCTGGACCGCCGACGTGGTCGAACACGGCCGCCACACCTTCGGGGGCGAGTTCGAGGACCTTGGCCAGTACGTCGTCGCGGTGGTCGATCGGGACGGCGCCGAGCCGGCGGACCGCGTCGTGGTGGCGGGCCGAGGCGGTGCCGATCACCTGGATCCCGGCGTGCCTGGCCAGCTGGACCAGGGTCGAGCCCACCCCACCGTTCGCGCCGAGCACGACGATCACCTGACCCCGCCGTACCTTGGCCGCCCGGTGCAGCAGCCGCCAGGCGGTCACCCCGTCGGCCACCAGCGTCTCGGCCTCCGCGGGTTCGACGCCGTCGGGCAGCGGCACCAGATCCGCGGCGTCGAGCAGCACCCGGTCGGCCCAGGCGCCCGTCCTGGTCAGCGCGGCGACCTGCCGGCCCACCTGCAGGCGATCGTCTGCAGACGCCTCCGCACCGAGCGCCTCCACCACGCCGACCAGGTCATGTCCGGGCACGAACGGGAAGGCGGGCCGGCCGAGGTAGCCGTCCCGGCGCATCTGCTGTTCGGCGAACGACACCCCGCTCGCCTCCACCCGGACCAGCGCCTGGCCCGCCGTCGGGGCGGGCAGGTCGCGGACGCGCACCTGCAACACGTCCGGCTCCCCGACGCCCGGCAACACGATCTCGGTCGCACGCACAGCACCCGGCTCCTTAGAAGATGACGTTGTCGGTAGAAGCTATAGCGACACGCCACCACACCGCCGGATCGGGGTCCGCGACCTGGGACCGGAGTGCCTTCCGGCGTACGCGACCGGCCAGGAGATCGCCCGGCCGCTCGAGTACGGGCGCCCTGGGCGCATCAGTCGCCGGTGAGAACGTCCGGAACGGGCACCGCCAGGTGCCGCAACAGTGCCGCGACCTTCCGGTCCAGTTCGATCCCCACCTCGGTGATCCGCGGATCACCGAGGCTGCGGAACTGCGCGCTGGGCTGGTCCATGGACAGGCGGGTGACACCGTCGGCCCCTTCGACGATGACGGTGCGCAGTGGCGCGTAGAGCAGGGCCGAGGGGTTGTGCCGGAACATGCGTTCGGCGATGGTGTGATTGCCCATCAGGTACTCCACGCACCGGAAGCGGTCGCCCGCCAGCCGCATCATCGGGTACGCCTCGTACCTCCAATAGATCATGAAGTCATGAGGGGCGGACTCCCAGGCGAGGTCGAGGACCTCCTGCCAGCCGGCGTCGCGCGCCACGAGCTCGCCGAAACGCTCCGCCGGATAGTCCGGGACCGACTGTTCGTAGTCGGCGCGGAAGTCATCGAACGGCGTCCCGGCCTCGACGGTGAACCGGACGGACCTGTAGGTCTCACAGGTGGTGCGATGTTCGTCCACGGTGGTGCTCCTCGTCGGCTGCCGGCCCGGCGCCCCCGAACGGCACCCATGCCGGGCCCTGAGCCCAGGGCGTCCAGGCGTTGATACCCAGGCCACCGCACGGGCCGACGGCAGAGGTGAGACGACCGCGTGAACGCGGGCCCGTACGGCCGGCGAGCCTGATCGGCAGGCCGCCCGGGCCAGGCCGACTCATACCGGTGCGGGCGACCGTTCCTCCGTCCGCTCTTCGGCGAGGCCGAGGTTCACGGGCAGCGACAGCGGGCCGTAGGTGATGAAGGACGGAGAGTACGGAATCCGGTCCGCGTCGATGGCGAGCCGCAGCCGTGGCAGCCGGGTGAACAGTGCGGAGAGCGCGATACGGCCCTCGAGGCGGGCGAGTGACGCCCCGATGCAGAAATGCGGGCCGTGGCCGAACGACAGGTGCCCTTTCTGTTCGCGGGTGATGTCGAACCGGTCGGCGGTCTCACCGTACTGATCGGTGTCCGTCCCGGCCCCTCCGTAGCACGACAGCAGCGCCTCACCGGCGGGGACGCGCACCCCGGCGAGCGTCACGTCCGTCACCGTGTACCTGAACGGAGCGGTGATCACGGATGGGTGATTGCGGAGGGTCTCCTCCACCACCTGCGGCCAGAGGTCCCCCGACACGGCCAAGGCGCGCTGCTCGGGGTGGGTGCACAGGGACACGATGGCGTGTCCGAGCATGCGCACGGTGGTCTCGTGCCCGGCCATGAGGATCAGAAAGAGATTGGTCACCAGTTCGGTGCTGGACAGGCGGTCGCCCTCGTCATGCGCACGGACCAGCCCGGTCGTGAGGTCCTCACCCGGGTCGCGGCGCTTGCGTTCCACGAGTTCGGTCAGATAGCCGAACATCTCGCCCTGGGCCGCCTGCGTCTGTTCACCTGTACTCGTCGGCGTGATCAGTGTGTTGGTCCAGGTCCGGAGCGGGGACCGCTCCGGCTCGGGGATGCCGTACAGCTCACAGATCACCGACATGGGCAATGGCTCGGTGAAGGCGGACGCCAGGTCCACCCCGTCGCCGGTCGCCACCACGTCATCGAGCAGCTCCGCCGTCATCTCCTCGATGCGCGGAGCCAGTGCCTCGACCCGCGCTGCGGTGAACGCCCGGCCGATCAGGCTCCGCAGCCGCCGATGGTCGGCACCGTCGAGGACCTGCAGGTGGTCGCCTTCGATCAGGGCGCGCAGCGGCCAGTCCGGAGGGATGGTCCCGTCGTGCAGGGCCACCCAGTGCTTGGGGTTCATGCTGACGAGTTCGTTGTCGTGGCCGAGCATTTCGGCGAGCGCGGCATAGTTGGTCACCGCCCAGACCTTGACGTCGCCGGGGAACTCGAGCGGGACGACCGGGCCGATCTCCCGAAGCCGGGCGAGGGTGCGCGGGACGGGCTCTCCAGGGACAGGGAACTGAGAGGGGGAACCGAGCACGAAGCGCCTCCGAAGGGTAAGAACGCTCGGAACCCGATTAGATCATTTCGCGCGTCCCGCAGCCATCGCCGGATCATGGCGACGGCGCCGACGGCGTTCATTTCTCGCTCCTAGGGAAACGGGTATCGGCTCGCGGACGTCGAACGCACGACGCGAGGGGAGCTGAGCCGGCATGCGAGACGGCGACGGGCGGAATCGCGTCACCCGGTCCGGCCCCTCGGAATGGTCGTCAAGCCTGTCCTGGGTGGCGGTGTCGCTCGTCGCGGTCGCCCTGACGGGTGTCCCGGCGACCGTGCTGACCCTCTGGGCGGCCGAGGCGGTCGCGCCGACCTACCGTCAGCACGCGGTGGTGTCCCGGCACGATCGCGTCGATCCGGACGGGAACGGTGTCGCCGGTTGGTATCACGTGGAGGCCCGTGTGGCGAACGGCCGCACGCTCGACATCACGCCGTGGGACGGGAACGCGGCGGACGGCGAGCCCGGCGAGCCGGTGGTCGTGCACCGGTCCTCCCTCACCGACCGCGTGACGGGTGTGCGGACCGTGGGCGAGTACGTCGGGCTCCGGCATTTCCGGCCATTCGTTGACGTGCTCGTCGTCTGGCTGACGATCCTCGCCTCGACGGTCGGAGCGCTCCTGCTCCGCGGATGCCTGGCCGCGGTCGGCCCGCCCATCGTGCCACGTGGCATGGCGGTGACCACATTGGTGATCGGGTGCGTCGTGGTGGTGGTGCTCGCCGTGACACTCGTGTCGCGCGGCCCCGAGATCTCCGCCACCGATCCGCGGCCCCGGCGCTCTGCCGGAGGACACCGTGTGGTGGCCGGCGCCCGCCGAGATCGGCGGGATCGGCGAGGTCGTCGAGACCGACGACGACGTCACCGTCCAGGTGACCGGGCCGCCGGGGACGACGCCGCCGCCGGCGGGAGCACCCGGCTGGCTCGGCGAGTTCGAGGTGGTGACGCTCCCCGTCCGGACCGTCTTCCGAGGCGACGCCCGCCGGTCCGACGGCACCGCCCGGGTGCGGCTGATCGGCATCGGGCAAGGGCACGCTCGGCTCGTGACCGTACCGCCCTGCGCCGCGGTGCTGGAGCCGTTCCGCGACACCGCCCGGGCCACGTCACCGGCCGCCGCCGGCCCGCTCTGCTTCGCCGTCCCGCCCGGATTCCGGCCGCACTATCTCGCCCTGACCGCGAACGCCACGGGACCGGCCGCGGTCATCGACCTCCGGCTGGTGGCGGAACTCGCGGCGCGTTCCGGTGAGTGCACGCGCTGAGTCGATGTCAGTGGCGTGTCGGCATGATTCGCGGGCGGTGCCGGGCTAAGGCGTTGACTACGGCCGGTCTCGACGTGAGATGAGCCAGGTAGGGGGCCCTAAGGCCCGTCTTCCGGTTCGGCGGGGGTGACGTCGTGTCTCTTGAGCAGCTCTTTCGTCTTCTTGCGGTACTCCTGGTACGCGCGGTCGTAGGCTCCGGCCGGCAGGGACCAGTGGCCGTCCTGAGGATCGCCGAGTTTGCGGAACCCCGGGAGCAGTGCCTCGCTCCAGCCGAACAGGCCGTGGCCCTTCATCCGCTTCCGGTACAGCTCCTGGCCGGCCTCGGTATGCCAGTAGCGATCGGCCTGCGCGTCCGCGCCGATCAGGCCCGCGGCGATCAGACGGGGAACCGCACGGACGAGCTCGTCCTCCTCCAGGGAGGCGTGCCTGATGCCTTCGGACTTCGAGATGATCTGGGCGAGGGTGTAGCCGTCGTCAAGACCGGTGCCTTCGATGGAGGCGAAGACCCAGGCGTCCGTTGTATCCCATCGCGCGGACATGAGCGCCACGGTACATGGCAGCCGTTTCGGTGGCCGCCGAATGGTGTCGCGCCGGGCCGCGCGGCCGGCGCCGCCGGCCGCCGGGTGAGCAGGCCGGACGCGTGCAGGGTTCATGTCCAAGCCGATTGACTGACAGGAAACGCCCCGTATCCGGCCAAGTGGGCGCATACTGGTAATGATGAAACGACCCCGCGCTACGACCCGCCGCCAGTTGCCTGGCAGTCCCTTCAACGTCCCCTCTGTCGCGCCGACGATCGAGACGTTCGCTCTGGACGATCGGGTGACCCACGACAAGTACGGCCTCGGCCGGGTCATCGGTGTCGAGGACGAGGTCGCCGTGCTGGTCGATTTCGGTCAGCGGACCGAGCGAATCACGTCGCCCTACCACAAGCTGTACAAGCTCTGAGTTCGTCGGCGGCCCTCGGCCGGTGGCGGTCCCGCGCCGGCTGACCCGCCGTGCCGCCCGCCACCAGGCGGGGCTCTATACGCAGATCACCTTGGTCCGTTGACGTCGCCGCGGATCTCGTCGGCGATCTCGTGGATCTTCTGTTCGGTCTCTTGCAGCCTGGCCTCGGCCTTGGCGGTCCGCTCCGCGGCCCGGCGTTCCCGCCACGTCGGCTTGTGAGTGCTCATCTTCGTTCGCCTCGACCGGTTGAACAGGCCCATGACCGTCGCTCCTTTGACATCGCCTGGTATCGCCGCATGGTGTAGCGCCCAGTAGGTCCCCTTAATCGGCGGGTTCATGCCGATATGCGGAATGAGCTGGAAACTCCCGTGACTGCTGATGCGGTTCGGTCGACCGGCCGAGTCCGAGACGTCGCCTGCCCCGGCCCCGTGACTCGGAGTTCCGTGCCGGGGATCGTACGTCCGGACCTCCTGCAGGTGCTAGGAGATCGATGGGCATCCCGCGGTGACTGCCATGGAATATAGGCATTGGAACCGGATTATGCGAGGGTATGGCCAGGCCGCCGACGAGTCGCTCGGAGGCGGGTGATGGTGATCGCCGTGATCAATCCACCGGCGCCGTCGTGGAGGTCCCGACCCCGTCGGTGCAGTGAGGCAGTGAAGGAGGCCGTGTTGTCAAAGCGCCTTGGGCCGGTGACGTTCGTGCGAAACGTGCCGGGGAAGGCCGGATTCGACGCCCCGTGATCGGATGATCCCCTCCACGAAGCCGGCCGGCCGTGAGCGTGCCGCGCGCGGCCATGGCCGGACGAGAGGCAGCCTGCCCTGGGTGCTCGTCCTGCCCGCCGTCGTCGGCCTGGTGTTCCTGGTGCTGCCGCTGGCCGGGCTGCTGGTGCGCGCTCCCTGGTCGACCTTGGCTCAGCGGCTGACCGAGCCGCAGGTGCGCGAGGCGCTGCGGTTGTCGCTCGTGACCGCCACCGCCGCCATGCTGCTGTGCCTGCTGTTCGGCGTGCCCCTGGCGTGGCTGCTGGCGCGGTTGTCCTTTCCCGGCAGACGCCTGGTGCGGGCGCTGGTCACCGTCCCGTTGGTGCTGCCCCCGGTGGTGGGCGGCGTCGCGTTGCTGCTGGTGTTCGGCCGCCGTGGTCTGATCGGCCAGTGGCTGGAGGCGGCCTTCGGGATCTCGCTGCCCTTCACCACCGCCGGCGTAGTGGTGGCCGAGGCGTTCGTGGCGATGCCGTTCCTGGTGATCAGCGTCGAGGGCGCGCTGCGCGCGTCCGACCTGCGGTTCGAGGAGGCCGCCGCCACCCTGGGCGCCTCCCGCTGGATTGTCTTCCGCCGCGTCACGCTGCCCATGATCGCCCCGGGCGTCGTGGCCGGAGCCGTGCTGTGCTGGGCCCGCGCGCTGGGCGAGTTCGGCGCCACCATCACCTTCGCCGGCAACTTCCCCGGCCGGACCCAGACCATGCCGCTGGCCGTCTACCTCGCTCTGGAGATCGAGCCCGAGGCCGCGATCGTGCTCAGCCTCGTCCTGCTCGTCGTCTCGGTCCTCATCCTGGTCGGCCTACGGGACCGGTGGATCAGCAGCCCATGACCCTGCGCGCCCACCTCATCGTCGAGCGCCCTCGATTCCGGCTGGAGATCGACCTCACCGTCGCCGCCGGCGAGGTCGTCGCTCTGCTGGGCCCCAACGGCGCGGGCAAGACGACCGCGCTGCGCGCCCTCGCCGGGCTCACCGCCCTGTCCGACGGCCGCATCGACCTGGACGGGCGGCCGCTGCACACCCTGCCGACCGAACACCGTCCGATCGGCATGGTCTTCCAGGAATACCTGCTCTTTCCGCACCTGTCGGCCCTGGACAACATCGCCTTCGGCCCTCGCTGTCATGGTGCCGCCAAGTCCGCGGCGCGCCGCGCCGCGGCCGCCTGGCTGGAGCGGGTCGGCCTGACCGAGCATGCCGGCGCCAAGCCCCGGCGGCTGTCGGGCGGGCAGGCGCAGCGCGTCGCCCTGGCCCGGGCCCTCGCCGTAGAGCCTCGTGTGCTGTTGCTCGACGAGCCGCTGGCCGCACTGGACGCCCACACCCGGCTGCAGATCCGTTCGCAGCTACGCCGGCACCTGGCGGATTTCGAAGGCGCCACCGTCCTGGTCACCCACGACCCGCTGGACGCCATGGTCCTGGCCGACCGGCTGGTGGTCCTGGAACACGGCCGGATCGTGCAGCAGGGCACGCCGGCCGAGGTCGCCCGCCATCCGCGGACCGACTATGTCGCCCGTCTGGTCGGCCTCAACCTGTATCGGGGGACCGCCGCCGATCGGCAGGTCATGGTCGGAGACATCCGGTTCAACGTCGCCGAGCATCTCGACGGGCCGGCGTTCGTCGCCTTCCCGCCCGCCGCCGTCGCCCTCTACCGCACCCGTCCGGACGGCAGCCCGCGCAACCTGTGGCAGGCCACGATCGAGGGCATCGAACGGCACGGCGACAACGTCCGCATCCATCTCGGTGGGCCGATCGTCGTCTCGGCCGACGTCACACCGGCCGCCGTCGCCGACCTCGACCTGACCCCCGGCCGACAGGTCTGGGCCGCGGTCAAGGCCACAGAGACCCACGCCTATCCCGAATGAGTCCCTCGGCCGCCGGATGGCGGTCGAAGCGGCCAGAACCCCGAATGGGACGACCCCGTGGCTGACCACCGCGGCCGAGTCGGTCGCCACCGCCGTCTCCCTCCACCTTTCGCGGCACCGATGTCACCCGCACCGGATACGGCTGCGCGAAGATGGTCGTCATGTTGCCGCCGCACTGCTACGTCTGCGGTCTCGATCTCCGCGACGTCCCTGATGGCCAGGATCTGTCGTCGACCTTCACCCTCGTCCACTTCGCTCTGAGCCGGGAGGCGGAGGCCGCACAGGAGGCACGGGCCAGAGCCGGCTGGGTGGGCCACCTGGAGAATGCCGTGTGGTTCTGCAACGGGCACGTCGAACTCGCTCAGGCCCTGGCGCACCTGCACTGGCTGGAGGCCAAGGCCCTGATCGACGCCGAACTTCCGCAGCGACCCTGACGCCTACGGTCGGTACGGCCGACGATCCCGTGGCCGGTCGCTCGCGGGACATGCGCACCGGCCCTCGGGGGCGGCGGTTCACCTATGCCATCGCCGTCAGTCGTGGGCTTGGATCCATTTGAGGACTTTGTCGCGGATTCCGGTGTTGTCGAGGAAGGCGTTGCCGTGGGCGCTGCCTGAGACGACGCCGGTGTAGCAGGAGACCTTTTTGGTCTTGAGTGCGGTGCAGAGC
>NZ_JABVEB010000134.1 GCF_014323665.1 Actinomadura sp. HBU206391 | reverse complement strand
AACTGCTCACCACCCGCGAGGTCGTCGGGATGGAGCCCGCCGGGTCGACCCGGCTGCTGCGCTTCGGCGACGGCACCTGCCTCGCCACCCATGCCGTCGTGCTCGCCACCGGCGTGTCCTACCGCATGCTGGAGGCGCCCGGCCTGGCGGAGCTCACCGGCAGCGGCGTGTTCTACGGTTCGGCGTCGACCGAGGCCCCCAGCTGCTCCGGCGAGGAGGTCTACATCGTGGGCGGCGCGAACTCTGCCGGTCAGGCGGCCGTGCACTTCGCCCGCTACGCCTCCCGCGTGCACATCCTCATCCGTGGCGGCGACCTGCGCCGGTCGATGTCGCAGTATCTGATCGAGCAGATCGAGCGGATCGGCAACATCGAGGTGCACCCGCACGTCGAGGTGGCCGGCGCCGAGGGCGGCGGGCGGCTGGAACGGCTCGTGCTGCGGGACCCCCGCTCGGACGCGACGCGCACCGTCGAGACCTCCTGGTTGTTCATCTTCATCGGCGCACAGCCCCGTACGGACTGGCTCGAGAAGGTGGTCAGCCGGGACGAGCGCGGCTTCGTGCTGACCGGGCCCGACCTGATCACCGGGGGCGAACGGCCCGCAGGGTGGACGCTGCGGCGCGATCCCTACTACCTGGAGAGCAGCGTGCCCGGCGTGTTCGCAGCGGGTGACGTACGGTCGGAGTCGCTCAAGCGGGTCGCGTCCGCGGTGGGGGAGGGCGCGATGGCGGTCGCGCTCGTCCACCGCTATCTGGCGGCACAGTGAACATGCGAGGCGTCGCATTGAGCGGGGCGAGTCGGTGCGGCGTGGGCGGCGTGCGGCGATGGCCACGGGTAGTGGAGCACGAGGCGGAATGAGGCGGCGAGATGAGCAGTGAGCGTGAGCGGCTGACCCCGGAGGAACTGCACACGCTGTTCCTGTTCGAGTCCCTCGACGGCGACCAGTTGGAGCGGCTCGCGGAGCAGGGCAGGGTGGAGAACCGGCTCGCGGGCGATCTGGTGTACGCCGAGGGCGATCCGGCCACCTGCTTCTACGTGGTGCTGAGCGGCACGGTCGCGATCTCGCGGCGCGTGCACGGCGAGGAGGTCGAGACCAGCCGCACCGAGCAGCGCGGGGTGTACGGCGGCGCGACCCAGGCCTACCTCGGCGACCAGGTCGATCAGGTCTATCTCAACAGCCTGCGCGCGATCACCGACGCCGAGCTCTTCGTGCTGCCCGCCGAGACCTTCGCCGACTCGATACGCGAATGGTCGCCGATGGCGATGCACCTGCTGGAGGGACTGTTCTTCGGCATGCGCGACAACCAGACGATCGTCGGGGAGCGGGAACGGCTGGTCGCGCTCGGCGCCTTGTCGGCCGGGCTCACCCACGAGCTGAACAACCCGGCCGCCGCGGCGGTGCGGGCGACCGCCGTGCTGCGCGAACGGGTCGCGGGCATGCGGCACAAGCTGGCCATGATCGCTGATGCCCGGCTGGACGGCCGGCGGCTGCACGAGCTCGTCGAGCTGCAGGAGGCTGCGGTCAAGCACGCCGCCTCGGCGCCCGAGCTGTCGGCGCTGGAGGCCTCGGACGCCGAGGACGAGCTCGGGGACTGGCTCGACGAGCACGATGTCGCGGGCGGCTGGGATCTGGCGCCCACGCTGGTCGCCGGCGGTCTCGACGCGCAGTGGCTGGAGCGGATCGCCGGAGCCATCGGCGCCGAGAACCTCGACAGCGCGGTGCGGTGGCTCACCTACGCGATCGACACCGAACTTCTGATGGGCGAGATCGACGACGCGGTGACCCGTATCTCCGGGCTCGTCGGCGCGGCCAAGCAGTACTCCAGCCTCGACCGGTCCCCGCACCAGACCGTCGACGTGCACGAGCTGCTCCACGCCACGCTGGTGATGCTGCACGGCAAGTTCCCCGCAGGCGTGAAATTGGTCAAGGAGTACGACAAGAGCCTCCCGCGCATCCCGGCCTACCCCGCGGAGCTCAACCAGGTGTGGACCAACCTCATCGACAACGCGCTCAGCGCGATGGGCGGCTCCGGGACCCTGACCGTACGCACCGGCCGGGTCGACGACCGGCTCTTCGTCGAGGTGGCCGACACCGGGCCCGGCATCCCGGCGCAGATCCGGCCGCGCATCTTCGAGCCGTTCTTCACCACCAAGCCGGTCGGCGAGGGCACCGGTCTCGGGCTGGACATCTCCCACCGCATCGTGGTGCGGCACCACGGGGACATCCGGGTGGAGTCGGCACCCGGCGACACCCGGTTCCGGGTGTACCTCCCGATCGAATAGAACCGGATTACCCCAGTCGCCCGGCCTTGATCCGGGTCACGAGGCCATCAAAGGCCGCACGGCTGAAGGAAAGGTGCCCTGCCTGCGGGTTCTTGCTGTCTCTGACCGCGATGAGCCCGGCCAGCGCTGCGACCTCGACGCAGTCGCCACCGTTGTCAGTGCTGTGGCGCGACTTGCGCCACTCGGCGCCTGTCAGGTCCATTTCCGTTCCGCCGTTCTGGTGATGAGCTCCATCGACATGTCCACGGGCAGCGCCTGGGAGCGGATTCTGTCGAACGACTCATTCAAGGTCGTGAGGGTCTTCGGCTCACCCATGGTCATCCCGAGCGTCGCCGTCTCCACATAAGCTACCTCGGACCTGTCGGCAAGAGTAGCGAGCACGAATGACCCGGAGATCCCGCGATGTTGGCGGGACGGGACGATCTGAATGCTCACGCGATCGGATACCGAGGCGACGAGGTGTTCGAGCCGTTCGCGCATCACTTCGGGACTGCCGACCTCCCGGCCGATGAACGACCCGCTGTAATTGATCTTTGAGCCGAGCTGGTCCTGGGACAGTTCGGCGAGTTCGCGATATCTGCGCAGTTCCGAGCCGAACAGCGCCCGCGGGGACGCTCCCGGATTGAGGTCACTGGGGGGCCTGGCCATTCTCGCTCCTCTTGGCAACCGATAGCCGCCCACGGCAACCGGATGAAGGGATTCCTCGCCGGTTGAACGCTCTGTAGCGGTGAGGGCGACTCCGAGTATGTCCGAGGTCGCGCTGATGAGCTGGGGTCTGCGCCCACTGGTCGAGAACGCGCGGGTGATCGTCTCGGAGCTCGTGACGAACGCCGTCGCCGCCACCCCCGGAAAGGTCGTGCTGCTGGTGCTCGCGCGTGAGAAGGGCGCCATTTCCGTTGGCGTCTGGGACTCCGGAGAAACCCTGCCGGCGATGGGCCGGGGAAACGCCGCCCGGCTGGTACGAAGAATCCGGACGGGGGCTCTATCTCGTGGCGAAGCTGAGCGATGAACACGGCTCTGAGCGCGTCGAGACCGGCGGAAGATTATCTGGGCGAGGTTGAAGATATGACGAAAAAATACGGGAATGTCGCATCCATTCCGCCGCATGGATCGGCTGCCGGGCCTTCGGGTTCTGACGGGCGAGGCGTCTCGTGGATCCGTGCGGCAGGTCGAGTAATCTTCACTTACGGTTGTCAGTTGCCTACTTTGGGTAGCGATGTCGGGGAGGGGTTAGCCGCCCAGAGATAACGCTTCGATCGGGGGCTGTCGTGCGATCTTGGTCTTTGGCATCCTGCTTCGCGGTCGCTGCGATGCTCGCCGTGGCCGTCATCGCAGGCTGCGACGTCGGCGAGACCCCACTCGTGCGCAAGGCCGCAGAGGTGCCCAAGGGGGCGCCGCTGCGTGATCCGCCGCAGTACGTGAGCGGCGACGGCGTCCTGCGGGTGCGGATCGTGGTGGAGCGAAGGCAGATCCGGCTGGCCGGCCGCACGCTGTGGGCGCTCACCTACAACGGCTACTACATGCCGCCGACACTACGTCTGCAGCCGGGCGACCGGATGGACTTCACGATGGTCAACAACGTCCGTCCGCTGACCAACCTCCACGTGCACGGCCTGCAGGCCGTGCCGGTGCGCCGCCCCGAAGACGTCTTCCTGCACATTCAGCCGGGCGAGACCTTCCACCACGTCTTCCGGTTCCCGCGTACGCTCTCCCCGGGCACGTACTGGTATCACTCGTACGCCCAGCCTGCGCTGGCGAGCGAGGTCATGGACGGCATGTCGGGCATCATCGTCATCGACGGGCTGCGCCGGCACCTCCCACCGGGTCTGCGCAAGATCACCGAGCACGTCATCGCGCTGAAGGACGTCCGGGGGCAGGCCGGCGCGGCCCGCGGCCATGGCGTCCGCGGCGGCCCATCGATCGGCAGCGCGGTGAACGGCCAGATCAACCCGATCATCCGGCTCCGCCCGGGTGAGACCCAGTTGTGGCGGCTGGCCAACATCAGCTCCGGGAACTACTACCGGCTGCGCCTTCGAGGCCAGCGCTTCCAGGTGATCGCTCAGGACGCCCATCCGGTCGAGCGGATCTGGTCCGCCGACTCGCTGCTGATCCCGGCGGGCGCGCGCTACGACGTACTGGTTGAAGGCGGCCGGCCGGGCCGTACCGAGCTCGAGACCTTGCCGTACAACGCCGGGCCGGACGCCGCCCGGTTCCCGCAGGGCGTCCTGGCCACCGCGGTGTCGGCCGGCATACCCGTACAGTGCGCGGCCCTTCCGGTGACGTTCGCGTCGATGCGGGACCTGAGCCGGGTGCCGATCGCGGCACACCACACGCTGGTGTTCTCGCGCGACAAGTCCGCGAACCCGTTCTTCGCCATGGGCCGGTACTTCAACCCGAAGCGGGTCGACATCCGGTCGCGGCTGGGCACGGTGGAGGAGTGGACCGTACGCAACCCCACCGACGCGCAGCAGGCCTTCCACGTGCACACCAACGGGTTCCAGGTGATGAGCGTCAACGGCCGGCCGCACGTCGCGCACAGCTGGCAGGACACGGTGAACCTCCCGGAGCGGGGACATGTCGTCATCCGGCTGCGCTTCGCCGGCCATCCGGGCAAGACGGTGTTCCACTGCGCCATGCGGAGCCATGAGGACATGGGGATGATGGCGGTCCTACAGATCGTGAAGTGACCGCTGGGCGCGCGTCAGTGCGACTCGCGGGTGACCTGGTCGCCCCGGGAGCCGACGAGGAAGTCCAGGTCGGCGCCATGGTCGGCCTGTTGCACGTGATCGACGTACAGGCGTTCCCAGCCGCTGGCGGGCGCGGCGTAGGCCGCCTTGGACGCCTCGGCGTCGCTTCGGCGGCCGAGCTCGTCGGCGGGGACCTCGACGTCCAGACGGCGTCCGGGGACGTCCAGGACGATCATGTCGCCGGTGCGGACCAGACCCAGCGGCCCGCCCGCCGCGGCCTCGGGGGCGGTGTGCAGCACGACGGTGCCGTAGGCGGTGCCGCTCATGCGGGCGTCGCTGATCCGGACCATGTCCCGTACGCCTTTGGCCAGGATCTTTGCGGGCAGGGGCATGTTGCCGACCTCGGGCATGCCGGGGTAGCCCTTCGGCCCGCAGCCGCGCAGGACGAGCACACAGGTCTCGTCCACGTCCAGGTCGGGGGAGTCGAGGCGGGCGTGCAGGTCCTCGACGCTGTCGAAGACCACGGCCCGGCCACGGTGCCGCAGCAGTTCGGGTGAGGCGGCGGCGGGCTTGATGACGGCGCCGTCGGGGGCGAGGTTGCCGCGCAGCACGGCGATGCCGGCGTCCGGCCGCAGTGGAGCGCCCCGGGGGCGGATGACCGTCTCGTCCCAGATCCGGGCGCCGTCGAGATGGTCCACCAGAGGGCTGCCGGTGACGGTGATGGCGCCCGGGTCGAGCAGGTCGCGCACCTCGTTCAGCACGGCGAGCAGGCCGCCGGCCCGGTACAGGTCGTCCATCAGGTGCCGCCCGGACGGCTGCAGGTCCACCAGCAGCGGTACGCCGCTGCCGGTGCGGTCGAAGTCGTCCAGGCTGAGGTCCACCCCGAGCCGGCCGGCGATCGCCAGCAGATGGATCACGGCGTTGGTCGAGCCGCCGATGGCGGCCAGCGCCACGATGGCGTTGAGGAACGAGGCGCGGGTCAGCACCTCGCTGGGGCGGCGGCCTCGCTCGACCAGTTCCACGGCCAGCCGGCCGGTGCCGTGGGCCTGCTCGAGCAGGCGGCTGTCAGGTGCCGGCGTACCCGCGATGCCGGGCAGGGTGATGCCGAGCGCCTCGGCGACACAGGCCATCGTCGAGGCGGTGCCCATGGTGTTGCAGTGCCCTCGACTGCGGATCATGGAGGATTCCGACTCGAGGAAGGCCTCCGGGGGCAGGGTGCCGGCGCGTACCTCCTCGCTGAGCCGCCACACGTCCGTGCCGCAGCCGAGCGGGGTGCCGCGGAAGTGCCCGGTGAGCATGGGACCGCCGGGCACGACGACGGCGGGCAGGTCCACCGATGCGGCCGCCATGAGCAGTGAGGGGATGGTCTTGTCGCATCCGCCGAGCAGCACGACGCCGTCGATCGGATTGGCCCGCAGCATCTCCTCGGTCGCCATCGCGGCGAGGTTGCGCCACAGCATGGCCGTCGGGCGCACCTGGGTCTCGCCGAGGGAGAGGACCGGCAGGTTGAGCGGTGTGCCGCCCGCCTCCCAGATGCCGTTCTTGACACTCGTGGCCACCTCGTTGAGGTGGGAGTTGCACGGCGTGAGGTCGGAGGCGGTGTTGGCGATCGCGATCTGCGGGCGTCCGTCGAGGGCGGATCCGGGCAGGCCGCGTCGCATCCACGCCCGGTGGATGTAGGAGTTGCGGTCGTTGCCGGCGTACCACTGCGCACTGCGGAGCTCGGTCACACGATCAGAGCTTCTTCCCGTTCCCGAAACGCCTCTACGATCACGAACATGGCCGACAGTAGCCCGAACCCGCCGCTCGGAGAAGACGTCTCCGGTTCGCCTGCCGGTGCTGCCGGTGCGTGAGGAGCATGCGGTGAGCAGGTCATGCGCCAGGAGCTGATGAGGGCGTTCGTGCTCCAGGGCCCCGGCCGCGGCGGCGTGGAGCGGGTCGCGGTGCCGGTCGCCGATCCCGGTCACGTCGTCGTCGAGGTGGAGCGCGTCGGCGTGTGCGGCACCGACGTCGAGTTCTTCACCGGCGACATGAGCTATCTGCGCGACGGCCATGCCGCCTATCCGATGCGCCTCGGCCATGAGTGGTGCGGCGTCGTCTCGGAGGTCGGGGCCGGGGTGGGCGCGTCGTGGCTCGGGCGGCGCGTCACGGGCGACACCATGCTCGGCTGCGGGCACTGCCATCGCTGCCGGGCCAGGCGTCAGCACGTGTGCGAGCGACGGTATGAGATCGGCATCCGGGGCGGCTGGCCCGGTGCGCTCGCGGAACGGCTGCCGGTGCCGGCCACCGCCCTGTACGTGCTGCCCGACACCATCGGCGTGGTCGCCGGTGCGCTGGTCGAGCCCGGCGGCAACGCGCTGCGCGCCGTCGAGGCCGCTGCCCTGGAGCCGGGGATGCGCGCGGTCGTCTGGGGGCCGGGCACCATCGGCCTGCTCGCCGCCGCGTTCGCCGCCGCGCACGGTGTGGAGGTGCACGTGGTCGGCCCGTCGCCGGAGTCCGTGGAGGACGCGCGCGCACTCGGCGTGGAGCGGGCCTGGACGATCGAGGATCTGCCGGACGGGCCGTACGACGCGGTGATCGACGCCACCAACGGGCAGAGCGTGCCGGCGGCCGCGCTCGACCTGGTCGAGCCCGGCCGCCGGGTGGTCTACATCGGGCTTTCGGCCCGGCCCAGCACGATCGACACTAGGACGCTCGTGCTCAAGGACGTCACCGCCGTGGGGATCCTCAGCGGCTCACCGG
The DNA here is from genome assembly GCF_014323665.1 of Actinomadura sp. HBU206391. Classification (GTDB taxonomy): domain Bacteria; phylum Actinomycetota; class Actinomycetes; order Streptosporangiales; family Streptosporangiaceae; genus Actinomadura_C. The sequence goes on along the minus strand of NZ_JABVEB010000134.1, from coordinate 7,483 downwards.
GACTGGCGGGCGCCATCGACCACTATGCCTCCGGGCTGGTCGATCCCGAACCGCTGGTCGCCGCCACCGTCGGCCTGGCCGAGGCGGGCGACGTCCTCGCCGGCCGGCGACCGCCGGAGGCCGGCCCGGGCCCGAAGATCCACGTGGACCCGCGGCGTTGACCGTCGCGGGTCAGCTCGAGGTGATCCGCAACACCAGCGCCGCCACGCTGAGGATCAGGACGACCAGGGGAGTGGGGGCGCCCTTCATGTCCCCGGCGCGGAGATGGGCGCCGACGGCGCCGACGAAGTAGAGGACGACCCCGACGGCCGCCGCGATCCCGAGCGGCGCGAACCAGAGCCCGATGACGAGCCCCACGGCGCCGGCCAGCTCACAGGCGGCGAGGAACGGGAACCAGCCGAGCGGCACGCCGAGGCCCGTGATCGTCTTGGTGACCTTCTCTTCTTTGGTGAGCTTCGCTCGGGCCGACATGGCGAGTAAGGCCGCGAGGAGCACGGCGATGACGGCGTATGCGATGAACACCGAAACTCCGATCCGAAAGCGTGGCCGCGACCGTGGGGGCACGGTGCCGCGCACGACGCCGCGACCCGCCGACGCTGTGGACCGGCCTGATCGCAGCACATTCAGGCTAGCAGATTATTGAGCATATCAACGATCTAGCTCAGCGGACGATCGGAGTGTTAAAAGAGACTCGACCTCGCTCGTGGCCCGGGGCTCATGCGAGGTTGCGGCCGAGAAATGCCAGCTGGGCCGGGGCACGTCGGCGCCAGTACGCGCCGTCGTGGCATCCGCCGAACAGCCCGCCGGCCGGAGCGTCGAGCCCGGCGCGGATGCGTTTCGCCGCCTCGGTGAAGGGATCGCTGCGTCCGCAGTCGACCCAGGCCGGGATGGACCGCAGGCGGCCGAGGGCCTTTCGCACGTCGTGCCGGGTGAAATCGCCGGCGTCGTCGAAGGCTCGGGCGTTCGTCGCCCGTGCGTCGTCGTAGGACGAGAAGACGGCCGGCGACGACGCGACGATCGCGCCCACGCGGGACGGGCCGAGGGCCTGGCCGAGGAGCAGTGCGCCGTACCCGCCCATCGACCACCCCAGCACGCCGATCCGTTCGGTGCGCAGTCCCCGTCGCCGCAGGCGCGGCAGCACCTCGTCAGTGATCATCCGCTGGGGGTCGTCACCGGAGGCGCGCGGATGCCAGTAGGCGCTCCCCCCATCGATCCCGACGAGGGCGAACGGCGGGACGCCGCGTGCGGCGGCCTGCGCCAGGTAGCGGTCGAGCGCCTGGCCGAGGACGCTGCGCGCGTCACCGCCCCAGCCGTGCAGAGCGATCACCACGGGAAGCCATGCTGCCGCGCCCGGCGGGGTCGCGACGACCATGCGGACGTCCCGGCCGCGGGCCTGCGACCGGAACGTCTCCTCTCGTACGTCGGCGTGCTCCGCAGGCATCGGCGGGGTGTCCCCGCATCGGCCCAGCGCGCGGTCGAGCGGGACCTTCCCCGGAAGCACCTGCGCCTCGACCAGCCCCACACCCGACCCCGTCGCCGCGAGAACCCCCAGCCCGCCGGCGACAAGAAACCCACGCCTCTTGATCAACGAACCTCCACGATTCAGCCACCCGAGGCCCACGATCGGCCACCCGAGGACTACGACGAGCCAAGCCGCCCCGCCGTTCACCGCCGAGCCTCGTTGACTTGCGGCGTGTCGTCGGTGTCGCCGAGCGCGCACCAACGACACGCCGCAACTCAACGCAGCGGCCGCGCCGGTGGCTGGCGCTCGGTCAGTAGCCGCGGGTGCGGCGAGCGGCCGGGCGGGCGCCGCGGCCCGATCCGCCGTGGCCGACGCGCTGGAAGGCGCGCACGAGCTCGCCGCCGAGGTTGACGCCGGCGCCGAGGGCGAGTGCCACGGACATCGCCGCGATCAGACTCAGCACGCCCGCCTGGGCGGCGCCGGTGTTGAGCTCGATCATGCCTCGGTAGAGCAGCGTGCCCGGCAGAAGCGGCGCGATGGCCGGCACCACGTAGGGCAGAGCCGACGCTCGGCGGCGCCGGGCGAGCAGGTTGCCCAGCAGACCGACCAAAATCGCGGCGATCGCCGAGGCCAGCACCGGCGGCATGTCGTGGCGGAGGGTCAGCACATAGAGGACCCAGATCAGCGCACCCGCCACGGCGGCCGGTGCCAGCACGTCGCGGGGGACGGCAAGGGAGATCGCGAACGTCAATGACACGACGGCCGCGGCGATGATCGCCACCGGCCGCAGTGTCAGCGGCGTGGTGGGCAGGTCGTTCACATCGATCGCGACCCCCAGGCGCACCGCCGTGTAGACCGACACGCCGAGCCCGGCGACGATCGCCGCGACGATGAAGAACACCTCCAGCAGCCGGGCCGCCGCGCTCACCAGATCGCCGGTGATGCCGTCCTGGATGCTGGCGACGAGCGGCCGTCCGGGCAGCAGGGCCACGATCGCACCGGTGACGATGGTCGACGCGCGGGTCGGGGCGCCCGCCGCGATCACCACGGCAGCGGCCGACGCGCCGATGGCGGCGGCCAGCGCGAGCTGGAAGAACTCCGCGATGCCGCGCCGCGCCAGGGCCGCCGCGGCGCGGTCGGCCAGCACCGTGGCGATGAAGGCGGTGCCGGCCACCAGCGGACCGCCGCCCACGAGCACGCCGGCCGAGGCCGCGATGAGCCCGAGCGACACGACGAGCAGCCACGCCGGATACGGCCCCCGGCCCCGTTTGATCTCCCTGACCCGCGTCAAGGCGTCGTCGAGTTCCAGTAGGCCGATCGAGGCGTCGTGCACCAGGCGGTGCAGGGCGACCAGCCGCCAGTAGGCCGGGGTGCGCCGCCGGATCGCCCGCGCCCCCGTGACCGGGTGTGCGCCGTTGCCCGGATGAACCGACACCAGAATGCTCGTGAACGTGACCTGGACCTCGCATCGCGGCAGTTCATAGGCCACGCCGAGGCTGAGCATCGCCTCGTTGACCCGTTCGGTCGGCTCCCCGCTGGCGAGCAGCAGCTCGCCCACCCGGAGTACGAGATCCATCGCGCGGTAGGAGACGATCTCGCCGGGCTCCTCCTCGGGCGGCTCGGCGGGGGCCGCGCCGTCCATCAGTACTCGCCAGGTCCTTCGCAGTCGCCCGGAAACCTGCCCCATGCCCGTACCTGACCCCCTACCGGCTGATATCCCGCGCAGGTTACCCGGAGCGACGCCAGGGCCAACATCCGGGACGGCCGGACCGCTAGGGAGCCGCCGCGATCTCCGGCCGGCGCTCGCCGTACCGGGTGGCCTGCTCGAACGCGTGCCCTGCCTGCAGGACGGCGAAGTCGGCCCGGTGCGCTCCGACGATCTGCAGGCCCACCGGCAGCCCGTCCGCGGTGAACCCGGCGGGCACCGACAGCGCCGGGCAGCCGGTCGCGGAGATGAAGTAGGCCGAGCGCATCCAGTCCAGGTAGGTCAGCATGGACTCGCCGGCCACCTCAGTGGGGTATTCGAGGTCGACGTCGAACGGGGGGACCTGACTGACCGGGAGCAGCAGCAGGTCGTAGCGTCCGAAGAACTCGCGCACCCGGTGATAGAGCTCGGTGTGCAGCGTCTCGGCGGCGGCGAGATCGCGTCCGGTGAGAGCTCGCCCGGCCTCGATGTTCCACGCCAGCGAGGGCTTGATCCGGTCGCGTTCGCGGTCCAGCAGCGTGCCCATGGTCATTTCGAACTGCCACGCGCGCAGGGTGCGGAAGACCTCCTCGGCGCCCGACAGGTCGGGGCAGGCGGGCTCGACGACGCAGCCGAGATCGGAGAACACCTTGACGGCGGGTTCGAGCGTCCGCGTCACGGCCGGATCGACGGGTACGGTGCCGTCCAGATCCGCCGACCATGCCACGCGCAGCCCGGCGAGGTCGCGCTCCAGCGGCCGGCCGAATGAGGCGCCAGGCTCCTCCAGTGCGATGGGCGAGCGGGGGTCGGGACCGGCCAGCACGGACAGCAGCAGCGCTGCGTCGGCGACGGTGCGCGCCAGCGGGCCCTGCACGGGGATGGCCGACCATCCGGCCTGCTGCGGCCAGGTCGGCACGCGGCCGGGCGAAGGGCGGAACCCGACGACGTTGCAGAACGAGGCCGGGTTGCGCAGTGAGCCGCCCATGTCGCTGCCGTCGGCCAGCGGATGCATGCCGCAGGCGAGCGCGGCGGCCGCGCCGCCGCTGCTCCCGCCCGCGGACCGGGTCCAGTCGTAGGGGTTGCGGGTCGCGCCGAAGATCGGGTTGAAGGTGTTCGAGCCCGCCGCGAACTCGGGCACGTTGGTCTTGCCCAGTGTGATGACCCCGGCGGCGCGCATCCGCTCGATGATCAGTTCATCGCGGTCCGGCACGTTGTCGGCCAGCAGCGGAGAGCCGTACGTTGTGCGGATCCCGGCGGTGTCGTGGGTGTCCTTGTGCGCGACCGGCAGCCCGTGCAGCGGCCCGATCTCGGCGCCTGAGGCGAGCCGCTCGTCGGCGGCGCGGGCCTGCTCCAGGGCCCTTTCGGCGACGAGCGTGACGATGGCGTTGATCCCGGGATCGACCCGCTCGATCTGTGCCAGGTGCGCCTCGACGACCTCGCGGGCCGAGATCTCGCGGGCGCGCAGGCGGCGCGCCAGGTCCTGAGCCGACGAGAAGCAGATCTCTGTGGACAAGCGGGTCCTCCTGAAGGTCGTCCCGGATGACCATTGTGCCCGTCAAGCACCTTCGTTGAGTTGCGGCGTGTCGTTGGTGTCGCCGAGCGCAGACCAACGACACGCCGCAACTCAACGCAGCGGGCGGTCGCGGCGCTCCAGGCGGGGTCGTGTACTTTTCCGATGTGGATTGCCTGCTTTGAGGGAGCGCCGGTGAGTTTCAGCCACCTGTCCCATCTCGAGTGCGGACGGTGCGGGACGCGCCACGACGCGGACCGGCCGCAGAACCTGTGCGAGGTCTGCGCTTCTCCGTTGCTCGCCCGCTACGACCTGGCGGCGATCCGCTCGTCGGTGCGGCCGGCCGACCTCGCGGGCCGTTCACCGGATCTGTGGCGGTATCACGAGCTGCTCCCGGTGGGCCGCCCGGAGGCGGTGACCACCCTCGGTGAGGGGATGACCCCCCTCCTGCCGATGGCCCGGTACGGCGAGAGCATCGGGCTGCCCCGGCTGCTGATGAAGGACGAGGGGCTGATCCCGACGGGCTCGTTCAAGGCGCGCGGCGCCGCCGTCGGCGTCTCCCGCGCGGCCGAACTCGGGATCAAGCGGCTGGCGATGCCCACGAACGGCAACGCCGGCGCCGCCTGGTCGGCCTACGGCGCGAGGGCCGGGCTGGCCGCCACGATCGTCATGCCGGTGGACGCCCCGGAGATCACCCGTCGCGAGTGCGTGGCCGCGGGCGCCGACCTGCACCTGGTCGACGGCCTCATCAGCGACGCGGGGCGGATCGTCGGCGAGCTGGTGGCCGGCTCGGGCGGCCAGGTGTTCGACGCCTCGACCCTCAAGGAGCCCTATCGCATCGAGGGCAAGAAGACGATGGGACTGGAGATCGCCGAGCAGCTCGGCTGGCGGCTCCCCGACGTGATCATCTATCCGACCGGCGGCGGGGTCGGGCTGATCGGCATTCACAAGGCGCTGAACGAGCTCCGCGAACTGGGCTGGATCTCCGGTGCGCCGCCCCGGCTGGTCGCGGTGCAGGCCGACGGCTGCGCCCCGATCGTGCGCGCCTTCGAACTCGGGGAACGGGAGAGCACGTACTGGCCCGAGTCCCGTACGGTCGCGTTCGGCATCAACGTGCCCAAGGCGATCGGGGACTTCCTCATCCTCGAGGCCCTGGCCGAGACCTCGGGCACGGCGATCAGTGTGAGCGACGACGAACTGCTCGCCGATCTGCGTGAGGTCGCCGCGCTCGAGGGAGCCTACGTCTGCCCGGAGGGCGCGGCAGCGTTCACGGCGGCCCGCAGACTTCGCGCGTCCGGCTGGCTCGGCGAGGACGAACAGGTCGTCGTCCTGAACACCGGCGCCGGCCTGAAGTACCCCCAGACGGTCCCGGTCGACGCCCCGGTCCTCCCGGTCGACGGCCATCTGGTCTGAGCCGACGCGCTCGGGCGGACGGGCTTTCGAACGATCAGCAGGGCGGTCGACCGGCGTTGCCGGTCGCTCGGATCCGGTCGCTCGGATCCGGCGTTCAGGGCCGCGGGCCGGGCGGCTGCCGCCATCCGGGCGGGTCGCCGTGAACGGGCCGACCACCGGTCCCCGCCGCTCCGGTCCCCGCCGCTCCGTTCCACGGCCCTTCCCGGCGTCGGGCGATGCGATCCAGGAGTTCCGTTCTGGCCTGAATCTCGCGCGCGGTGGGAGCCGTTCCGACGGCGATCGCCAAGCAGATCGTGCTGAGGCTGATGCCGACAATGAGCGGCACCAGGAACTGCATCGGCTCGGCGCCCGGCAGAGAATCCGCGCTCGCCACGCCGCGGACGGACAGGGCTGCCATTCCGGTGTAATGCATGCTGCTCACGGCGACTCCCATGATGAGCGCCGCGCCGGCCGTGGCCCAGTTGCCGCGCACGCGGAATGCCGCCCACAGCGCGGCGATGGCGGCGGCGATGGCGATCAGAACGGAAGCGGTGACGGTATGGCGGTCATATCTGAGCGTCGTGTTCATGTGCATCGCCGCCATGCCGGTGTAATGCATGGCGGCGACGCCAACACCGGTGATCGCTCCACCGATGATCAGCGCATATGGCTTGATCTCTCCCACGTCGACGACGAAGAGCCCGATACCCACGACCGCCACCGAGATCACCGCGCTGAGCAGGGTGAGTGGTATGTCGTACCGGATCGTCGCGCCGCCAACGGTGAACCCGAGCATCGCGATGAAGTGCATGCCCCATACGCCGGTGCCGCCGATCGCGAACGCGCCGAAAGCCAACCACCGGGCTCGTGACCTGCCGGAGAAGGTGATGGCGCGCGATGTACAGAGCAGCCCGAGAAGTGAACCCGTACACGACATCACGTACGCCAGCGCCGGAGTCACCGGCCCATAGGTGAAATGGTGAATGACCAAGACCATCCCCTTGCAGTGGTTACACACGGCGAACATAGGGTGACGCATCTTGCATTACCGGCTATTAGGTTCTTGATCGAGGTAAATTAGCGGGAATTCAGCGTCATGTCCGCGCCGATCCAAAAAGCGGTATGGCGTAACAGGCCGGGGATGGTCGACGCTGTTGGTGGTGACCGGGCGGGGGCGCGGCCGGCTCGTCACGGTGGACGCGGGCCGGGAGCACTTCGGCCCCATCTACCACCCGGCGAACGGCTTTCTCTCCTGGTACGAGGAGTGGCTGGACCTCAGGGCCCGCGGTTCGGCCGGGCGTGTGCGGAACGACTTCGACCGCTCGGGCGCGTACCCGACCACCGTGCTCGAGCATCCCGACGTCGACGAGGCGGTCTGGGCGGCGCGGATGATCGGCGCCTGGTCGGGGAGCGGAGACCATGACCAGCTCAGTGA
>NZ_JABVEB010000133.1 GCF_014323665.1 Actinomadura sp. HBU206391 | reverse complement strand
GGGCCACCACCGCCGCCGTCGGGTTTGGAGGGTTGTTTCTTGCCGGCGGCGTCTGGGACGTCGTCGGCTTTTTTGGCGGCTTGTTCGGCTGCTGCCTGGGCTCGGGCGATCTTGGCGGAGGCGGCTTTGAGGACGTTGTCGGCCCATTTGACCTGCCCGATCCAGGACAGGACGCCTTTGGCGGCGCGGTAGATGGCTTTGGCGAATTTGCCGAGTTTGTACCAGGGGACGGCGCCGGCGACGGCGGAGATGCAGGAGCCGACGCTGCCTTTGGCGCAGTTGTAGATGTCGGAGAGGCCGATGACGTCGAGCAGGAGGGCGCCGCCGGTTTCCAGGATGACCTGGGTGAGGGACTTCTTCTTGACCACCTTGGCCTGTTCGACGGCTTGCTGCTCTTGTGGCGTCAGTGCGGGCGGCGCGCCCGGGGAGGTGTTTGCGGCAGGTTTCCAGCCGTCGTTGTAACCGCAGGCACTGGGATTCTCGGAGCAGGGGGTGCCGACGCTGCGCGGGCCATCGGTCATCAATCCAGTCGGGTCGCTTTGCGTGATCGGTGTGTTGTTGGCGTAGGCGTAGCCGTGCATCTGCTGCGGGTCGCCGACGTCGATCAGGGGGTCGACGGAGATGAAGCGGCCGGTGGTCGGGTCGTACTCGCGGGCGCCGAGGTGGGTCAGGCCGGTGGCCTTGTCGAGGGTGCCGCCGACGAAGCCGAGGTCGGCGACGAGGTTGGCGGGTTGGCCGTTGCGTGGGGTGCCGAACGGGGTCTGGTAGCGGCGTTGGACGCCCTGCCCGGCTCCTGCGGTGGCTTGGATGGACATCTCGGCGGTGCCCTGGTGGTCGGAGGTCAGCCACTTGACGCCTGTGCCGTCCTTGGCGGCCACTACGCTGCCGCCGTGGGTGATGTAGCGGGTTCCCTTGACCTGGCCGTTGGCGGCGGACAGTTTGAGTTCCTGGCCGGCCAGGTAGAGGGTGGTGCCTTCGGCGTCTTTGCGGAGCAGCCGGTTGCCGTCGGCGTCGTAGATGAAGGACGCCTTCTCGGCGGCGGCTTCGGTGACCTTCTCCAGCCGGCCTTCGGCGTTCCAGTGCATGGTCTCGGTGGTGCCGTTGACCGTGCGGGTCTTGGTGCTGCCGTTCTGGTCGTAGGTGTAATCGTCGAGCTTGTCGATGCCGGGTTGCCCGCCTGCGGGTGGGGTCTGGGTGCGGACCGAGGTCAGCGAGTGGGGCTGTGCGGCGCCTGGATCGGGGACGGCGTAGGTGCGGGTGGTGGTGGCCGCACCGCCCAGGCCATGCTGGGTCTCGGTCTTGCGGTTGCCGGTGATGTCGTAGGCATAGGAGTGCCAGTACGGGGCGGGCCCGCCGATGGTGGTGGCGGTGTTGGCCTCGGTGGGGGCGGTGGAGCAGTCGGTCTTGGCGGTCCAGGCGGTCGTCAGCCTGCGTAGGAAGTCGTAGTCGAAGCACTGGGCGTCGGCCGCGGTGCCGTCGGTGGGGGTGTCGGAGATCGAGGTGATGTTGCCCGCGTCGTCGTAGTCGTAGCGGGCGTCGTTGAGGCGGACACCGGACTGGACGTCACGGGTGGTGTACGCGCGGGTCAGCCGGTCGGTGGAGTCGTCGTACTCGAAGGTGCGGAACGTCTTCGGGCCACCGGTGGACAGGTGCAGCTGCATGAGCTGGCCGGTCTTGGAGTAGATGGAGTCGGTGACATAGGTGCTGGCGCCCTGCGTGCGTACCGGCAGGCCGAACAGGTCACGGGTATAGACCATGACTTCGCGGGCCAGGTCGCCTGCGGCCGGGAGGGCTTGGCTGGCGATGGTGCCGTCGAAGTTGTAGGTCGTGGTGAACAGGTGGTTGCCGGCGAGGGTGCCCGCCCCGGTGGAGTACTTGGTGAGGCCGTCCTTGGTCGGGATGTTCACGACCGTCTTGGTGGGCCGGTAATTCTCGTCATAGCCGGCGACGGTCGTCTTGTAGGCGACCCCGTCCTGGTAGCGGGTCGAGGATGCCGGATAGCCCTTGGCCTTCGTCGTCAGGTCTGGCAGCAGGACAGTGTCGTAGGTCCAGTCGGCGAGCACCGTGCCCGAGGTGGACCCCGAACGCATGGTGGTCTTGCGACCCAGCTCGTCGTAGGTGTAGGCGAGGACCCGCCCCTCGGCGTCCTTGCTGGTCGAGACCTGGCCGAGGACGTCGTAGGTGAGCTCGCTGACGCCCTTGTCCGGGTCATGGACCTTCCAGGGCAGGCCGCGGTGGTTGTACTCGGTCCGCCAGACGTTCTGTCCCGTGGGGTCGGTGACCGTTTCCAGCTGGCCGCGTTTGTCGTGGGTGTACCTGGTGACGGCGGCGGCGGTCCCCGTCGGGGTGGCACCGTCGAACTGGTGCAACTCGGTGGTGCGGCCGGCGATGTCATTGACCGCCATGGTGGGGGTCTCGCCGTCTGGCGGTGTGACGCGCACCCGGTCCCCGCCGTACTCGGTGAGGCGGCTTGATGTGAGGTTGTCGCGTGCGAGCAGCTTCTCGGTGGTGACCCGGCCCGCGCCGTCGTAGACGAACTCGCTTGCCGACGGGACATCGTCCCCGTTCGGGGTGTACAGGCTGGTGGAAGGCGGCTCGGTGTCGAGGTAGTTGGCGTTCTTGCGGGTGACCATGCCGCGGGAGTCATACAGGGTGTCGGCGAGGACCCGCCCGCCCCCGGGGGCCGGAAGCTGGGTCTGCCTGGACCGCAGGTGGCCGTCGTAGAGCTCGTAGCTGACCGAGTAGGTGCCGTCGTTGCGGCGGGTCCTGGTGGTGACCGCGGACGGGCCGTTCTTGCGGATGTCGTAGACGAATTCGCTGTTGAACGGCTCGCCGTTCATGGACTGACCGGGCAGCCAAACCTTCGAGACCCGCCCGAGCGGGTCGTAGACCAGGTCGGCTCGCTGTCCGTTGGTATCGACCTCGGCCTGCGGCACGCCCCACGAGGGATCGATGTTGGTGATGGATTCGAAGCCCTTGGGGTCGGTGGTCTTGACCGAGGTGGCCAGGCCGCCTGTGTCGGTGTATTCGGTGGTGGAGGACTTGCCGTCGGCGTTGGTGGCCTTGGTCTCTCGGGCGTACCCGTCATACTCCTTGGTGGAGGCCGTCGTCCAGGTGGGAGTCGTTCCGTTGAAGTCGGTGACCTCCTGCACCTCGACCACGTCACCCTTGGTCGGCGGGGTCCCGTGCGCCGCGTCGGGGTCGTCGTAGAAGACCTTGGCGTGTGAGATGAAGTCGTCTGGGAGGGTCGGCGTCACGTCACAGGTGGTGGCGTAGCTCTCGATACGGCTGGCGTAGGTGAGCATGTGAGCGTTGGCGTTGGGCGCATAGGTGTACTTGGTGCAGGTCTCGTCGTCACTGACGCCGAGTTGGCCGTGGTCGGTGACCTGCTTGACCTGGCCGTCGGGGTTGAACTCGCGGACCACCGCGCCCTTGCGCCAGCCTCGGACGCCGTCGAGCGCGACGTAGGTGTTGACCCGCTTGGTGTTGGCCAGGTACGCGGTCGAGGTGCCCCATGGCATGACGCGGCGTGCGGTGTGCGCTGACAGCCAGGGTTCGTTGATGGTCTTGGAGACCAGCTGTGAGCCGTTGTAGACGGTGCTCTCGAACGGCTGGCCCTGCCATCGCCAATGGTCGGAGTACTCGTGGCCTTCGCTGGAGGTGAGCGTCACATCGCGTGGCGGGGCGTCGTCGCCGGATTGTTTGTCGCCGTCCATCCCGGTGAAGTAGACGGACTCTGCGCGGGAGCGGGTTCCGGTGGTCGCGCCGGTGCGGACGGTGACGTTGCGGTAGCCGTGGTACTGCGACCAGGTCTTGCGCTTGGGCGGGGTGATGCCGTCATCGTCGTCGTAGTGCCAGAACGGGCCGGTCGACTCGTCGTACTCGTAGTCGGTGATGATCGGCGGTGTGGCGGCGGCCAGGTCGTTTTGCACCACCTGCTGGACGACGTATTTGTGGAACCAGTCGAGCCGGTCTGGTTCATCGTCGGGCGCCCAGTGTTGGGGAAAACATCGCATGGTGTTGCTGTCGACCTGGGAGGGAATGTTTCCGGGACGGCTGCACTCGGTCGGCTTGTAGTTGATCCGGATCTCGCCGCCCGACTCGGAGATGATCGACTGCATCCGCCGCTTGTAGAGCGGTACCGCGCCGTCTTCGGGGTCGGGGTTGAAGACCCGGTTGGCCAGTTGCACGCCGGTGAACGTCACTTCCGGAAGCGTGGCGCTCGCCCCCCGGTGGTTCCCGGAGTGCTGGATGGAGTTCAGCCACAGCGCCGACCGGGACAGGTCACCCGAGGGCGGATACGACTGGTTCAGCGTCCAGGAGTCGACCGCGCAGTAGGTGGTGGCGCAGTAGTCGGCGGCCGGCCGGCGGATCTGGGTAGTGACCTTCGCCAGCCGCTTGCGTGACCAGAAGGTCGGCGAGTGCCGCTTTTCGCACTCCTGCCCTGACGCGCAGTACTGGTCGAACGGCACGTCCCTCCAGCGTCCGGCGTTCGCCTCCGTGAACTGTGACTCGGCGCAGGTCACCGTGCCATCGGGCTCGCAACGCTCACCTACGGTGAAGATCACCTGGGCCGGGGCGGGAGTGCTGTGGATGGTGTTCTCGTCCTGGCCGTAGTCGATGCGCTTGAGGTAGCCGCCGCGGTGGTAGGGGGTGCCTTCCACGTCGGCCTTCATGTTGCGGCCGTAGTGGTTGGTCTCCCTGCCGTAGTAGTAGGTCATGGCCCGGCCGTGTGGGTCGACGACCATGTCGAGGTTCCACCGCCAGCCCTGCTGGCACCAGGAGTCGGCGAAGCCGTCGCTGTCGTGGCAGGGTTCGCCGGAGTCGTTACCGAAGACCGGCACCCGCCAGGTGGAGTCGGTCTCCTCCTTGTCGGCTGTCCAGTTGGGCAGCCGGTTGAGGCCGAAGAAGTACTGGGTGCCGTCGGGGGAGGTCAGCTTCCAGTGCTCGCCGTTGTCGTCGCCGTTGACGGCGCCGGTCAGCTTTTCGATCTTGGAGCCGTCGTCGGTCCGGGGATGCCAGCCGCGCCCGTCGTCGTCGCGGACGAGTTCGGTGGCGGTGCCGTTGAGCACCATGGTGGCGTTGTCGTGACTCCAGCACAGGTCGCCGGTCTTGGGGCTACCGCCCTCGGTGTCCTCTAGGCACGCCTTGTACTTGCGCTCGATGTAGCCCTGCCAGAAGTCGAACCCTTCGCCGACCCAGGAGGTCTGGTTGTTGGTCGCCGAGGTGCGGCCGTCCACGCCGCCCGAGGAGTAGGTGATCGTCAGGTCGGGTGACGGGCCACCGGGCACCGGCGGTACCCGCAGCGGGTACGACCAGCCGAAGTCACCGGTCTGCGCGCTGACCTGCCACTGCGCCGACGCCGACAGCGGGGTCGCCTTGTAGTCGCCGGACCCGCTGCCGGCCGCGGCGGCGACCGCGAACAACGAGCCGGACGCCGATGCGGTGCCGGTGACCTCGACGTCGGCGCTGAGCCGTCCCTTGGTCACGTCATTGGCGGTGGGAATGGGAACACCGCGCAGGCACTCGGGCCTGTCGGGCGTCGTGGCCGCGCAGTCCGGCAGCCGTTCCAGCCGCAGCCGGGAGGCGTAGTCACCACCGTAGGCGTAACGGAACGAGGAGTAGTCCACCTCAATGCGGGACCGGCCCGCCTGCGCCGTCCCGTCCGCGCGGGAGACCTTCAACAGCAGCCCGCGTACTTTGGCGCGTCGTGTGGCGGTCTGGTCGAGCAACTCGACCCGGACCTTGCGGGGTGGCTCGGCCGATACTCGGGAACGGGTACCGGTCTCACGTTCGGGTTCGGTGACCCATACGGGCAGCGATCCGGCGCGCGCCCGCTTGAGGCTGCCGGTGGGGGTGGTCACCTCGGCGGCTCCGGCGCGAGGCCAGGAGGTGGGGGGTGGCGGCTCGGGGTTCGTCTGTTCACGGGGCGGCTTCTTCACCTTGCCCAGCGGGCGTTCCTCGCCCTTGACGGTGCGCTGCTGCTTGACCTCCGGAGGGGCGCCCGGCTCGGCCGTGGCCGGCATGGCCAGCAGCAGCGGGGCGGTGACGGCACCGGCCATGACCAGGGACAGACGACGGATCACACGACCCGAACCCGACAAGCGCATCAACGACCTCCACTAGGGCGTACCGGGACAGCGCGGTAAGCCGGCCCGGGCACCGCGATGCCCGGGCCGGCGGCCGCTAATGGACCATGTCGATCGGGTAGGCGGCTGACATGACCTGCAGCACGTCCTCCCGCGTGAGCACGCCGGCGTAGAGGCTCACTTCGTCCACCTGGCCGGGGAAGAAATCGTTGGCGAAACTGCCTTTGTACTTTCCGGTGCCGATCCGGAACTGCTGCATCGCCGCCCAAGCGGTGGTGAAGGGGACCTGCGCGGACCTCACGAGCTGACCGTTCACGTAGAGGCGCATTTGTCGATCGCTCATGTCATAGACACCGGCCAGATGTGTCGGCTCGTACTGCACGACGTCCGATGACTGGGCCCGGTATACCTTCACTGTGTTGTCGTCGGTGCTGTTCGCGCTGAACGTCCATCGGAAACACTCGGTTTCCTCCGGGTCGCAGACATCCGTGGTGTTGTATCGGGCGGCGTAAAGCTTGAAGCCGCTGTTGACCGCGCCATCTTGGCTGAGGACGGTAGCGCCGGGTTTCGTGACCGACCAGCTCTCAGGAACGTTCGTCACCCGTACCCAGGCCGCTACGGAGAAGCTGCGATCGGTGCGCAGCAGGCCCGGCGGCCCAACAGTCTGGTCATCGACGCCATCCAGATTCAGGAAGCCCATGCCGTCTGCGGTCCAAAAGACCTGGTCGTCTGCGAGGAGTTGAGCTCCGCCCTGCAGGGTCAACGGTTTGGTGTTGCCGTGTTCGGAGGGCGCGGTGCCGTCTCCAGGCCCGCTCTCTGGCGGATTGAGCTTCCAGTGCCCGGTGAGCTGTACGGGCAGATTGGCCTCTCTCCAGATCTCTGATTTGCTCTGTGGGTCGGCGGGGTCCTGTGTCCCGGTGGGCGGGCCGGTCTCGCGATACGGGTCGTCGTCGATGGCGTAGTCCCAGACCTTGACCTCGTCGATCCCTCCGTTCAGGTTCTCCTGCCACGCGCCGTTCCACCTGCTACGGCCGACCTGCAGTTGCCCGCTGGCGTGCCACGGGGTGGTGAACGCCACGGACGCCTCCAGGCGGCCATCGACATAGAGCCGGATCTGCTTGGCCACCGGGTCATGCACGCCGAGCAGGTGTGTCCAGCTCAGGGTCGGAACCGTTGTGGAGGTCGCGCGGATGATCTGGGTGTCGTCGGTGTCGGAGACGTGCCGGTTGAAGATCCACCGGTCGGATGACTTGGAGTAGTAGAGCTGGAAACCACTCGCCCGAGTACCGGCCTGGCTGAGCATGGACATGTTGACGTTCTTGTTGGTCAACTTGACCCAGGCGCTCACGGAGAACGCCTGATCCGTGCGCACCGCCTCGGTCGGTGTGGTGGCGTGCGCGTTGCCGGTGCCGTTCAGCGTGAGGCCGCGCCCGTATTTGGCGTTATCGGCCTGGATCGCGCCGGTCCCGAGCGTGAGGGTTCGCCCCTCGTAGATAAGGTCTTGAGGCGGCGCGCCGTTCTCCTCATCGAGCTGGAAGTAGGCCTCCGGCTCCAGCGCGGACTCGACGACCACCCGTTGCCAGATCCGTACGTTGTCCACCTGGCCGGGGAAGTTCTCGCCGAACGCCCCGTTGTATTTCAGGCGCCCTATCTGCAGGCCCCCGGTGGCGTTCCAGGGGGTGGTGAAAGCGGCCCAGCCCTCGAGCCGGCCGTTGACGTACAGCCGTATCTGCTTGTCGCCGGGATCGTAGACGCCTAGGAGATGCGTCCAGGCGTTGACGTCGGGGGTGCGTGACCCGATCGCCCGCGTGATCGCCGAATTTTGGCTGTCCGTGCCGTGCCGGTTGAAGATCCACCGGTCGTAGCTGGAGGAGTAGTACAGCTGGAAACCGCTGTTGACGCTGCCTGCCTGGGACAGCGCCGTATAGTTGGCGTCTTTTTTGGTGAGCCGGACCCAGGCGCTGATCGTGAACGCCTTGGACGTGTCGGCTACAGGGCCGCTGGTGGCTGCGTAGGCGGTGGTGCCGTTGAGCGATACGGCACCATCGACCCGCCCGGCCGCCCACCCGGCCCCGCCGGCCAGCGTGGCCGTACGGCCGGTGGCCTTGGCGTCCTGAGCCGCCGTGCCGGTGTTCTCGTCGAATTTGAAGTGCGATACCGGCGCGGCGCCGCTCTTCACCTCGAAGGTGTAGACCGCCACGCAATCGCTCCAGTTGCCTGCCGCGTCCACGCTCGCCGCGTACATCACGCGGGGTCCTACGGCACGCGGGGTCGCAAGGACGGTTTGGGTCCCCCCTGGAGTGCTCGCGTTGACGGGGCCTTGGGAGCAGTCGGGGTCGTCCAGCCCGTATCGGAAGGCGGTCACATCGGTGTCGCCGTTGGCGGCCAGGACGAATCGGCCCGGATGCCCGGCGCCTTCATTGCCTTCAGGCAGTTGCTCGATCGAGGGATAGTCGGTGGAGGTGACGCTGGGCGGCCGCTGAGGGTTGGTGGTGTCTATCTTGATCCAGCAGTGCAGGCTGAACGCGCTGGCGGCGCCGTGTTCGTCGATCGCCTTGACGTTGAGCCGGTACACCTTGCCGTCGACAAGGCTGCCTGTGGGCACCTGCCACTGGTGCTCGCGGTTAGTGGAGTTCAGCGGCGAGGTCCAGCTGGCGCGCAGCGGGTCGGCGACGGCCGGGTCGTACTCACGGATCTCGAACAGGCCCTTGACGGTGCTGTCGGCGTCGAACAACCGGGCGTAGACCGTCGGGTTGGTCTTGTTGATCGGGATCGGCTTGTCCAAGGAGCCACCGGAACACCAGCCGCCGGGCTGGGTGCGCATGTCCGAGAGGGCCGGCTGCCTGGGGACGGAGTTGTACTCGGTGACGATCTTGGTCAGGTCGTAGGTGCTCTTGAACTTCTTCCATGCGTAGTTGTCGGTCTCGTCTTCGGCCTTGACGCCGAGTGTCAGCGTGGACCACCTGCCCGCCGCGGCGGCGGACACGGCATCCTTGACGTTGAACTTGATGCTGCCCCCCGGGCACGAGGAGTTGTAGCCCTTGGCGGTGTTCACGCTGGCCAGGTAGTCCTGCCAGGCGGGTTGGTTGCTCCAGTTCGTGCCCGAGGAGAATCCGCCGGTCCGCCAGGCCTGCACCTCACGGTCCTCGCACGACCACGAGTGCGAGACGTAGATGTGGAAGTAAGAGCTGAGGATCTGCTTGCCGTGCAGGGTGGGATAGATGTTGAACCGGTAGAAGGTCCGCCACTTCTGGCTGGCGTCACCGGCGTGCCCGGCCTCCCCGTACGGCCCGTCGATACCTCCGTTCGGGTACTCCTGGTCGGGGAAGCCACTGGAGACCTTGGCCCAGGCCACCCGGCCGACCGTGAACGGCGGGTCGATCACCACCGGGAACTTGGTGGCAGGATCCCCCAGCATCGCCTGGTCGGGGATCACCGACAGCTCACCCGCGCCCACATCCACCTCGACGGCCTGGCGTCGCGCGCCCACCGCAGGCCCCTCGAGCCTAGGCGGGACCTCGCCCGATGCTCTCAGTCGCTCGGGGGTACCCGATGCTGCGGTGTCGGAGGAGTCCCACATGATCGGAGTAGCGGCGACCAGGACCAGGCCGCCAGAGGCGTCGAGGACGTCCACCCCGCCGTGGGGGTTCTCCCGCACCGACATGCCCCGACCGGACGTGCCCAAGGTGATGCGCCGCAACTCTGGGTTCTCGGCGGCCTCCGGTGTCTTCACCACCAGCGCCCACACGAAGCCTTCGATGTCGGCGCGAACCTGGAGATCCACTCCGGGCAGAACCTCAGGGTAGGAAGCGGTGTCACCGTCGAGCCGGGGCTCGGGCAGGGTGCCAGGCCAGTTGAAGGCCATCGACTGTCCCCCGTCGGAGATCTCCGCCAGCGGCCGCTCCTGCCCACCCCCGGAAAAGCGCAGGCCCAGCACTGAGGCGACCGGCCCGACCGTGCCATCGGGTTCCCGCCGCAGCGTGGGATCCACACCCACCCAGGCATCGTCCTGCCGCACCCAGCGCGGTCGAAGGCTCTGCTCCATCCTCAGCACACCCGAGGGCTCAGCAAAAACCCGCCGAGTGGTAGTCCGCAGACCAGAAACCTCGACGGGCTCTCCCGAGTCGCGAGCAGCGCGCAGCGCGCCGTCTTCGGTGCTGGTGTCGAGGGACGGTTCGGCCGCGGCGGGCCGAGCGGCGCCCGGAGCCGCAGCCAGCACGGTCGCCGCCATCGCCGACGAAACGACTATCCCAACGACCTTCGCAACGACTGACGGCAACACCCTCAAGGCCATAAAAACCCCGTCCGGGCAGCAGGTGAACAAGCCGGGCCAAAAGTAACCCGACGGTGATCATCTGGGAAAGATCATGGAGTGGAGTCATTGAGTGACGGAGATCACCCGAAGACCCACTTGATCAACCGCAAGGATCAGTTCCTGCCCTGCTCAGGCCCGTACTCGAAGACGCCGAACACCGTCCCACTCGAAAGGGCTGACCACACTCGGACAGCCAGGGCATCCGCTTGCCAGAACCCAACGGCTTGAGTTACAGAGCCGCACCACGCATCTGCCCTGGCGATATCAACGCCGTCGTGTCCACGCTCATGGACCCATGTGCACCCTGCTGTCGCCAGGGCATGGCGCCGTCAGCCGGAGGCTACGATCCGATCCTCACGACTCGCACTGTGTCGCTCGTGCACCCCGGGCGATGGTCTGATGGGGATCCGCCTCCCCCACTCGCGGCGAGTGCTCGCCACCGCGCTCCCTGGTTCATGCCGGTGATCTCGACTACGCCGTCGCCCGTTCTTGGCCAGGGCGGTGGCCCTGGTCGGTCAGGACCGCCCAGGACCCTTCTCTGCGTCCACGGCGTCGGTCTCTTGCCGCGTCGGCGCTGAAACGGCGCGTTACGGCTGGTTGACCTCGATCACCTGGATGCCGCTTGAGGAGTTCGATCCGTTGTGTTTGTGCAGGTCAGGGTTTGCTGAGGCGGTGCACCATGGCTGTATGAGGACTATGAGGAGTGCCGGTGGCGTGTACCGGCGGTGCGGCTGTGAGGATCGGCGGTTCGGCCGGGCCGTGGGCAACAGGTGCCCGCGGCTGGCGGCCGAGCGAAGTCACGGCAGCTGGTACCTGCGGCTGGAGTTGGGGGCCGGGGTAGATGGCCGGCGTCGGCGAGTGCGGCGGGGTGGCTTTGCCACCCGTAAGGCTGCGGAGGAGGCGTTGTCCCGGCTGCGTGGCCCGACGGGCAGGGCGGTCACGGTGGGCGAGTGGCTGGCGCGCTGGCTGCAGGCGCATCCGGGCGCGGCGTCGACGGTCGCGGGGTATGCCGGTCACATCCGCTTGTACCTCGAGCCGCAGCTGGGGCAACTGCTGCTGGGGGAGCTGTCGGTCACGCAAGTGCAGGAGATGTTCACCGCGATCGCCTACGAGCACGAGAAGGCGGGCCGGCCGATCAGAGCGGCGACCTTGAACAGGGTCCGGGCGACGCTGCGGAGCGCGCTGAACGCCGCCGTCCGGGAGGGACTCATCGACACCAACCCGGCCGCGCTGGCAGTGCTACCGGCGGCGCCGCGCCCGCGTGCGGTGGTGTGGACCGCCGCCCGGGTGGAGCACTGGGCACGTACGGGAGAACGTCCCGCGGTGGCGGTGTGGACGGCGGAGCAGACCGCCGCGTTCCTGCACGCCATCCGAGGGCACCGGCTGTATGCGGCCTACCACCTGATCGCGTTGCGGGGACTTCGGCGCGGTGAGGCGGCCGGGCTGCGCTGGTTCGATGTGGAC
Source organism: Actinomadura sp. HBU206391 (assembly GCF_014323665.1). GTDB lineage: Bacteria > Actinomycetota > Actinomycetes > Streptosporangiales > Streptosporangiaceae > Actinomadura_C. The sequence goes on along the minus strand of NZ_JABVEB010000133.1, from coordinate 3,340 downwards.
CTGGACGAGGGCACGGCGGTCATCTCCGGGCAGCTGCAACGCAGGAACGGGCGGCTGGTGGCGTGCCCGCCGAAGACAGCCCACAGCGCCCGCGTCATCGCGCTGGACCACACCACCGTAGCCGCGCTGCGCGCGCACCGAGACCGCCAGCGCAACGAAGCAGCACTATACGGCGCCCGGTACCGCGACAGCGGGTATGTGTTCACCAACCTGAACGGGAACCCGGTGGATCCTGGTCGGCTCACTCACGTGTTCCAGCAGATGCTCACCGAGCACGCGCTGCCACCGGTGCGGCTGCACGACCTGCGGCATGGTGCGGCGACGCTGGCGCTGGCAGCCGGGGTGGAGTTGAAGGTGGTGCAGGACATGCTCGGACACTCCAGCATCGTGCTAACCGCCGACACCTACACCAGCGTCCTGCCGCAGGTCGCCCAAACCGCTGCCGAGAAGACCGCCGCCCATGTGCTTCAGGCAGGGTGGCGCCTACCAGGCACCACGCGGCACCGACGACCATCGAGACGCAAACGGCGAACCGCCGCAAGCCCCGCAGGCCGCCGCGCCGCAGCTTGATCAGAGCATCTGCTCCCCGTTCGAACTGTCTCAGCCGAAAGGACCAACTGAACACCACCACCGCCGCCTCCGGCGCCGAACAACGCCCGGATGCGCATGCGACCCTGCCGCGGCCGCGGAACCCAAGCGGTGAGAGTACGTCGCGGCCGCCGCGCCGTCCGACGCCCGAAGCTCTGGCCCCAGGATGGCCCCATCTCGGCCCCAGGCATGATCGTCAACGCGTCTCGCTGAGCGCGTCTGGGCAGGTCAGACGTGGTGGGCCGCCTGGGACTCGAACCCAGAACCGACGGATTAAAAGCCGCTCCATGCACACCGGACCGACACTCCTACTGTCGGCCTGTGCCGGTTCATCCGCGACTCCGCCGTTTCCGATGCCAGATCGTGCCACGTAGTGCTGCTGCGTTCCGTGGCATACGAGCAACCACCGAGCAACCACGGACATCAGCCGGTACAGGGCAACCGCCGATGCCTACACGAGACACCTGCACCAACGCAATCGCGTGGACCTGTGGCGCGAGTCTTACCGACACTCCGACATGGTGCGGGTGGGAAGTCGCTGCCAGGTTCGACCGGGCGACGAGCCAGAACGCCTGCCGGTGCCGGTCACCATCGAAAGCGATGCAAAGCGCCCTTGGAACGATCCATGTGCGGCTGCTCAGAAACCGACCTAGCATCCCGAAAACGACCACCGCCGCGAAGGGCCACAACGCGACGGCGGTCTGTTGTGCCATCCAGTCAGGCAACCGAAGGAGCAACGTGACGATTCTAGTGACAGGTGCGACCGGGAACATCGGTCGCCGTGTAGTGGATCAGCTGGTGGGTGCCGGTCAGCGGGTGCGGGCCATGACCCGCGATCCGCGGGCTGCGCGCCTCACCGACGGGGTCGAGGTGGTGTACGGGGATTTCGAGCGTTCTGAGACCTGGCCGGACGTGCTGGACGAAATCGAGCGCGTCTACCTGTTCCCCTTCGCCTATGTCGCCTCGGAGCCCGGGGCCGGGTTCGTCGAACAGGCGGCGAAGGCGGGTGTTCGCAGGTTCGTGGTGCACTCCGCCGCGGCTGCCGGATTCGCCCCCGGTGACGAGCCGGGTGACCGGAGCCTCAACCCGCTCCGGCGCCACCTCGCCGAGGAACGGCAGGCTCATCGGGAGCTGGAGCTGATGGTGGAGGCCACCGATGCCGAATGGACCCATGTGCGACCGGGGCTGCTCGCGGTCAACACCCTGGGATGGGCGGAGCGGATCCGCGCCGAACTGGTGGTGCGTGAACCGTACGGCACCGCCGGATATCCGCTGGTTCACGAGGCCGACATCGCCGAGGTGGCGGTCGCGGCGCTGCTGGGCGACTCCCACGTCGGCGCCGCGTACACGATCACCGGTCCGGCGAAGATCTCGCAGGCCGAGCAGGTGAAGGCGATCGGAGCGGCGATCGGGGAAGAGATCCGCTTCGAGGAACTGACACCGGAGCAGGCGCGTGAGCAGTGGCTTCAGGACGGTTACCCGCCGGAGATGGCCGACTGGCGGATCGAGTTGCTGGCCGCGGCAGTCGACGGGCCGGGGTTGCTCCCGCCGACCACCACCTTCCAGCAGATCACCGGACGCCCCGCGCGTACCTTTGCGCGGTGGGCCCTCGACCACGTGGCGGACTTTCGTCCGGCTGGACGCACGGAGGAGGCGGCATGACGATCCTGGTGACCGGAGCGACCGGTCTGGTGGGCCGGGAGGTTGTCGGCCAACTGCTGAAGGCGGGTCACGATGTGCGTGCACTCACCCGCCGGCCCGCGGCCGCCGGGCTGCCCGAAGGGGTCACCGTGGTCGAGGGCGACCTGGAGCGGCCCGAGTCACTGCGGGCCGCCCTGCGAGGCGTCGAGCGGATGTACTTGTTCCCCGTTCCGCACGTGGTCTCCGACGTCGTCGCGATGGCGAAGCGGGCCGGCGTCCGGCAGGTGGTGGTCCTGTCCGGAGCGGAGACCGACAACGACGCGTTCGGGAGCGGCTACCAGGTCGTCGAACGGGCAGTGGAGGAGTCCGGGCTGGAGTGGACGCACTTGCGGCCAGGTGAGTTCGCGGGCAACTGGCTGGACTGGGCGGAGAGGGTGCGTACCGAGCGGGTGGTACGCCGACCCTACGGCGGCGCGGTGACCCAGCCCACCCACGAAGCTGACGTCGCCGCGGTGGCCGCCACGGTCCTGGCCGAGAACGGCCATGCGGGCATGACGTACACCTTCGCCGGACCCGAGGCACTCACCGTGGCCGAGCAGGTGCAGGCGATCGGGGTGGCGATCGGTCAGGAGATCCGATTCGAGGAGCAGGATCCGACAGAGGCCCGCGACGAGTGGATTCAGCATGGTTATCCAGCGGAGGTCGTCGACTGGCTGTTCGGATGGTGGGCGGAGTCCGCACGCGACCCCGCACCCGTCGACGAGGAGCGAGCCGCCGTCGTACAGCGTCTCACCGGCCGTCCCGGTCGCACCTTCGCGCAGTGGGCGGCGGATCATGCGGCGGACTTCAAACAGCCAACCCCATAGAAAGGGCCGTTTCTAAACCGATCTGAAGAGGGCCGATGAGATCCCGTCCGATCACCTCGATCGGACGGGATCGATCTCCTCCGTGCTCGGCGACCGCTGCAGGCACGTCGGCCAGCTTCGCAAGGTACCCCAGCCGCTGGTAGGTCTTCAACCACACCAGCAAGGACATCAAGTGCTGATCATCCTGCGTCGCGCCGCGAGCCCACTTCACCTCGTCAGTCGACGAAGTGAAAACTCCGCTAATA
>NZ_JABVEB010000132.1 GCF_014323665.1 Actinomadura sp. HBU206391 | reverse complement strand
CGAGACCGGCCTCTTCGGCCGTGGCATCTCGATCGTGCCCGGGCGGCCGGACGGCTCGATGCTCGGCGTGGCCGGCGTGGCTTCCGCGTCCGCCGTCTCCTCTGGAGTCTGCACCGCCTCTTCACCTTCCCCCTCTGGCCCGTGGGGTTCCTGCGGACCGTCACCGACGGGGTTAGATGCTCCCTGACCGTCTCCGGTTGGCATATGCGCAAGATATCCCGGATCTTGCGGGCGGGAGCGGGCTGCGCGGAGCCCGTGCGGTCACGATCTGGGCAGGCCGAGGGTGCGTTCGGCGATGATGTTGCGCTGGATCTCGCTCGACCCGGCGTAGATGGTGTCGGCCCGGCTGAAGAGCAGCAGGCGCTGTGCGGCGGTCAGCTCGTAGGGTTCGGCGCTCGCCGCCACCATGCCCGCGGCGCCCTGGACGTCCACGGCCAGCTCGCCGAGCCTGCGGTGCCACTCGGACCAGAAGAGCTTGGCGATCGAGACCTCCGGGCCGGGTTCGCCCGCGGCCAGGGACCGCATCGTGCGGAGCGCGTTGAAGCGCATGATCTCCAGCTCGATCCACGCCTGGGCGAGTCGGCTCCGCAGGATCGGGTCCGCGGCCGAGCCGTTGGCGCGTGCCGTCTCGATGACGCGGTCGAGCTCCCGGCGGAAGCCGATCTGCTGACCCAGGGTCGACGCCCCTCGCTCGTACCCGAGCGTGGCCATCGCGACCCGCCAGCCCTCCCCGGGCGCGCCGAGGATGTTGCCCGCGGCGGTCCGGGCGCCGTCGAAGAAGACCTCGTTGAACTCGCTGGTGCCGGTCAGCTGGATGATGGGGCGCACCTCGACGCCAGGCTGTCTCATGGGCACGAGCAGGTAGGACAGCCCCTTGTGGCGCTGCGACCCCGGTTCGGTACGGCACAGGACGAAGCACCAGTCGGCGACGTGGGCGAGCGACGTCCACACCTTCTGCCCATGGACGACCCAGTCGCCGTCGACCAGCTCGGCCCTCGTCTGGACCCCCGCGAGGTCCGACCCGGCCTCGGGCTCGGAGTAGCCCTGGCACCACAGTTCCTCGCCGCGCCGGATCGGCGGGAGGAAGCGGCGCTTCTGCTCGTCGGTGCCGAAGTCGATGATCGTGGGGCCGATCAGCCCCTCGCCGATGTGCCCCACGCGCTGCGGGGCGTCCGCTCGGGCGTACTCCTCGAAGAAGACCACCTGCTCGTCCACGGCGGCGTCGCGTCCACCGTGTTCCACGGGCCAGCCCAGGCAGGTCCAGCCGGCCTCACCGAGCAGCCGTTCCCACGCCAGGCGTACCTCGTGGCCCTCGTGCTCGCGACCGGGGCCGCCGAGCCCCCGCGCGCCGGCGAACTCGCCGGCCAGGTTCCGCGTCAGCCAGCCGCGCACCTCGGCACGGAATCGGTCGAGGCGGCTGCCGTCGTGATCGGCGGGGTCAGCCATCGAAGCTGCCGTACTCCCCCTTGTAGAACAGCAGCGGGTCGGTCTCGTGGTGCTTGTCGAGGTGGTGCGCGCGGGCGACGACGATCGTGTGGTCGCCGGCGACGTACTCGCTCTCGACCGAGCACTCAATCCAGGCCAGCGCCTCCTTCAGCACGGGGCCGCCGCCAGGCGAGGGGGTCCATTCGAGGTCGGCGAACTTGTCGCCGCCCTTGGCCGCGAGCCTCACGCAGACGTCGAGCTGCGGTCGGCTGAGGATGTTGACGCACTGCCGGTCGGCGCTGCGCAGCCGCGGCCACGTCGTGCTCGTGTGCGCGACGCAGAAGGCGACGAGCGGCGGGTCGAGCGACACCGAGGTGAACGAGTTCGCGGCCAGCCCGGCCGGCCGGCCGCTGTCGGGAGCGATCGCGGTGATGGCCACCACACCGGTGGCGAAGCGGCCGAGCACCGACCGGAACCGCATGCTGTCGATATCGGTGACCGGTGCGCCCGAGGATCCGTTGCCGGTGCCGCGCAGCCGGCGTCGCGCGCCGGAGCCGGAGGGGCGATCGGCCGAGTCGTATGCGGGTGCCGTGGTGGCGTATGCACCGTCGGCCATGACCCGTTCCCTTCTCTTAGCCAAGCGCTTGCTTGGACGATAGGCGGGCGCGGATCGCAGTGTCAAGCCGATCGCCCGCCACCCCGTGCCGCCTCATGGGTCAAGTGCCTGGTCGCCGGGGTCATTCCGGCGCGCGGCCGAGATCGGTCGAAGGTCGGAGAGGTCCTAGGTCGCTGGACGGAGGTGAGACGTTGACAGCGCCCGCACGCGGATGCTTGGCTCTTGGCCAAGCGCTTGCTAGGTTTCCGGCGGGCGCGCCACGGACCGTCGCGGGAGAGGGGACGTCGTGGGTTCGGGGACCATGCGGGACCGGACGGCCATCGCCGGCGTCGGCTACACCCCGTTCAGCAAGGACTCGGGGGTGTCCACCCTCACCCTCGCCGCCGACGCGATCCTCGCGGCCCTCGACGACGCCGGGCTCACCGTCGACGACGTCGACGCGCTCGCCACCCACCGTGTCGGCGACTCCACCCCGCCCTGGGTGGTCGCCCCCGCGCTCGGCGTCCCGGAGGTCACGTGGTACCTCGACCAGTTCGGCGGCGGCAGCGTCTCCCATTCGGTGGTCGGGCAGGCGGCCATGGCGGTGGCGGCCGGCATGGCGACGACGGTGGTCTGCTACCGAGCGATCAACGCGCGGTCGGAGTTCCGCATGGGCGGCACGGGCCGCGGGCCGGCACCGATCTTCGACGCGCAGTACCAGGCGCCGTACGGCTACTTCGCGCCGCCGCAGCAATTCGCGATGTGCGCGCGGGCGCACATGAACGCCTATGGAACCACCCACGAGCAGTTCGGGCACATCGCGGTGAACCAGCGGGCCAACGCGGCCAAGAACGCCAGGGCGCTCAAACGCGACCCCCTCAGCCTGGAGGACTATCTGGCCTCGCGCTGGATCGCCGAGCCGCTGCGGCTGCTGGACTGCTGCCTGGAGACCGACGGTGCCTGCGCGGTCGTCGTCACCTCGGCCGAGCGGGCCCGCCACCTGCCCCGCCCCCCCGTGCTCATATCGGGGGCGGTCTGGGGCGGCGGCGACAGCTTCATGTCCGGCACCGGCACCGACCTCACCGTCTCGGAGGCGGCCCGCGTCGCACCGCGCCTGTACGCCATGGCCGGAGCGGGCCCCGCGGACATCGACGTCGCCGAGATCTACGACTGCTTCACCTACTCCGTGCTGGTGCAGCTGGAGGACTACGGCTTCTGCCCGAAGGGCGAGGGCGGACCATACGTCGCCTCGGGCGCGACCGCCCTGGACGGGACCTTGCCGGTGAACACCCATGGCGGATTCCTGTCCGAGGGCTACGTACACGGACTCAACCACGTCGCCGAGGCGGTGTCGCAACTGCGCGGCACCGCGGGCGAGCGGCAGGTGCCGGGCGCCGAGGTGGCGCTGTCGACCGCGCAGCCGGGATACGTCCTGGCGGGCACCTCCGCCCTGATCCTGCGCGCGGACCGATGACCGATGACCGAGAGCGAGGGGAGCGGAGGGTGAGTCTGGCGCGACGTCCCCGGCCGTGGCCGGACCGCGACTCGGCGCCCTGGTGGGAGGCGGTGCGGCGGCACGAACTGCTGCTTCAGCGCTGCGGCGGCTGCGGCGTACCGCGCTTCCCCGCCCGCGCGATCTGCAACCGCTGCCGATCACGGGAGTCGGCGTGGGTGCCCGCCATGGGCACCGGCCGGGTCTACAGCTGGATCGTCAACCACCAGGTCTTCCTGCCCGGGATGGCCGACGAGGTGCCGTTCGCGGTGCTGATGGTCAGGCTCGACGACGCCGACGACGTCTTCATGTACGGCAACCTCGTGGCGGCCGGCGTCGATGACCTCGTGCCCGGCCTGCCGGTCGAGGCGGTGTTCGTTGACGCGACGGGCGACGACGGCAAGGGCTTCACCCTCGTCCAGTGGCGCCCGCTGTGACGCGCGGGCGGTTCATCGCGCCGCGGCGGCACGAGCGCGTAGCGCCGGTTTGTCGATCTTGCCGTTGACGTTGGCCGGAAGCGAGTCCACGACGATCACACGGCGCGGCACCTTGTAGTTGGACATGTTCTCGCGGGCCCAGGCGATGATGCCGCCGGGGTCGGGGGCCGCTCCCGGGCGCGGCGCGACGTAGGCCCAGCCGACCTCGCCGAGCCTCTCGTCGGCCACGCCGATGACCGCCGCCTGCGCCACGTCGGGATGGTGCAGCAGCAGAGCCTCGATCTCGGCGGGGTAGGCGTTGAAGCCGCCGACGATGAACATCTCCTTCTTGCGGTCGACGACGGCCAGATTGCCGTGCTCGTCCAGCACGCCGATGTCGCCGGTGTGCAGCCAGCCGTCGCCGTCGACGGCCTCCGCCGTCCTCTCCGGGTCCTCCCAGTACCCGGACATGACGCCGTACCCGCCGACGAGGATCTCGCCGCGCTCTCCGCGCGGAAGGTCCCGCCCGTCGTCGCCGACGATCCGCAGGGACACGCCGGGGACGGCCCGCCCGGTCGATCCTGCGATGACCTCGACCGGATCCTCGGCCCGGGTCATCGAGACGACCGTTCCCTCCATCAGGCCGTACGCGTTGATCATCCGTTCCAGGCCGACCCGGTCGAGCAGCCGGCGGATCAGCTCGGGGGGCACGGCGGCGGCGCCGCAGATCGCCACCCGCAGCGAGGACACGTCCCGGCCGGCCGTCGCCAGTTCGTCGAGGATGCGGTGGAAGAGCGTCGGGGGGCCGGCCAGGACACTGATCCGGTCCTGTTCGATCAGGTCCATGAGCTCGTCGGGCGCGAACACCGCCACCGGGATCATCGTGGCGCGCTTGAGCACGCAGGCGAGCAGCCCGGCGTTGATGCCGAATCCGTGCGAGAACGGCGCGATGATCGGGTAGCGGTCCTCCTCGCGCAGCGTGACGATCTCGGCCCAGTCCCAGTAGCCGCGCAGCAACTGCGCGTGCGGCAGCATGACGCCCTTCGGCTCGCCCGTCGTGCCCGAGGTCGCCATGATCTCCGCCAGATCGTCCTCGCGTACGGCCAGCGCGCGCCGCTCGGCGTCCTCCGCCGGCACCGCCTCGCCATGCGCAAGGAACTCCGCCCACGACAGGACGCCGGGGCGCTGCGCCGCCGGGGACGGGGACCGGCCGAAGGTGATCACATGCCGCAGCTCGGGAAGCCCGCCGAACGGCCGGCCCGCCTCCGGCTCGCCGCAGGCCTCGGCCAGCATGCCGAGGAAGGAGGCGTCCATGAACCCTTCGGCGACGAGCAGCACCTTCGCGCCGACCCTGCGGAGCAGCCGGCCGGCCTCGATGCCCTTGAACCGGGTCGACAGCGGCGCCACCACCGCGCCCGCGTCCCACAGCCCGTACGCGCTGATCACCCACTCGGGAGTGTTCGGCGCCCAGATCGCGACCCGATCGCCGGGGGAGACGCCCAGTGCGATGAGACCCCGCGCGGCCTCGCCCGCCCGCCGCGCCAGCTCGGCGACGGTGAGCCGCACCGCCCCGGCCACCACGGCCTCGCTGTCACCATGGCCGGTGGCCTGGTCCCGCAGCATCCGCGGGATCGTACCCCACGCCGGCACCGGTCGTAGCTCCACGGGCCACCTCCCGACCTGTGTCTCTTCTCCCGCTGGCGGTGATCTCTTACTGTGCTCTCTCGTTCTGTTCGGGCTCGTTCTGTCTCGGGACTCGTGCTGTTCCGGGCGAGCCCTCGAGGTGATCTGTGCCGGGCGTTAGGGGCCTGGCGGGCCGGCCACGGCCGTGCGGTCGCGGGCGAGGTGATGGCCGCGGAGATCGGTCACCGATCCCGGCCGCCGGTCGGCCGAGATCTCGGGTTCGACGACCACCTCGATCGACACCGGGGTGAGGGCGGCCAGCGCCTGCGCGATCCGCGACCTCCACATCGGGTTCTCGATGAGAGTGCCGCGATCGAAGGTGACGTGCAGGGCGGCGGCGTCGAGCGTGCCGGCCCGGCTGATCCGCAGCTCCCAATGACTGATCCCGTCCACCCGGGACAGAGCGCCCGCGATCCTCGGCACCGACACCCATCGGCCGCGGACGAGCACGTGCTCGCCCACCGTGTGCGCCGGCGCCGGCAGCCCCTCCTCACCCCCGGCCAGTCTCACGACCTGACCGGTGCGCAGGAACGATCCGCGCAGGGAGGAATGCCAGTCCGGGCACGCGACCACCTCGCCGAGCCCTTCGGGGTAGGGCGGGTCGAGCACGGCGTCCTTGTCCAGCGGCGCCAGCCCGAGCAACCCGTCGCGCACGGGCGTGAGGAACGCCTGCCCGGCCCGGCGATAGGCCACCGGCACTCCGGCGAACGGATCGGTGTACAGGTCGGTCACCGAGGCGTCGAACTCCGACGCGAGCTGATCCTGGGTCCCCGGTGATGCGATCTCGCCGGTGAGCAGGACATGCCGCAGTTCCAGATCGAGCGGGTCGATGAGGAACTCCAGGTGGAGCCGTGCGAGCAGGTCCATCGCTCCGGTGGGCGTGGTGATCAGGGTGGTCGCCCGTACGGTCTCCAGCGCGCGGTGCAGCCGCATCCGCCCACGCGGCCCGACAGACGCCGCGGCGTCTGCGACGGACGCGGCGGCCTGGGCGATCAGCGAACCGGTCAGTTCGCCGTCGTTGTTCAGCGCCACCACGACCCGGTCGGACCCGTCGAGTCCAGCGCCCGTCAGGGCGGCCGCCGCCAGGCTTAGGGCGCTCACCTGGTCATCGGAGCCCAGCGGCATCGCGATCTCGGAATCGGGGGACAGCAGCAGCAGGCCCGCCGCACCTCGGGGCGTGACGGCGAAGGCGTCCCGCGTGGCCCAGCTCAACTGACGACCTCCCGCATGAACAGCCGCATGGAATCGCAGACGCTGTCATGGGCCAGCCCGCCCACCTGGGCCTGGAGGATCAGGTCGGTGGCCCCCGCCGCCTGGATGAGCTCGACCGCCTTGCGCGAGCCCTCGACGTCGTCGACCACGACCATGTGGTGCTGGCGGAGCGTCTCCATCGCCTCGGCGGGCGGCATGCCGGCGGCGAGTTGCCCGAGCACCCGGTGCGTGGCGTGCCGGGCGTCGTAGTAGTCGGGCGGCGTCACCAGGTTGACCTGCCGGCGGATGTACCACAGCACCGCGTCGGCCGCGGTCTGGATCGCGTCGTCCCTGGTGGGCGCGACGAACCAGGGGATCATCAGGGCGACGCGGCGGGTGTCGGGGTCGTGACCGTGGTCGGCCAGGCATCGCTTGTACTCGGCGATGTCCTGGGCGACGTCGTCCAGCCCCTTGAGCATCGTCATGCCGAGCAGGTTGTAGCCGTTCCTCGCCGCCGCGAGATAACCGTCCAGCGAGGTCGAGGCCACCCAGACCGTGGGGTGCGGCCGCTGCACCGGCCGTGGATACACCGCGACGTTGGGGACGGAGAAGAATTCGTGCTCGCGTGTCACGGGCTCGCCGTCGGCGTTCCAGATCGCGAGCACCGCCTCGAGCGTGTCCTCCCAGATCCTGCGGGACTGCTCGAAGGGGCGCTGGAACGCCTGGTACTCCAGCGGCGAGGCGCCCCGCCCGGTGCCGAACTCCACCCGGCCGCCGCTGATCACGTCGAGCGTCGCGACCCGCTCTGCCGTACGGATGGGCGACTGGAACGGCAGCAGCACCACGCCGAGGCCGAGCCGGATCCGCGTCGTGCGCTGCGACAGCCCGGCGAGGACGAGGTCGGGTGCCGAGGAGTGGGAGAAGCCGCGGGTGAAGTGGTGCTCGACGAACCACGCGGTGTCGTACCCGAGTTCGTCGGCCAGCACGACCTGGTCCATGACGTTCTCGAAAGACCGCCGCTCGACGTCTCGTGACCGCCCGCGCACCTCGAGTTCGTAACCGACGCTGACCCGTAGGGACGTCATCAAGCCTCCGCTGGTGTGACCAAGCGCTCGCTTGGGAGCGAGACTAGCAGCAGCCAAGACACGCAACAAGTCGCCGAGGAACGGACCGGCGGCTACCGGGGCAGGCCCCGGCCGGGACGGCGAGAGCCGGGCCGGGCGACGGCGGAAGACGTCACCCGAGCGGCCCGGGAGCCTCCGGTGCGAGCGCGCGGCCGCGCCTCGGCACGACGAGGCCGGTGACGGCCGGCCGCCAGGCGCGCGGCGGGTGCGCCCGCAGCGCACGGCCGGTCCTGTCGGAGGCTCGCAGCGCGAACCACGCGAGCCAGCCGACCGCGACGACGGCCCAGAAGGACACCAGGCGGTAGACGGCCACGGCGGCTCCCGCGGGCGCCGCCGTGGCCCCGAAGCCGACGAGGGCGGTGACGAGGCCCGCCTCGATCGCGCCGAGGCCGCCCGGCAGCAGCGGCAGAAGGCTGCCCGCGGCCTGGGCGGCGAAGTAGGCGAACATGATGTGGTGCGGGGCCACGTCGAGGCCCAGCGCGCGGGTGGCGGCGACGAGCGCCAAGATCTCAAAGATCCAGTTGAGGACGGCGAGAGCGACGAGCACGCCCCAGTCCCGCCGGCCGAGCCGCAAGACCTCGCGGATGCCGGCCGCTGAGCCGGCGATCGGCGCGACGTGCCGCTGTATCGGCGCGGTGCGGGCGCAGCGCCGGATGAGGCCGCGGAGCCCTCGCCGGGCGCTGGCGCTGCGCCACGACACGACGCCGAGTGCGGCCGCGACGGCCAGGGCGATCAGGGTCGGTGCACGCGACCGGTGCTCGTCGAGCAGGGCGGCGACGCCGATGAAGGTGTAGGCCGTCGTGGTGACGACTCCGCCGAGCAGGATCACCGCGGTCGCCACCTGCGCGGACGCCCCGTCACGGCGGAACTGCCGGAACGAGTAGAGGACGCTCACCGCGGGGCCGGCCGGCAGTGTCGTCGAGAGTGCGTTTCCCGCGTATGTCACCGCACACGCCCGCCGCAGGGAGATCTGTACGCCTCCCGTGCGCAGCAGCCTGCGCTGGAGCCGGGCGAAGGCGCTCATCGAGAGGATCTCCGCGACGATCACCAGGGCGAGCCAGCCGGGATCGGCCGCGATCACCAGGGACCAGATGGCGGCGGGATCGGGCAAGTGGTCGTGGAGCACCACGAGGACGACGGCGACGACGACCGGGGGCGCCAGCCGGATCAGCCGGTGCCGCGCGCCCGACCGTCGAGAGGCGGTGGCCCGCTCCGGATCGGCGCACTGCGGCGCTGGGAGCCCCGGCCATATCTTCGCGTGCGTCGCCTCAGCCACAGGACCTCCCTCGCACCTTCACGTGCCTGATGGTTCAACTATTCCAGCAAACCTAATATTCCGGTCAAACGTTATAAAAGCCTCTATAAGTGATAATTGACGCGTAGGTAGATTCTGCAAGGCTCTTCCGTATGTATGAGCCGGCGGCGTCCCCCACGGTGCTGGGCCGGATCGATAAGCTGAAGCACCGGCCCGACCCGTGAGGAGTTCCCGTGCTTCGCATGTCCCAGCTGTTCCTGCGCACTCTGCGTGAGGATCCGGCGGACGCCGAGGTGCCCAGCCACAAGCTCCTGATCCGCGCCGGCTACATCCGGCGCGTCGCGGCTGGAATCTACTCATGGCTGCCCTTGGGCAAGATCGTGCTCGAGAACGTCACCCGGATCGTCCGTGCCGAGATGGACGCCATGGGCGGGCAGGAGGTGCTGCTCCCGGCGCTGCTGCCCCGCGAGCCGTACGAGGCGACCGGCCGCTGGCGGGAGTACGGGCCGCAGCTGTTCCGCCTGACCGACCGCAGAGAGGGCGACTACCTCCTCGGGCCCACTCACGAGGAGATCTTCACTCAGCTGGTCAAGGGGGAGTGCTCCTCCTACAAGGACCTGCCGCTGATCCTTTACCAGATCCAGACGAAGTTCCGCGACGAGGCCAGGCCGCGGTCGGGCATCCTGCGCGGTCGCGAGTTCCTGATGAAGGACTCCTACTCCTTCGATCTCGACGACGCCGGTCTGCGGAAGTCCTACGACCTGCACCGCGACGCCTACGTCCAGATCTTCGACCGGCTGGGCCTGCGCTACCGCATCGTCTCGGCCGTCTCCGGCGCGATGGGCGGCTCCCAGTCGGAGGAGTTCCTCGCCCCGACCCCGGTCGGCGAGGACACCTTCGTGACCTGCGGCCGGTGCGATTACGCCGCCAACGTCGAGGCAGTGCAGGTGCGGCCGCCCGAGGTGGACGCGACCCTCGAGCAGCCCCCGCTGGAGGCGCTCGACACCCCCGGGACGCCCACGATCGACACGCTCGCGGAGTTCCTCGGCGTCCCCGCGTCCGCCACGCTCAAGAACCTTCTGGTCACCACGGACTCCGGAGAGATCGTCGCGGTCGGCCTCCCCGGCGACCGCGACGTCGACCTGGACCGGCTCGCGGCCGTGCTCGGGCCGGTAGAGATCTTCGATGCCTTCGCCGACCGGCCCGACCTGGTCAAGGGCTACATCGGGCCCCAGGGGTTGCCGGCCGACGTGCGCTATCTCGCTGATCCGCGGGTGGCCCCCGGCACCGCCTGGGTGACCGGCGCCAACGAGATCGACCGGCACGCGCGCCACGTGGTGTGCGGGCGTGACTTTCCGGTTCCGGACTACGCCGACGTGGCGACCCCGCGGTCCGGTGACCCCTGCCCACGGTGCGGTGGCGCGCTCTCCCTCGACCGGGCGATCGAGATCGGGCATATCTTCCAGCTCGGCCGCAAGTACTGTGACGTCTTCGAGCTCGATGTGTCCGGCCCGGACGGACGGCCGGCCCGCGTCACGATGGGCTCGTACGGCATCGGCGTCTCGCGCGCGGTCGCCGCCTTGGCCGAGCAGACCCACGACGAGCGGGGCCTGTGCTGGCCGGCCGAGGTGGCCCCCGCCGACGTGCACGTCGTGGCGACCGGCAAGCAGGACCAGATCTCCGTCGCGCTCCAGCTGGCCGGCGAGATCGAGGCGCGGGGGACCCGCGTGCTCGTGGACGACCGGACCGGTGTCTCGCCCGGCGTGAAGTTCACCGACGCGGAGCTCATCGGAGTGCCGACCATCCTGGTGGTCGGCAGAGGGCTCGCACAGGGCGTCGTGGAGCTGCGCGACCGCGTCACCGGGTCTCGCGCCGAGGTGGCCCTCGACGAGATCGTGGAGCGGCTGTCAGGGCGCGGGTGAGACCGCCGACTTCGACATGCCGGGGAACGCCGAGGTCGGCGCGGAGCCGAGCCACCGCACCGACCGGTTGATCGCCTCCTGCATCCCCTGCGCGGCGAAGCGCCGTACCTTCGGGTCGGCGACACCGGCGAGTCCGAGGTAGGCGGCCAGGACATGGTCCTCGAGTGCCGCGGCGAGCTGCACCGCGCTCGTGGTGGTGGTCGGCCGGATCGGCAGGCGGTAGGCCGCGGCGGCGGCCACGGGATCGGCCTTCTGGGTGATGATGAAAGAGCTCAGACGGTCGCGTTTGGCCCGGTGGGCGTCCCAGACGTCACGGGCGTTCTGCCGCTGGGCGCCCCGCAGCCGCGCGCCGAGCACCCCATAGCCATAGACGGCGGCGTGCTCGGCGGCGAGGGCCGCCTGCAACGCCGGGACCATGTCGGCCGCGGTGGCTGCGCTTCCACCGCCGGGCCCGCTCGCCGCGCTCACCGTACCCTCGCCAGCACCATGGCATGGCCCGCCTCGCAGGCTCCGATACTGGCCAGGAGCTGTGCGAACCCCGGCTGCACCCGCTCGACGTCCCGTAGCCGGGCGGCGGCGGCCTGCCGCTCCGCCAGCCGCAGCGTGGCGAGCGCCTGCGCGGGTTCGTCCGGTGCCGCCGCCGGCGGCGGAGGCGCGGACGCCGAGGCGCTCGGGCTCTTGGGCGCCGTGCCGCTCCGGTAGTGCCGGCGCAGCGCGGACAGATGATCGCGATGGTTGGCGAGAGGCGGATCGAGGCGCCGCCCCAGCTCGGGGTGGGTCGTCCTCATCGCCTCGTAAAGGGCGATCAGCTGCTCCTCCGCGGCCATCACCGCGGTCAGAACGGCCACGTCGGGCTGTGGCTTGAGCTCCTCGAGGCGTTTCTTCGAGCAGCCACCGAGAATGATCGGCAGACTGAGGGCGCCCACTCCGTGGAGAAGCGAGCGCCTGCCGATCCCCGCTCGAGACAAGCGTGTCTCCTCACACGTCGTGCGGTGTGGCGATCCCGTACGGCTACGGGCGGGTGTCCCGCGCGCCCGGGGCTTCACAAGCATCCCACAAGCGCCCCGCTAGATCGCCGCCGACGCGCGTCCGCGAGCCCAACGATCGTCAACGCGCCGGTGACCGGACCGAAAGAGCGCTGCTGAGTCCAGCTGTCGATAGTCTTGAGGGGCCGACGGGCGCGCCACAGCGACCCGATAGCGAAAACCTGAACCCATTGCCCCATCCAGGGCTTCACAAAGGAGGTCCCATGAGCGTCGAATCCCAGAGTGGGCGCGCTCGAAGGGACCGTGGCGCCCCAGGAGCGTCCTCGCGCGACGAGGCAGGTCAGCGGCTGACCGGGCTGCTCACCCCGATCGTCGGCGCGGTCGGTTTCGATCTGGAAGAGCTCAGGGTCGAACCCGCGGGCCGCAGGCGGCTGGTCCGCCTGGTGGTCGACGCGGACGAGGGCGTGAACCTGGATGATGTGGCGAAGATCAGTCAGGCGGTGTCGGCGGCGCTCGACGAAAGTGACGTGATGGGCTCGGCACCGTACGTGCTCGAGGTCACCTCGCCCGGAGTCGATCGCCCGCTCACTGAGCCGCGGCACTGGCGCCGGGCCGTGGGCAGGCTGGTCCGCGCGCCGCTCGGCGCGGGCGGCGAGATCGAGGGCAGGGTGGTGGCCGCGGACGACGAGGCGGTCGTCATCGACGTCGAGGGCGACCAGCGCAGGCTGGGCCTCGACGAACTGGGCCGTGGCCGTATGCAGGTGGAGTTCCGCCGCGACGGCACGGGTGACGAGGACTAAGGGGGAAAGCCTCGTGGACATCGATATGACTGCCCTGCGCAGCCTCGAGAGTGAAAAGGACATCTCGCTGGATCTGGTCGTCAAGGCGATCGAAGACGCACTGCTCATCGCCTATCACCGCACTGAGGGCGCGGCGACCAGGGCCCGGGTCGAACTGGACCGCAAGAGCGGCCATGTGACGGTCTGGGCGGCGGAGACCGACGAAGAGGGCAACCCGCTCCGGGAATACGACGACACCCCGAGCGGTTTCGGAAGGATCGCGGCGACGACGGCCAAGCAGGTGATCCTGCAGCGGCTGCGCGACGCCGAGGACGAGCTCACGTTCGGCGAGTACGCCGGGCGCGAGGGCGACATCGTCGCCGGCGTGATCCAGCAGGGCAAGGATCCGCGTAACGTCCTGGTCGATCTCGGCAAGATCGAAGCGATCCTGCCGCCGCAGGAGCAGGTGCCGGGCGAGTCCTACGAGCACGGCGAACGCCTGCGCGCCTACGTGGTGCAGGTGCGCAAGGGCCACAGAGGACCCTCCGTGACCCTCTCGCGCACCCATCCGAACCTGGTGCGCAAGCTGTTCGCGCTCGAGGTCCCGGAGATCGCCGACGGCACCGTCGAGATCGCGGCGATCGCCCGCGAGGCGGGTCACCGCACCAAGATCGCAGTACGGTCGCGCAAGCCCGGCGTCAACGCCAAGGGGGCGTGCATCGGCCCGCTCGGCAGCCGTGTTCGCAACGTGATGCACGAGTTGCACGGTGAGAAGATCGACATCGTCGACTGGTCCGAGGAACCCGCGGACTTCGTCGGAAACGCGCTGTCGCCGGCCCGGGTGAACAGCGTCGAGGTGATCGACGCCGACGCCCGGGTCGCCCGGGTGATCGTGCCGGACTACCAGCTGTCGCTGGCGATCGGCAAAGAGGGGCAGAACGCGCGGCTTGCGGCGCGGCTCACCGGCTGGCGCATCGACATCCGTCCCGACACCGAATCCAGTGGTGGCCGGCCGGAACGACCGGCCCGGCCGGAGACGCTCGGTGACCGGCAGGCCGGTGACCAGGAACTCGGCGATCGAGATCAACACGACGCGGGTCCTGCGGCGCCAGGGGAGCATGCGACCGGGCCCGCGGACGCTTCGGCGCGGTAGACTCGTGCACGACGGTCATGCGGCCCCACTGCGTACTTGCGTGGGCTGCCGGGTTCGCACGGCCAAGTCCGACCTGCTGCGCCTGGTGGCGGTCGAGGGCAGTATTGTCCCCGACCCTCATGGGCGACGCCCAGGACGGGGTGCGTCACTGCATCCTGACCTGGGCTGTCTCGAACTCGCAGAGCGTCGTCGGGCGTTCCCACGGGCGTTTCGCCTGGCGGGGCCGCTCGATGTGAGCGCGCTGCGGGAGCACCTCGAGGCACTGGTCGCCGAGGGCGGCGGCAGGGAGGTCGGTAATGGAAGCGACGTCTAGTCGGAAGCAGGTCGAGATTGCTATGAGCGCTCGATGAGCACGCCGCGATGAGTACGGCAAGGTAGCGACGGTCCGGAGGACGCCCCCCCGGACCGAGTAGGGAGTGCAGTGGCGAAGGTCCGGGTATACGAACTCGCCAAAGAGTTCGGTGTTGAGAGCAAGGTCGTCATGGCCAAGCTCCGAGAGATGGGCGAGTTCGTTCGTTCGGCGTCCTCGACGATAGAGGCGCCGGTCGTTCGCAAGCTCACAGAAGCGTTCTCCAATAATTCATCGTCCTCCGCCAAGCCGGCGGAGAGGTCCGGCGCGGGCGCCGGTGCCCGTCCGCAGGCGGGCGGCAGGCCCGCCGCTCCGAAGAAGCCCGCCGCTCCGAGGCCCCCCGGGCCCAAACCCATGGCGCCGAAGCCTCCGGTGAGCGCCGATGGCGGTGTCCCCGAGCCGCAGCAGGCTTCGGCCCCCCGTCCGGTGCAGCCGAAGCCGCCTGCGCCCCGGCCGGGCCCAGCGGCTCCGAAACCGGCAGGTCCCCGTCCCGGTCCAGGCGCGAGCACGCCCGACGGTCCAGCTCCGAGCCCCAGCGCCCCAGCGCCTGGTGCTCCGTCTCCCGGTGCCCCGGCTCCAGGTCCAGGTGCGCCGTCTCCCGGCGCCCCGGCGCCCGGTGCCGGTGCCAGGCCGGGCCAGCGTGGTCCCAAGCCGGGCCCGCGTCCGGGCCCCAGGCAAGGGGGAGGCGGTGACCGGCGGCCGACCGGCCCACGGCCGGGCAACAATCCCTTCAGCTCCACCAACACGGGCATGGGCTCGGCCAAGCCGGCCGCGCCGCGTCCGTCCGGACCGCCGCGGACCGACCGTCCGT
This sequence comes from Actinomadura sp. HBU206391, assembly GCF_014323665.1. Classification (GTDB taxonomy): domain Bacteria; phylum Actinomycetota; class Actinomycetes; order Streptosporangiales; family Streptosporangiaceae; genus Actinomadura_C. The sequence continues at coordinate 141 of NZ_JABVEB010000132.1, read as the reverse complement.
CCGGTGACCGGCCGCCCCGTGGCGACCGGCCGGCCGGTACCCGTCCGAGCGGCCCCGGCGCAGGTGGCCCGCGTCCGAACCCGGGTGCGATGCCGCCGCGGCCGGGTGGGCCTCGTCCCAGCCCGATGAACATGCCGTCCT
>NZ_JABVEB010000131.1 GCF_014323665.1 Actinomadura sp. HBU206391 | reverse complement strand
GGTCGGGCCCTGGTGACTGGTCGACAGAAACCGACAGAAAGGTTTGCGTCGGTTTCTGTCGACCTGTCTCGGGACGTTGGACTCGGCTGGGTGCGGCGTGCGCGATGACAGCGGGTGATGCTCATCGGCCGGCCTCAGCGGTGTTCGGGTGGAGTTCATAGGCAGGTGCGGCGGGCCGGCCTCGGCCGTTCGTGGGCGGTGCGGGGATACGTCGGACCCATCCGTGGGATTCGAGGACGCGTAGGCCAGGGTCGAGGTCGGTGACCTTGGCGAAGCGGTGTTTGAGCGAGCGCATGACGTCGCGTGCGGTGAATCGGTTGGTGGCGGTGTTGCGGGCCCAGTCCAGGAGTGCGCGTGCGTCGGCTACGGCCGGGTCGGCGCCGATGGTGTCGTAGGCGGCTTGTGCGTGGGCTACGAAGTACTCGCCGATGATCTGGGCGTTCGCGAACGTGGCGAGGTCGACCGGCCGGTACCAGCCGTCGCGGAGGTGCTCGGCCAGGTGGAGGAGAGCGGCGATGCGGACGACGGCGCCGACGAGTTTTCCGCCCCAGTCGGTCATGTGGGCCAGGTCGCCGGTGCCGGGCCGGAAGCGTGGTTCGGTCGCGGCGAGCAACTCCACGATGGCGTCCTGAGCGTCCGGAGTGAACGTCAGGTTGGCCGGGCCGCTCTCGGCGCCGGTGGTGTCGTTGAGGTCGTGCAGGGAGAGCACGAGCGCGGTGAGGTTGGCTGTGTAGATCCGGCTGACAGCCTCGGCGATGGGCTCGGGGCGTTCCTTGCGGTAGCCGAGCAGGGACTTAGGCACTGAGTACAGGAGCCGTCCGAGTAGGCCTTGTTCGCGGAACTGTGGGGTTTCGCCGAGTCTGGTGAGGACGCCGGGTTGGGTGCAGATGCCCAGGGTGATGGTGGCGGCGTCGATGCGTTCAGCGGGGCGGCCCATGCGGTCGATGCGCATCTCTTCGCCGGCGTGGCCGGACTTGAGGACGGCGAAGTTGGGGGCACCGGAGTAGCGACCGGCGGCGATGGAGAAGATCTCCCCTTCCGGGGACAGGACGGCGAACCTGCCGTTCTGCTCGGCCAGGTGTGAGGTGAGCCGCTCGACCGTGGCGTCATCAGAGAACAGGGACGGCTCGGCGGGGACCGTGGCGGCATCCAGCCGCATACGGGCGTCGGCGGCTTCGGTGAGCGCTTCGGCCTGGCGGATGACGTCGGTGGTTTCGGTGGCGGCTTTCTCGGTGCGTTCGGCGTCGGCCTCGGCGATCCGGCGGCTGATGATGGCTTCGGCGATGCGGGGTTGTGCTTGCTCGATGAGGAGCTTTTCGGCGGTCTTGATCGGGGCGGTCATGGCCTTGTAGACCTCGGACTTGCGGTTGCCGGGCGGGAGCACGATGAGGGTGAACAGGTTGGTCGGCTCGCTCCAGGCACCGGCGTTGACCCACACGTTCCCTCCGGCGGCGACGGCCAGAACGGCGAGCGCGAGACACCCGGCGAGGTCGGGCGGTGTCTGGGTGATCTCGGCGAGTCCGGCGGCGTACTCACCGACCCACGGCGGCAGGGCATAGATCGGGAACTCGGGGAGTTCGGGGGTGGCCGAGAGCGGGGTTGGGTCGGGCCACCCTCGGGTGTCGGCGGTGGTCAGGGTCGTGGCCTGCGCGGTCACCAGGGCTCGCAGGTTCGAGGTGGCGCTGTCGTCGGCGTGCTCGTGGCCGAGTTGGACGAGCCGTGTGCCGGTCTCGATGACCTGCCGGGCGTAGGCCAGGTCACGCAGCATGTGCGCGTAGTAGGTGGCGTTCGTGGTGGTCGGGACGGTGGTGATGAGGGTGTGCAGGTAGGGGGCGCCGCCGGCCTTGGCCAGATCGCGAGTGCCGATTTCGGCGCCGACCGCGAGGGGGTCGCAGGGTGCGTCACGGTCGGCCAGGGCGGTGATGGCCTGCCAGACCCGGGAGTGCGCGGGCCGGTAGAACTCGCTGCCGTCCAGCAGTTCGCGCACCTCATCGAGCGCGCGGGGGGAGAGCATCACGGCGCCGAGCACGCATTGTTCGGCCTCGATGTTGTGCGGCATCGCACGGGTGAAGTCGTCGGCCTGGTCGTCAGCGATGAGACGCAAGGGCGAGGGCTTGGTCATGCTGCGTCACGCTCCCGGTGGCTGTGTCCAGGTAGGTGGCCGGAGCAGGCCGGTTCGGGTGCGGGCGGGATCGTTGAGGGGCGGTCGGTCATGATGGGAGCTGCCTCCTTCTGTGATCGGTTGGGGGTTGCGGTCCCGGTGTCGTGCTTGGTGGCTTGTGCGCCGGGACCGCTTCGCGTCTGCGGTGGTGTCCGGTGTCTGGGCTCGGGTTGCTAGCAGCGGCGGCGGGGGTCACGGTGCGCCCCTAGGGCTGTTTTAGGCATGCGTGTACGCCGGGGCGCTAGATGCTTGATCGCTGGTCAGCACAGGGATGGGGCGCTAGCGGGGCCGCTAGGTCTAGCGGGGCCGGCCGCTAGACCTAGCGGTGATGGCGGCTACCGCTTGGGCTCGGGGCGGGTGGCGTCGAGGGCGGCTTGGATGTGGTCGCGGGTGACGCCTCGGCGGTTGGCGCCCTTGCCGGTCTCGTCCTGGCCCCAGACCTGCCCCGTGGTGATGCCGTGGGGTTTGAGGGCGTCGGCGAGTTGGGCGGGTGTCCATCCCGTGTAGATGCCGGAGCGTAGCTCGCCGAGCCGCGTCACGATGGTCTCCGACCACACCTTGTCCTCGCCTGGGGCGATGACGGCGGCCACGTCGGCGAGCAGCGAGACACCGTCGTCGGACGGTGCGGTGTCCTCGCCGGCGGCGTGTCCGGTGAGCGTGCTGGCGGCCTTGCGGAGCGCGCGGGCCCGGTCGGCTACCCGGTCGGCGGTAGGGGCGTCGAGGTAGTAGCCGCGGGTGATCTGCGGGTCATCGGTCTCGCCGGCGAGGTAACCGATGCCACGGTCTTGCTTGGTGAACGTGGTGGCGCGGATCCCGTTCTTGTACTTCGAGGTGCCAAGGATCATGTCGTTCTCGAGTTGTCCCATGACGCGCAGGCAGAACCGGATGCCCACGTTCGCGCTGATCCCGGTGGGCAGGCTGTCCTTGTCGGGCCGCTGGGTGGCGAGCAGCAGAATGATGCCGAGTGCGCGGCCTCTTTTGATGATGGTGGTGGCGAGTTCGCCGGCCTCCTTGCCGAGGTCGGGATCTGCGAACAGCTCCTGACATTCGTCGATCGCGAAGACCAGCGGGAACAACCCGAGCGACGTGCGGGCCGCGAGCTGTGGCGTGACCTTGTTCTCCGGCCGTACGTCCTTGGGCAGCGCCGTGATGGCCTTCGCGCGCCGCTCCAACTCTCTATGGACCTCGCGCAAGCTTGCCAGGCATGCCGCCTTGGTGGCGTCGTCGGCACCGGACCCGTAGTGGTGGGCGACCTTCTCGGCGAAGTCCAGGTCTCCGGTGCCTTTGAGCTCGAACACGCGCAACTGAGCGGTCACGTCCAGCGCGGACGCCAACAGCGGGATCTTGAGCGCGAAGGTCTTACCGGCACCGGGCATGGCGCCGATCAGCATGTTCGCGAACATCAGCGTCAACGTGACCGGGCGTCCGCGCTGGTCGGTGCCGAACGGGATCGGCTTGAACAGGTCAGCCGTACCGGTCTTGAGCAGCGGCCAGGCCGGCGGCTTGACCTGGCTCATGTCCTGGTCGCCGACCCACAGCACCAACCGTCCGGCGTGCTGGTCGTGAGCGGGCTCGGGCCACACGCACCCCAGCGGCCGGCGCAGACCAGACGCGAGCCGGTCACGGCGCTCCATGATGTCGGTGGCCGTCACCCCGTACGGCAGGTCCACGTCAGCGCGCCATCCGGGCCCATCGCGGGTGATCGGGGCGGGGAAGGTGATGCCGCCTCCACCCTTGCCCACCGCCTTGTTGATCTCGGCGATCCCCAGAGCGGCCAGCGCCCGTACGACGATCTCGGAGGTGAGCTTGGGCGCCTTGGTCGACACCACCGCAGTGTCGAGAATCCGGGCGTCCTCGGGGGTGCCGATCCATCCGAGCACGGCCACCAGGGCCGCCAGGGCGGTCGCCTGGGTGATTCCGCCGGCGGCCATGACGGCGGATGCTCCGAGGCCACCGCCGATGATGCCGGCGCCGGCGACGATGCGGCGCCACCGTACGCGGTCGTTGCGCTCGCGCAGCAGCTTTAGGTAGGTGTCGGCGTCGTTGCGGATCACCGCGTTCATGCGCAGCGGCATCGCCTCGGCGTCGAAGCACCACCGCCACGTACCGGCCACCACGCGCAGCGCGCCCTTTGGCGAGCGGAGCGTGAGCCGCAACCCGTACAGCGGGACCCGAGCTGCGTGGTAGCCGGTCACGTGACCGGCGTACCCGACGGCCCATCTGACCGTCGCCTTGGCCTCATGAGCGTCGCGCAACCAGGGGGCGATGATCGGCCGTCGCTTGGCACGGCGTCCGGCCATCATCTTCGTCCGGACATCCGGCCGGGCGGTGTCCGGCCGGTCGACCAGAACGCGACCGTCGATCACGTCCGTGTCGTCGGCATCGCCGGACCGAGGCGCCGTCGTCGGTGTGGTGGCGTCGTCGGTCGGAACAGCGTCCGGGGCACTGTCCGACGTTGGCGGTTGGGCGTCGGGGCGTACGGGCAGCTTGATGACCTCGCCCCAAGGCGTGTCCATGCTCATCGCGCGTCGTCTCCCTGGTCGGCCACAGGTGCGGCCGGGTCGGTGGCGGTGTCGTTGCTGTGCTGCGCAGCGGTGAGTTCGGTGGTGATGCGGGAGTGCAGGCGTCGGCCGGTTCGGTCAGAGACCTTCAGACGTCGGCCAAGCTCAGCGCCGGTCATGGTGGGCTCGGCGGTCAGCAGCGCACGGGCCTTGTCCTTCTGCCGTGCCGCTGCGCGGCCGGTCTTGGCGCCCGTCTTGCGGGTGGTGTTGGCCGTACGGTGTTGCCGTGGCGGTTCTGCTGGAGTGTCCGGCGCCCTGTCCGCCGCCGTGTCCGAGTCGGTGTCCGTCCCCGCGTCCGGCACGGTGTCCGCCGTCGTGGGACCGGTGTGCGGTGCGGGCAGTGCCGGCAGTTCCGTCCGGCCGTGGACCGCACGGCGTCCGGGCGCAATCGGTGCTTCGTCGAGCACCCACCTACGCAGGCCCTTGGTCGTGGTGACCGGCGCGAGCGCCAGACGCAACGTCCACAGCGCCACGCTGCCGGCCGCAGCCAACGGAGAGCCCTCACGATCGGCACCGGGCCGTCCGGCGAGCGCCTGTCGCCGTACGACGGCGATGAGACGGTCACTGGCGGCCGCGTACAGAGCGGCGGGCAGTGTCCATGCGGCGATGGACTTGGCCGAACTCATGTCGGCGGACAGGGCGTTCATGGCCAACGAGCCAAGGACGCACGCCAGGTTCAGGACTCGTTCGGTGACCGCCGGTCGGCCGAGCCGCGCCTGAGCGAGCGCCAGCAGCGCGAAGATGACCGCTGCCGCGTCAAGGCCAAGGGCTTCAAGCATCGAGGCGAAGTGCTCGCCCTTGATCTCGTGAACGAACGCGTACTGAGCCCGAAACGACACGTACCCCTGCGCGACCGCAAGGAGCAACAGCAGCACGCTGGCCACGGCCAGCAGCCAGCGGCCGGCGGTGTCCCGCGTCGTACGGTCCGCATCGCCCTTACCGCTGGCGCCGCGCCAAGCCGGCCGGTACCGCAGATTGTAGATCTCCACAGTGCGGTTGCGTCGGCCCTCGCTCGCCGGTTCGGTGCCGTTGAGCCTGTGCTTGGTGTCGGTGCCGAACATCAGGCGACCTCGCCCAGCTTGTGCGCCGACGTGCTCAGCGTGTGGAGCTGAGCGGCGGGCAGGCCGGCCCAGATGCCGTTCTTGGGGTTGGTCCGCAGGGCGAACTCAAGGCAGGAGTCGATCACCGGGCAGGACGCGCACACCTCACCGGCAGCGTCCTCGCGTGCCATCCGGTCCATGAGCGGCTCGATGGTGAAGGCGTCGGGCCCGGTGTGCAGCTCCGGGTCAAAGCGGCACTCGCCGTGCTGAAGGTCGTCGAGCAGATCGCCCAGGGGGACAGGGTTCAGGTCGTCGATGCGCATTGCGATCCTCCGCGGAAACGTGATCGGTTGGGGGTGGCGCCGGCGTCGTTGCTGGTGGCTTGTGCGTCGGCGGGAGTTGAGGTTGGCCCTAGAGGGCGTTGGCGAACTTGCCTGCCGCGTCGGCGGCCTGCATCAGCAGGTCACCGCCGTTCGTGACCATCTGTGCGGCGGCCTCGGGGTTCTTGAAGGTGAAGAGCAGGGCGATGGCGAGCACGACGTACCGGCCGTACTTCTTGGGCTGCGGAAACATCGGAACTACCTCCAACGGATGACTTGGCCGTCTTGGCTAGCCAAGTGCGAACGCCTGTAAGCATGGCGATCTTGGCTAGTCAGGTCAAGAGGTTCTGCTGAAACTCTTCTGGCTTGGCTAGTCAGGGCGTACGCTGTCGGCCATGAACACAGAGGCCGATCACCTCACTGACCTGGACCCCGACGACCCGCGGACACCGTCCCAGCAGATCGCGAACAAACTTCGCGCAGCGATCCTCACAGGCACCTTCAAGGCTGGCGACAAGCTCCCGTCGCAACCCGACCTCGCGACGCGCTACGGCGTGGCACGAGAAACCGTGAAGGCGGCATTGCGTACGCTGCAGGCCGATCGGCTGATTGTGACCCGGCAGGGGAGCGGCTCCTACGTGCGGGCCCAGACGGAACGCCCGGTAGGACTTCGCCCGCACATCGAAGCGGCATTCGAGCAGGCCCACGTCTCGATCGACTTCGCCGGATTCTCCGGCGAGACCCTGCACAACACCCTCATCGAGGTCCTGGACAAGGTGCGCGCCGGCCGACTCACTCCCGAGTCGCTCACGATCCGCATCATGATGTGCGACACCTCAGGACCCATGGCACTCCCACGCCGGGTCAGCACCGACACCGCCGAGTCGGCGATCCACCAGCGAGCCGACCGCATCACCCGCCGGGCCGTCGACGGGATCGCCGACGCCGTCCACGAGCTGGTCGACCTAGGGCTGATCAAATCAGGGGCCGTTGAGGTCCGCGTCCACGAGCTGACGCCAGCGTTCAAGCTGTACATCCTCAACGGAGAAGAGGCCTTCTACGGCTTCTATCCCGTCGTTGAACACACGATCCGGCTCGGCGGAGAATCCGCAGACGTCTATGACCTCATGGGCAAAGACGCGACGCTCTTCCACTTCTCGGCTAGCGACGACAGCGACATCTCCAACGGCCCTCAGTTCGTCAAGGAAGCCAAGTCTTGGTACGACTCGCTTTGGAACACGATTGCCCACGGTTACACGCCATGAGTGACCTGATTGGTCTCGTCGCCTCGGTTGATGCGATTCTCTTGGACTTTGACGGGCCGGTATGTCACCTGTTCGCAGGCTATTCCGCCTCGATCATTGCCGAGGAGTTGAGGGCTTACCTCGTCGGCGAGGGTTCTGCACTAGATGAGCGGGCGAAGAGCACATCAGACCCGCTTGCGCTCCTGCAGTGGACCTCGCGCCACCGGCCTGAGCTGCTGGGCCCCTTCGAGCAGCTCGAAGATGCTGCAGAGTACGCCGCAGCCGAGACTGCGAAGCCAACCGAGCATGCTGCGGATGTCATCGATCTCGCCATCGAGGCCGGCCGCCGAGTCGCGATCGTCAGCAATAACTCACGCGCGGCCATCGAGCGCTATCTCGAACTCCAAGGACTGTCGTCAAAGGTGACAACCATTGTTAGCAGGATCACCGGGCATCCAGAACTGATGAAACCAAACCCAAGGCCATTGATCGAGGCCGCAGAGAATCTAGGTACTCCTGTAGAAGCATGTGTACTCGTCGGTGACTCGGTCTCGGACATCACGGCAGCCGGCAATGCCGGCGCACGTAGCATCGGCTACGCAAAGAACCCCAGCCGAGCCGATGAACTGAGTGCAGCGGGAGCCGAATTCGTGGTTTCCAGCATGGGTGAACTCGCTGTGATTCTGCGCCGCAGCTAGGGCCGGAAACTGTTCGATGCTGGGTGGATCAGCCCTTTGGCTGCCGCCGGACGAACGTGCCGCGACCATGCAGTTTGACGACCAGACCGCGCTCCACCAGGACCTCGACAGCACGGACGATGGTCATCCGAGCGACTCCGTACTGTTCGGCCAAGGCGGGGATGGCCGGTAGCGCGGCGCCCTCAGTGAGAGTGCCGTCCTGGATCTGACCTTCGATGTGGTCGGCGATCTGGACATACCGGTATTCAGTCGGGTCCCACTTGATCGGGTATTCGGCGTCCATGGTCACGCTGGGGACTCTAGACATCCCCTGACCTGCATAAACTCCTAGGGCTGTCTCTAGACGTCTAAAGAGTTCTATAGTGTTCTACATACTTCTCTACAGAGGCGACGCCATGAAGTGTTCTGAACTCCCCATCTCGCACGCCGTCCCAGAGCCCTACGTCGACTACATCGCTCTGCACCAACGGACCAGGCGGCACGCCGGCGTTCCGAGTTCCTCAGCCAGCGGAGGTCTGATCAGTGAATGACCAAACCGCACGCCTGGCCCGGCTCGGTGCGTACCTGGCCTCCCACAGGCTCGATGTCGACCTGACGTCGTATGGGCTGCTGGTCCGAAATCCCGCGGCGCCGGCGTGCTGTTCCGAGGCAAAGCAGGGGAGTTTGGCCGACACCGTCACGTGTCGTCCCCGCCATGAGGACAGTGGCCGGCTGTGGTTCTACACGAGCTGGCGAGAGCCGATCGCCGACGCGCGCCGTGTCAGCGATGCAGTGGACGAGATCAAGAAGTACTTGGGGGTGCGTCATGCGTCATGATGCGATCAGGACCCAAGGTGTTGGTCCTATCAACGGCAGTGGCACGTCTCCAGGGCCGACCGACCTGAAGGAACGATTCCCCGGAGTCGTGACGTGGTACGGGGTCTTCACCGGCTCATGGTGGGCGTATCTCCCCATCGGCAGCGGTCGGCTGATCGAGGCTGTCTGCCCTGAAGATCTGACGAACACCCTCAGCGGCCTGTGGGACATCCAGCCATGGCCGCGATGACCCCCGACGAGATCCCCCCGAACGTCCGTACCGCGTTGCTCGCCGAGTTGTTCGGCGAATGGCTTGACGCTGTTCCCACGGCCCGCGACGCCTGGACGCTCACCCGCGAAGAGATTGCCCGCAAGCAGGAGCACACCGACGAGATCAGCGAGCGCATGGACTGGCTAAGGCACGGTACAAGGGCGGCTTCAGGACCACGCGAGCGGCCTGCGGAGGGGTCGCAATGACCGACCCCCGCAGTGTCGACCAGGGCATGTCCGAGTCGGGAAGGGAGTTCGGCTACCTCGGTGTCCTAGATCCAGACGCGCGCCAGGCAGCATGGCAGCAGATCGCGAACCAGATCCGTACGGCCATCGTCACCGGGGAGATCAAGCCAGGCGAGATGTTGCCATCCCAACCTCGGCTGGCGAGTCACTACGGCGTAGCGCGCGAGACCACCAAGGCCGCGCTCGCCTGGCTCCGCAACGAAGGTCTGATCCAAACCCGACAGGGCAAGGGAACCTTTGTACGTGGGTCTACCTTGCCGGGGGAGTATCAGCTTCGAACGGAGCTAATGGTTCTCTACGAGCGGGTTGGCCGGCTCAGCGGAGAACTTGCCGCTGTCGAGGGAGCACTTGCAAGCCTGATCGGCAGGTTCCCTGTTCGGGAGGACGAGAGCAACTGAACGCAATAGTCACAATCATCACCAAAACCCTATAGCCAGCCCCGCAGGCTTGTGGAGCCGGTCGTGTCCAGTAGTGCCTAATTTGAAGCCTGTCCGCATCGGTCTTAGCCCGACTCCGCCACGCCAGTGCCACGTGAGATACCGAATACGAGGAGCATTCACGCCATATTGGGCAGCGCATGCAGCTTTGAATCCGGCGCGCCCTCTAGAACTGGATCTTTAAGTGCGCCGCTGGCATAGCGTGGACACATTCGGGATTTTACCTGCGATCGGTATACCAGCCCCTGGACGGCGAGCTTATTCAGCAGCACGTAATATGCACTCAGTCGCGAGCTGCGGGAATCTCGGTCGACCGCCAAAAGCTAAGCTGTCCTGCAGCCCACGCATTAAAGAGATCTTGGAGCTCTGGAGCGAAGTCCAGTGGCGGAAGATCGACGCCATCCGTGGGGTCAATCCGCTGGCTCCAGTACATTTTTAGAGAGGATATTGGGTCGATATTGTCGAGGCTACCTAGTCTCATCCCTGGTTCGGCTTCAAAGCATATAGTGAGGAGAAGGGCAAAGCCGGCGCGTCCAACTAGTGGGAGATCCAGATCTCCATGAATTTCCATCGAGAAAAGAGCCGTAAAGCCCCTAAATGGCACCTTTTCGTTGGACGTCGCCTGCAGCGAATTAGGACGTGCTAGAGGGTTATTGTCTACTTTAGACAGTTCCTCCATCGCGGCAATGGCGATCTTTTTCCTGGGATGATCGCGTACTACGTAGCTGAGCATGATATCGGATGCGAGTTCTTCATGCCAGAGCCCGCCAATAAAGTAACGATGGTTCGAAAAGAGAAATCCTGCGCCATGCCAGTCCATGGCCTGGTCGAGGCTAATCCAATCGCACCTAAAAGCTATTCTTGTTAGCATTGGGTCTTTTGGGGCTCCGGCGATAATTCGATCCTTATGCTTTTCCGTAAGGGAATCGCCGAGGCTTTGCCAATACTTGCGGATCTCCTCGCCTTCGTGAGGCCCTGTGCGGTTCGCGATATAGGTGGGCAGATGAAATACTGAGATCCACTGCAATGTGCTAGTACGCTCTTGTTCGCTCCCTTCCTCTATCGCTTCTTCCACTAGGGCGCAGAGTTGCTCACATGCGATCGGTGAGCGAGAACCAGTAGACAGCATTAGCCAGCCGAGGGGGGCTGTGCGGCCAAAATCGCTCAGATCTGACCACATGTGTTTGAAGCATCGATCGGTTACGTCACGGATGAGCTTTGGAGGAAGATCAAGAAAGGTCAGGCACCGCGCAAGAAACGCCAACAGGTTGCCTACGCTTCCTGGAGCAGTGTATTTACGGGAGCCTAGCAGCGCCTGGAAGAATCTAGAGGCTCCATCTTGAGTATTCTTATTCTTAATCTGAACGGCTAGCTGTGCAACCACATCCCATTCTTCCCGAGCAATGTATGGTGCGAGGCTACGCGCTAGCTTCTCGGGAGTATCATTTATGCTTGCTAGATGTGCGGCGGTGAAGTACTCCAAGAATGTTCGATGGGTAAACGTAAATAGCGGCTCGCCGTCTACTGTCGTCCCAACCTCGTTGAAAACCCAGGCACGACCTCGACAGAACTCTATAAATTCCCGAGCTGCAGCGGCGGATTCGTCAACATTGTCGAACTTGCGACCCTTGAGATACTGTGTTGTTTCTTGGACCAATTCCTCTTCAGAAACCGCCGGCTCTGCCGCTTTCCGGCTCAATAGCCAGTGTGCAAGATGCCGAAGAACTGGCTCGATCAGGTCGCGTGCTCGTAGGTTCTGGTGTATGCCGCGGCTGGAGTCCCACGTTTCAAATAGAAGACTGGCGCACCTCTCATAAACGCCCGGGCGATTTCGAGGAAGTGAGCCTTCTCCGCGGTAAAGGATACAAAGTAGGGCGAGCATCAACGGATTGCTACGCAAATCTGATATATTGGAACTTTCGCCGATAAATGCGCTTGCCCATTCGTCAGGCTCCTGCTCGCCAAGGCGTCGCTCTTGACGGAACCATCTTATGGCGTACTCTTTCGCTTGGTCGCGAGAGAATTCAGCCAGTTGATAAGTTGCAAATTGTTTTTCGTCTAGTCTTGCCTGGCCGTACCCGACGCGCCGAGATGTAATTAGGGCAGAAGTTTGTGGATACTGGGTACAGAAATGCTCAACTTTCTTACTTACTTCGCGGCGACGGCGGGTGTCGACCAACTCGTCGAGCCCATCAAAGAACACGACCGCCTTGCCTGTCAGGAGTAGTCGCTCGACGAGCCCGTCCGGGGCCTTGCATTGGTAATGAGTTTCAAGTCGATGTTCAAGATATCCGACGATTGAATGGGATGGCGGGTCGTCCCTCGCGTATTCGCGTAGCACAACGAGCAATGGGATTGGCGCCGATGGGTCTTTAGCAAAACCATGTATCAGTACGCTAGAGGCGGTTGACTTTCCTCCACCCGGATCCCCTAGGAGGACAGATCGGTCTACTTGGCGACCGAATTCCCATATATCTATGGGATCATTGATCCCACTTTTAGCGTCTGGTTCGGCGAGGATGCTAGGCGGGACATATATTTCGTCAATTGGGACCCTGCGGCGGCGCTCGAAGTCGGGCGGCTCTATGAAACCGTGCTCCGAGATCAGGGCGCTCCGGTAGCGTGAGAGATACGCTCGTTCCCTAACGCGCTCAGCAGCCGGAGTCGAACTAACTACCTCTGCTTGTCGAGCAATTGCCTGCAATAGGGCCGAGTGGCGACCTGAGAATGCTTCCTCTCTGACCTTCGACCAAAAGTTCGCATCTCCAGCTTCAAGGCGCCCTGCGAGATCCTTTAGCTGGTGATCTGCAACGTCAAAGAAATTGCTCGCCATATTGGTAATTTCGACGTCATTGTCCTCAGGGAAGAAGTCCAGAGCGGTGAAGAGAAAGTTCTGCTTCACTCGCTCAAGCTCAATGGGTGGCGCGTCGGTCAGGCGCACGGTAATCAGTTCGTGAAGGGCGGTTTGCGCTTCGTGACCATATAGCCACCGAGAGGCATCTTCTTCTGAAACGGTTGCGGGAAGAGGTGGAATAGGGGCAACTTCTCGCGTTAGCTCGTATGAGTCAAACCATCCGGCAACCATTCGATCGTAATTATTAGGGCGTCCCCGTCGTGCCTTAACTGCTCGCGCCAACCAAGTCCCACTCATTCGGAGCGCAGCTGACAACGCTCCAGTCATGATCGCAGTACCTGCAGGCATAGGTCTCCTTGGTGGCGGCGCCTGGGTGGGCTGGGCGCACCAGAATAACCAGGTCAAGCCGGGCGCGCTACGATAACCATATTTTACTACTGCATCTGCTATTAATTCATGGGATAGGTTTGTTTACGGTATGACCGAAATTGCTGACTTGGCTGTGGATGAGCGCCTCGCCACTTATTGAAGCTTGTTATCCGGTGGGGTAGAGGGGTGGCTGGCGGCGGTTGGGAGGTTCTGAGGTGGGCCGGATCAGCGCGTGACCACCCAGAGGGGCCTCACGGTAGGCGCGCTGATCTAGCTGTTCAAGCCGACCGACTGCGCGTGGCGGAGCGCCCTTGTGCCTGTGGAGGAACTTCTCATCCGGCATGGCTCGATCTGCCGAATACGTGCTGAAACCTGGCCTGAGAGCATGCGTGTTGGATGCATTAGCCCAGGTCAGAGATGGAGAGGCCGAGGTAAAGGGCTATGGAGTTCAAATCCCCTCATCACCACCAGAGGGTCCAATGGCTGACCGCCGCCACTGGACTGCCTTCAGCAGCCCTGCTTAGTGTTGCTGCTCAGTTGTGGTGGGATCCGGCCCATCGAGGCTGTACACCAGGCTGATGACGGCCACATAGGAGGCGCAGGTAACGTAGGGAGAATCCGGTCACCCAGCGGGGTTAGGGTGCCCGGCATGGAACCCATGTGGAACGTTTCGTGTCCGGTACGCTGCCGGCGGCAGCCCATGTGCAGGTCAGAGGCGTAGGCGCCGTTGAGTCGTGTTCTCTCTGTAAAACCGTCGGCTCAGCCTACGTTGGTTCGAACCCAACACCCGCCACACCTGTGGGAACGGCCCCTGAACAGCGGAAACGCGTCAGGGGCCGACCTGTTTTCAAGATGAGGCATGTGCAGCCGGACGCCGCCCAGAGCCGCCGTTTGTCAGTGGTCGCGGGATATTCGCGGGATGGAATCGTGGACGTTTCCGCAGGTCGTCCCCTGAAACGGTGATGGGCCGCGGGATGGTTACCCCGGAGCCCTCGTACCGTACCCGCGCCTACTCGTCGAGCGCCTCGTCGATGCGCCGGTTCACGGTGGTGTCCTGGTCGTCGATGCACTTGGCGTATGCCCGCAGGAGGACAGAGACGCTGGGGCGCCGGCCTGCCGGCCGACCTTCCCTGGGCTCAGCCCCGCTCGGAGCGCGGGCGAAGGCAGACGGCATGGCCAGGCAAGGCAAGGCAAGGCAAGGCAATCGATGGCCTGCCACAGACGAGCCAGAGCGAGTGGTGATCAAGAGATGATCAAGGGCTTTGCAGCCCAAGCCGGTTTTATGGCGATCTGACATCCGGCGTGCTAGCTTCAGTCCGGCTGATCATGTGCCTGTGGAAAGAATGATCATGACTTGTCTACGAAGGGGCCGTGCCTCGTAGAGCACCGGCTTCACTTCGATCGCCCGCACCGCCCTGTTGGCGAAGTCCCTGGGTTCGATATCGCGATGTCCCCGGACTGTCGGGAGCAGCGAATGCGGCCATCCGCATTATTGAATGTGAGCAGCCGAGGCTGTATCCGGGCATAGTGTCCGTCGCGATGAGCGTGTGGTCCGTACGGGCATATGGCAGCAAGCGTCGCTGGAGGCCATGGGAGGCCGAGTTCGCTTGCGTCTGCTGCGATGTTGGCTGGGCCCGCGACAAGCTGGAAGAGGTCCTGTTCAAGCTCCCACCGCGAGCCGCGGGTGAGCTTCGGGCTCTGGTCAATGACCTAGACGAAGCTTTGATCCAGCGAACTCACCATGAACCGCAGGCAACTGATGAGTCGGCTTGGTGGCACCATCGGAGCCGGTAGTCTCGGGCAACTGTTCACATGAAACGGAGAAGGGCCCCGGGATGAAACCCGAAGCCCTCGTACCGTACCCGTGCCTACTCGTCGAGCTCTTCATCGGTGCGTCGGTTCACCCCGGCGCTGCGAGGTTGGGCCGATTGGCACGTTCTGTACTGAGTCTTCGCTGCGGCGCCACCGTTTGGGCCCGAGGCGGGTTGGCCCGATTCGGTCCGGCATCATGTGGGCGTGGCCGCACCAGTGAACGTTCGATGGCGCAGCGATTTGACCGCTGCGCTGGTCGACTCCGACAGTCCTAGTGCCGCATCAGGCAACGTTCGCCCTGTCGTGTTGCGCAGGCTGCGGCGCTTACGGGCGACATCGGTGTGCCTGGGGCCTCGGATAGGCTCAAGCATGCGATCTCGAACAGGCGGCATGTGGTGGGGGACCACGATCGAAGCGCCGGACCCCAGCGGCTTGGCGAGGTTCTATGCCGAGCTCCTCGATTGGCACATCGGGCACGAAGAGCCGGGAACAGCCATCGTGGCCGCTTCCCCGCAAGGGCCGTTGGGGGTTCCACCGTGATCGTGGACACCGGTTGCTA
>NZ_JABVEB010000130.1 GCF_014323665.1 Actinomadura sp. HBU206391 | reverse complement strand
GGCCGGCGCAGATTGACCGGTTGGCCTCGCAGGCTCGTGAGGCTTACGCCGCTGGGTCCGCTAGCTTGTCGGAACATGTCCAACTCGCAGCGTCTGGCCGTCGTCCCTACCCCGTTTCTCGTCGAGCACCTGCCCCATGCGACGCTCCCTGAGGACGACGAGTGGATCGCTCTGGTGCGGGCGCCCGAGGGCTTGACCGTGATCAGAGAGGCCCCGCACTACGCCGAGAACGACCGCTGGTTCGGTTTCTACGGTGGCGGGACCGCGCACGGGCTGGAGGCGACCGGCATGCTGGCGGCACTCGTGGGTCCGCTCGCCGAGGCCCGGATCCCGGTGTTCGCGGCGTCGACGTATCACGCCGACCTGGTGCTGGTGCCAGAGCGGAGGCTGGACGACGCCGTGACCGCCCTCAAGGCCGCCGGACACGAGGTCAGCCGAAACGTTTAGCCGGTCGAACCACCAGTGGAGAACGAGAGATCATCTAGCCGAAGCGGCGCCCACGGAGAGTTACACCGCAGGGCAGCGCGGTAGCGCCGCTCCGCGATGAGAGGACGTCCCCCGCAAAGCACAGCCGCGGCCTGCAAGGGTCACGCCATGTCTCTTCAGGAAATAGTCCTTCCGTGAAGAGATCTGGTTTCCGAGTGCACGTAGGCAGGCGGTGAGGTGGTGGTCATCTGATCTCCCACAGCCGGGCGGTGTTGTCCCAACTGCCGGTGGCGAGGGTTTTGCCGTCCGGGCTGAACGCCACCGAGGAGACCGGGTTGGTGTGGCCGGTGAGGGTGGCGGTGTTGTGGCCGTTGGCCACACCCCACAATCGGGCGGTGTTGTCGTGGCTGCTAGTGGCGAGGGTTTTGCCGTCCGGGCTGAACGCTACCGAAGAGACCCAGTCGGTGTGGCCGGTGAAGCTAACGGTGTTGTGGCCGGTGGCCACATCCCACAGCCGGGCAGTGTTGTCCCAGCCGCCGGTGGCGAGGGTCTTGCCGTCCGGGCTGAACGCCACCGAAGAGACCCGGTCGGTGTGGCCGGTGAAGCTAACGGTGTTGTGGCCGGTGGCCACATCCCACAGTCGGGCGGTGTTGTCGTTACTGGCGGTGGCGAGGGTTTTGCCGTCCGGGCTGAACGCCACCGAAGAGACCCGGTTGGTCCGGCCGGTGAGGGTGGCCGTCTTGCGGCCGGTGGCCACATCCCACAGCCGGGCGGTGTTGTCGTGGCTGCCGGTGGCGAGGGTTTTGCCGTCCGGGCTGAACACCACCGAAGAGACCCAGTCGGTGTGGCCGGTGAGGGTGCCCGCGTCACGGCCGGTGGCCACGCCCCACAATCGGGCGGTGCTGTCGTTACTGGCGGTGGCGAGGGTTCTGCCGTCCGGGCTGAACGCCACCGAAGAGACCGGGTTGGTGTGGCCGGTGAGGGTGGCGGTGTTGCGGCCGGTGGCCACATCCCACAATCGGGCGGTGCTGTCGTTACTGGCGGTGGCGAGGGTTTTGCCGTCCGGGCTGAACGCCACCGAAGAGACGTCGTCGGTGTGACCGGCGAGGGTGATGTGGGGGCTGGATTCGGTGTCTAGCAGCAGCCATGCCGCGGGGACGCCGGCGAGGGCGGCTGTTCCGAGACCGCCGAAGAGAACGGTGCGGCGCCGGATCCGGACCGGGGCGGGCGGGGACGTCATCGCTGTCGCGGTGGTGGCCTGCTCTGGTCGTGGTGCGACCGGCCGTACACGCAGGGGCGGTGTCCGGTCCGCCGCAGGCGTGTCCGGGGTGTCGGTCACCTCTGCTGGAGGCGGCCGGCTCCCTCGCTCCTGATGCGGCTCGTCAGGGAAGTGGCGTAGGCGCTCGGCGACGGACGCGGCGTCCTGGGGCCGGTCATCGGGTCGTTTGGCCAGCAGGTCCAGCACCAGCGTGTCGAGATGGTCGGGGATCTGCGGGTGCAACGATTTCGGTGGCGCTGGGGGCTGGTCGAGGTGCTGGTAGAGGATCGCGGCGACACCGGAGCTGGTCTCCACCCAGGTGGTGCCGGTGAGCAGTTCGTACAGGACGCAGCCGAGGGCGTACAGGTCGGTGCGGTGGTCCACCTTCCGGCCCTGGATCTGCTCCGGCGCCATGTACAGGGGGGTCCCCGCCGATGAGCCGGTGGCGGTGATCTTTGTGGCGTCGGCGAGGCGGGCGATCCCGAAGTCGCAGATCTTCACCCGGCCCTCCTCCAGCAGGAACAGGTTGGCCGGTTTGATGTCACGGTGCACCACGCCACGGCGGTGGGCGGCGGCGAGCGCATCGGTGACCTGCACGGCCAACTCCTTCACCTGCTCGATCGGCAGGCCCTTGGGACTGGCGGTGAGTAGGTGGCGCAGGTCGCGGCCGACCATCAGCTCCATCACCAGAAACAGCCAGCGCTCGTCCCCAACCCGGTGTTCGTCGATGTCGAACACCGTGGTGATACCCGGATGGTCCAACGTCGCGGCGATCTCGGCCTCCCGCCGAAATCGGGCCACCCCGGTCGGCTCCGCCGCGATCGTCAACGGAAGGATCTTGACAGCGACCGGACGGCGCAGCCGCAGATCGACCGCGCGCCACACCTCGCCCATCCCGCCCCGGCCCAGCGGCTCCTCCAGCCAGTACCGGCCGGCCAGTTTCACCTTCCGCTGCACCGTCACCTCCAGCCCTGCCCACACCCAAGGAAAGATCACCAACCGCTACATTCCATCAGGGATGCGCGGCTAGGATCCAGGTTTCCCCTTCCGTGAACTGAATCGCGCAGAGACGAGCCACCGGCCTCAATGGTGCTCGTTCTCGCGAACGAAGCCATCAATGCCTGCCCCGTCATCTCCAGACCGTCGGCTCATGGTGTCCTGGGCCGCGGTCACAACTTCTCGAAGTCGGCCGTAGACCGGATCGTCGACCGGGTCGGGCCGCGAGGTTTCGCCAGGGCACTGTCTTGACTGCGCTCGAAGGGCTCGCTCCGGTTCATCCCGGGGCCCTTCTCTTTTGGGCGCTGACCTGGGCCGTTGCCCGTCGTCTCATCCCGCGTATATCCCGTGACCACCGGCTGAGGACTGCTGCGGGTGACATCCGGCTGCACACGTGCGAAACCCCGGCGACCTATGTTCTGGCTGGTCAGCCGGGGTTTCTGGTGGTCATCTGGGGTGCCCCCGGCAGGAATCGAACCTGCGGCACACGGTTCAGGAACGGTTTGCCGTGTAGGGCCTTGACCTGCGCACTCTCGCAAGTATCGGAGGCTATGCCCACGCCCTGCCCTCTTTCTCGACTCGGCAGCGCGCACACGCAGCCTTTTTCATCCTGCGGCTGCGTGGATCTCGCGGTCTTGAAGGACGTGGCCGGCCCTGGCGAGCCGCTCGGCCATGTGCGGGCGGCAGCAAAGTTTGCGCAGAATACGCCGGGTCTCCAGTTGCGCGACCGCGCATGCACCGGGCCTGTGCAGCCTCGCGTGACAGCGGCGTGCGCTGGTCAGCACGGCTCGAGCACGCAGGCTCGATGTTGGGAACGCTGCGATTGTGACGATGGTCACAGCAAGGTAATGAACCGATCTTTCCGGCTTCGCGTGTCTAGGGGGCAGAGCTAGCTCTCCGAAACCGACCCGCCCCGAGGTAGAGGAGGCACAAGCGTTGAGTACGACACTGCGCACGATGCGCAGGCTGGGTGCGGTACTGCTGGCCGGTACGCTCCTGCTTGCCGGCTCGCCCGCCGCCGCGCAGGCGGCGACTGCCGAGCGCCTCGCCACTCCCACCCTGCACAGCGCGACCATCGACCGCACGCCCCCTGAGAGCGCACCCGGCAGCGTCGCCATCATCACCTTGAAGTTCACCGCTCCGTTGCCCGCGAACTTCACGATGCCCCCGGACTACGCCGTGTGGGCCGAAGACAGGGTGGTGGCAATGACGAGTTTCCCGCACAACGTCGATCCGCAGAATGGATTCATGACCGTCGAAATGTGCGAGGGTCCGGACGGCAGCACCGGCTCGTGCAATCTGTGGGCTGGCGACCCGCCACGGCCGATCCCCATGACCGGCGACGAGACCTTCACTATCACTCAGCACGCATTGGGCTTTGAGGGCTCGGCGCACAGCAACGGCCTCGTCCCCACCGAAGTGGACTAGCCATCCTCGTCCACCACTCCGAATGAGTTAGTCAGCCCGAGTGTCGGCGTGGTCCACATGCGGGAACGCTCTCGCGCGACGACGCCGACCCTCCGGCGAACACCCAATCCCCATGTCGATGTCGTCTACAAGCTGCCACGCAGCGCCCGGAACGCTTTCTACAGCCTTTTCATCCTGGATAGTGGTCACTCTCGATGTGGTGCGGGAATCATCACGCTGGTGCTGGTCAGCGCGTGGAGTAGGCCGTGAGATCGGGCAGCGGTCAGATCGTGAGTCGGACGTACTCACAGATCCTCGACGGCTCCGACAACACATGGTTCGAGCGCATCGACCAGGTGCTTGGCAACGAACGGGCCGATTGACGCGCGGTGGGCAGCCTGCCTGCGACCGTGCCCACGCCCTGCCCACAGACAGTGGCTCACAGCGGCAACGAGCGGCACCTGGCTGCACACAAGAAGACCCTACCGTCCGGCGTTTCCGCTGGTTAGGTAGGGTCTTCGCTGCTCGTGGAGGGTGCCCCCGGCAGGAATCGAACCTGCGGCACACGGTTTAGGAATCCAGTGATGCTTCTTATTGGATTAGCCTGTTGACCTGGGCGAACTAATCTCGGGAGGGCTATCTCCGAGCTGGTCATCCCGTGAATATCCCGTGGTGGGCCTGCTTGATGTGACACCAACATCAGCTGACGCAAGCCCTAGTGGAGTTGCATGCACGGGCTGTGTCGTAGCACCCCTCTGCGAGCATAACCAGATGCAGCGCATGCCATATTCTGAGAAGCTCTCAGAGTGCTGCTACGACTATTGCCGGGCGCCACGCCGGCATCCGTCCTCGAACCCCTCCAGCGGACGCGTACCGACGTTGGCAACCTCAGTACCGGCCATTTCGGCGGGCCCGTCGACCGCCGTGAGGCGTACCTCCACTGGGCAAACGAATCCGTCCGTGCCCTTCGAAGCGCTCTACCGTCCGCCGAACAAAACCGGCTCATCATGACGTCCGCGTTCTGGCACATCCAGTCGATGGCTACGCCGCTCGCAAACGCGACGACCAGCACTATTAACACTGAGGTGCAAGCCCGTAAGACCGAGTTGGACGCGCTCTACATCGCGCTCCAGGATCAGATTTCCCGGTGGGAGTCAGTCCGGATCGCTATCCCCGACACGTCCATGTTCATCCGCCACGACAAGGTGGAGGAGTGGGATCTGGCGCCACTGCTCCAACTGGCCGAAGGCGAGCCTCTGCACATTGTCATCCCGATGGCTGTGGTCGACGAGCTCGACCGGCTCAAGGAGGCGTCCAAGAAGGAGACCCGGTGGCGGGCCCGCTACAGCACGGCTGTATTGGATCGTGTTCTGCCCGACCCGACACAGACAGGGGTACTTCGCGAGCAAGGGTACGAACCTGGGCGGGGATGCGTAACCGTCGAGGTGCTCCTTGATCCGCCCGGCCATGTCCGTCTTCCGGGCGACGACGACGAGATTGTGGATCAGGCTTACTCGGTCAACGGACTGGCAACACAGCCCGTTACGGTGCTGACCTACGACACCGGCCAGTCGATGCGAGCGCGGGCCCGGACCCTCTCCTGCAAGAAACTTCCTGATCCGCCCCACGGAGAGGAACCCAACAGTAACTAGGTACGGATGGTGCAAGATCCATCGGTCCGGAGCGCTCGTCCGCACGGATGTCGCGACGCGGTGACAGAGCAGGGCGCGCGGGCAAGTGCTCCGGCTCACGAGGGCCCGGCTGCGGGCCCCCAGTGGAGCGCTCGATTATCCGTCGTACGCATGCTGTCAGCTCGGGAAGCAGACCGTTCCCGGCCGTCACGGGCGCTGACCTGCTCGACGATCGCTCCCTGAGTGACCGCTGCTGCCCCTTGATCACCGACCTTAATGGCACGTTAATGGCACGGCGGCAACCGCGCTGACCTGTTCATTCCGAGCGAAGCGGGAAAGATCCACGGCCGTCCACGGTTGGCTGATGACCTGCTGCGGAACCCTCGCACGGTGCACCGTGATCCGGCCCGTCCCGATCCGCCGCTAGCACCACCGTTAGCAAGCCAGGCTACACAGCGTCTTCTGCGACAAGCGGAGCCGGGGGATCTAGACCGGCCACGGGCCAGTCGGGGGCGGGAGGCCTGTCCAATCCGACATTGCCGCCTGCGATGGCGCCAACGGCGTAGCATTCCTGCATGCCGATAAGTGATCGCACACGCAAGATTCTCTGGGTCAAAGCAGGGGGTCGGTGCTCGATGTGCAAAGTGCAGCTTATTACCGAGGGCACGGAGAGCGATGACCCCTCCGTCTTTGGCGAGGAGGCGCATATTGTCGGGAAGTCGGTAAACGGCCCGCGCGGCGGGGTGGTCGAGAGAGTCAATTCCCATGAAAACTTGATCCTGCTCTGCAGGAGACACCACAAACAGATCGACGACCAGGTGAACTATTACACGACGGAACACTTGAAGGCGATCAAATCAACTCACGAAGAATGGATATCGTCCTTTGACGATGCACACGACAAAGAGCCCTCCACCTCCGCGAGAATTCAACAGGACTTCCCGGGCACCTTCATTAACTCGAACAAAGAGATAATACTAGCGAGCCTCGCTGAGGCACAGCGGAACCTCGTCTCGGACGACGACCTGCTACGAGGCAATGCGCTAGACAGTCTGAGCGACATTGGCAACCACTATCCAGAGGCCCGCCAACGTGCGATCAACATGATCTGCCGCGCAATGCGTGCCGACCGCCTTGGATCGATGCAGCTTGAAGCTCAAAACTTCCTTTTCGACCATCTATGCGCAGAAGGGGAAGCTTTCTGGCCTACTATTAACATAGACTTGAAAGGTGCACGACTCGTTGATTTCTATTTTCGTGGCTGCCAAGTATGTGATGCGTCCTTCGATGGAGCTCACTTCCTGGGAGATGCGTCCTTCGTGGACTGCGACTTCGAAACAATCACAAGCTTCCAACAAACACACTTTGAGAAATATGTCAGCTTCGGTAGGTCAAAATTTTACGGAGGTCCCTTTTTCGCCGGGAGTATATTCAGAGGAGGTGCCAGCTTCGCTTCCACTGCTATAGAGTACGGGGAATTCGGCGATTCGACATTCTGCGACGACACGACCTTTGAAAATGCAACCTTTAAGCACGAGGCAGACTTTAGGAAAGCACGCTTCCTAAGCTATGCGGGCTTCATAGCCTGCCGCTTCGGTGATCTACTATTCTTTGACGGAGTTCAAGCAGCGAATGGAATCGACTTCTATGAGGCAGAAGCTACCGACGGCTTCTCGCATGTGAAACTTGAACGCCTCGCCGAGAAATACCCTTACTAAAGCAGCACGATGCCTAGGCAGGCCATCGCTTCCCGCGTGTGCCCACGACGATCCATAGCGTAGTGATCACTCACCTCAGCAGTGCGTAGCCGTCCACGATGGGTTGCTGGGAGTCTTTTGCGGTTGGCGACGGGCAATGCTCGGCTGAGTGGCGACTGCTGAGAGGGTTACCCAAGTGCCCGCTGGCAGCGCTGCAGACGTTTCTCTAGACGCTCTCGCGTGCTGGCCATCTCGGGAGGCTGCTGCAGCGCTTGTGTGAGTGCGGCGGCGGCCTCGGCGTACAGACCTTGCTTGACGAGCCAGATGCTGAGCCGGTCGGCCATTTTGGAGTCGGTGCTACCTGCAATGATGGCTTCCCTGTAGGCGGCGATGGCAGCGTCCTGGTCACCAGCTTTTTCCGCGCGTCGCCCTGCGTCAGCGGAAAGAAGCGCAATGGTGCCGTGGTCCTGCTGGGTAATAGCCAAGTTCTTCAGCGTGGCGCGTAGTCGCGTTCCACCATGGGTGCTGAGGTTTCCGTGGCGGTCAATACCATAGGAGACGGCAAGGAGATGCTCTGCAATAGTCGGCCGGACCTGCAATGGCACGCGTTGGTAAAGGTTCACCAGCATGGGAACGTGTGGTGCTGAGCAGACGTACTCAAAGAGTTCTGACCATGCGTCGGTGTTGCCGCTGTCGGATTGCAGGCAGTTGATGTAGGCGGTCAGTGTGTCGTCGCGTCTGCCCTTCTGGAAGCGCGTGCATCGGGCGAGGGTGAGCCATGCGTCTGCCACTTGCGGGTCAGACGTACGCTCCATCTGGCGGATGATCTTCTTGACCGTGTATTCCAGTCGTGGCCATATGCCGGCGGGACGTTCGTCTGACCGGGTGTCGGTTGCTGCTGAGCACTCGACCATGGCTACCACGAGGGTCTGACGTGCGGCGTCGTGGCGGCCTTGAAGAGGCGGTGAGGGTTGGTCGAGTTGGCTAAGGAGCCTCTCGACTGTCTTGGCCAGTTCGGGTTCGTGGCTGAACAGGGCAGGTGGGAGGCCCAGAGGGTGGGGATCGAGTAGAAGCAGGGCTTGTTTGCCACCGAAGTTCTCGTAGAACTCCGCTGGGCAAGAGGGCAGTTGTCCTCCTCGGGAGGCTGCGAAGTTCAGCACCGCCCTATGTACTTGGTTGCTGATCTCCTTAGCGAGGTAACCCACCAGATATGTCTGTACATAAACGGCCACCGCGTCGGGGTACTTGGAAGCTGGCGGTTCCGGCACCAGCACGGCGGCCCGTACGCCGTTTGTTCCCGGGTCGGTTGCGGCAGCGCTGACCGATTCCCGGCGGTGAGCCTCTCCCCCGACCTCGACCTCGATGTCTCCGGGCAACCACGCTGGTGCAGCGACCAGGTGAGGCAGGCGCTCAGGCGTCGTTTCCACGGGGTTCACCACAGGCCACGAAGACGGAGTGACATGCCGACTGGTAACCCTACCTCGCGGGGCGTTTGTCGGCCTATCAGTGATCTCGATTGCCCTGCCGGCTGTAGCGGCGTCGTAGGGCACGGTGGACGGATCGATTCCAGACGACTGGTTGACCTCTACAACGTGCTGCAGCCACGCGTAGAGTTGATGGAACTCCTCGCGCCTCTTCCACACAAAGAGCACAGTGTCCGGGTCGGCGGCGGCGTTCGCGCTCGTGATCTTCTTTGGTTCGACACCAGCGAGGCCGAGCTGTAGGTATCCGTTAACGAGGCGTCCGGCATCCTTGAAACGGATATCGGAAAGGGCTTGGAACGGGATACGCCGGGTCCCCTCCCCAAGGCCAGAGACCCTGGCTTTAACTCCGCGGCGGATCAGAAGTAGCGCCTGGTCGTCGAGGACGATTCGTCCGTTATAACCTTCATACTCCGCCATAGCCGTCAGTATGGCTCAGCCAACGCAGCCGTGAGTACTTCTTGCGACTCGCTCTGTCCGTGGCCAGATGTGGCACGCACGCTGAAGGCTGTAAAACCGTCGGCTCAGCCTACGTTGGTTCGAACCCAACACCCGCCACACCACATGGAACGGCCCCTGACCTGGGCAGACCAGGCAGGGGCCGTTCTGCATTTCGTCCCATGAGTCCCCGTGGACACCCGCGTGTCACTGCCTCTCCGGGCATGCTCTGGGCACGATCGCAGGGCAGCAGGACCAGACTTATCCGGTGGCAACCCTGACCCGTACCGCAGGGCCGGCCACGGCCCGAGGAACGGAAGCGAGGGCGGCAGCGAGAGCCCCGGCCCTGGACGCTGCCCAGCCACCCACGGCGATCGCCTTGAACATCAGTTTGGCGAATCACTGTCGGTGACCCTCAGTGTCGCTGACCGGTACCGAGGCGGTAGCTTTCGGTAGTGCTCGTCCACGCCCGTGATCGTCCGTCCTAACTGGCACGGCCGATGGTTTTACAGAGGGTCGATGATCGCATCTGCGCTCACCTGCTGACCCGCGCTAAGGCCGCGCACCCGTCCGTGAGCGCTGCCGGCTATCCCGCGTAGATCCGTGAGCCATGTGGATGTGTCCAGCCAGCGAAGCGTTACCTCCTGCCTGCAAAACCACAAGCATCGCCCTCAAGATTCCGTGACCATCTCCGGCCATAAGGGCGTTCTTCGCTGATTCCACCCATACGCTGACATTCAGCAGCGGCCCGCAGCTGCGGGTCAAGGGTCGGCTTAGCCGATCGCGTAGCGACGCCGTAGGTGCTCTTGACGCGGTCCGCGACACCGGGGACTTGCTGCGTAGAGGAGGACGGGTTCACCGCACTGCTGGGAGGTCCTCGGGCGTAGGTCACCAGCAGCGGCCCAGATCACACCTTGAAGCGCTCGCCTATTGCTACTACACAGATAGATAACGCTCCTGCTATACCCCTTTACGTCCATAGAGTGGCGACGTACCCTACTTTAGACCTCATTGTCCAGCAGGAGGCGAAGTGTCGCAGGCTGAGTTGAATGACGTTGGCACGATTAGGCCAGTATTAGATTCCAACTTCACCGCCTGTATGGAGCAACTACAGGAAGGATATGTTGCTAGTATTGCGGCAACTGTCGGCTGTGGCTTCAACCGCATCGATCGCGATAACTATGGTGTAGATGTCCTACTGGTCCGCCCCCCGCTGGTAGCAACGGACGAAGAGGTGTCGATCTACGCTCAGCTAAAGAACACGACAACGATAAAACCGGACCCGACGAAGGACTTTTTTAGCTATCAATTCAAGAAGCGTGAATATTGGGATCATCTGGCGAAGTTGCGAAAATGGCCAAAAGCTATACTTGTCGTTATGACGACCAGTCCCAAGCAAGCTTCTTGGACAAATGGCAACCACGATCGACTGCAAGTGAAGTACTGCTGCTACTGGCAAAGCTTGGAAGGTCTTTCAGTAGCGGATGGAGTAAAATATCCCACGGTACGAATTCCTACTGCTAACGTCTTCAATGCGGAAGCTCTGACATCAATCCTGGATCGCCTAGACAGAGGAGAGTCCCTTCGTGAGTGATTCGCTGTCTACGCCGAGTCCAGATCAAGTAGATCCAGAGAAGCTTACCGTGCTTCTATCGGATGCAGGATGGCAGCTAGTTGGCGGGCGACGAGGGGCGTACAACCGGTTCTCTCCGCCTGGGCAGCAGTCCAGTGCGCTGTATGGCGGTTTAATAATACCCCTTGATAAAAGCGCGCCTGACTACACGGATCAAATGTCGGTCGCCATCAAAGAACTTGCGTCGCCTCCTCATCGAGAGAATTGGGTCCAGGTTATCGCTCCCCGATTGTCTATCCAAACAACGGATCGCTTTAGCTTCCGCAAGGAGTCGGCGGCACCAAGTGGCCTAATCTCGTGGCCTACCGGCGAGGACCTTATCACATCTGCAAGGCAATCGCTCCTTGCAGGTGCTAAATCGTATT
Source organism: Actinomadura sp. HBU206391 (assembly GCF_014323665.1). Classification (GTDB taxonomy): domain Bacteria; phylum Actinomycetota; class Actinomycetes; order Streptosporangiales; family Streptosporangiaceae; genus Actinomadura_C. The sequence goes on along the minus strand of NZ_JABVEB010000130.1, from coordinate 4,297 downwards.
TGGAACCTGCACGCTACTTTGGAAATCGGCTCGGGCAATTTGCGAAACGGTATCTTGAAACATTGCTCATGGGCCAAACCGCGCCAGGCAGCTATGTAGTTACGGCATATGCTCCGACCGACGCTGCCGTGCCGATAAAAGGCGGTCCGCACGACGGCATGAGCTTTGAGGGTGTAAGTGTTGCTACTGGGCGCTATATTAGCGTGTCGGTCTCTAAAGCTCTTGAGGCTACCACGGAGGCAATAGAGCATTACCGAGGCACGGGCTCTTACGCCGCATTCGATGACGGTATAGCTCTCGGCGTTTCCTATGAGATGACTAAAGCGCTTACTGGGATGACCAGCAATTCTGATGGTGCCGATATAACTATCGAATGGGACCCTCTAGCCTCTGGTCCTCAGCCTGGCGAAAGCGTTACGTTTTCATTTAGAGGCAGTGATGCTGAAGTTCTGGAAAAGGTCTCCACTCGCTTGGTCTCTCCGGAAGCGCCTCGCCAGATAAGCGTAATAGGGCGCGTCCATCTGCTTACTAGGAAACAGGCTGGCGGGCCTGGCGTGGTGGGTATTGAGACATTTGGCAGCGTAGAGCCAAGGAAACTTCGGGTACGCATGGATTCATCCGAAGATTATGATCAGGCGGTTCTGGCACATCGTGAAGAATTCGCTGTGACAATGAGTGGAATGCTCACTCGCGAGGGTAATCTGAACTGGCTTTACAATGCTCAACTGGACGGGGTCCTAGGTCCGATCGAAGACCTGATGCAATGGGGCGCACCCGATCCACCTGTCCCCCCGCTAGCGAATCAACCACTTTTTGAAGTGCTCCATACCGAATCGGATGAACTAGGCAATAGCAGCGCTTAGCAAATTATTCGTCGACCGGCGTACGTTGCAATAATGCGTTGCATGGCCCGGTAGCTACACGATGCAATCCTGCGCCGCATAGCTCTCTTTTTGGTTCGGCGACACTGCGCTATTTATTACGAGCCAAACGAGCAACGTCCACACTCGTCCACAGTTGACTGCTGACCTGCCCCGCAACCGTCGCGCGGTCCACCGTCGTCCAGGCCCCTCCAGACCCGCCGTTAGCACCACTGTTAGCAAGTTGGGCCCCACAGAACCCGAATTGCACGGTCCCTATGGGTGGTGGGGCGTTCCTTGCGCCTTGTATGTCCCGGCCACGGCTGGGCCGATGTCGGCCGACAGATAGCTGACAGCCAACGCTACCGCTTCCGCGGCTGTCGTGGTTTCCGCGAGAACGGCTCCCAGCCAGGACTGGCTGACAATGTAACGTCCCCTGCGGGTTGCATGCAGGCACACCGGGTCGGGTGAGAAGGGATACCCGGTGGTGGTCGAGAATCGCAATGTCCAGTGGCTTGTGTAGGGGTACAGCTGCCGTAGCTTCGGCTCGGCTTGGGCGGCTTCGATTAGCGCACGGTATTCCGACCAGTTCGCTTCCTCCGCTTCCTGCCGCATCGTCTGCCACTGCACAGCCACCACGTACGCCGGCCCTTGCTCAGCGGCCTCAGCCAGCCCGGTCAGTTCCACGAACGGCACCAACCGCCGAATATCGCGTAGGCGCACCCCATTCCGCCAGGCCTGAGCTGCCCTAGCCACCTCCGGCAGCGTCCGCGACTTGCCGGTCACCAGCCAGATGCCTTGGCCCCAACCCTTGGTCAACCAGTATCGACTGACGTGCCCGGCGCTGACGATGAGCGCCTCGCGAAGCGGTGTCTCACTCGGGACGCTGGCGTAGAGCAGCGGTTGCCTCTCGTCGGAGACAACATCACCGAGCACGAGTCCTTGCTCCTCGGCTACGTCCTGCAACGCTGCGGCGAGACTGCCCTTGGCGGCCACATCAGGATAGAGCTCGGCCGGATCTGGGAAGGTCGTCATGCCCCTGAGTCTCCCGCACAAGACCGAGCCACCTGATCCGTAGCAAGATCGAAGACGTCCAGGACCGTTCACAAACGTCTGCTGACCTGCTGCTAGATGGCTGGGCCGTCCAGGTCCGTCAGCGGCTATCCAGAGCCGTTGTTAGCAGGAGCGTTAGCAGTACCCGAACGGCGGGAAGCCTGGTGTCCGGTGGCAAGCGGACCCGGAGCGCAGGGCCGGCCACGGCCCGAGCACCGGAAGCCGCGCGGCAGCGATCGCCCCCAGCCATGACGGACCGCCGCCGGCACGGCGATCGTCTTGAGCGTCCGCCGTCTGAGTGACCCTCTCGATGCGAACTATCGGCACTCCTGGTCCTTCACGGTCCTCTCCCACGTGGCGGCGTGTGCTGCTGGAAGGCTGCGTAAGCCGTTGTGTGGGGCTGTTGCTGTATCGCGTGCTGTACAAAAGTTCTCTTGTCCTGCGGCGGCACCCGCCCAATCCGAGGGCAAACGGACCCAGAGCGCAGGGCCGGCCACGGCCCGAGCACCGGCAGCCGCGCGGCAGCGATTGCCCCCGGCCCCGTTCAGGCCTCAACCCCGGCGTGGCGATCGACGGACCTGATTTGGTCGTGGCCGGTGGGTCCGGTTGTAGCCGATGGCCGGATCGTTGGCTCGCAGGACTCGGATGAACTCGCCCTCGACCTTGAGCACCTCGAACCTCGTAGCGTCCGGCAACTCCCAGGGGATCTCCTTACCGATCGTGAAGTCCCGGACTCCTCACGTTAAAGGCGGCGGCGATCAACCGGCTGTCCGCGACGCCATGTGCATTCGAGGCGATTGGTTGAAACAGTGGGCGAAGGGCGTTCAGCCGTTCTAAGGGAATCGCACGGCTACAATGCCAGCGACGTTAGCGGGCATCTCCGCAGCCAAGCTGTCCTCGACGAAGTCGCCGGACATGACCTCCAGGACATACCTGGGCGGAGCGTGGAGTAGAGGGGTGAGCATGTGCTCGAAATAGCTCATTCCCCAGTGGCCGGTGTCGGCTGGCACGCGGCTGAAGACCGGGCCAAGACGGTCATGTGTGCCACCTTGACGCACCTCCGAATCACCTCTGGTTGCGGCGCTAAACTCTCCGAAGCGAACGCGTAGCACGCGGTCGATCATTGAACGGGTAACAGCGCGCGAACCGTCTTGCCGGTTCGTCAGAAACTCTGACAGCTCTGGTGCCAGTTGCTCCTGAATCGCCGGGATGATCAGCGCATCAGTCGTGGACGGTTCCCACAAGTCCTCAAGCGCCACCGACCGCTCATAGGTCGACGCCGCATCGTCCACCACGAGCGCTTCGGCGAGTAGGGCCGGCATCAAGGAGACTGAACGCTTGACGCACTGGAGGCAGCGTCCGCTCCGGTGCCCACTTGTGCGGGGCTCCCAACTCCGATAGTCGCCGGTCCCGAGATAGAGCGCATAGACCGGCAGCAGATCCAAGGTCGCCGCCGCTGACATAAGGGTGGAGCGCTGAGTGCCTGTGCCATCCGGGTAGTTGAAGTCGAACTTCCACTTGCCCCAGCTCACGGTCACGCGCTTAGCCTGGACGAGCATCCCGTACGCGCCGCGGCTGTCCACCCACCACCAGACCCAGTCAGCACCGCTGAGGGCTTCGGCTCGCTGAGTGAAGGGCATGACGGTCATAGCTTTGGCCGCACGGGAGGTCACGACCTCGGTGATCGACGTCTCGCCCCATCGCATACCGGCCTGCTCGCACGCAGCCATGTGGCGCACGGCATGGATGCGCGCCCACCTAAACGCATCCTCGACCGTCGTCATCGAGCCATCGTCCCACGAACGCAGCCGATGGGTGTGGACAGCAGGTTTTGGCGCTCCGGCGCCGCTTGGCCATGGCCAAGGACGGGGAGAGGGTCGATCGGTTCAAATGCCCTCGGCTACGCTCGTTGTATTCACTACTGTCGTCTCAACGCCCCGGACACGATCTTGCCCCAGGGGCGTTTTAACTGATCAGAGAGTGTGGGCAGGGGCAGGGTCGAACCGCCGACCTTCCGCTTTTCAGCGATATCAAAGTCTCTGCCGGGGCGCCGTTGACCGAGGTGGAACGGCTGTGGGCGTGCGGCGTGGCTGGGGTCGCTTGCTGCTGTTGCTGTCACTGTTTCCTAGCGGGCGCCTCCGGGACATCCCACGAAACCGGGAGGCTCACCGCCATGGAACACATCCCCCAAGGATGGCCAAACAGTGATCGAGCTCGCCCAAGCTGGGGATCATGTCCCTGGCCTGGGCCTTCGCTGTGGAGCGGGTGACGGGAATCTAACCCGCGCTATTAGCTTGGGAAGCAGACCGATCTTCACCGCCAGGGTCGTTGACCTGCCCGGGAACATACTCGCGAGTGACCCGTACTGCCCCCTCCTCACCCTG
>NZ_JABVEB010000013.1 GCF_014323665.1 Actinomadura sp. HBU206391 | reverse complement strand
TTCTGGCGCAGGACACTAGTGCGTCACCTACGTCACGTGCTTCAGTCGGTTGCATACTCCGGGCGCCCGGCCGGCCGGTAGACCTGGAGCGTTATGCCTTTCGGGAAGGCTCGCGATTCGACCAGGTCAAGCGCTATGTCCGGGCCGGTGGCGGGGAACAGCCGCGTGCCCTGGCCGACGACCACCGGGACGATGAGCAGATTCATCTCGTCGACGAGGCCGTTCTCGAGCAACCACCGGGTCAGGGCGCCGCTGCCGTGCACCTGCAGCTCACCCGCCGACTTGGCCTTCAGCTCGCCGATGGCCGCCGCGAGGTCACCGGACAGGACGGTCGTATCCGCCCAGCGCGGTTCGGTGAGCGTGTTCGACGCGACGTACTTGGGCTTCGTGTTCAAGGCACCTACGATCGGGTTCCCCAGATCTTCCCTCACGCCCCAGTAGCTGGCGAAAAGCTCGTAGGTCCGCCGGCCGAACAGGAACGCGTCGGCGCTCTGGTACACTTGGTCGACGAACGTCATGGCCTCGCTGTCGAACAGCGGCCCGGCCCATCCGCCTCGCTCGAATCCGCCGCTGCGGTTCTCATCCCGCCCGCCGTTTCCCTGCACCACTCCATCGACGGAGACCTGCGTGGTGGTCGTCAGTTTCATGATCGCGGTTCCCTTCTCCGCGGGGGCCGCCCCTCGTGGGCGGCCCCTCACCCCTGCTACGAACACCTCCGCCCCGATCCGACACCGCCTCCCAGATTTCTTTCGAGGACTTTCTGGCACGCCGACTGCAATCGATCCGACAGCGCGACGGTTTCGGGACGACTGCGCTCCACTTCCTCATGCGCGCCCCAGTGGGGTAGCCCAGTGCGGACGAGCTCTGGGATCAGATCGGCCGCGAAGCCCCTGGCTCGTCGTCCGCACATGCCGCGAGGCAGAAGCACCCGATCGCCCTTGATCACCGTGTGCGGGTCCTCGAGCAGATGCTGGGCATCGACCGACCCGAAGTACCGCTTGCCTGAGCCGAAGACCACGGGCACGACGTCCATCGCGACCTCGTCCACCAGGCCTGAGGGCGAGTTCCTGCCCGCCGGCGTCGGCCGCCGCCACGGCGACGATGCGCTCCCCTGCGAGTTCCTTGGCCTTCGCGATCGCCTGTGCCACATCGTCGACGAAGTGGTACGACGCCTCGGGGTGCCACCCGTCGGGCTTGGGCCGGTGCGACACCACGACCACGTGTTCGCCCGCCGGCGGCGACCCCTCCCAGCCGTTGGTCATGTCGAACAGGTGACGCCCGATCACCACACGACGTTGTGCATCACCACGGTGCTCATCACATCTCCTGGGGAGTTCCGAGGGCTTGGCCTTGCACATGTCGTGCTTGTTCGTGTTGTGAGCCTATTGGCCAGGTGACCGCCTGACGTGAGCGGTCGTCAGCCTCGGAGGGCGGTGGTCTGCAGGTGTGGGGTCGCGTTGATCTCGGCTTCGGTGAAGCGCTCGGTGATCCACTGGCTGCGGGAGAACAAGGCGGTCTGGTCGGTGTGGTGGGGCGAGGCCGGGTTGGCGGATTGGGAGTAGGTGAGCAGGGTGCGGGTGCGGGGCCCGTTCGGTGTCAGCTCGATGGCCATCAGGAAGCTGGAGCCTCCGTCCACGTCCGGATAGCGGCCGCCGCCGATCGGCCCGGAGGAGTCGATGCGGTCGAAGCAGCCTTCCTCGTCGGTGCAGCCGGGTATGGGGATCGAGGCGTAGCGCTGGGCGTCCGCCGGAGTGAGGGCAAAGGGGGTGCGGTTGTTCTGGAGGCGCTGCACGGTGTCGACCAGGGCGCGCTGCACTGCCGGATTCTTGCGGTCGAGTCCGCGTGGGGTGATGAGCGGGTGCGCGGGGTCGAACGGCACTCGCCACCGGCCGGTCTCCGGCTCCTTCGAGTCACCCGACGCCGTGTCTTTCGCGCTGGCCGGCTTGGGTGTCGGCGGAGGGCCGTCCGGCGTGGGCGGCGAAGAATCGGCTGGTGCTACGACCCGGCCGCTTCGCCCCAGCCGCGTGAAGAACTCGCGCCACAGGATGGCGCCGCGGCTGTCGAGGTCGGCGCGGCCGTCCCAGGCCGAGAGCGTGTCGCATGCTTGGCGTACGTTGATCCGCCGGCCGTCGGTGGCGGTCATGACGGGGTGGGTACGGCACGTCGCCAGCAGGTCGGCGCGGGTGAGTTCAGCGCTGTAGTTGCGTTTGCCGATCGCCGTGGCCTGCAGGGTCTCGAGCGTGAAACCGGGCGGGCCGAGGCCGTCGGTGCCGGCCAGCCGCTGGGAGATCAGGTCCAGGCTGAGCCGGGCGCGCAGCCTGCGTTCGGTACGGGTGTCGCCGTAGATGCGGGGGTAGTCGGTGAGGGGAGCCGAGGGGTTGGTCAGCCAGGGGCTGTCGTTGGAGTTGGCCACGTAGTCGGTGCGGGTCAGCGTCGGGTATCGGCCGGGTCCGAAGATGCCGGGCTCGATCGCGTCGGGATCCTTGCCCCAGCCGCAGGACGACGTGGAGCCGTCCAGGACGAGCGTCTCGGGATATCGCGCCTTGCCCTCCGGCGTGCTGATGCAGCGCTTGGCCTGGGCGTCGGTGACATGCGGGACCACTGAGGAGTCGGCGAAGTACGTCGTCCCGCTGGTGTCGGTGGCGAGCGTGTAGTAGGAGGGCACGCCTTGGTAGGTGTTCTGGGCCGTGCGCAGCTGGGCGAGGTTCTGCACGGCGCCCATCGCCAGCCATTCGTTCATCGAGCGCAGGTTCGAGGCGTTGGCGTCGGCCAGGGCGAACGCGGTCCTGGTCGTCCAGCCGGTGGCGAGCACCGGGCCGTACCGCGAGGTGTAGAGGGTACGGGTGACGGTGACGGTCCCGCCGACGGGGTCTCGCAGGGTGACGTTCACCTTCTGCCGGCCCATCGACTCTGCCCGGCCGTCGACCACGTAGCTGGTGGGTTCGCCCGGCGCGAGAGCGAGTTGGTGGAGGGTGAAGCGTGGCGCGTGCGAGACCGCGTGGGTCCAGGCCACGCCCGTAGTGTGGCCGATCTCGACCACCGGTGTGCCGTACAGGCTGGCGCCCGACACGTTGAGCACCCCGGGAATGGTCAGCTGCACCTGGTAGAGCCGCCAGGCGCCGTTCCACGGGAGGTGCGGGTCGGCGAGCAGCATGCCGTGGCCGTCACGGGTCGCCTTCCGGCCGAGGGCCCACGCGTTGCTGCCGGGAGCGGTCGTCCCCGCCTTCGGGACCGCCGTGGTCGGTACGGCTCGCGGGCCCCCGGATCCGGTGGCGCCGGCTCCGGCCGGGGTCGCGGTGGCGATGGCCTCCTTGAAGTCCGCGGTCCCGGCGCGATTGACGTCAAGGATGTTGCTCCAGATGTCCAGGGCGGTGATCGGGTGGACCCAGGCCTTGCCCCGGCAGGTCGGATCCGGCAGCCGCTTCACCCCTGTGTCGCGCAGATAGCGGTTGTAGCCGGCGACATAGCCGTCGACCATCCGACGCAGTTCTGGGGTGGGCCCGTGCGGCGCCGGGCGCGCCAGTGTCCGCCGCAGGACGCCCGATGCCAGGACGCCCTTGTAGTAGATGTCGCTCGCGAGGTTGGAGACCGGCTCGACCGGATCGTCGGAGGGCACTCCCGCATCGAAGTATTTTGATCGTTCACCTCGCAGGGTCACCACCCGTGAGGCCATGACACACAGGTTGTCCTGGGCGAACGCGTACCCGTACCCGTATCCGAGACCCCCGTGATCCTTAGCCGTGACATGTGGGATGCCATATTCGGTCCGCCGGATCTGGGCGGAGTATCGCTCATCGCCGTTCTCCGGCATCACGTACGTTCGCACCACCACCACCATCACGACGGCGACCATGGTCAGCACGATCAATACGGCCAGAGCTCGCCTCCCGGAACGCCCCCATGCGCGAGTGTTCTCGATACTCATGTGGTTCCTCTCCGGCGGCAGGCGGGGTCAGGACAGGCGGCGGCGGAGCCACCAGAAGCAGAAACCCGACAGGCCGAGGGAGAGGGCGGTGTAGATGGCGGTCTCGTACCACTGGAAGGTCCAGAAGCGGCTGGAGGCGTGGTAGGTCAGCTGTTGCCGGTAGCCGAGCCGCCCCAGTTCGACGAGGCAAGGCAACATCGGATGCCCGGACTGCCCGGGCCGCGGTTCGGGCTCCTGCCCGGCCGGCCGGGGTGCGCAGGGCCCAGAGGACGTGGACACGGGGATGATCCCGCCGGCGACGGTCTTCCCCGAGGCGTCGACGATTCGGCTGGACAGGACCCAGGCGCCCGTGTCGCTGGGCACCTGCTTCTCCAAGCTCAGATTCAGCGGGCCGCCGGGGTGCCGTATGCCGATCAGGTCGATCTTCGAGTCGGTGAGCTGGATGGCCGAACGGGTAGGCGGCAAAAGATGGGGGCGGGCCAGCAGGGGCATGGCGATCTGGACGGCGACGAAGACGACCAGGGTGATGGCCATGGCGGGCAGGGTGCGGCGGACGAGCATGCCGATGGTGACGCCGAGGGCGAAGGCGAAGGCCGCGTACCCGATCGGGACGATGCCGCGGGCGTCGAACACCAGCGGCCCCAGCCGCGGGAAGCCCGGGGAGTTACCGGCGGCGGCCTTGTCGATGGGGCCGGCCCACCAGGTCACCGCGAGGCTGCCCAGTCCGGCGGCGGTCATGGCGGCCAGGCCGGTGAGGGCGAGTTTGACGGTCAGCCAGCGGGTGCGGGTGATGCTCTGGTTCCACACCAGCCGGTGTGTGCCGGCCTCCAGCTCACGGGTGATCAGCGGCGCTCCCCAGAACAGCCCGATGAGGGCGGGCAGCAGCAGCACGATGGCGGTGACGGCAAGAAACGACGCCTGGTTGTCGTGGAAGAACCGCTGGACATAGTTCGAGCAGCCGCCGCTCTCGGTGGTGCAGGCGGCGATACCGGAGGCGTAGTCGTCGGAAAGCCCCGGGCCGGTGAGCGCCAGGACGGCGGCGAGCGCGGCGAGGGCGGCGAACATCATCGCGGCCGCGGCGCGGAACTGGCGCCAGGTCAGCCAGATCATCGTTGGACCTCCAGGGCAGGCCGGCGGCCGGTGTCGGTGCGCTTGTCCATGTAGGCCAGGACGAGATCCTCCAGATTGATCTGGCTGACGGTCCAGGCGGGGTCGTGGATCGGAGCGTCGGTGCGAATGATCAGAGTGGTCTGCCGTTCGGTGTGGCTGGCCGAGACGACGTGCTGGTTCGCCGGGAGGGTGGCGGGGTCGCGGCGCGGGCCGGTGAGCCGGTGGTGGGTGGCCAGCAACTCCTCGACCTCTCCCGCCACCTGGACGCGGGAGTCGACGAGCACGATGAGGTGGTCGCAGGCCCGTTCCACGTCGGAGACCAGGTGGGAGGACAGCACCACGCTGAGCTCGTGCTCGACCGCGGCCTCCATCAGGCCCTGCAGGAACTCGCGGCGGGCGAGCGGGTCGAGCGCGGCGACCGGCTCGTCCAGGATCAGCAGCTCTGGTCGTTTGGCGATGCCCAGAGTGAGAGCGAGCTGGGCGCGCTGACCACCCGACAGCTTCCCGGCCCGCTGGGCGGGGTCCAGGCCGAGCCGCTCGATCCGGTCGCGTGCCAGTGCATCGTCCCACCCGGGGTTGAGCCGGGCGCCGAGCCGTAGATGGTCGGCGACGCTCAACCCGGCGTAGGTGGGGGTGTCCTGGGCGACGAACCCGACCTTGGCCAGCTGCGCAGGGCCGGCCCCAGGCCGGCCGCCGAGCACGGTGATGCTGCCCGACGTCGGTGCCATCTGGCCGCCGGCCAGGTTCAGCAGCGTGGTCTTCCCCGCTCCGTTGGGGCCGACCAGTCCCACCACATGCCCGGCCGGGATGTCCAGGGTGCAGTCGGTCAGCGCCCAGCGCCGCCCGTACCTTTTGCCCAGCCCCTGGGCCTGCAAGACGGCGGTCATGCTATTTCCTCCTGAGCGGCGGCCCGAAAGGTGGTCATGAACAGCGCCTCGATGCTCTCCTCGTCCAGACCCGCCCGGCGGGCCTTGGCCAGCCAGCGCCGCAGGTCCTGACGCAGCGGCCCGTGCGCGGCCAGCGAGGCATCGGCCAGCGTCGCCGTCACGAACGTCCCCCTCCCCGGCCGGGCGGCCGCCAGGCCCTCGTGCTCGAGTTCCCGATAGGCCTTGAGCACCGTGTTGGGGTTGATCGCCAGCCGCGCCACCACCTCCTTGACCGTCGGGAGCTGGTCACCCTCCTTCAGCAGGCCCAACCGCAGCGCCTGCCGAACCTGACGCACCAACTGCAGATACGGCGAAACACCCGAGCGGGTGTCCAGGTGGAACTCGATCATCCGAACTCCATTCATCTAGATACCTAGCACATTAGGGTGTTACCGTAGTGTGTTGTCAAGCGACCCAGTTCAAACGCCCAAAAGAGAAAGGGCCCCGGATGAAACCGGAGCCCTTCGAGTGTCGCCGCGATCAGACCGCGCGGCTGTTCTCCTGCCGCTGCTCGAGGCCGTCCACGGCGATGAGCCAGACCTCGAACTCTTCGGTCGTCACCCCCACCAGTGCGCCCCCATCCGTCGAGAGCGTGACGAATTCCGGCTGTCCGGGGCGGTCTCCCAGCACTCCGGCCAGGTCCCACCCGGCGGTGAGTCGGACCCGCGTCCAGCGCCGGGGGCGCGCAGCCCGTCCAGTCGCCCGCGACGTCGATGAGGAACACTCCGTCGTCGCTGATCACCCCGCGATCAGTCGCGAGCCGGCGCCACTGCGCGTTGATCTCGGCGACGAGGTCAGGCCGATCTCCTCGTACGGCGACGGAGGGCGTGGCTTGGACCGCGATGACCGGGCGCCATGCGGCCAAGGGCGAAAGGACATCCTCGACCTGCCCCACTACCTCCAGCCCGGCGGTTCTGAGCAGCTGCGCGAGTTCATGTCTCCCAACCGTCATGCGGATCCATCCTGCCGGAGTCGGTTCCCTGCCACTGCAGCGACTGAGGGATCACATGACGAGCGGCCCAGGTCAGGCGACCTGAAGAAGGGCGAGACGATCCGCCAGTGCGGCATCCGCGAATGCCAGGAAGAGACCGGCGTCGAGATCGAGATCACGGGCCTGGTCGGCGTGTTCACCACACCCGAGCACGTCATCCAGTACCGCAAGGGCAAGAAGACCACCGAAGCGGTCGTGCCATCAGCGCGCAATTAACCAGGGTGAACAGGGGCTAAGAGCCGATTCTGACGGCTACATCGGAGCGCAGGTCAGGGCCCTCAAGGGCCATGTTCGGTTTGATTCCCAGACTCATAGCGCGCTCAAGTACGAGCTCTTCGCCCGGGCTGCTGCAGCCGATCGGCCCGCCGCTGTCGCGACGGGCCGACGTCTGCCTCGACTGTGCTCTTACGAGCCGGGGGGTGGCCTACCCCCGACGAAGAGCGGCGGGTCAGAAGTAATAGGGCTCGCAATCGGTGCTGCTCTGCCCGAAGCTGTTGTAGGCGAACATGCAGAGCTCGATGTACGAGCCGGTGTCGCCGGCATTGTGGTCGAACGGCGTACTGGTGTTGTATCCGCCTCCCCACCTCACGAAGTCGTTACCGAAGGTGCCGCCTTACTTGATGTCCAGGCGCACGCTACGGCTGTCGTTCTTCGTGTCATAGAGACGTCCGTACACGCGGATGTCGTTGTTCGTGCAGTTCTTGACAGCGGTGAACGCGACACGTGACACGCCGTCCTTATGCGTGAAGTCGCCGCCGACCTGTCCGCAGGCGGCAAGCGCAGGGTGGCGCTGCCGACGACCACGGCGGACGCCGCCACCGCGGGCATGACGGCCAGCATCGCGAGGCGAGCTTTGAAACGGTTCGAGCGGATGTTCATGCGACTCCCTGGAATCGACCGGCCGGACTTTTAGCCCCAGCGCATGAATTGACAATTTCCCTGCACGAAAAAGTACCTCGACAATTTGTTCGCACGGGAACGTGAGCACAATTCAATCGGCCGCGACACCCGGGAGAAAGGGCCCACGGGCCTAATGATCGATAGGCGTTTTTGGGGCCTTAATAGGGCACACCGCCGACCGCTCAGAAATAGAGGCCGGAGAGATCTCCCGTGGGCCAGGTGGTCACGGCGTTCGCGGCCTGGTGCAGCGGCTGGCTGAAGTCGTTGTAGGTGTAGCCGAGGCCTGAGGCGTCGTCACGCTGGTCGAACAGGAGCGCCCAGGTGATCCCGTCGAATCTGCGGGTCACCAGCGTCGTGGTGCCGGGCAGGCTGCCGTCGTGCCAGGTGTTGCGCCCGCCGCTGACATCGCGCACGTTCCAGCCGAAGCCGTAGTAGTACCCGTCCGCGTTGAGCCCCGTCTCGGGCTTGGCGAACATCGTGGAGACCGAGGTGCCGTTCAGCACCGTGGTCTTGCCGTCGAAGATGGTGGCGAAGCGAGCGTAGTCGACCGCCGAAGCCAGCCACCCGCCCACCGCGGTCCGATTCTCCAGGTTGAACGAACCGTACGGGTTGGGCACGGTCGTTCCCGCGGCGTCGAACACGGACTTCCCGGTGTACTGCGAGTAGTATGGGACCTCGCCGGGCGCCGCTCCGCTCCGCAGCGATCTGCCCGGACGCATGCGCGAGATGCTCAGCGGTGTGAGCACCTCCTGCTGGACGTAGTCCGCGTAGGTGGTTCCCGAGACCATCTCGATGATCTGTCCCAGGAGCAGATAGCCGTAGTTGCTGTAGGCGTAGGTGGTGCCCGGGGCGTGATCCATCTTCAGCCCTGTACCGAACCGGATCATGTCGGCCTTGGTGATCGGAAGAGGAACGCCCAGTTGAGTGGCGATCTCACGGTCACGGTAGGTCGGATCTGCGGTGATCGAGCGGTCCCAGCCGCCCAGGTGCTGAAGCAGACGGCGTACGGTCACTTGACTCAGCCGCGGATCGGCCGACTGGCCGTCCGGCGGCGTCAAGGTGAGCAGCTGCGTCACCGGGGTGGCCAGGCTCAGCTTGCCGTCCTGCACCAGCCGCATGACGGCGGTCGCGGTGACGGCCTTGCTGAGGCTCGCGATCCGGAACAACGAGGTCGGCTGGACGCTGAGCGACGCATCGTCGCTCCATGTGTAACCCCGGGCGAGCAACAGCTTCCCGTTGCGCATCACGGCGAGGGAACCGCACGGGATGCTCCGGGCCTGCATGACGGTCTTGACGGCCGTGTCGAAGCCGCTCAGCCCGGCCCCTGCGGCCCCGGAGATCCGCCAGGTGCGCTGCACCGCGGCGGCGACGCGGGCGGCGGGCGCCTCGGTGGTGCACCCCGCCGCCAGGCCGGGGACGCCCAGCGCCAGCCCGCCGAGACCCATCAGCTTGCCGAAATCACGCCGGGTGAATTCCTCGGACCGCAAGACCCCTCCACAAGATCATGATTGTGTGCTCATGCACGTTACTGAGGAAAGATCCGTTCTGGTGCGGGTTCGGGCATGGAGGGAGTACGTCAGCTCGTGCCTGCGCACGGAGGCCGGTAGCCGACGCCGGGGAAGTACCTGTCCCACTCCCTGCGGGTGATGCGCGAGTGAGCCACCGCGCAGACCTGCGCGGCCACCTGTTCGGGATCGGTGTTCCACAGGCGCGCGGTGCGGTCCTCGCTCGAGGTGAGCACGGTGCGTCCGTCGGGGCCGAAGGCCACCGCGTGCACCCGATCGGAGTGCCCGTTGAGAACGGCACGGAGCACCGGCCGTACGTTGCCACCGACGCCGGCCGTGCCGCCGCCACTGCCGCCGCTGCCGACCGTGCTGCCACCGTCCAGATCCCACAGTCGCGCCGTACCGTCCAGACCCGCGGTCGCCAGCGCGCGGCCGTCGGGGCTGAACGCGACCGACTGCACCCCGCCGACATGTCCGGTCATCGTGGCGAGCGCCCGGGGACGCGCGGGGTCGGCGACGTCCCACAGGCGCGCGGTGCCGTCCAGACCGGCGGTCGCCAGCCTGCGCCCGTCGGGGCTGAACACCAACTTCTGGATCGTGTCGGGATGCGCGGCGAACTCGGCCACGCGCACCGGCCGGTGCGGATCGGTGACGTTCCACAGATGCACGTCGTAGTCCTGTACGACGGCCAGCAGCCGACCGCGCGGGCTGAACGCCACCGAGATCGACCCCATGTTCTGCTTGATGATCCCGGCGGGCTCGGGCCGGCGCGGATCGGAGACGTCCCACAGCTCCACCTCGGCCACACCGCCGCCCGCGCTCGCGAGGATCCCGTCGCCGGGCATGAACGCGACCGTACGCACCTCGACGCCGGTCTTCAGTGACCCGAGCCGGACCGGTCGCCGCGGATCTGAGACGTCCCACAGGCCCACCGTGGTGTCGATGCTCCCCGTCGCCACGATCCGGCCCGAGCCGCTGAACGCCACCGCCTTGACCTGACCCGTGTGACCGCGCAGCACCGACAGCGGCCCCGGATGGCCCGACTCGTGGACGTCCCACAGCCGGGCGGTGAAGTCCTCGCTGCCGACGACCGCGCTTCGTCCGTCCGGACTCAGAGCCGCGGTCGAGAGGGCGCCGTCGTGACCCGCCATCAGCGGGCCGGGCACGTCGGTGAGCAGCGCGCTGTGATCTGAGCTGGCCGAGGCCAGGATCCGCCCGTTCGGGCTGAAGGTCAGGGACCAGATGGTGTTGGTGTGATTGGACAACGTGGTGAGCGGCCTGGGGTGGCGGGGTTCGGAGACGTCCCACAGGCGTGCGGTGTAGTCCCAGCCGCCCGTGGCCAGCGTCCGGCCGTCCGGGCTGAACGTGACCGCCTGGAGAGGTGCGGCGTGGCCGGACAGGGTGGCGAGCGCCACCGGGTCGCGGGGCTTCGCGACGTCCCACAGCCGGGTCTTGTGGTCGTAGCCCGCCGCCGCGAGCGTCCGCCCATCGGGGCCGAACGCCACTGAGGTGATGGCGCTCTCCTGGCGCGGCAACCGGGCGAGTGACCTGGCGCGACGCGGGTCACCGACGCTCCACAGCCGCGCGGTGCCGTCGTCGCTGCCGGTCGCAAGCGTCTTGCCGTCCGGGCTGAACGCGGCCGTGCCGACGGTCGCGGTGTGCCCGGTCAGTTCGGCCAGCCGGGTGGGGGCGCCCGGCTGCGACAGGTCCCACAGCCGTACGTTGCCGTCGGCGCTCGCGGTCGCCAGTGTGCGGGCGTCCGGGCTCAGCGGCGCACGGAAGACCGCCTCCTTGTGCGCGGCGAGAGTGGCCCGCAGCGCCGGACGACGCGGCTCGGAGATGTCCCAGAGGCGTACGGTGCCGTCGTAGTTCGCACTGACCATGGTGCGGGCGTCCAGGCTGACACTGAGCGACTCGACGTCATCGGGCTGCCCCGGCAGTACGGCGATGGCGGACGGCCGGTGCGGAGCGGTCACGTCCCACAGCCGGATCGTGCGGTCGTCCCCGCCGGTCGCCATGATGCGTCCGTCGGGAGTGAACGCCGTCGTGTTGATCTCATGGGTCAGCCGGGTGGCGAACGGGGCCGCGAAGCTGCTCATCAGGCTGCTGCGGGCAGCCACCGTGGGCGAGAGACGGTAGGCGGCGAGGCTCAGTTGCGCGGCCAGCGCCGGGTCGACCTTCCGCAGATCGGCGGCCTCCCCGGCCGCCTTCTCCGACAGCGCCACATCGCGTTGGTCCTTCGCCGACTGCTGCGCTCGTGCGGCCGTGACCGCCGCGACCAGCGCCAGTACAAGCAGCGTCGCCATGGCCGCTATCAGCTGCCGCGTCAGCCGGCTGCGGCGGCGGTCGGCGGCGGTGCTGACGCCGAGGAACTCGTCCTCCAGGTCGTTGAGGTCCTCGGGATGCCGCTGCGCCCAGCTCTTCACCACGGCAAGCTGCCCGCCGCGCATGAGCGCCCCGGCGTCGCGGCCGAGCTCGGCCCAGGTGCCGGCGGCCTGGGTCAGCCGCCGGTGCGTACGCAGGTCGGAGCGGTCGTCGATGAGCCAGTCGCGCAGCCGGGGCCAGGCGGAGATGACCGCCTCGTGGGCGACCTCGACCGTGTCCTCACCGAGGACGACCAGCCGGGCGCGAGCGAGCTCCTCCAGCAGGTCGCCGACATCGACGCCGGCAGCGATGCCCTGCAACTCGGCACGGCCGATGCGCCGCCGGGTGTCGTCGGTGCCCTCTCCGAGCGCGGTCAGCCGTACGAAGATCGTCCGGATCGCCTGTCGCCGGTCCGCGCCGCTGCCCAGGTAGATCCTCTCGGCGGTCTGGGCGATGCTGCCGCGCATTCCACCGCTGGCCTGGTAGTCGGCGAGGCGCAGGTCCGAGCCCTGATGGCGCTGCCAGGTCTCGCGCAGCGCGTGCGACAGCAGCGGCAGCGCCCCGGGCTGGTCGGCGGCGTCCGAGAGCAGCGTCGCCACCAGGTCGGCGTCGACGCTCAGGCCCGCCTGGGCCGCCGATTCGGTGATGATCTCGCGTAGTTCCGCCTCGCTCGGCGGCCCGATCGGCAGTTGTGTCCCCTCGCGTAGCGCGGCGACGAGGTTCGGATCGCTCGAGCAGTGGCCGTAGAAGTCGGCGCGTACCGCCAGCACGACCTGGCAACGATCGAAGCGGGCACGTGCGACGGACGCGATCGCCCCGATGAAGGCGCTGCGCTCGACGGCGTCCGCGCAGAGCGTGAAGACCTCCTCGAACTGGTCGACCACGAGCAGCAGGCGCACCTCGTCCGGCCACCCCACAGGCCGCCCGGCCGACGGCACGGGCGGCTGCTCTGCCGACTCCCCTGCCGGCGGCACGGGCGGCTGCTCTGCCGACTGCCCGGGCAGTTGCACTGGGGGCTGCACTGGCGACCGGCCGGTCGATGCCAGGAGCAGCGCGTCAGGGTCGGCGCCGAGCCTCTCGCGCAACGCACCGGGATCGTCACCGGTCACCGCGGCCACGGCGGCGGCGAGCTCGGCGAGCGGATGCGCCCCTGGGGTGAGGACGAGCGGATACCGGTCCTCCGGCAGGGCGGGGAGCAGGCCGGCCCGGATGAGGGAGGACTTTCCGCTGCCCGAGGCGCCGAACACCGCCGTCAGGCCGCGCCCGTCTTCGAGCTGCTCGACCAGCCGCCCGACCAGGTCGTCCCGGCCGAAGAACCATGCGGCGTCTCGTTGCTGGAAGGCGGCCAAGCCCGGATACGGGCACCCCTGATCGGCGTCCGGGCCGGATGTCGCCAGACCCGCGGCCTCCTGCCAGCGGGCGGCCCACTCCTCCCGGTCGCCACCGCACGCCTCGACGTACGCCAATGTCACTTCCAGGGTCGGCAGCCGCCTGCCCTGCGCCGCCTCGGCCAACGTACTGACCGAATAGTGCGCTCGTTTGGCGAGGGACCGGTAGCTCGGCGTCCCTGCCAGTTCCCGCAATTTCCGCAACTCCCAGGCGAGCTGCTGCACCGGCCCGGAATCCGGATCGAGCGGTCCCTCTGGCCTGCCGGCTCGAAGCGCCACGCCCACCGCCCGCCTTATGCGCCACCGTCGATGCCGACCGTGGGCTCTGACCTGTGATCACCGGCCGTGACCTGGCCATTTGAATTGTTCGGTATTGCTCACCGGCGCTTTCGGACAATCCGGGAGGCCCTTAACGTCGAGATTGCCGACGGCGAGCCGGGCATGCGGGCCTGGCCACCGGACGGCCGGCACGACGTAGAGGGTGAGCGACCGGAGGTACAACAATATGGCTGGGCCCAGAGGAAATGAGTGGAAATCAAAGCCTTGAGTGGGTTTTCAATGATGAGCGGTTTCGACGCTGACCTGAGCTGATGGGACGCCGCCGGGAAGCGCGACGGGGGGAGGGCGATGGGTTCCGACGTGCACTGTGGCGTACTGGGACCGCTGCTGGTGACGGTCGGCGGACAGGCCGTACGGATGGGAGCCGACAAGCAGCGGGCACTGCTGGCCGCGCTCGCGTTGCGGGCCGGTCGGCCGGTGCCGTACGAGCGGCTGATGGACTGCGTGTGGGGCGAGGAACCTCCGGCGACCGCACGTGCGACGCTGTATTCGTACGCCAGACGGCTCCGGCAGTCGCTCGGCTCCGAGGGGAAGCGGCTCATCCACAGCGTGCCCGGCGGTTACCTGCTCGACGCGTCGGCCGTACGGCTCGACCTGCTGCGGTTCCGGGAACTGACCGCCGAGGCGGACCTATGGGCCGAGCGCGGCGACGTGGCGGGTGAGGCGGCGTGTCTGCGGGGCGCGCTGGAACTGTGGCGCGGACCGGCGCTGGCCGACGTGCCCTCCGAGACACTGCATCGCGAGGAGGTGCCGCGGCTCGCCGAGGAGCGGCTGAGTGCGCAGGAGCGCCGCGTCGACGCCGAGTTGCGGCTCGGCCGGTCACGCGACGTCGTCGGGGAGCTCCGCGAGCTGACCGCTCAGCATCCACTGCGGGAGCGGTTCTGGTCGCAGTTGATGGTCGCACTGCACGAGTCGGGGCGCACCGCCGAGGCGCTGGCCGCCTACCGGCTGGCCCGTGACCGGCTCGCCGACGAGTTGGGACTGGACCCGGGCGAGAATCTACGGCGGCTCGAGTCCTCGATCCTGCGCGGCGATCTCGTGCTGCCGGACGCGGCTCTCAATGCGGCCGTGCCGTTCGGCACCACGCCATCCGGCACCGCGTCAGGCACCGCGCCGTCCGATGCCACGCCGTCCGAGACCGCGCCGTCCAGTGCCACACCGTCGGATGCCGGAGCGTCGGGTATCGGGAGGCCCGGTGCCGGGAGGCCCGGTGCCGGGAGGCCCGGTGCCGGGGCGCCCGCGACGGGCGCGGCGGGGGCGTCGTACTGGCCGTTCGCACCGGTCACCCCGCGCCAGCTGCCGCCCGACACGAGCGACTTCGTCGGCCGTGACGAGGAACTCCGGACGCTGCTCCAGCGCCTGCGATCCGGCCCGCGGGCCGCGGTGCCCATCGCGGCCATCACAGGGCGGGCCGGGGTGGGCAAGACCGCCCTTGCCGTGCACGCCGCCCATCGGCTGGCCGCCGCGTTCCCCGACGGCCAGCTGTACGTCGACCTCCGCCTCGCCGGTACCGACCCCGTCGATCCCGCGCCGGTGCTCGCGCGCTTCCTGCGCAACCTCGGCGTCGACGGGGGGCGAATCCCCGCGGACCTCGAACAGCGCGCCGAGACGTACCGGAGCATCGTGAGCGGCCGGCGGTTCCTCATTGTGCTCGATAACGCGGCCGACGAGTCGCAGGTACGGCCGCTGCTCCCCGGCAGCGCCGGCTGCGCGGTGATCGTGACGAGCCGCGCACGGCTCGGCGGGCTCGACGGCGTCCGCCCGATGGAACTCGACGTGCTGACGCCGGACCAGGCCGTCGCGCTGCTGCGGCAGGTGCTGGGCGCCGAACGCGTGGCGGCCGCCGGCACGGCGGCCGGCGACCTCGTCCGCATGTGCGGCGGGCTGCCGCTGGCCGTGCGCATCGCGGCGGCCAGGCTCGCGGCCAAGCCGCACTGGCCCGTGGCGCGCATGGTGACGCGGCTGCGCAACGAACGCGACCGCCTGGACGAGCTCGCGTACGGCGGCCTGGAGGTACGCGCCGGGCTCGCGCTGAGCTACGCCGGTCTGGACGACGCCGCCAAGACGATGTTCCGCCGCGCCGGCCTGCTCGACTTGCCCGACTTCGCCGGCTGGGCGGGCGCGGCGCTCGTCGACGCGACTCCCGCCGAGGCCGAGACGGCGTTGGAGCGGCTGGTCGACGCACGGCTCCTCGACGCCGTCAGCCCCGACGCCTTCGGCGAGGTCCGCTACCGCTTCCATGATCTGGTCCGCCTCTTCGCGCGCGAGCGGGCAGAGGCCGAAGAGTCGGCCGCCGGCCGCGAGACCACGCTCGGACGGGCCTTCGCCGCCTGGCTGGCGATCACCGAGCGCGCGCACGCGGCCGTACAGGGCGGCGACTTCACCATCGTGCACGGCGCCGTGCCCCGGCACGGGCTCGACCGGACGCTCGCCGAGCGGGTCGACGCTCATCCGGTCGGGTGGTACGAGACCGAGCGGGTCGCCATCTCGGCCGTCGTACGTCAGGCGGCGCAGGCGGGCCACGACGAGGTGTGCTGGGACCTGGCCGTCACGGCCGGGACCCTCTTCGCGGTCCGCAGCCACTATGACGAGTGGGCCTACACGCACGAACACGCCCTCACCGCGACCCGCAGGGCCGGCAACCGGCGTGGAGAGGCGGCGGTACGGGAGTCGATCGGCTGGCTGGAACTGGCCCAGGGCCTTCACCAGGCGGCCGAAGCGTCGATCGAGTCCGCCGTCCGCGGCTTCGCGGAGGTGGGCGATGCGCACGGCCACGCCATCAGCCTGCGGACGCTCGCGCACCTGGAGTGGCTACGCGGACGGTACGAACGCGCCCTGCGCGACTTCAACCGGGCGCTGCCCACCATCGTGGCGGTCGGCGACCATGGCGCCGCGGCCGGGGCCCTGCGCGGCATCGGGCAGATCCAGCTGCAGCTCGGCCGGCCCGACCTCGCCGAAGGCGCCCTGGAGCGCGCGGTGGCCGAGGCGGGTGAGGCGCGCTACGGCCGCGGCGGCGTACAGGCGCTGCACGCACTCGGCGAGTGCCGGTTGGCGCAGGGCCGCACCGGCGACGCGGAGAGGGCGTTCGTCGAGACCCTGACGCTGGTACGGGAGTTCGAGGACCTGAAGGGCGAGATCCACGCCCTGCAGGGACTCGGCGACCTACGGCTCGAGCAGGGGCGGCACCAAGAAGCGGAGGGGCTCTTGACCGACGCCCTGTCCCTGATCGGCGAGGTGGGCGGCGCGAGCGCCGTACGCGCCAAGGTGCTGCTGTCTCTCGGCCGGCTGCGGTACACGCAGGGCGATCACGGGGCGGCCCTCGGCTGCCTCGGCCACGCTCGCCGCGCGGGCGAGCAGGCCGAGGCGCCGGTGCTGCAGGCGCGGTCTCTGCTCGCCGTCGGCGACGTACACCAGGTGTGCGGAGACACCGCCGCCGCGCAGGCCGCATGGAAGCAGGCGCTCGACCTGTTCGACTCCGTCGGCGCCGAGCAGGCGCGGGCCGTCCGCGCGCGGCTGCGCGAAACCCCGCTGAGTGGAGGTCCGCTGAGCGGAGGTCCGCACGGCATCGCCCCGACGTGCCGTTGACACCGGTAGGTCTGTCACCCGCGCGGATCGAAGGACTCGGGCGGTCGAATCCGATTCAGTACGGTCCCCTGTCGGTCTCTGAAGACGATGCTCTTGAGGACCTCTTTCCTGGGCGTGCCGACCTGCCAGGCCTGGCGGGGGAAGCCCCTGCCGCGCAACAGCGAACCCGGAAGCTGGCTTCCGCCGGCGAGTTCGGCCGTGACCGAGACGACCCTGTTGTCGGTGTAGCCGAAGGTCAACATGATCGGCTTTCCGCCATCGATCGTTCTGATCCCAACCATCATCGACGTCTTGTTCGGCCCTCGGAAGTTGTTGCAGCCGCCGCTCCTGACGGCTCCGGAGGAATCCAGCTCCTGAATGCAGAACGCGGGCTTGTTGTGCATCGTGGAGAACCACACACGCTGGTTCACGCCGTAGCCTCCGTCCGCCGGCTTGAGAATGCCCACCTCGCTGGTCGGACGGAAGGCTTGGAGGTACTCCTCGGGCTTGATCGGCATCTCGCTGTGCATCGGGTTGGGCTTCTCGGTGCTCCGGGTGCCGGCCATGACTCCTCCGCCGGATTCGGGGGCGCCCTGGATCAGTGTCACGGCGGGTACGACCGCGGCGGCGGCCGCGGCGACCGGCACGAGGACGCCGATCCCGAGGCGCCGGCGGTCGCGCCGGATGCGACGCCGTACGAGGGCGATCGCGGCAGGGTCTGATGTGAACGTCGTGGCCCGGCTCTGCAAGGCCTCGCGCAATTGTTCTTCTACAGTGTTCATGCCTGCTCTCCGAGCGTCGTCTTCAGGGCCTTGATGTCTCTGTGGGCGTGCGACTTGACCGTGCCGGCGGAGATGCCCATCAGCTGAGCGATCTCCTGCTCGGACAGGTCGAGCCAGTAGCGGAGCACGAGGGTCTCCCGCTGTTTGCGGGGCAATCGGTCCAGGGCGTCCAGCAGCTCGCGATGGTCTTCGCGCATGATCGCGAGCTGTTCGGCGGGTGTGGCGTCCACGGGCGCCGCCGCCGCCCGGCGCCGGGTGATCCGCAGGTGGCGGAGGCGGTTGCGGGTCAGGTTGAAGACGGTCGAGCGGAGATAGTCGAACGCAGCGTTCCCATCGTGCAACCGGCTCCGTTTTCGGTAGAACCGGGCGAAAGCCTCTTGCGCGACGTCCTCCGGGTCGTCGGCGCCGAGCAGCCCCGCCAGCCGTACCAGCTGCTGGTAGTGCGCGTGGAACAACTCGTCGAACGACGACGCCGGATCGTCGGCGGGTTCGGCCATCGGCTCCGCACGCCCATCGAGAGACAGTTCGGTCATGTTAGAGAGACACACAACCCACTCGCGCGTTGTCACGCCGACCCGCGAATCTGGTCACGCCTCGCGTCACCTGTCGACCCAGCGCTACTCAAACTGCCCCTGAGTAGCCCGGCCGCACCGGGGGGCTCCCGGACGATGGTGGCGTTTGACCTTCTCGTAGCGTCAACGTTTCTAATGAAGGCATGCGGATCGGCGAACTCGCCGCGTTGGTCGGGGTGACCACCCGAACCGTGCGGCACTACCACCACCTCGGGCTGCTCACCGAGCCCGGGCGGTCGCACGTGGGCACGCCCTCTACGCGCGGCTGGACGAACTCGCCGATGCCGGTGCCGGCGATCCCCGCATCGCCGCGGTCGCCGCGGACCTGGCCGCCCACATTCCCGCCGAGATGGCGTCGGTGATGGTCACGAGCCTTGACGACACCGAGACCGGCCACTGGCTGGAAGCGATATCGCAGGAAATGTCCGTCGCGCAGGCCGAGGTGTTCCGGCTGCTGCTGATCATGCTGAAGGAGCAGGTGTGATGACAGGAATCGCCCGTACGTGGCCGGCGGCCTATGCCCGGCTGGTGCCCGAGCCGGTACGGCGCATCATGGGGTTCGACCTGAAGGGCATGGTCAGTCTCGCCCTGTGGATCGCGCGGCGCCGCCACGGGGTGCCGCCGGGCGCGACCCCCGTCTCCTACTCCCGCGCGCAGACGTCCACGATGCTGGTGTTCCTGTTCGCGATGGTCGTGGAGCTGGTCGGCGTCGAGATCCTGCTGCGGGCGTTCGGCGCGCCGGTCGGCCTGCGCGCGGTGTTCCTGGTCATCGACGGCTACACGGTTCTGATCGTGCTCGCGGCCATCGCGGGCTGCATAACCCGGCCGCACGTCGTCACCGCCGACGAGGTGCGCATCCGCTACGGCGCGTTCTTCGACCTACGGGTCCCGCGCGTGCGGATCGCCGAGATACGGCACATCCGCAACTTCAACGAGAACGGCATGGTCAAGGCGGAGGACGGCCGGCTGGTCGTGGCGGTGGCCTCCCAGACCAACCTGGTCATCGAGCTGACCGAACCGATCACCGCCGTCCGCCCCCTCGGCCGCCGCTTCGAGGCCCGTACGATCCGCCTCTTCGCCGACGACCCCGGAGCCGCCTTCAACGCGCTGCGGACCCACCCGGAACACGTGCCCGGATCGTGAGGGCACCACATTCGACCGTCAGCGCCGGCCGTCGGCCGAGACGGTGAATCTCCTGGCACGCCCAGCGAGAAACGCCGGCTGCGGGCGAACTGGCGCGGGAAGTCCGGGTGGGCGTCAGCCCGGTGAACCCGGATCCCGCGTATTGCAGGCACCGCAGGTTCCCCACCACGTGATCTCGGCCTCGTCGATCACATAACCCTTGTCGTCGAGCGGGTCGAGGCACGGCACGACATCCCGGGCGCAGTCGACGTCCTCGACCCGGCCGCATGCTCTGCACACGACGTGGTGGTGGTTGTCCCCAACCCGCAACTCGTAGCGGGAGGAGGATCCCGCGGGTTCGATGCACCGGACCAGGCCGGCCCGGGTCAGGTCTTCGAGCACGTTGTAGAGGCCCTGTCGCGACAGCCCCGCCGCGGCGACGGAGGCGGCCCTACCGATACCGATCTTGTTCTCCAGATCGGGCGCGGTCGCATGCGGAGCTTCCTGCAAAGCGGCCAGGACCGCGCGCCGTTGGGCCGTGTTGCGCAGTCCCTTGCGTTTGAGCAGATCAGCGAAGTGGTCCAAACCGAGATCCCGTTCCTCAGCGTTCGCGCACGCGTACAGAGTTGACACAGTCAATTTACCCGCACCAGCCTAGATTTGACTCAGTCAAATCTAGGCGATAGCGTCGTTAATGTCCGAATCGCGAGGGAAGGACGGGAGGGAAGCTTCGCGGGAGGAGGAGTCGCGCAGTGAGTGACACGGCCGCGTTCGGGCAGGTCACGCCGGATGCGGCGAAGAGCGCAGAACACCTGAGTGATGCAATGGGTGAAAGCCCAGTTAAGGAGGTCTCGCGATGCACAAGGTGAAGAGCCCGCTCGCCGAGGACGCGCGTAAGACGACCGGTGCCGTCTTGCAGGATGCGCTGATCGATCTCATCGACCTGGGCCTCGTCTCCAAGCAGGCTCACTGGAACCTGACCGGCCCGAACTTCCGCTCGATCCACCTGCAGCTCGACGAGGTCGTCGATCTGGCGCGGGCCCACGCCGACGTAATGGCCGAGCGTGCGGTGGCGATCGGCGTCAACCCGGACGGCCGGGCGCACACGGTGGCGGACAGGTCCAAGCTGCACCAGCTCGACAGCGGCTACCTGCAGGACGACAAGGTCGTCGCCGCGATCACCGACATCCTGGCCGAAATGATCCAGCGGTTCCGCACCCGCATCGAGGTGACCGACGACTCCGATCTGGTCACCCAGGACCTGCTGATCAGCGCGACCGACGATCTGGAGAAGCAGCACTGGATGTTCGAGGTCCAGCGCCGCTGACCAGAGGACTCGCCGAGCGGACCTTCGGGCCACCTCGCCCGGTCCGCTCGGCACAGCCGGCTCGGCCCATCCGTTGGCACCTCCACACGGCACATGTCCACCCGGCCCGATCAGACGGCGTCCGAACCGGTGGCCGCCGTCGGCCGGGCCGATATCGCGGCGACGGCGGCCACCGGTTCGGTGATCTCGGTGAAGCCGCCGTCCGGGCTCATCACGATCCGCCCGGTCTCGCGCCCGTGCCGCTTCGCCTCCTCTTCCCGGTACGTGAGGCCGAGGCAGATCCGCCGGGTCAGGCCGTACGCCAGCACAGGTCCGGCGAACACGGCGATCCGGAAGAACCAGGTGACGGCGTAGAGCGACAGCTCGAAGTGGTAGGCGATCTGGTCGTTCGCGGCCGCGGCCCACAACAGCCCGTAGAAGGTCATCCCGGCCACGCCGACCCCCGTACGGGTGGCCGCGTCGCGAGGACGGTCCAGCACATGATGGAGACCCCGGTCGCCGGTGAACCTGCGTTCGAGCGCCGGGTAGCCGGCCAGCACGGTGAAGAAGGCACCGGGAACGAGTAGCGCGGGCACCAGCACCGCCAGGGTCAGCGGATGACCGGCCACGCCGAACTCCCAGTTCGGCATGATCCGCACCGCGCCGTCCAGGAAGCCCATGTACCAACCGGGCACCGCTCCGGCGCTGATCGCCCCTGGCCGGTACGGCCCGTACTGCCAGATCGGGTTGACCTGCGCGACCGTACCCAGCAGAGCGAGCACCCCACAGGTGGCGAAGAACAGCGCCACCGCCGGGCCCATCGCCGCCGCCCGACCCGGGACCGCCCCGGCCCGGAACCGGCCGGGCCGACCGGAATCGGCCTTCCCGGCGAAGCGGGAGTGGCCGTGCCGCCGCACCAGCCGGCGGCGCAGGGCCAACAGGCCGGCCATGCCCGCGGGCAGCAGCAGCACGTGCAGCCAGTAGAGCCGGGGAATGATGTTATCGCCGGGGAAGTCCCCGCCGAACAGCCAGAACGTCAGCCGGGTGCCGATCACCGGGATCGACTGGGTCACCCCCTGGATCAGCCCGAGGCTTCCGCCCGACAGCATGTCGTCCGGCAGGATCGTGCCGGTCAGGCCGGCCGCCATGCCCAGCATGAGCAGGGTCACCCAGACCAGCCAGTTCGCCCCGCGCGGCCGGCGGAACGCGCCGGTGAAGAACATCCGCATGAGCTGGACGCAGACCGCGGCGATGAAGATCAGCGCGGCCCAGTGGTGGATCTGCCGCACCAGCAGCCCGCCGCGCACGTCGAAGCTGATCTCGAGCGCGGACTCGTACGCCCTGCTGACCGGAACGCCGCGCAGCGGTACGTACGAACCGTCGTAGGTGACCTGCGCCATGTCCGGGTCGAAGAACACGGTCAGGAACGCGCCCGTGGCGATCACCACCACGAACGCGTACACCGCGATCTCCCCGAACATGAACGACCAATGATCCGCCCGCGCCGACCGCGACCACCGCTCTGACAAGGCGGTCGCCGTGCTCGGCCGCTGAAAACTCATCCGTGGTCTCTGAAGCCTCAACGTCGCTCTCCCCCGGCTCAGCCGCGCCCCGGACGAGGCGCCCTACCGTTAAGACCCCGAGAGCGCCGGATATGTGACATCCACCGGACACGGCAAAGCGGGCACTATGGGGCGATGAACTGGATCGCTCCGCAGGTCACCCGCGTCGACGCACCGCCGATCGGCGATGAACGCACCCTCCTGGAGGGCTGGCTCGACCACCACCGGCAGACCCTGCTGCTGAAATGCGCGGGGCTGACACCCGAGCAGCTCATCGTCCGCAGCGCCGAACCGTCGAAGCTGTCGCTGCTCGGTCTCGTACGGCACATGGCCGACGTGGAACGCGCATGGTTTCGGCGAAGGTTCGCCGGTGAACGGCTCGACTTCCTCTACTTCCACCCGGACACCAACCCCGACGGCGACTTCGACGACGTCGACGCCGCAGGCGCACAGGCGGACCTCGACACCCTCACCCGCGAGATCGAGCTGGCCCGGGCGGCGGCGGACGGGCACTCCCTCGAGGAGACCTTCTTCCACTCGCACAAACAGCTGGAGATGAGCCTTCGCTGGGTCTACCTCCACATGATCGAGGAGTACGCCCGCCACAACGGCCACGCCGACCTCCTCCGCGAACGGATCGACGGCGCCACCGGAGAATGAGCCCGGGAGCCCGAGCCGGCGATACGTCAACCGGACGCGGCCGGCCGGGCTACGACCTCAGGAGCGCGCGCACATGAGCGGCCCGCACGGCGGACGAGAGCGTCGTGATGTCGTAGGCGCCGTAGTGCCGCCGCCCGTTGATGAAGAAGGTGGGAGTGCCGGTCACACCGCTCAGGTCGGCGGAGTCGACGTCCTCCTCGATGCGGGCGGCGCCGGTGGCGTCGCGTACGTCGTCGCGGAAGCGCTCGATGTCGAGGCCGGCCTCGCGGGCGTAGCGCACCAGGTCATGTACGCCGAGATCTCCCTGGTGGTCGAGCAGCAGGTCGTGCATCTCCCAGAACGCTCCCTGCGCCGCTGCGGCTTCGGCCGCGATCGCGGCGAGCCGGGCGTTGGGGTGCACATCGCTCAGCGGAAGGTGCCGCCAGACATAGCGCACGTCGCCGAAGTCGGCGAGCAGTTCACGGACGACCGGCTCCGCCTGGCCGCAGTACGGGCACTCGAAGTCCGCGTACTCCACCACGGTCACCGGCGCGTCCTTCCGCCCGCGTATGTGGTCGCGGGCCGGGTCGACCGGCGCGGCGAGGTCGACGATGTCCTCGGCGGTGCCCAGCAGCGCTCGGACCCGCAGCCGCTTCGGGAGCATGGCGGTCACCCGGAAGACGATCCAGGTCAGCACCGACGCCGTGAGCGCCGCGGTGAGGATGCCGAGCTTGGCCTCTTCGAGCTGGGGGCCGTGGAAGGCGAGAGTCGCGATCAGCAGCGACACGGTGAAGCCGATGCCCGCGATCGTGCCGCCGCCGGCGATGGCGGCCCAGCCGACCGGCGGCCGCACCCGGCCGCCGGTCAGCCGGGTGACGAGCCACGAGGCGCCGAGGATTCCTATCGGCTTGCCGGCGACGTACGCGAACAGGATGCCGAGCGTGATCGGCGAGGTGAGCGCTCGGGACAGGAACTCGGCGCTGAGCGGGATCCCGGCGTTCGCGAGTGCGAAGAGCGGCACGATCACGTAGCTGGTCCACGGATGGTAGAGCTGCTGCAGCCGCTCGTTGGGTGAGACCGCCGACGCGAGCCCGACCCGGGCCGACTGCGCGAGCTCGGGCGTCGGCTGCTCGCGGAAGAGCCGGAAGAGATCGCTGGCGCGTTCGAGGTCGCCGCGTGCGGCCGGGGACGCGTAGGTGAGCAGGCCCATGGCCAGGCCGACGACGATCGGTTCGACGCCGGACTTGAGCAGCGCCACCCAGACCGCCGCTCCGAGCGCCACGTAGACGATCCCGTGGCGCACGCCTCGTGCGCGGATGAGCAGGATCAGAGCGAAGAGGGCGAGCGCGACCACCAGGGCCGGCGGGTGGACGTGCTCGCTGTAGAAGACGGTGATGACCCCGAGCGCGACAAGATCGTCGACAACCGTGACCGTGAGCAGGTAGACCCGCAGACGCGGCGGGAGACGGGACCCGACCAGGGCCAGCATGCCCAGTGTGAACGCCGTGTCCGTCGACATCGCCGCACCCCAGCCGTGCGCGGAGGAACGGTCGGCGTTCAGGCTCAGGTAGATCGCGACGGGCACGAGCATGCCGCCGATCCCGGCGGCGAGCGGCAGCACGAGCCGGCGTCGGTCGCGCAGCTCGCCCATGTCGAACTCACGGCGCGCTTCGAGCCCGACGACGAAGAAGAAGAGCGTCATCAGGCCGGTGTTCACCCAATGGCGCAGGTCCTGCGCCACGCCCCAGTCGCCGACCCGGACCGACAGCGGCGTCCGCCAGAAGCTCTCATACGATGATGAGTCGACGTTCGCCCAGATCAGAGCGGCCAGCGTCGCGGTCAGCAGGATCGCGGCGCTGCCGGTCTCGGTGCGCAGGAACTCTCGCAGCGGCGTCCGGAGGCTGCGCGCCCAGGCGGTCCGCCCGGACAACGGTGCGTTGGCCTCTCCGGATTCCGTCATCGCCGGATCACGTCGAGTCCGTTGTCGTTCATGTGTCTGGTCGGCTCCCTCTAACTTCGCGGATGACGCGATCCCGGGTGGCCTGATCGACTTCCGTGGCGATCGAGGTGCCGGTCGCGTGCGCAGGCGCCTCTGCTCGGAAAGCAATGGTAGTTGCGGTGGAGGTGTGCCGGTGACCTGCGCGATTACGTTCCCCGGCGATGAACTGGATCTTGACCTGGATATCGATCTCGATCTAGAACTCGATCTTGGCCGCCGGGGCATGGCCTGTGCTTCGGTGGAGGCCGGGGTAGTGCCCGTGGTGGCGGCATGGTTGTCTGGGCCCGTGGACGAGAAGCAGATCCTCGAGCGCATCGACGCACTCGTCGCCGAGGAACACCAGTTGCGTACGAACCGAGTGCAGGGTGCGGCCGACTCCGATTCCGAGTCCGAACGGCTCCGGCATCTCGAAGAGACCCTCGACCAGTGCTGGGACCTGATGCGCCGGCGGCGCGCTCTCAGGGCGGCGGGGGCGAATCCGGACGACGCCGAGGCGGCGAGCGTCTCGCAGGTCGAGGGCTACCTGCAATAGCCGTCGGTCAGTCCCCTTCAATCCTCGCGTGCAGTCGCATGCGGGCATTCGACCCGGAATGAGCGGCACGCCGCCTGCGCGTGGGCGCGTCATGCGAGCGCCGGTCAGGCGAGCGCCGTTCGCGTCCGATCACTCGCCGTGCCGGTCAGCACGTCCAGCATGCCGGCGATGGTGGCCGACCACGGATAACGCTCGGCACCGGTGCGGGCCGCCCGGCGGCGCTGGTCGTCGGGCCAGCGCAGCACCTCCTGTACGGCATCGCCGAAGGCGCCGGCATGTGGCGCCGCGGCAAGACCGGTGCCGGGAGCGAGCAGCTCACGTGCGGCGCCGCGGTTCGCGGCGACCACGGGCGTGCCGCAGGCGAGCGCCTCCAGCACCGCCAGGCCGAACGACTCGGCCGGGCAGGTCGCCAGGGCCACGTCGGCCCCGGCGAGCAGACGGGCCACCGCCGACCGGGCGGGCAGGTGCCCGTGGAAGTCGACCGGCAGCCCCTCCCGCTCCGCGGCCGAGCGCAACCCGGCCGCCAAGGGCCCGTCCCCGGCCATGTCGAGCCGTACGGGCACCCCGCGACGACTCAGTTGCCGCACGGTGTCGAGCGCGAGTCCGGGCGACTTCTCCCGGGAGAGCCGGCCCAGATGCACCAGACGTACAAGCCCGTCGCCCGGCCCGCCGGAGGTGTTCCGGCCGGCCGAGGGCCGGAACGTGGAGAGGTCGACGCCGAGCGGCACCAGGTGCAACGACGGCACCGGGCCTCGCGAACGCCTCCGGCCCAGGGCCCGCCGGAACTCGGCCGCGGCGAACTCCGAGGTCACCACGATCGCGTCGAAGACACCGGCCAGCGCCTGGTTCCACCGGTCGGTCGCCTGCTCCAGCGGCAGCCGGCTCGGCAGGTGCGGAGCGAGGATCGCGTCGAGCCGCTCATGGGACAGCAGCACAGTGCGCACCCCGCGACGCCGGGCCCACCGGGCGGCGAGCACGAGCGTGGCCTTGTCCGACACCTCGATGACGTCGGGGCGCAGCCGGGCGAGCACCCGCAGCATCGGCCGGGGATCGAGGACGAACCGGTAGCCAGGGGCGACCGACGCGCCTGGCACCGTGACGACCAGCCCCGACTCCGTCTCGTCCCAGGTGCCGGAGCGGCCCGGTATCACCAGGGCCCGGTCATGGCCGGCGGCCACATATCCCCGGCCGAGCGCGTCGACGGCGGTCCGCAACCCACCCGACACCGGGCTGTAGAGGTTCGCGAGCTGGACGATCCTCACGTCGTGATCAGCGTCTCGTAGGTGACCGGGCGGCCACCGGCGGCGAGGGCCAGATCGATCGCGGTGAGCGTGGCCGCGCGCAGGCCGGGCCGTTCGAGGTCGGCGGGATGCAGCGCGATGCGGAACGGGATGCCGAACCTGGCGAAACCGCGGGCCGCGGTCGTCATCAGCCGGGCTCCGGCCCGCTCTGCGGCGCCCCCGCTGGGCCGGTGCGACAGGACCGGCATCCGGCGGTGGGAACCGCCGGTCAGGTCGTGCACCGCCAGGTGACTCGTCCAGTAGCGGAAGCCGACGTCGGCCAGCGCCCTGCGGGTCCCGGCCGAGGCGAGCCAGCCGGGCGGGGTGAAACCCACGACCCCGATGTCGACCTCGGCGAGCGCCTCCAGACCCGCACGCAGCAGGTCGCGGGCCTGCTCCTCGGTCAGCGACCAGAACTCCGTGGCCGTCCTGGCCGCCACCCGGCCGACCGCCCGCCGCAGGGGCGGGGCGTCTCCGCCGGGCTCGTGCCGGAACCCGTGCAGCGCCAGCTCGTGGCCTCGCCCGGCGGCCGCGTGCAGGAACGCCACCAGGTCGGGATCCTCGGGCAGGGCCGCGCCGCCGCCGTACGGCCCGGGGATCACCAGCAGGGTCGCCGGCACGTCCCGCCGCGTCAGGTCGGAAAGCCAGCCGGCGGTCTGGGCCGAGGTCGCCGGGGCGACGTCGTGCACCGAGACCACGAACGGAAAACCCTCGCGCCCGTCGATCCCGGGGTCCTTCTGCCCGCTCATGCCGCGCGCCTCGTGGACGTGCCATGACGTACGTCGTCATAGTGGCCGATCAGCTCGTCGCAGATGGCGCCCCAGTCGCGCCCGTGCACCGACGAGCGCGCGTGGCCGCCCATCCGTCGTCGCAGTGCCGGATCGGCCACCAGGGTCGCCACGGCCGCCCGTAGCGCGGCCGGGTCGTTCGGCGGATACAGCAGGCCGTTGTGGCCGGGCCGCACCAGGTCGAGCGGCCCGCCCGCGGCGGGCGCCACGACCGGTACCCCCGCGGCCAGCCCCTCCTGGACGGCCTGGCAGAAGGTCTCATCCGCGCCGGTGTGGACGAAGACGTCGAGTGAGGCGACGAGCTCCGACAGTTCGTCCCCGGTGCGGAACCCGGTGAAGACCGCCTCCGGCAGCAGCCGGCGCAACCGCCGCTCCGCCGGGCCGTCCCCGACGACGACGAGCCGGACCCCGGGAAGGTCCGCCAGGTGGGAGAGCAGCCACGGACGTTTCTCGGCGGCCAGCCGGCCGACATAGCCCACCAGCACCTCTCCGCCCGGCGCCAGCCGGGCCCGCACCTCCGGCGACCGGTGCCGCGGATGGAAACGCTGATCGTCCACTCCACGCCCCCACAACCTCAGCCGTGGAAAGCCGCGCCGCCGCAACTCCTCCAGCGTGGGCGTCGACGGCACCAGGGTGCGGTCGGCCTTCTCGTGAATGTGCCGTAGCCAGGCCCACACGACCGGATCGACGCCGCGCAGCCCGTACCGGTGGGCGAAGCCGGCCAGGTCGGTCTGGAACACCGCGACCGTCGGCACGTCGAGCCGCCGGGCGGCCGCGATGCCCGAGGTGCCGAGCAGCAGCGGAGAGGCGAGGTGGACGACGTCGGGTCCGAAGTCGCGCAACACCGCCACCACCTGCCGCGTGGGCAGCCCGACGACGAACGAACGGTAGAACGGCAGGGCGATGCCCGGGGTCGACCGCACCGGGTGACCGGCGTGGTCGCCCGGGCCGGGACCGGGGGCGACTGTCAGTACCTCGTGTCCCCGGCCGGCCAGATGCTCCACGACGCGGCAGACCGAGTTGGTCACCCCGTTCATACGAGGTAGGAAGGACTCGGTGACGATGGCTACCTTCACGGGCGTGAGCGTGACGGCGCGACGCGACCCTCCGACCGCCTTCCGGTACCGCGCCGGAGAACATCCAGCGAACGTCGCCCGCTTCACCTCGGCGGCCGCAACTCGGCGCGAGCGGGCACGACCGGTGAACTAACGTGGCGGTCATGAAGATCGCCATCCTCGATGACTACCAGAACGTCGCACTCGGCTTGGCGGACTGGGATTCGCTCGGCGCCGAGATAGAGGTGTTCACCTCTCCCATCGATGACGCCGACGAGCTGGTGCGGCGGCTCGCCGGGGCCGAGGTCGTGGTGGCGATGCGGGAACGCACCCGGTTCCCGGCCGAGGTGCTCGCGCGGCTGGTCGATCTGAAGCTCCTGGTGAGCACCGGCCGGCGCAACGCGGCGATCGATCTGGCGGCCGCCCGGCAGCACGACATCATGGTCTGCGGAACCGGATACCTCTCGTACCCGACCGCTGAGCACACCTGGGCGCTGATCCTGGCGGCGGCACGCAACCTGGCCACCGAGTTGCCCGCGATGGCCGAGGGCGGGTGGCAGACCACCGTGGGCACCGGCCTGCACGGCAAGACGCTCGGACTGCTGGGTCTCGGCCGGCTCGGGTCCCGGGTGGCGGCGGTGGGGCAGGCGTTCGGGATGGACACCATCGCCTGGAGCCAGAACCTGACCTCGGAGCGAGCGGCCGAGCACGGCGTGACGGCGGTGTCCAAGGAGGAACTGCTGAGCAGGTCCGACGTGGTGTCGATCCACCTCGTGCTCAGCGACCGGACCCGCGGTCTGATCGGTGCGGCCGAACTCGGCGCGATGAAGCCCGGCGCGATGCTGGTGAACACGTCCCGGGGCCCGATCGTCGACGAGACGGCGCTGCTCGCCGCGCTGCGGAGCGGCGAGATCGGTTGTGCGGCGCTCGACGTCTACGACACCGAGCCGCTGCCGGCCGACCACCCGCTGCGCGCTCTTCCCAACGCGGTGCTGACGCCGCATCTCGGCTATGTGACCCGAGAGGTGTACGAGATCTTCTACCGCGACGCCGTCGAGGACATCGCCGCTCATCAGGCCGGGGACCCGATCCGGGTGATGACCTGACCGCCGGCGGCGCGGGGCTGCCAGGGACATCGAGGGCGGACGGTCGGAATTGGCGATCTTGATTGCCGAGGGTGGCCGTGCATGGCACGCTGCCGTCTCATGGATCGACAGCAGTTCTGGGATCTGATCGAGGATGCCCGAACCAAGGCGTCCCAGGGGTCGGACGCGCGGACGGTCGCCGATCACGCGACGGCGAGCCTGGCCGCGCTGCCCAGGGAACAGATCGTGGGTGCGGCACAGCCCTTGTGGGACCTCTTGGCCGACTCCTACCGCGATGAGCTGTGGGCCGCCGCCTATCTGATCAACGGTGGAGCGTCGGACGACGGGTTCGAGTATTTCCGCGGCTGGCTGATCGCGCAGGGACGCGAGACTTTCGAGCGTGCCGTCGCCGACCCCGACTCGCTGGCCGACCTTCCCGCCGTACGGGCCGCCGCGGCCGAGCAGGAGGACCTGGAGGACGAGGACATCCTGCGCATCGCCTGGGACGCCCACCTGAAGGCCACCGGTGAAGAGCTTCCGCCCGGCTCCTTCACGATTCGCTATCCCCGCATCACCGCCGACTGGGATTTCGACGACCCCGCCGAGGTGCGTTCCCGTCTTCCCCGGCTCGCGCGGCTCCACATGGACTGACGCGGCCTCCGAGATCGCGTGGCGCCGGCTCAGTCGCCTCGGGTGAAGCCGGTGAACAGGTCGGGGTCGGCGCGTCTGGCCTGTTCGAGCCGCATGAGTGCGCGGTCACGCCGGCTCACGTGCTCGGCCCACTCCTCACTCGGCAGGCCCTCGTGCACGCTCGCCGCGACCTGGGCGACGAGATCGGGGGTCCACGGATCGTCCTGTCCTCGTTCGGCGCCCATCCGCGCATAGGCGGGGCCGAGCAACCGGGCGTGGCGCTCGATACCGCCTCGCGTGTTCAGCTCCGCGGTCGCGAACGGCCCGAGTACGGCCCAGCGCCGGCCCAGCCCGGAGCTGACGACGCGGTCGATGTCGGCCGGTGAGGCGACGCCGTCGCGTACGAGGCAGTAGGCCTCACGCAGCAGGGCGCCCTGCAGGCGATTGAAGACGAACCCCTCGTTCTCCTTGCCTACCAGGACGGGCACCATGCCCGCCCCGGACAGCAGCTCCCTCGCGCGCTCGATCGTCTCAGGGTCGGTGAACGGCGCGGGGGCGAGTTCCGCGATCGGCAGCAGGTACGGCGGGTTGCCGGGATGTACGACCAGACACCGCGCCCGCCCGGGCAGTTCGGCCGCGAACGCCGAGCAGGGGATCATCGAGGTCGAACTGGCCAGGACGGCGTCGGGGCCGGCCCGCCGGTCGAGTTCGGCGAACAGCTCCCGCTTGACCTCGAGCGACTCGACCACGCATTCCTGCACGTACACCGCGCCGTCGAGCGCCTCGTCGAGGCCGGCCGCGACGCCGACCAGGCCGAGCACCGCGGTGATCTCGGCCCCGACGAGGCCGAACCCGTCGAGCTCGGCCAGCCGGCTCTCGATCTCCGAGAGCGCCGTCGCGGCCCGATCGGCGTCGACGTCGTGCAGTGCGACCCGGTGACCGGCACGCGCGAACACGATCGCCCACGCCGCGCCGATGCTGCCCGCTCCGACGATGGCGACGGGCGCCGGAACGGGCGAGGACATCTCGGTCACCGGGCGCTCGCGTTCGTCCGGTCCGCGTTCTTGCGCTGGTAGGCGCGCCACGTCGTCGCCCAGCGGGAGGGGTCGTCCAGAGACGACCCGTCGATCTGAGCCACGACCTGGTTGTGCGGAGCCGATTTGACCATCGCCGGGTCGCCCCGCCCTTCCTCCATCACATGCGCGAGCACGTCGATCCAGTAGTCGATGTCCTCCATCGACCACCCTTCGCCGGCCTCGGGCGTGAACGGCTCGGGCACGATCCACGGCTCATGGCTGAGCCAGAACGCGTCGACGCCGAAGTCGGTCATGCGGTTCTGGACGTCCACGGCGGTCACGCCGGTCTGCTCGGTGTACTCACCGAGGCTGAACCGCGTCATCTCCAGGCGCCGCAGGGTCAGGTGGTCGAACGACTTCGTGATGCCGGGGATCGCGAGGAGCCGCGATTCCATGTAGTTGTTGGCCAGCACCGAGATGTCGGCCGCCTCGCGGATGCCGTCGGCCCCCATCGCCAGCAGCCACGAGTAGGCCTTCACCACCTGGGGCAGGTTGCCGAGGAACTCACGTACCCGGCCGACGCCGCCGGGGTTCTCGCGACGCTCGTAACCGGAGTCGGTCTGGACCACGAGCGGGCCGGGCAGGAACCGTTCGAGCTCCGGCGTGCAGCCGTACGCGCCGACCGCCGGGCCGCCGCCGCCCTTCGGGACGCCGAACGTCTTGTGCAGCATGAACATGCACGCGTCGAAGCCGAGTTCCGCCGCGCGGACGCGCCCCATCACCCCGTTGAAGTTGGCGTGGTCGTAGAAGCAGAGCCCGCCGGCCTCGTGCACGATGTCGACCCACTGCTTGATGTGCGGGTTGTAGATGCCCATGTCGTCCGGGTTGTTGATCATGAGCGAGGCCGTACGGTCGCTCACGACGGCCCGCAGCGCGTCGAGCGAGGGGTAACCGTCCCGCTCGACCGGCAGTGTGATCACGTTGAAGCCGGCCGCCGCCGCGGTGGCCGGATTGCAGGGATGGGCCTGCGCGGTGGTGATGACGTCGCGCCGCTGCGCCAGCTCGCCACGCGACTCGTGGTAGGCGCGGGTGACGGTCGCGTGCATGTACGCGGCAGCCGCGCCGCCACCGGCCTGGAACACGAACCGGCCCATCCCCGAGAGTTCGCGGAGCATCAGGTCGAACCGGTGGACGATCTCGAGCAACCCCTGAATGGTGCTGTCGTCCTGGTGCGGGTGCACCTCGGCGACCTGGTCGCGCGCGGCGAGCAGTTCGTTGACCCGGGGGTTGTACTTCATCGTGCAGGTGCCGAAGAGGCTGATCCCGACCATGCCCATGGTCTGCTGCGACAGCCGCAGGTAGTGCCGGAGGACGTCGGGTTCGGCCGCCTCGGGCAGTGCCGGCGGCGTCGCCCGGCGCATGCCCGCCGGCAGCGGGTCACCGGGGCCGGCGCCCTCGATGGGCCCGGGCGGGACGGTGCCCCTGCGGCCGGACGCGCCCTGTTCCATGATCAGCGGCTCGTCCCAGACCGCGGCGTGGTAGCGACGGGTGATGCCCTTCATGCCGTGACCGCCTCGTTGAGTGCGCTGACCAGCGCGGTGATGTCATCTGCCGTGTGGATCTCGGTGACGCAGTAGAGCGCCGCCTGGCCGAGCTCGGGGAAGTCGGCCGAGAGGTCCTTGCCGCCGAAGATGCCCCGGCCGCGCAGGGCCTCGTTGACCGCGGCGACCGTTCGCCCGGTGCCGCCAAAGTCCACGACGAACTCCTTGAAGAACCCGGACGGCCAGAGCACCGAAAGTCCCTCGATCTCGCCGACGCGCCGGGCCGCGTACGCGCTGTTCGCCGCGATCGTCTCGCCGATGTCGACGAATCCCTGCGGGCCCATCAGGGCCATGTAGACGGCGTTCACCACCGTCCACAGGTAGACGGAGTTGCCGGTCCAGTCGTTGCCGTCCTCCCGCGACCCGTACGAGCTCTGGTGGAACAGCGTCATCCCGAACGCGCGCTCGCCGGGCACGATCGTGTCGGCCAGGCTGACCTGCAGCGTCGGGTACTCACGTGCGTAACGCTCGTCGTCGCGGGTGGCGATGAAACCGCCGACGCCGCCACCGGCGTTGAGGTGGACGCCGAGCGGCTGGGTGGTGCCCACGACGATGTCGGCGCCGTACTCCGGCGGTGGCTTGAGCACGCCGAGCGAGATCGGGTCGACACCGACGATCGTCTCGGCGCCGTGGCGACGCGCGAGCTCGGCGACGGCGGCCGCGTCGGCCTCGATGACGCCGAGATGGTTGGGCGTCTCGAGATAGACGGCCGCGGTCGCCGCACCGACCTTGGCCTCGAGGTCGGCCAGGTCCACCCGGCCGGTGGCCGGGTCGTGCCGGGCGACGACGACGGTGATCGGGTCATTGCCCTCGCTCGGGCCGCAGTAGGTCCGGATGACCGCGAGACGCTCGGGGTCGAGCGTGCTCGGCACGACGACCTCGTGCCGGCCGGTGAGGCGGGCCGCCATCCGGACGGCGTGCCCGGCCGCCGCGCCCCAGCTGTAGACCGGCAGGCCGACGAACTCCATGCCGACCAGTTCGCCGAGCTGCGACGCGTACTCGAACCAGGCCTGGTTGCGCCCGTGGTCGGACGAGGGCGTGCCCCAGACCGGGGTCAGGAACTCGCTGCGCGAGGCGATCTCGTCGCACACGGCCGGCACGTAGTGCTGCCAGCACCCGGCGCCCAGGAAGTTCAGGTTCTCGGCGCAGCTGTCATTGCGATCGAGCAGCTTTCGTACGTGCCGGCGCACAGTCGACTCGGCCTTGATCCCGGCCTCGAGGGCGATCGGCTCGGCCGTGAGATGGTCGGCGGGGATCTGTTCGAACAGCTCGTCGACGTCGGAGATGCCGGTCGCCCGCATCATCGCGGTCTTGGCATCCGGCGTGGAGTTCGGCATATATGGGTGTGCCACGGTCACGGTTCCCTTCTGTGCGCGTTGCCGGCTAGGCCACGATCCGCAAGACGGTGCTCCTGCCCCGCCCCGTGCGAACCTTGCGGTAACCGGTGATCGGAGCGGTCGCGTGCTCGTCGCCGACGTCGATCCGCAGCGTCGGCGGATCGAGCGCGGCCACCTTGCCGCGTGCGGCGAGGATCTCGATGTTGTCGGTGCCGACCGCCGCGAGCACGGCGGCGCTGATCTGCTGGTTGCCCCGCCCGAGCAGGAACCCCTGGCCGCCCACGACGCCGAGCACCAGCGTCGCCGACGGGTGCCGCAGCAGCAGCGACAGCAGTTCCGCCTCGCTCGCGTCGGCGGCGAGCAGGCGCCCGCCCAGAACGGCGTCGACGCCCAGCGGCGACGCGGGCAGGCCCAGGGCGGCGTTGACGTGTGCCACCGTGGTACCCGGCCCGAGCAGGTACAGCCGGTCGGCGGGCATCTCGCGGGCCACCTCGCGGCCCAACGCGACGAGGTCGGCGTCGTCGGCCCCGCCGGCGACCGCCTTGGCGCGCTGCAGGGAACCCCTCGCGTCGGGCACCCTCGCGATACCGAACATCCGGGGTGTGGCCGGCGATGCCCCGTCCCCGCCGGCGAGATCGACCACCTCGGCGTCGACACAGCCGAAGCGGGCGGGTTCCGCGAGATAGCGCGCCGCGGTCTCACCCGCGGCCTCCGGCCCGGTCGCGAACACGCCGGAGTGCATCTTCACTCCCGACGGCACGCCGAGCACGGGCACGGCGGCGCCCACCGCGTCGACGACGTCGCGGGCCGTGCCGTCACCGCCGACGAACATCAGGAGCGAGACGCCCGACTCCACCATCGCCCGCGCGGCGTCGCGGGTGTCCGCCGCCGTGGTGGGTCCGGTACGGGCGCGGTGCAGCGTACGCACGGTCCAGCCGTCGCCGGTCAGATGGTCGGTGCCCATCGGCCCTTCGACGGCGACGACCGGCACGGCCGGCGCGAGCCCGTGCAGGCGGTTCAGCGCGCGGCGCGCGCGATGCGGGGCGACGGCCTCGGCGCCCCGGCGCACCGCGGCGTCGAGCGCCGGCCCGTCGGTGCCGTGCAGACCGACCCGGCCGCCCATCCCGGCGATCGGGTTGACGACGACGCCAAGCGAGGGTCCTTCGGTCATGGCAGCAGGCGAAGCTCCGCCGCCACGTCGTCCAGCGCCCGTCTCGTCGCCGCCGCCATCTCGTCGATCTCGGCCTCGGTCACCACGAACGGGGGCGAGAACGAGATCGTGTCGGCCGACGGGAGGGCCCGGGTGATCACACCGAGTTCCCGGCTGCGCCGTACGACCGCGGCCGACACCTTCAGTGCCGGGTCGAAGGCCGTCAGCGGGTCCGTGGACTTGACGAACTCGACCGCGCCGACCAGGCCGTGACCGCGTACCTCGCCCACCAGCGGGTGGCCGCCGAACTCGGCCCGCAGCCGCTCGGCGAGATACTCGCCACGCGCCTTGGCCTGCGGGATGAGCCCGTCGCGCTCGATGATGTCGAGGTTGGTCATGGCCGCCGCCGCGGCGAGCGGGTGCGCCGAGTAGGTGTAGCCGTGGCTGAAGACGCCGTACTTCTCCGACCCGCTGGCGATCACATCCCACACGGCCTCGGAGACCAGGCTCGCCGAGAGCGGCATGTACGCCGACGTGATGCCCTTGGCGACGGTGATGAGGTCGGGTCGCAGCCCGAAGACCTCCGAGCCGAAGTTCTCGCCGAGCCGGCCAAAGCCGCAGACGACCTCGTCGGCGATCAGCAGTACGTCGTACCGGCGCAGCACTTCCTGGATCGCGGGGAAGTACGACGCGGGCGGGACGATGACGCCGCCGGCGGCCTGGAGGGGCTCGGCGATGAAGGCGGCCACGGTGTCCGGGCCCTCGGCGAGGATCAGTTGCTCGAGTTCGTCGGCGAGCCCTTGGACGAACTCCTCCTCGCTCTGCCCCGCCTCCTGCTCCCACAGCCGGTGTGGCGCGCGGACGAAGTGCACCATCGGCAGCGGCAGATCGAACCCGGCGTGCATGCCGGGCAGGCCGCACAGGCTCCCGGACATCACCGTCACCCCGTGGTAGCCGCGGTTGCGCGAGATGATCTTCTTCTTCTGCGGCCGGCCGAGGACGTTGTTGTAGTACCAGACCAGCTTGACGTGCGTGTCGTTGGCGTCGGAGCCGCTGTTCCCGAAGAAGACCTTCGACATCGCGCCCGGCGCCATCGCGATGAGCCGCTGCGCCAGCCGCGCGACCGGCTCGTTCCCCATCGACGCGAACGTGTGGTAGTACGCCAGCCGCTCCGTCTGGGCGCGCAGCGTCTCTGCCATCTCGGCGTTGCCGTAGCCGATGTTGACGCACCACAGGCCGGCCATCGCGTCCAGATAGGTCCGGCCGCGCGTGTCCGTCAGCGTCGATCCGTGCCCGAGGGCGATGGTCAGGGGGCCGGTCCGCTCATGCTCGCGCGCATGCGTGAACGGGTGGAAGAAGAACTCTTTGTCGATGTCCTCGATCGTCATTGGCGCCTGCATCCGTGAAGTCGGTGTGGGGAGGGTCGGTGTGTCGAATGGGAGGGGGTCGGGGGACCGAGCCGGCGACCGCGAGGCCAATGTAGCAATAAATGGCCGCGTAGCGTACCGTTGCCCGCTATCCGGCCACTGGGTCGCCGGACAAGTGCTATCTCGTCGGATTTGCCGGATATTCGAGCATGGAGGCTGACGCCGTGGACTCGACCTTCGACCGCTCTCGACTGCGCTCTCACCTGGGCGACGCGGACCTGTTGCGGGAAGACCTCTTCATCGACGGCGTCTGGACGCCCGGCTCGGCCGGAGAGCGCAGCGACGTCGTCGACCCCGCCACCGGCGCGGTCATCGCGCGCATGGCCGACGCGACCGGCGCCGACGTCCGGCGCGCCATCGACGCGGCCGAGGCGGCGGCTCCGGCCTGGGGCGCGATGACCGCGATCGCACGCGCGCGCGTCATGCGCCGGTGGTACGACCTCATCGTCGCCAACGCCGACGACCTGGCGACGATCCTCGTCGCGGAGCAGGGGAAGCCCTTCGCCGAGGCGCGCGGCGAGATCCTCTACGGCGCCGGCTTCGTCGAGTGGTACGCCGAAGAGTGCAAACGCGCCTACGGCGACGTCATCCCGACGAACGTGGCCGGGCGCCGGCTGCTCACCATGCGACAGCCGGTCGGCGTGACTGCGGCGATCACGCCGTGGAACTTCCCGTCGGCGATGATCCTGCGTAAGGCCGGGCCCGCGCTGGCGGCCGGCTGCCCGATGATCATCAAGCCGGCCGAGGAGACGCCGCTGTCGGCCACCGCGCTCGCCGAACTCGCCGCCAGGGCCGGGATCCCGAACGGTGTGCTCAGCGTCGTGTCGGGCCGGCCGGCGATGATCGGCGAGATTCTGACCTCGCACCCATCGGTCCGGGCGCTGAGCTTCACCGGCTCGACCGAGGTCGGCAAGCTGCTGATGGCCCAGAGCGCGCAGACGGTCAAGAAGGTCGCGCTCGAGCTCGGCGGCAACGCTCCGCTCATCGTGTTCGACGACGCCGACCTCGACACGGCGGTCGCCGGTGCGATGGCGTCGAAGTTCCGCAACGCCGGGCAGACCTGCGTGTGCGCGAACCGGGTCATCGTGCAGTCCGGCATCCACGACGCCTTCGTCGAGCGCTTCCGTACGGCGATCGAGGCGCTGACCGTCGGCAACGGCTTCGAGGACGGGTCCGAACAGGGACCGCTGATCTCGGAGGCCGCGGTCGAGAAGGTGCGGCGGCACATCGGCGACGCCGTCGCCGGCGGGGCCACCGTGCTCAGCGGCGGCGACCGGCACCCGCTCGGTCACACGTACTTCGAACCCACGCTGCTCACCGGCGTACGGCCCGACATGCTGGTGGCCCGCGAGGAGACGTTCGGCCCGGTGGCCGCCGTCATCGAGTTCGACACCGAGGACGAGGCGATCGCGATCGCCAACGACACGCCGTTCGGTCTCGCCTCGTACTTCTTCACCACCGACCTGGGCCGGATGTGGCGGGTCGGCGAGGCCCTCGAGTTCGGCGTCGTCGGTGTGAACACCGGACTGATCTCCTACGAGGGAGCGCCGTTCGGAGGCGTGAAGGAGTCGGGCGTGGGCCGGGAGGGCTCCCGGCACGGCCTCGACGAGTTCACCGAGCTGAAGTACCTCTGCGTCGACGGTCTCGGCGGCTGACCCGCCGTCCGCTCCGGCCGCCGAGACGCCCGCCGGCTCGGCGGCCGCCCCCACGGCCAGAACGCCCGGCGGGCCGGCGCCCGAACCGTGCGCCGGCGCTGCCGCCGGTACGCCGGGACGCCCGGCGGCTCGGGTGCCGTCGGGCTCAGCCGTCGGACGCACGGCCTGGGCCATCGCCGGATGCCTCGGCGCTCTCGCGGCGCAGCCCCGGATGGTCCTGGCGGGCGACGTCCATGCCGTCGCGGACCCATGTGACGCAGGCCCGGGTCCCGGCCACGCCGTCGACGATCACCAGGCAGTCGAAGCACACGCCCATGCCGCAGAACAGGCCGCGCGGCTCGCCGTCCAGGGCCGTCCGGGTGGACAGATCGCCGTCGGCCATCAGCGCCGCCGCCACGCTCTCGCCCAGGTAGGCCGGTGTGGGCCGGCCGTCGACCGTGATGGTCACCGCCGGCCCGCGTTCGAGGCCCCGCCCCGCCGCGAGCCGGGGCCGTCTGATCGTCACGACTCGGCCACCTCCGGCAGCAGACCCTCCTCGACGAGCACGGCGCGCATGCTGCGCAGGCTCGCCGGGTCGGTCACGGGCAGGCGCGGCCGGCGGACATGTCCGGCCGGCTGGCCGAGCATCGTCATCAGCGCCTTCAGCTGGCTCTGGTACGCGCCGTACTTGCCCGCCCAGCCACCGGGCAGCCAGAGCTTGGGGAAGAGCCGGTCCCCCGCCACCGCGTGGGCGCGCGGGCCGTCGTAGTCACCGCGCCAGTACGACTCCCAGAACTCGGGGTCGGGACGCCCGTGCAGGGAGCCACCGCCGACGGTGCCGTCCCCGCCCTCGGTTCGCAGCACCTCGAGCCCCCGGACACTCATGTAGGGCCCGAAGACCCGCACCCGGTCGCGCACGCGGCGCGAGGTCTCGAAGAACTGGTCGGCGTCGGGAGTGCTGTCCTTGATGGCGACGATCTGGTCGATGTCGGCGAGCCGGTCGGCGAGGTCGGTGCCGATGTCGACACCGCTGCCGTGCGGCCAGTTGTAGACCGCGATCGGCCCCTCGACCGCCGCGTCGAGGTCCCGGTAGAACTCGATCACCTCGTCGGGGAACAGCTTGGCGTACGGGGGCGGCGACGCGAGCACGCCGTCGGCACCCGCCGCGAGCGCGTGGCGGGCGAACTCGGCGGTCTCCTTGGCGGTGTAGGCGGTGCAGCCCACGAGCACGCGCATCCGCCCGGCCGTCTGCGCGACGGCGGTCTCGGCGACCGCGCGGCGCTCCTGCGCCGTCTGCGAGAACCACTCGCCGCACGTTCCGTTGACCACGATGCCGTGCATGCCCTCGGCCGCGTAGTGGTCCACCAGCGCACGGAGGGTGTCGAGGTCGAGGTCGCCCGACTCGGTGAAGGGGGTGACGAAGGCCGGGAAGTACCCCTGCCAGTCGACATCGTTGCGGTCCATGAACCTCTCCAATCAGGACGTGGTGCCGGGCGTCGCGCGGTCGAGCGCGTACCTCTCGGGAAAGCGCCGGGACGCCGACGGCGCGACCATGTGCTCGGCCAGTCGGTGGGCGAGCAGCGGGCTGAAGGTGAAGCCGGTCGACGAGACACAGGCGTGGAATCCGGGCACCCGGACCGACTCGCCGACGACGGGCGAGAAGTCGTCGGTGAACACGATCACGCCGGACCAGGTGCGCACCACCCGGACGTCCGCGAGCGCGGGCACGACCGACACCGCCACCGCCGTGCTGCCCGCCGCGCTGTGCCAGCTCGTCGGATAGCGCTCGGGGCGCGGGGCGGCGGGCGAGGGCCAGCCTCCGCCGATGATGAACGTGTTCTGCTCGGTCTGCTTGAGCGTCAGCCGGCGGCCGATGTGCTGCACCATGGGCGTGAGCAGCCGGGGTCGGGGCTCGGTCACGTTGACGTGC
Organism: Actinomadura sp. HBU206391; assembly: GCF_014323665.1. GTDB lineage: Bacteria > Actinomycetota > Actinomycetes > Streptosporangiales > Streptosporangiaceae > Actinomadura_C. The sequence goes on along the minus strand of NZ_JABVEB010000013.1, from coordinate 45,953 downwards.
AGACCCTCGCTGCGCACGGGCAGCCGCAGGCCCACCATCGCGGCCAGCTCACCGGCCCAGGCGCCCGCGCAGTCGACGACGCGGTGGGCGTCGATCGAGCCGGCGTCGGTGTGCACGGTGAACCGCCGGGCGCCGGTCGCCGCGGTCACGTCGATGCCCAGCACCTCGGTATGGGTGCGGATCACGGCCCCGTGCTGCGAGGCGCGCAGCGCGTACAGCGGCGCCACGATCAGCGGATTGGCGTGCCCTTCGAGCGGGCAGTAGGTCGCGCCGATGACGGTGTCGGACAGGAACGGGGCACGCTGCCGCAGCTCGTCGCCGGTGACGACCTCGGTCTCGATCCCGGCGAGCTGCTCCAGCTCGTACTTGTCACGCAGTGTCCGCAGTTGCTCCGGGGTCTCGGCGACCATCCATCCACCGGTCAGGTGGACGTCGAGCGGGGCGTCGAGTTCCGCTCCGAGCTCCTGCCATACCGCGAACGCCTTCAGGCTCAGCCTGGCCTCGGCCAGCAGCCGCTCACGGTCGGCCGCGGCGCCCTGGCCGGACAGCTGGTGGATGGCCAGCTGCAGATGGAAGCTGCCGGCGTTGGTTCCGGACGCCTCGCGGTTGAGCTCGCCCCGCTCCACGAGCGTGACCTCCACACCGGCCTTGGCCAGGTGGTAGGCCATCGCCGCACCCGCGATGCCGCCACCGACGACGAGCACGTCGGTGCTCGACGGCAGCGGTGCGCGGCTGCTCTCCGCGGGCACCCAGCGCTGGGTGGCTAGTGCGTCGGTCACGGCTCCCCCGTTCCCTCTGCCGTGGTGCCGGCCGATCCGGTGTCATCTGACCCGGTGCCGACCGGTGCGGCGTCATCCGATGCGGTGCCGACCGATGCGGGGCCGACCGATGCGGCGTCTTCCGGTACGGCGTCGTCGGCGAGGAACAGAGTCGGTCCCACGATCGAGTGGTCGGCCAGCGCGCTGATCGGCACCGGCCGTACCGGCATGCGCGGCGTGGCAGGTGCGATGTCCGCGACCGGGCGGCCGTGCCGTCGGGCGATGAGCGAGGCCACCTGGCGCTGGCAGTTCTTGCCCTGGCACAGGCCCATGCCGGCCCGGGTGAAGGCCTTCACCACGTTGACGTCGTCGGTCGAGTCGATCGCGGGCGCCAGGTCGCGCTGGCGGACGGCCTCGCACCGGCAGATCACCGTGTCGTCGGTGGACAGTTCGAAGATGCCGGGGCCCACGCGGTACAGCCGGGTGGTCGCGGCGTTCAGCGCGCGGCGGCGGGCCAGCCGGTGCCGGGCGGGCGCCGCCTCGGCGACGGCATCGTCCGCACCGATCACGCCGGCGTCCATCGCGGCGGCGAGACCGGCGATGCGGCCCTCGTCGATCGCGACGAACGACCCCTCGACGCCGGCGCCGTCGCCGGCGGCATAGACGCCGTCGACGGTCGTGCGGTGCCACTCGTCGCGGTGCACGACATGCCCGCCGAGGTCCTCCTGGTAGTCGAAGTCGCAGCCCACCAGCCGCATGAGCTCCAGCGACGGGACGAACCCGTACCCGACGCAGAGCACATCGACGTCGACGCTCTGCTCGGTGCCGGGGATGACCCGCCAGTCCGTGTCGACCGCCGCGTGCACGACCCGTTCGACCCTGCCGTCGCCCTCCGCGCGCACGACGATCCGTCCGTACCGCAGCGGGATGCGGTGCCTCAGCAGCAGGCTCCGGTAGCGGGCGGCATCGCGCAGGAGCGCGGTGTTGCCGCGAGCGGCTCGTGCGATGGCGAGGAAGTCCGCGGGCCGCGGGGCCGGCCCCGCCTCCAGCGCGGCCACGATGTGCGCGCCGTAGTGGCCCAGCTGGGCGGGGAACGCCAGCGCGACCGGGCCGGAGCCGGCGAACAGCATCCGCTCGCCCGGCAGCACACGCTGGGTCTTCGCCAGGGTCTGCAGCCCGCCCGCAGTGATCACTCCGGGCAGGGTCCAGCCGGGGAAGGCGACAGGCCGGTCGTGTGCCCCGGGCGCGAGGACCATCCGCTGTGCCGTCACGGTGTGCGCGGCGGATCCCTCGGTGACCAGCACCGCCCGCCGTCCCTCGACGGCGACGACGCTCGTGCGCAGCCGCACGGCGACGCCGGTGCCGTCGAGGGACTCGATCAGGGATCTGCCGTACCGGAACTGGCGGTCCATCGCAGCCGGGTCCGTGACCGTGAAGCCCGGGCCCGGCTGCTTGTAGATCTGGCCACCAAGGGTCGGGCGCTCGTCGGCGAGCAGGACGTTCAGACCCGCCCTGCTCGCCGCCAGGGCGGCTGAGATGCCCGCCGGACCGCCTCCGACCACGAGGAGGTCAGGATCCAGGTAGCTGGCTACCACCGCTCAGCAGCCCTCCGGCATGGCCGGGAACTCCGACACCTCGAAGTCCTTCTTGTACAGCTCGGCGAGGGTGCCGTCCTTCTGCGCCTTGCACAGGAAGGCGTCGAGCTTCGTCCGCAGCGTGCTGTTGCCCTTCTGCACGGCCCACGCGCCGTAGGACAGGTCGAGGGGCTGCGGCAGAGCGGCCTTCTTCACCTGGTTCGGGTTGCTCTTCTGGTACTGCGCCAGGATGTAGTCCTCGACCACGCTGCCCTGGGCACGGCCCGTCGCCACCTGGAGCAGTGCGGCGTTCTGGTCGCTGAAGCTGCTCACCTTGGCCTGCGGGAACGACTTCTTGGCCAGCTGCTCACCGGTGGAGCCCTGCAGCGCCGTGATGGTCTTGCCCTTGGCGTTGTAGCTGTCGACCGTCGCGGGCGAGGTGTCGTTCTGCCCGACCGCCAGCACGCTGGTGTACGGAACGTAGGCCCGGGTGAAGTCGATGACCTTCTTGCGCTCCTCGGTCGCAGAGAAACCGACCGAGACCATGTCGAACTTCTTGCTCTGCAGGCCGGGGATCAGGCCGTTGAAGTCGAGGTTCTGGATGTTGAGCTTGACGCCCAGCTCGGTGGCCAGCTTGTTGAGCAGGTCGACGTCGTAGCCGGCCGGCTTGCCGGCCGCGTCCAGGTACATCTCCGGCTTGAACTGCAGGTTCATCCCCACGGTGAGCGTCCCGGCCTTGTTGAGGCCGGCGTCGTCGCCGCCACTGCCGCCGCCGGAGGAATCTGACCCGCCGCACGCCGCGAGGACCAGGGCGGACACGACGGCGACGCCCGCCAGAGCGGTGCGCCTCACCGCCGACCATGACTTCATGCTTCTGGGCACGGGTTTCCTCTTTCGATGCTGAAAAGGCGAGGTTGGGAGGGGGTGGAGCCTCATGAGCCGAGGTCGACCATGAGCTGCTTGATGCGGCGCTGCTGACGCGAGCGCAGGAGCCGGGACACCGCCCCGCTGGGCGGGCTGGCGTAGGCCCCTTCGATGAGCCGGAACACCAGGTCGATGACGAACGCCGCGAGCACGTAGATCGCAGCGGCCGCCGTGTAGAGCACGAACGGCTGGAAGGTCTGCGAGACCACGTTCTGGGTGACCCGGACGACCTCGAGCAGACCGATGACCGTGAAGGTGGACGTGTCCTTCACCATGCCGATGTACATGCTGCCGATGTTCGGCAACGCGATCTTGACCGCCTGGGGCAGGACGACCGAGAAGAACACGCGGATCGGCCGCATGCCGAGGGCCTGTCCCGCCTCACGGTGCCCGGCCGGGATGGCGCTGAGCGCCGACCGGAAGATCTCCGCCATGAACGCGCTGTAGAGCAACGACAGGGCGATCACCCCGGCCTGGAAGACGCTGAAGTCCACGCCCAGCAGCAACGAGACGCCGAAGTACACCCAGATCACGCTGACCAGGGCCGGGACGCCCCGGAAGACGTTGATGTAGACGGCCGCGATGAAGGAGAAGGGCTGTCGCGCCAACCGCATGATGGCGAGCAACAGACCGCCGGCGATCGAGATGACCACGGCGCACAGCGACACCTTCAGGGCGACCAGCAGGCCGTTCAGCAGGGCGCTGTGGTTGTCCCAGATGAGTCCCCAGTCGTACATCAGCGCACCGCCAGGATGAACTCGCGGGCGCGGGGACTGGTGCAGTTCTCAAAGAACCCGCGAGGCCCGCTCTCGACGACCACGCCGTCCTCCATGAACACGTTCAGGTCCCCGATCTCCTTCGCGAAGCCGAGCTCGTGGGTGACCACGACCATCGTCATTCCGTCCAAGGCGACCTCTCGCATCGTCTTGAGCACTTCACCCACCAGTTCCGGGTCCAGGGCCGAGGTCGGCTCGTCGAAGAGCATCACCTCGGGATCGAGGGCCAGGGCGCGGGCGATGGCGACGCGTTGCTGCTGCCCCCCGGACAGTTGCTGCGGGTAGTGGCCCGCTCGCTGCAGCAGCCCCACCCGGCGCAGTGCCTCGGCGGATTTCAGCTGGGCGTCGCCCCGCTTGAGGCCGCGTACCGACCGCAGCGGCAGCGCCACGTTGTCGAGCGCGGTCAGGTGCGGGAACAGGTTGAACTGCTGGAACACCATCCCGACGGTGCGGCGCAGATCCAGCGCCTTCCCCCGGCGCTCGACGCGCTCGCCCGGCCGGCCTGGGCCGTACTCGACGCCCGCGACCTTGAGCGATCCCGAGGTCGGCGGCTCCAGGAGGTTGATGCTGCGCAGCACGGTGGACTTGCCCGAGCCGGACGGCCCGAAGATCACCACGTGCTCGCCGGCGAAGACGTCCAGGTCGATGCCGCGCAGCACCTCGAGGTCGCCGAACGACTTGCGGAGGTCGCGCAGCGCGACGATCGGCGTCGTCTCTTCAACGGCGGCCGTCTTCTCCAGAGCGCTCACGCGCGAACCTCCGTGACGCAGACGTACAGGTCGTCGGGATCCTTGAAGTACGCGTAGCGCCAGGTGGCCCCGTCTCCGAGGTCGATCGTGGCCGGTTCGCCGACGAGCGCGATGTCGCCGGCGGCCAGGTGCTCGATGGCGCTGTCGATGCACCGCGCGCCCACGGCGAACTCGAAGGTGCCGAGGTGGCCCCACTCGCCGCGCATGTCGGGCGACGGCGGATAGTGCTGTACGGGCTCGAGCGCGCCGCCGAGCGGGCTGGTGAGCAGCATCATCCGCTGGCGCGGCGGAGTGCGGGGGTGAAACCACGGGTGCATCGGCTCGAAGTACCCGTCGGACTCGAACAGCTGCCCGGTGAAGCCGAGCCCCTGGTAGAAGCTTCGCGTGCGCTCGATGTCGGCCACGCCGAACGCGACGTGGTTGACGCCCTGCGGGCCTGGCTCGACCGGCCAGCCGGCTTCGAGCGTCGACCACTCGATGAGCTCGATCTTGGCGCCGTCGGGATCGGCGACGTAGGACAGGCCGCAGTGGGTCTCGTACGGCGGGAGGTCGGCCTCGTTGGGCTCCATCAGCCCGGTGTGCCCGCGTGCGACGAGCTCGCGATAGAAGTCGCTCTGACCGTTGACGTGCACGCACACTTCGCAGATCCCCGGCTCGCCCCAGGCCTGCCCCTCGGGGGCCGGTGGCGACGGCCGATCGGTGATCTGCACCAGCTTGATCGACGCTCGGCCCAGCACCGTGGGGTTACGGGTGCGGAGGAACACCACACGCGCTTCGGTGCCGTCGTATCCGGTGACCCCGCTCAGCCCCGGCAGTGGTCCCGCGTAGTCGAAGGCGACGTCGGTGAACCCCAGTTCGGCATAGAACGCCAGCGATGCCGTCATGTCCGACACACCGATGCCGATGTGGTCCAGCCCCGTCAGCGTTCCATGTCTTCGAGTGGTGGCTACCATCTATTCCGCTACCTCCCAGCGGCTTGACCAGCCCAAACGTCGGCGCAGGCCTGGCCGCGATGCATTTCGGGAGATGCTCGCATATCGTTCCGATGGGCGCAAGACGTACAACGCACCTCATAGCGAGCAATCGTGCGCTTGACGCACAGACGGCCTGTCAATACCATGCGGCCATCACGCCGCCTGCTTTCGCCTCGGCGTCACCGCCGGAGCAGCCCCGTGTCGGCTCGGACCATGCGGCGCCCCGCTCGTCGGCGTATCCGCGCAGTGCCAGCCGGGCGCGCGTAGTAGAGAAGGGTCGTTGTCCCATGACCATGCGGATCGGCGTCAAGCTGCCGCACACGGGGAACGCGGCGGCCGGGCCGTCCCTGGCCCCCCACGCGCGCGAACTGGAGCTGGCGGGGTTCGACTCCCTCTGGGTCAGCGACCACGTGGTGCTGCCGACCGTCATCGAGTCGCACTACCCGTTCGCTGCCGACGGCAAGGCGACCTGGCCGACCGACACCCCCTACCTCGAAGCCCTCGTCGCACTGGCCGCGGCCGCCGCGGTCACCGAGCGCGTACGGCTCGGCACCGCCGCGCTCGTGCTCCCGCAGCGCAACCCGGTGCTGCTCGCCAAGCAGGTCGCGAGCATCGACGCGCTGTCCGGAGGACGGGTCGCGCTGGGCATCGGAGCGGGATGGCTGCGCGAGGAGTTCAACGCCCTCGACACGCCTTTCGACACGCGCGGCGCGCGTATGGTCGAGTGGATAACGCTCCTGCGCGAATGCTGGACGGGGCGTCCGGCCGCCCGCTCCGGCACTCACTACAACCTGCCGGGGGACACGCTCGTGCTGCCCACTCCCGCACACGCGGTGCCGCTCTACGTCGGCGGTCACTCCCCGACGGCGCTGCGGCGCGCGGCGCAGCTCGGCGATGGCTGGCTGGCCCAGCAGGCGGTGCCCGACCTCGACCCGGCCCGGCTCGCCGACGAGATCGCGACCATTCGTTCCGCCGCTTCGGCGGCCGGGCGCGACCCGTCGGACCTGCAGGTGGTGCTGCGGCTCGTCGCGTCGGCCGGCCGGGCCGGTGAGGTCGCCCGCCGGATCGGCGAACTCGGCCGCGCCGGTGTCGACGAGATCATCGTCGACGTCGATCCTCTCGACGGTACCGCCGCCGCCGACCACGACCTGCTCCGTGACGCCGCGAGCGCCCGATGACGGCCCCGACGTCCTCGACCGGCTCCACCGCCTCGACCGGGACGCTGCTGGCCGGCCGGCGAGTGATCGTCACGGGCGGCGCGAACGGCATCGGTGCCGTCGTCGCGCGGCGCTTCGCCGAGATGGGCGCATGCGGCGTGGTGCTCGACCTGCCCGGCTCGCTCGCCGGCGCACCGGCGGACGGCTGGCACACCGCGCCCGTCGACGTCCGCGACGAGGATTCGATGCGTGCGGCCGTGGCCGAGTCGGCACGGCTGCTGGGCGGGATCGACGCGGTCGTGGCGGCCGCCGGCGTGGTTCCGTCCTGGCAGCGCCCAGCGGAGATGGACCTCACCGACTTCGACCGGGTGCTCTCCATCAACGCCCGCGGCGTGGCCTGCACGATCAAACACGCGTCGCCGCGGCTCGGCCCGGGCGGGGCGATCACGGTGGTGGCCTCGCTGAACTCCTGGCGGGGCGATCCCAACATCACGTCGTACGCCGCCAGCAAGCACGCGGCACTCGGCATCGTCCGGTCGGCGGCGCTCGCGCTCGGGCCTGACGGTATCCGGGTCAACGCCGTGGCCCCGGGCCCGATCGCCACCGACGCGCTGCGCTCGCGCATGGCGTCCCGCCGCGAGACGACAGGGCTGCAGGTGGACGAGGCGCTCGAGCGGTCGGCGCGCGCCACCTCGCTCGGCCGGATCGCCACCGCGGCCGAGGTCGCCGACGCGATCGCGTTCCTCACCAGCGACCTGTCATCGGGCATCACCGGTCAACTGATCAACGTCGACGGCGGAATCCACTAGGAGTTCAGGTGACTCTCGACCAGAACGCGCTCGCAGGTCGCACCGTGCTGCTCACGGGCGCCTCCCGTGGCATCGGAGCGGTGACCGCGCGGGCGCTCACGAGTGCGAACGCGAACGTCATCGCGCAGTACCGCACCGAGCGCGACGGCGCCGAGCGCGCCGTCGAGGCGCTCTCCGGCGACCAGAAGCTGCTGCTCCAGGCCGACCTCTCGACACCCGCCGGCGCACGCGACCTCTGGCGCTCGGCACTCGAATGGGACCGGGACATCGACGTCCTGGTGCTCAACGCGGCGGTCAACCCGGAGACGCCGATCGACGCACCGGACGAGACATGGGACGCGGGCTGGCAGGAGGCCCTGCAGGTCAACGTCATCGGGGCGGGCGCCCTGATGCGCGAGGCGACCCGCTACTTCGTCGCGCGCGGATCCGGCACCATCATCGTGCTGTCGAGCTGGGCGGCGGAAATGGGCTCACGGCTCATCGACCGCACATCCTACGCCGCGTCGAAGGCCGCGATCCGCAATCTCGCCCAGACGTTCGCCCGCAACTTCGCGCGGCAGGGTCTGCGGGTCTACGTGCTGGCCCCGGGAGTCGTCAACGCGGGCATGGCGATCGCAGGGCAGGACGAATCGGCCAAGCAGGCGGTGGCGGACGGGCTGACGATGGGCCGGCTGGTCGAGGCCGACGAACTGGCATCGCTCGTGGCCTTTCTCGCGACCGACGCATGCCCTAGTCTCACGGGGGCCACGCTGGACGTGAACGGTGCCTCGTACATTCGATAGAAAGTCCACGGGCCGTCGCCCACCGCCCCGTCCGCCAGGAGGTCTTCACGTGGTACCCGTCTCACCGTCTGTTGATGCGAAGAGCGGCGGCGAGTTGGACGAGCAGCCCGCAGGCGACGACGAACGTTCACGCGACTTCGTCCGGTCGCTGGAACGCGGCCTGGCGATCATCCGCGTGTTCAACGCCGAACGCCCGTCGATGACGGTCTCCGAGATAGCTCAGGAGGCCGGGCTCACCCGCGCCGCGGTACGCCGCTTCCTGCTGACGCTGTGCGAGCTCGGCTACGTGTACGGCAAGAACAACCGCTACGAGCTCACCCCCCAGGTTCTGGAGCTCGGCTACTCGTACCTGTCGGCGCTGTCGTTCCCCGACATCGCGCTGCCCCGCCTGGAGAAGCTGGTCGCCGAGACGGGTGAGGCCAGCGAGGGGTCGATCCTCGACCGCGGGGACGTGGTCTACGTCGTGCGCGTCCCCGGCCCGGCGTTGATGACGATCTCGGTCAACGTCGGAGCCCGGCGTCCGGCGAACGCGACGGCGATGGGACGGGTCCTGCTGGCGAACCTGCCGCCGGCCGACCTCGAGCACTACCTGCGGACGTACGAGCTGACGCCGGCGCTGCCCCGGACCATCACCGATCCGGACGAGTTCCGCGCCGAGCTGAGGAAGGTGCGCGAGGAGGGCTATGCCCTCGTCAACCAGGAGCTCGAGGAGGGCCTGGTCGCCATCGCCGTTCCGGTGCGGGACCGCATGGGACGGGCCCGCGCGGCGATCAATCTTTCCACGCACATCGGCCGCAAGTCGGTCGAGGAGATGCGGTCGCTGGTCCCGCTGGTGCGAGAGGCGGCCGCCGACATCGAGCTAGGCCTGAGCCATTCGCTCAACTGGGCCGACTGAACTGAGTTAGCGAAAGACATGACTGATATCCGCACACTCCACGACGCGGTGGCGGAGCTGATCCATGACGGCGACACCGTCGCCATGGAGGGCTTCACCCACCTCATCCCCTTCGCCGCCGCTCACGAGGTCATCCGGCAGGGCATCACCGACCTCACCCTGATCCGGATGACGCCAGACGTCATCTACGACCAGCTGATCGGGGCCGGCCTGGTGCGGAAGCTGGTCTTCTCCTGGGGCGGCAACCCCGGCGTCGGATCGCTGCACCGCTTCCGCGACGCCGTCGAGAACGGCTGGCCGCGCGCTCTGGAAGTCGACGAGCACAGCCACGCCGGCATGGCCAACCGCTATGTCGCCGGTGCCTCAGGGCTGCCCTTCGCCGTACTGCGCGGGTACCGGGGCACCGAGCTGCCGGAGCGTACCGACACGGTGTCGACGGTCGTCTGTCCCTTCACCGGCGAGGAGCTCGCCGCGGTCGCGGCGCTGAACCCCGACGTCACCGTCATCCACGCCCAGCAGGCCGACCGCGACGGCAACGTCCAGCTGTGGGGCCTGACCGGGGTGCAGAAGGAGGCCGCGCTCTCGGCGAAGCGGGTGCTGGTCACCGTCGAGGAACTGGTCGACAGGCTGGAACCGCGCCCCGGTGGCGTGGTGCTGCCCAGCTGGGTGGTCACCGCCGTCGCGGAGGTGCCGGGCGGCGCCCACCCGTCGTACGCCGCCGGGTACTCGGTCCGCGACAACGACTTCTACCAGGCATGGGACCCGATCGCCCGCGACCGTGAGCGGTTCACCGCCTGGATCCGAGAGAACATCCTGCAGACCGAGGGGGCGTCCGCCCGATGAACGACTGGACCCCCGACGAGCTGATGACCGTCAACGCGTCCCGTGCCCTCACCGCCGCGAAGACCTGCTTCGTCGGCATCGGCCTGCCCAGCACGGCCGCCAACCTGGCCCGCCGCACCGCCGCACCCGACCTCGTCCTCATCTACGAGTCGGGTGCCCTCGGCGCCAAACCGACCAGGCTGCCGCTGTCGATCGGGGACGGCGAACTCGCCGACACCGCCGACGCCGTGGTGTCGGTGCCGGAGATGTTCAACTACTGGCTGCAGGCCGGCCGGATCGACGTCGGCTTTCTCGGGGCGGCGCAGCTCGACCGGCACGCCAACATCAACACCACTGTCGTCGACCGTGGCCCGGACCGGCCGGAAGGCCGTCTGCCCGGCGCCGGCGGGGCACCGGAGATCGCCGCCGGCTGCGGCGAGGTGCTCATCGTGCTGCGCCACTCGACCCGCAACTTCGTGGACCGGCTCGACTTCGTCACCTCCGTCGGCCACGGCTCCGGGCCCGGCGACCGCGAACGCCTCGGCCTGCGCGGCAAGGGCCCCGTGGCGGTCATCACCGACCTCGGCATCCTGCGTCCCGATCCCGGCACCGCCGAGCTCGTCCTCACCGACCTGCACCCCGGCGTCACCGTCGAACAGGTCCACGCCGCCACCGGCTGGCCGCTCAAGACAGCCGACACCATCGGCACCACCGCGCCGCCGACCGATATGGAACTCACCGCTCTACGAGCCCTGAAGGCCGCCTAATGACGGGTGGTCGAAGTCGCCCTTCGACCACCCATCATCGGATTGCCGAGAATGGAGATCACACTGGGCGGACCAGGCCGGTCTCGTAGGCGATGATGACGAGCTGCGCCCGGTCGCGCGCCTCTAGCTTGGCGAGCAGCCGGCCCACGTGCGTCTTCACGGTGGCGAGGCTGAGATGCAGGTGCTCGGCGAGTTCGGCGTTGGACAGGCCGCGGGCGATCAGGGTGAGCACCTCGCGCTCCCGCTCGGTCACGCCGTCCAGCCCCCGGGCGAGCGGCCGCGCGGGCTCGGGGCGGCGGGCGAACTCGGCGATGAGCCGCCGGGTCACGGTGGGGGCGAGCAGTCCCTCGCCCGCGGCGACCACCCGGATCGCGGTCAGCAGGTCGGCCGGCGGGGTGTCCTTGAGCAGGAATCCACTGGCGCCCGCCCGCAGCGCCGAGTAGACGTACTCGTCCACGTCGAACGTGGTGAGGATGAGCACCCGTACCCCCGCCGTCTCCGGTGACCGGCAGATTCGCCGGGTCGCCTCGATGCCGTCCATCTCGGGCATCCGAACGTCCATGAGCACCACGTCGGGGCGTTCCCGAGCGGCCAGGTCCACCGCCTCGGCGCCGGTGCCGGCCTCACCGACCGCCGTCAGATCGTGCGTGGTGTCGATCAGCAGACGGAAGCTGCCGCGCAGCAGCGCCTGGTCGTCTGCGACGAGCACGCGGATCCGCTCGCTCAAGGGGTGTGGCTCCCGGTCGGTCCGGCGGCTTCGTACGGCAGGTCCGCGCTCACCCTGAAGCCGCCCTCGGGACGTGGCCCCGCGGAGAACGACCCGCCGTACATCATGGCCCGTTCCCGCATCCCGATGAGACCGTGCCCCTGCCCGGTCGCGCCGTCGTCCGGCAGCACCCGGACGCCGGGACCGTTGTCGGTGACCTCGATCCGGACCCTCTTCCGGCCCAACTCGACCGTCACGCGGCATCGTGCCGGAGCGGCGTGCTTGACCACGTTCGTGAGCGCCTCCTGCACGATGCGGTAGACCGACAGCCCCACCCCCTCGGGCAGCACGGCCGTGCCGCTCACCTCGAGGTCGGCGCCGACCCCGGCCATCGCGGCCCGATCGACCAGCTCGGGCAGGCCGTCGAGACCCGGGGCGGGGCGCAGTTCGGCGGGGCGCAGTCCGGCGGGGTCGCCAGAGCCGGAGCGGAGCCGCCCGAGCGTGTTCCGCATCTCGCCGAGCGCCGTCCGGCCGGTCTCCTCGATGACGCGGAGTGCGTCCCGGGCCTCCTCGGGCCGGGAGTCGGCGACATGGTTGGCGATCGAGGCCTTGACCACGATCAGGCCCATGCTGTGCGCGACCACGTCGTGCAGTTCGCGGGCGATGCGCAGACGCTCCTCGGCCACGGCCTGCCGGGCCAGTTGCCCGGCCGAGCGGGCGGCGTAGGCGCGCCGCTCCCGCACCGCCCGCCCGACCGCCCACGGGAGGGTCACCACCAGACCGACGTAGAAGCCTCCGACGAGGGCGTCCGGCTGATCCTGCCCGGCCGACAGGGCCGCGCCGCCCATGGTGGCGACGACGACGCCGAACAGGCAGGCGCCGAGTGCCAGGGCCGCCGTGCGGCGACGTCGGCTGAGCGCCACCTCGTACAGCACGAGCACCAGTGCCGTCGTCGGCGCGAGCACCGCGAACAGCGGGATGACACCGGTCACCAGCGCCGTGACCGACCCCGTCGCCGCGATGCCGAGGGCCGTCAACGGCCTCAGCCGGCGCAGCGAGACCGGCAGCCCGATCACCAGCGCGACCAGCCACGACACCCAGACGGGCTCATGTGGGCAGCCCTCCGCCGTCTCCCTGGCCGCGTACGCGCAGAGCAGCGACACCGCCACCGCGGCGGCCGCGTCGAGCGCGACCAGGTGGCCGCGGCGCAGCGGGCGGCTGAGCAGCGGCCGCCGATCCGTCTCACGCACGGTTCGACGGTATCCGCCCGGCTCGGCCCGGCACATCCGGCCGGAGCACGTCATCCCCTGGTCTGATCCCGCGCCGCGGGGGCCTGCCGGTCATGCCCCGGGAGGAGGCACGGGTCCAGGCCACGGTCCGATGTGCGGCGTGGAGCGATCGGCCATCGTTGCAGCCATGATCGAGGTAAGAGACCTGACCAAGCGGTACGACGCCGTGACCGCCGTCGACGGGCTGTCCTTCCGGGTCATGCCCGGACGGGTGACCGGCTTTCTCGGGCCGAACGGCGCCGGCAAGTCCACCACCATGCGGGCCGTCCTCGGGCTCGACCTGCCCACGTCGGGCGCGGCGCTGGTGAACGGCCGCCGCTACGCGGGCATCAGACGTCCGTTGCACGAGGTCGGCGCGCTGCTGGACGCCGGCGCGGTGCACGGTGGACGCACCGCCTACGACCATCTGCGCTGCCTGGCGCTCGCCAACCGCATCGAGGCCGCACGTGTTGGCGCGGTGCTGGAGCAGGTCGGCCTCGCCGGTGCGGCACGGCGACGTGTGAAGGACTTCTCGCTCGGGATGCGGCAGCGGCTGGGCGTCGCCGCGGCATTGCTCGGCGACCCGGGTGTGCTGCTGTTCGACGAGCCGGTCAACGGGCTCGACCCGGAGGGCATCCGGTGGATCCGCGGGCTGATGCGGTCGCTGGCCGCGGAGGGCCGGACGGTGCTGGTGTCGAGCCATCTCATGAGCGAGATGGCGCTCACCGCCGACCACGTGCTGGTCATCGGGCGCGGACGGCTGATCACTGAGACGACGATGGCCGAACTCGCCGGCCGTTTCGACCAGGACGTGCTGGTCCGTACTCCGGACGAGCCCGGGCTGGGGACGGCGCTGCGGTCGGCCGGGGCGACCGTCACGCCGGAACCGGACGGCGGGCTCGCCGTCAGCGGGATGACCGCCGCCGAGATCGGTGAGCTCGCGATGGCCCACGGCATCGCGGTGCACGAGCTGACCCCGCGCAGCGCATCACTGGAGGAGGCCTTCATGCGGCTGACCGACGACAGCGTCGAGTACCGGACCGGAGGAACGACCCGATGACCGGCCTGATCGCAGCGGAGTGGCTCAAGGTCCGCTCCGTCCGCTCGACCTTCGCCGTCCTCGGCGCGCTCGTCGTCGCCCTGCTCATCGGCACGCTGATGTCGTACTTGATGACCGCGGACTGGGACGGCTCGGTTCCGGCCGAGCAGGCCACCTTCCCCGGCGCCGACCCCGGCATGCTCGCCGTTCCCTTCGCCCAGTTCTGCCTGGCGGCCTTCGGCGGGCTGGTGATCACCTCGGAATTCGCCACCGGCCTCATCCAGACCAGCGTCGCCGCGGTGCCGCAACGACTCCGGCTGCTGACGGCGAAGATCATTGTGATCGCCGCTCTGGCCCTCGCCACCGGCCTGGCCATCGCGTTCTCCTCGCTGCTGTTGAGCAGGCTGATCACTGGGGACCGGCCGGCGCCGATCACCGCGTGGGAGTCGGTGGCGGCCGGGCTGCCCACGGCGCTCGCGTCAGGTCTGTCCATCATGGTGATCGGTCTCGTCGGCCTGGGCATCGGTGCGGTCGTCAGGTCCACCGCCGCGGCGCTCGTCATCGTCAGCACGCTGCTCCTCGTGCTGCCGGCGATGACCACGCTGCTGCCGTCGCCCTGGGGCGGCCGGATCTCGGCGGTGATGCTCCCGAGCCTGGCGGGGCAGCTCGCGGGCGCTCAGGAGGACACGGTGATGTCGCCGTACGGGGCGCTGGCGGTGATGGCGGCCTACGTCGCCGCGGCACTCGGCGCGGGCGCCCTGTCCCTCCTCCGCCGAGACGTCTGATCCGGCCGTTGCTCTCCTGCCGTTGGCTCAGCCGCCGCTGATGCTCGATCACGTCGATGAGATCCGCCCTGAACCGGGCGAAGGCGTCCCGCCGTCACCGGCGCGCAACCGCAGGGTGGCGTGATCCGGCCATCTTCAAGGCGGCATGCAGCCCTTTCCCCTGCCGTTCAATGGAGGACTGAAGAGACTTCGGCGGCATCGCCTTGAACGGGGGAGTTCATGAGCGTCTGGCCCGTGCTGTGGATCGTCTGGATCGCGGCGTTCGCCACCCTCGAGGGCATCGCCCTCCGGGACAAGCGACCCGGCGACACGCTGTCCGAGTTCGTCTGGCGGGTGTTCAAAGTGCGCGACCGCCGCCCCACCGTGGCCACCTGGATCGGCAGAGGCCTGCTGCTGATCGGCGGTG
Source organism: Actinomadura sp. HBU206391 (assembly GCF_014323665.1). GTDB lineage: Bacteria > Actinomycetota > Actinomycetes > Streptosporangiales > Streptosporangiaceae > Actinomadura_C. The sequence goes on along the minus strand of NZ_JABVEB010000013.1, from coordinate 30,762 downwards.
TGTGGCTCACCGGCCATCTCGCCTTCGGCTGGTGGTCGTTCTAGGGCTCGGGCCTGCCGCCGGATCACACCACCGTGCGTTCGGGTACGGCGGCGTCGCGGGCGAGGTGGGAGCGTTCGGCGGAGACCGGGGTGATCGCCGCCGCGGCCAGCGGGAAGGCGATGGCGGTGGCGAAGGCGGCGGCATAACCGGCTCCGCCGACCACGGCGCCGAGCAGCGGCGGGGTCGCAGCCGCGAACGCGTTCTGCACGGTGTTGTGGGCACCGAGAGCCCGGCCCGCCCAGGAGCGTCCGGCGTGTTCCGCGACCGCCGTGAAGGCGAGCCCATTCGGGCTCACCGTCATCACGCCGGCGATGAGCAGTGCCCCGACGGCCACGGCCGAGTCCACGTAGGCACCGGCCGCCAGGGCCAGCATCACCGCGCCGATCAGGACGGCGAGCAGGCGGTACGGGCGCAGCCTGCTGCCCGCGCGATCGGACCAGGCGCCGGCGCCGATCCGCGCCAGGGCCCCGCAGAGTTGTGCGGCGGCGAGCACCCGGCCGGCCGTGGCGACGTCCCAATGGTGGTCGTCCACCAGGTACACGAGGGAGAACGTCGCGACCGCGAACTGCGGGACGACCAGCAGCGCACCGGCCGCGTGCAGCCGCCACAGCACGGGGGTGGCGTACGGAGAACCCCGCCGCTCCCCCGCCGCCTCGTCCGGTCGTACGGGATCGCGCACGAACAGCCAGACCAACAGGGACATGAACAGGCAGAAGCCGGACAGCGTGAGCAGCGGAGGGGCCAGGCCGCGCACCGCCAGCACGGGCAGGGTGAGCGCGGCCAACGCCAGTCCCAAAGGCTGCGCGGTCTGCCGGATGCCCATGGCGAGCCCGCGCTCCCCGGCCGCGACCAGCCGAGGATCAGACGTCCGCTCGCCGCGTGCACCGATCCGCCGCCCGCGCCGGCGGTGACCAGGCAGACCCCGAGCGCGAGCGTGCCGTGCACCGCTGCGGCGGCGAGCAGGGCCATCCCGGCCACCGCGAGGCCCGCGCTCAGCACGAACCGCTCACCCCGGCGGTCCGCCACGACGCCCCAGGCGATGAGCGTGGCCATCAGCCCGGCCAGGGGACATGCCACGAGCACGCCCGCCTCGCTGAGCGACAGTCCGTGCGCACGGAAAGCCGGGATGAGGTACGGCAGGCCGAACTGGAAGGCGGTGCCCGCGGTCATCGCGGCGAGTCCGACCGCGAGCACCACCCATCGGCGCCGGGATGAGAGGGAGGGCGTGGCGTTCATATCGTGATACTAACTGTCCATATGGCAAGACGGATCGGGTCGCACGACCGCTCCTCCGGAGAGCGCGTCGTCACGGATGGCAACCCTGACGTGCGAGGTGAATTTCTTCCGTCCACCAGATGACATGCCCGAAATAAGCCGTTTTGGGATGAACACGAGCGGAGATAAGACGGGTGAAAGCTGACCGACCCCCCGTCCTGCGACCATGACGGGGAGTGGCCATGGCAGCGCATCGCCGACCGGCCCGCCGGGAGACCGCGCCGGGCGATGTCCTGGAGTCCCTTCTCGATGCGTTGTACTCACGCCGCCGGTTCCTGACGTCGTCGGCGATCGGCACCGCCGGATCGCTGGTCCTCGGCACGGGCGTCGCGGCCGAGGCGGCGGCGCGCGGCGAGACGACCGCGAGCCGCCCGTCCGGCGAGGTGGGCAAGGTCGCCGAAGAGGCCGACCGCGTGGTCCAGGCGACGCCGTCCCGCTACTTCGTCAACCGTGGCAACGGTTCCGAGGAGATGAAGTGGGGCCCGGCGCGGGACTATGCCGAGACGGTGCCCAACGACCGGTTCTACATCCACAACAGGGCGCGGCCGCCCGACATCGACCGCCGCACGTGGCGGCTCAGGCTCACCGGCGACGCGCTCGCCCGTCCCCGGTCGTTCGGCTACGAGGACCTGCTGGCGCTCCCGGCCGTGACCCTGCGGCGCACGCTCGACTGCGGCGCCAACTGCCGCGTCTTCTTTCCCTCGCTCCCGCCGTCGGGCGACGGCCGCCGTTGGCTGCCGATCGGCTTCACCCAGTGGCACTTCGGCGCGGTCAGCGCGGCGGAGTGGACGGGCGTACGGGTCAAGGACGTGCTCGCCGCGGCCGGGGCCCGGGACGGCGTCGACGTGAAGTTCACCGGCCTGGACGAGATCACGGATCCAGACGGGAGAACGGTCAACTACTCGCAGGTCATCCCGTTCGAGAAGGCCGTCAAGGACGACACGCTCCTGGCCTATCGCATGAACGGCGCCGACCTGCCGGTCGACCACGGTTACCCGCTGCGCGCGCTGTTCTCCGGGTGGGGCGGCAACACCGCGGTCAAGTGGCTCGGCCATATCGAGGCGTCGAAGCGGAGCATCCCGGCCGCGGGTCCGCAGAGACTGCAGGTGCTCACCGGTCCCGATTTTCCCGAGCCGGTCCGACCCACCGCCGGGCGGGTCCGCAGCGCCGTCGAGTTCAACGAGAACGTCACGCTCACGCCCGGCGACATGACGCTGCGCGGGCGCGCCTGGTCGGGAGCCGGGGCGATCGACCGCGTCGACGTCCAGGTCGACAGGCTCGTCGCGCCGGGCCGGTGGACGACCGAGATCCCGTGGCGCGAGGCGAAACTGCTGAGCGCGCCGGAGCCCTTCATGTGGGTGCGGTTCGAGGTGCCGTGGCAGGGGGTGAAGCCGGGGAAGTACCGGGTGATGTCACGCGCGCGCGACAGGGCCGGAAACGTCCAGCCTCGCCCCGAGGACGTCCTCTGGAACCAGCACGGGCTCGAGTACAACGGCCACGCTCCCCTGGAGCTGGTCGTGCTGCCGGCCTCGCTGATGCCCTGACCCTGCCGCGTCCCACCCGGCGCCGCCAGGCCCGGTGACGCTACGCCTTGCGCCCGACGCCCGCCCACAGCCAGAAGCGCTTCATGGCGTCCGGGCCGTCGGGCCGCCACCGATCCACCGGCACGACACCCGGGTCGAGGAGCTCGAATCCGTCGAAGAACCGCTGCACCTCCTCGCGAGTGCGGACGACCGCCCTTGCCTCGCGGTTGACCGACTCGAGGAACCTCTTCGCGTTCTCCGGATCCGAGTCGCCGGTCAGGTGGGACAGGATGAGATGGCTGCCGGGCACCATCGCCTTGGCGAGCCGGGCCACGATCCCGTACGGGTCCTGGTCGTCCGGAACGAAGTGCAGGACCCCGAGCAGCAGCACCGCGACCGGCTGCCCGAAGTCGATGTGCCGCCGCACCTCCGGATGACCCAGGATGGCCTCCGGGTCCCGGGCATCGGACTGGACGACCGTCGTGGACCCCGTCCCGGCCAGCAGCGCGTTGCCATGGACGAGAACGATCGGGTCGTTGTCGACGTAGACCACGTGGGCGTCCGGCCGCACCTGCTGGGCGATGTCATGGGAGTTCTCCGCGGTCGGCAGGCCCGAGCCGATGTCGAGGAACTGCCGCACACCGGCCTCGGCCGTCAGCCGTACCGCCCGCTTGAGGAACGCCCGGTTGGCCCGCACACTCCGCGGAGCCTCCGGCACGATGGCCAGGACCCGTTCGGCCACTTCGCGGTCCGCGGCGTAGTTGTCCTTGCCGCCCAGCCAGTAGTCATAGACCCGCGCGGGATGCGCGATGCTCGTGTCAAGTTTGGGGCGCGCCCGGCCCTCGTCGGTCATTCATCGAAACTAACATCGCAGCACGTTCGCCGGGTCACGGATCTCGATGGACGCCGGATCACGGATCTCGATGAACGGAGTGCGGGGCCGCTCACCAGATCGGGATCGAGGCTCCGCGCTCGGCGTCCGGGCGAGGTCCGAAGATGCGCCGGTCGCCCTCCTCGATCGCCACGTCGTTGATGCTGGCCTCGCGGCGCCGCATCAGGCCCTCGGCGGTGAACTCCCACAGCTCGTTGCCGTAACTGCGCCACCACTGGCCGGCGGCGTCATGGCTCTCGTACTGGAAGCGCACGGCGATCCGGTCGCCGCTGAACGACCACAGCTCCTTGCGCAGCGCGTAGTCCAGCTCGCGCTCCCACTTCTCAGTGAGGAACGCGACGATCGCCTCGCGGCCGGTGACGAAGCGATCGCGGTTCCGCCACACCGAGTCCTCCGTGTAGGCGAGCGACACCCGCTGTGGGTCGCGGGTGTTCCACGCGTCCTCCGCCGCCTGGACCTTCTGCGCGGCGGTCTCCTCGTCGAACGGCGGAAAGGGCGGTCGACCGGTCATCACGCATCCTCCTCGGCGCACACCATGGCAGAACACAGAACGTGCGTTCTACCCTTGGAAGATAGTCTAGAACGCTCGTTCTCCCGAGGTTCCGAGGAGGTGGCGTGGATCGCGAGGAAGCCGTACAACGCCTGCTCGACGCGGCGGAGGCTCTCTTCTACGCGCGCGGTGTCCAGGCCGTCGGCATCGACGAGGTCCGCTCGACGGCCGGAGTCTCGCTCACCCGGCTCTACCGGCTCTATCCCTCCAAGCAGCACCTCGTGGCCGCCTATCTGCGCCGGCGCGACGAGCGATGGCGTGCCGACCTGGCCGGCCACGTAGCCGCGCAGACCGCCGGCCCGGCAGCCGGACCGGCGGACCGGCTCCTCGCGGTTTTCGACTGGCTGGAGGGCTGGTTCCGGGGACCGGACTTCCACGGCTGCGCCTTCATCAACGCCTTCGGAGAGCTCGGCGCCGCCGACGACCTCATCGCCGGCGTCGTCCGCGAGCACAAGTCGCTGTTCCGGGACTATCTGGCCGGCCTCGCCGGTGACCTCGCCGCCGACGACCCGGCGATCGTGGATCAGATCCTGCTCCTCGCGGAAGGAGCCATGACCACCGCCGCGATCACCGGCGGTCCGGAGATCGCTCACCGGGCGCGGGCCGCGGCCGCGACCCTCCTCGGGACCTCCCTCACGGACGCACCGGCCCGGGGAGAACGGTGAGTACAGGCGGGCGGGTCAGCGGGTCAGCGGCCCCGCACGGAGGATATATATCTTGTTGGCTATATTCAGCTACGGTTATGATTGTCGGGTGACCACCGCCTTCGCCGTCCTGGCCGAACCGAACCGCCGCCGCATCCTGGACCTCCTGCTCGAGCGGCCGCGACCGGTCGGCGAGCTGGTCGAACAACTCGGCCTCACCCAGCCGGGGACGTCCAAGCACCTCAAGGTCCTGCGTGAGGCCGGGCTGGTCCGGATCCGTCCCGACGCGCAGCGGCGGGTCTACGAGCTACGGCTCGAGCCCCTCATGGAGGTCGACGCGTGGCTGCGGCGCTACCGGGAGATGTGGGCGCAACGCCTCGACGCGCTCGAAGGGCACCTGGACGCGATGCCCGACCCGGACGACTGACGAAGGGCGGTGTGACTCGGCTCTCGTAGGCGAGAGGTGAGATCCACACTGTCCCTGGGCACAGAGTGGAGGTGTTCCGGGAGCATCTCGGGCCGGCGTCAAAGTGGACGCGGGGCCCGTTCTCCCAGCGCTTCAGAAAGGACGTGGACGCCTCGCTCGCCCCCGCACAGAACGGAGCGTCGCCCACCCGAACTGAAAACCGACCTCGCGAACGGCTGGTCTGGCTCGACGCACTGCGCGGCGTGGCCGCACTGGCGGTGGTCTTCGAGCACCTGCTGGACGCGCTGCTGCCCGAGGTACGCCGAACCGCGAGTCCGTGGTTCGACTTCGGCAGGTACGGCGTCTTCGTCTTCTTCATCGTGAGCGGGTACGTCATCCCCGCGTCCCTCGAACGGCGCGGCAGCGTACGCGAGTTCTGGATCGGCCGGGCGTTCCGGCTCTACCCGCTATGGGCGGTGGCCGCGGCGATCGGCCTGCTCTTCGCCCTCGCGGAGGTCTTCTGGGGGCTGCCGGATCAGCTGTCCGACCGCCCGTGGACGTCGGCCCTGGCCCACGTGACGATGCTGCAGGACCTGCTCGGAGTCCCGAACGTCGTCAACGTGTTCTGGACGCTGTCGTACGAGATGGCCTTCTACCTGCTGGTCACGGCGATGTTCGTCGCGGGCGTGCATCGGGCGAGCGCGGGCGCGGCCCTCGGCTTCGGCGCGGCGGCCCTGACGCTGGGCATCGCGCTGCCGGCGTACCTGATCTCGGCGGCGTGGGGTGCCGGTGCGGTCGCGGGGGTCAGCGTGCTGCTGATCGCCGGGCTGGCGGCAGTGCTGAGCGGCCGTCCGCGGCTCCGTCCCTGGGGTGCCGCGGTGGTCGCCGTGACGGCCCTCGCGCTGCTCGCCCTGAACAGCCGGGTCGGCGCCGTCGAAAGCTTCTCGATCATGGCCACCATGTTCGCCGGCACCTCGATCTACCGCCTCCGGCACCGGGGCTCCGTCCATCGTCCGATGGACCGGGTCGTGGTCATCCTGGTGCCCGCGCTGACGATCATGGCCGGGGTCCGCCTCGCCGCGGGCTGGGGCGTGCCGCCCGGTCACCCGAGGCTGTCCTGGGGTTGGCCCGCCGCCGTCGCAGCGGCCTGGCTGACCTTCGCCGTCGTGCTCGCACTGCGCCATCGCGCCATGCCCCGGGCACTGCCCTGGCTCGGTGTCATCAGCTACTCCGTCTATCTGCTGCACCAGTTGCCGCTGCAGGTCGTCCGGCGGTTGACCGGCGATCCGGCGCCACTGTCGGTGATGGAGCGTGCGGGCTGGGCGGGCGTGATCGTGACCATGGTGGTCGTCTCGAGCGCCGTGGCCTATCGCTATGTCGAGGAGCCCACGCAGCGGCTGGGCCGCCGCTTCGCGCGCTCGTCGCGGGCGCGATGGCCCGAGCCCGGTACGGCCGGCCCCCCTGCGCGCCCTGGCCGCGCGGCCGTCCCCGCCCCCGCTACCGCCGGTGACGACCAGGACCGGAGTGGCCGGCCCTCGGAACGCCCGCCGCGCAAGGTGGCCTGAGCCGATCGGCGCGTCGAGGAGAGGCCGTACGGCCCGGCGGCCCTTGCTCCGGCGGGTGCCGGACCGTACGGCGTCGTTGGGCATCCCCGCCCCTGACAGAAGGTGCGAGCCGCCTGATCGCGGCGGCGCGCACATGCCCAGATGTCTGAGGACGCCCGTGCTCACAGTCCTCCGACGTTGAGCACGGCGATCAGGATCCAAGGATCATCGTCGATCTTCGCCGGCGACCGGAGGCCCCGGCCGCGCCACCGCTGCGACCGGTGAGCGGACCGGCTCATGCAGGTCCCATGGGATCCTCCAGACTCACTACATAGCGCGATGGAGCGTACACTTATCGTGATAACGGCGGGTGGGCCGCGATAGACCAGGAGGTGCGGGATGCCTCGGCATGAGCTGGTGCAAACGCTCCGGCGCTCATTACTGATCAGAACTTGGCGTCCAGGGCGTCGTGGGTCGACCTGCGAGACCGTGAGAGTGGGGCATCGTGAGCTCGCCCTGGCGATCCGTCGCCTTCCAGAGCGGTTCACCGACCGGTTGCCGGACCGCACGCTGCAGCGCATCAGCATCGCGGCCAGCGGCGGGCAGTGGCAGCAGGTGCTGGACGACCTGATCGGTTCGCTGCACGCCTACAACCAGCCCGTCACGGTCGAGGAGCGCGATCAGTTACGGGCCGCACTAGAGGCGCTGAGACTGCCCATCGCGCCGCTCCACGATCTCGACATGCGGCGCTGAAGCGACACCGGTCGACCTCGTACCAGGCCCGTACCCGCACCCGGCGGCCCGGCCGAGGAGCCCGCCGCGCGACCACCGCCCGTGCGGCACCGCACGCTCACCCGCCGCTTCCGTACGGACGCGTGATGACCTCGAGATTGTGCCCGTTCGGGTCGTCGAAGTAGACGCCACGTCCACCGTCGTTGCGGTTGATCCGGCCGGGCTCCTGATGAGCGGGGTCGGCATAGTAGGCGATCCCGGCCTGGCGGATCCGTTCGAAGATGCCGTCGAACTCCTCATCGGACACCAGGAACGCGTAGTGCTCCGAAGCGATCTCGGCCGCGTCGCTGTCCAGGAAGAAGAGCGTGACCGCGTTGCCGGTGTCGACGGGGATGAACGGACCGAAGGGGGCGCCGACCTCGAGTCCAAGGATGTCGGCCATGAAGTCGGCTGCCGCCTTCTTGTCTCGTGCGGTGACGATCGTGTGGTTGAGCTGTACGGACATCGTGGGTGCCTCCTGACTTCCACTGTCTGTTGACATACCCCGAGAGACGGAAAGGTCCGCGAGAGCGGGCGCCCCAGATGACAGTGGACCTCGTCCTCGTCAGTCGGCGGGCGTGACGGACGCTCCGGGCGCCCCGGCCGCGATCGAGGCCGACCGGTCGCCGCCGCTCGGGGGAGCATGACGCGCTGCGCCCGAGCCGAGCCGGCGGGCCACGCGCCGGCCGAGGCGCTGCATCGGGGCCTCGACGCAGCGGTGGGTCGTCCAGCTCACCATGACCAGCACGCAGACGAAGACGGCCAGCCTGAGCACATCGTCGCGCTCGGGAGTGCCGCCGAGCTGATCAGAGATGATCAACAGGACGGGGTGCAGCAGGTACACCGAGTAGCTGATCACACCGAGGCCGACCAGGCTGCGCGGCATGCGGCGGTGCCTCAGCGCCATGACACCGGCGAAGGTGAACGCCGCCAGCAGGACCGAGCCGGTCCAGTAGACCTGGAAGACGTGCGCGTCCGGCCGGGGCATGGTCCGCGCGGCGCTCCAGACCCCGGCGGCGACCGATCCGGCCAGTACGGTGGCGAGGCCCAGCGCCGCTGCGCCCTTGCCGATCTGGCCGTGCTGTGCGCGGTACACCACCGTGCCGGCGAACATCACCGCGAGGATCACCAGCCCCTCCCAGGGGGTGATCCGCCCGTTCACGGTGACGAGCACGGCCGCGAGGACTCCCCCGAGGATTCCGCCGGCCGTCCGTGGCCTCGCCCGGCTCGACGCGGCGGCGGCGATCGCCACGGCCAGCAGGACCGCCGCGATCACGACCACCCGGCCGGTTCCCGCGGCGCGCGACAGCACCGCGGTGGGCAGCACCGCTCCCCCGAGGAGCGCGGCGAGGACCAGGAGAGCGGCGATGGGCGCGGACCGACGATGCGTGCCGGTGACGAACAGCGCGACGATCAACAGGTAGAAGACCATCTCGTACGACAGCGTCCACAGCACGTTGAGGGTGTTGGGCACGGCCAGGACGTCCTGCAACATCGTGACGTGGGCCAGGGTCGCGATCACCGGGTCGTACTGTTCCAGCCCGGCCCGTAGTCCTCTGATGCCGAGGATGAACGGCACGATGCCCAGGACGGACGCCACCAGCAGCAATGGATGGATACGGAAGAACCGGCCGATCCAGAAGTCCCGCACCCGCCCGTGCCGCTCCAGCGAGGCGGGAACCACATAGCCGCTCACCAGGAAGAAGACCAGGACACCGTACCTGCCCGGGTCGAACCACTCGAAGACCTGATACCGCAGGCGTGGCGTGAAGTAGTACGTCGCGTGATGCAGTGCCACCGCCAGCGCCGCCAGGCCGCGCAGGACGTCAAGCCAGGCCAGCCGGGCCCTGGCCGGCGCCTCCGTCGGAGGTTCCGTTGCGCGCTGTTCCAGCGTCGAGGGAGGCATCACGGACACACTAGTAAGAGAGTTGTGTTCGCGACACTCGTGACTATTTAGGATATCGCCCCCTTTTCCCCTCACACAGGCATGCCGGCCAGGTGGCCCGGCCATGAGCGGGAACCCGGTCGAACCGGACGTCCCTCAGCTCGATCACGTGGAGGACGTCGAGACGCGCTCCACTGCCAAGGACCGGGGCGAACACCTCAAAACATACTAAAATCCATGTAACCGGAAAATTCTCTATATCATGTATCTTTCCGACCTTAACGCTACGTTAGCGAAATGGCGGACTCACCACCAATAGCCCGGCCGATCGACCAGGTACCTGTGCGCCGCCCACCTTAACGAACCCCGAATGTGTCACCTGACACATTCGACTTCGGCCGGTCACCGGCCAATTGCCACTCGGCCCGGCATCCCGCCCCAACCGGGTGGTGCGGTACATATCGGAACACCGGCGTCCCGCGCCTCCCACCTGGGATTTCTCATCTCCCAGAACGACACGGAACATTCCAGAACAGGCGGTTCGCGCGGAAGCCGTGGGGAGGGTGAGACGATTGACCACTGTGGGGGGAATAAATCAACTAACCTCGCATGTAACCGGTAAAGGCAGCCTTAATGAGCATCGATGAACCCTGGAACGGTGCCGCTCTCGACGAATTCATCAAGGTCCTGGAGGAATTCCGGCGAGCCTGTGGCGGGCCGGGCATAAGGGAGCTGGCACGGGTCTCGCGGCAGGTCGTGGAGACCTCCGACAAGCGATACCGGCACCTGCAGATGCTCTCGCCCACCGCGCTGAGCGATGTGCTCAATCGCCGCCGGAAGAAGCCCCCGCCGTGGAGCTGGGTGGCCTCGTACGTCCTGTCCTGCCAGCGCTACGCCGCCGAGTCGGGCCTGATCCCCCACGATCCGGGCGGCAGCACGCTGCCGGAGTGGAACCGGCGGCTGCAGGCGGTTTACGCGACCGGCGAGAATCCCACCGCGAACGAGGAACCCGACGCCGCCCAGGCGCCCGACGCGGACCAGGACGCCGACCCGAGGACCGGCCGCGGTCCCTCAGCGGCGTCACCACCAGGAGAGTGGCCGGCCTACCCACAGTCCCCGCCCCAGCGAGCCCCGTCCCCACCGGCCCCATCCCCTCCTGCCTCGCCCCCTCCTGCCTCGCCTCCGCCGTCCCCCTCCCCGCCACCGTGCGAGCCGCTTGCCGCGCCGACGGTCGAGCCTCGGACCCCGGCCCGCGACAGCCCGGACGACCGCGACTCCCCTCCAGGTTCGCGCGCCGCACCGCGGGCCGCCGCCCAGGCCGTCATCGTCGAGCTGCTGGAGGACTACGTCGGCGATCCGGGCGGCCCGTCGCTGTCCGAGCTGCGCTTCTTCAAGCAGTACGGCCGGCACGGCGTCGACCTGCTCACAGCCGCCGAGAGCCACCAGGATCCGGAGGCGTGCTTCCGGCTCGGCCTGCTGCTCTGCATGGACGATCGCCCCACCGAATCGCTGGCCTGGCTGATGCAGGCCGAGCGCCATGGTCATCCAGGGGCCAGCAGGCTCATCGAGCACCCCTCTCCGCGCGCCGTCGCCCCCGCCTTCGCCTATGAGCTGGGCGCCCAGGCCGCGACCGCGGGCGACCACGCGACCGCCGAGCTCTATCTCGAACGCGCCGTCGGCCACGGCCACGCACGGGCCGCGTTCGAACTCGGCGCTCTGTCGATGGAACGCCAGGACCCGGCCCGTGCCGTCTTCTGGTTCAGCCGGGCGGCGGAGTGCGGGCATCCGCTCGCGCAATGGTGGTCGGACAGGCTCCACCACGAGACACGGCGAGAGGGGATCTCCCCGCCGCCTCCGCTGCCCGAACATGCGATTTCGCTGCCGAGCCTCGCCGACCTCATCAGCCAGGTCCACCGCGCGCGGCCCTACGCTCCCGAGCGCTGATGGCCCGGCTCGCCCGGGCGCGCTCTGCCCCCAAAGGGAGGCGGCCCATCTTGCCCCTAGCCGTTCCGAAGTGTTTGAGCCGACCACCTGCCCGCATGCCGACCCTGCATCGTGGGCCCGTAAGCACAAGACCCTCCATAGATGACGAAAACGAAAGGAGCCACGATGACCTGTATCGCCGCGCCCCACGTCACCGTGCGCCATGTCACCGCGGCCCCACGTCACCGCGCGCCATCTCACCGCGCGCCATGTCACTGTGCGCCCACGCCTCGGGTGCCCGCAGTCGGGAGGAGGCTTGCTCGATCCACAACGCTCGGACGACGAGCTCATCGGTTACACGCTCATCAACATCTGGTCGCTGACCACCGGCCGCGCACTGCGGCACGGCGTGCCGCCCGCCGAACTCGGCGTGGACGAACTCATCGACTTCTGGGCGGACCCGCTCGTGGAGGCCCGGAAGTGAGCCTGCACCCGGCCGACGAGCCGTTCTCCGCACTTCGCCCGCTCCGCCCTCTCGACGTCCGGCAGGGGTTCCACGAGATCGCGCATCCGCCTCAGGGGCTTTGGTCCGCCATGCCCACCACCCTGGCCGCCGTCGACATCACCGCGTTCGGCGATCATCGCCGGGACGACGACGCCCAGCTCCACCTGCGCCAGGCGATGTACGAGTGCCTCGTGGACGCCTTCTCGATCACGCGGCTGCCGTGGGCGGCCTGCCACCGTGAGGACCGCGGGGACGGGGTGCTCATCGTCACTCCGCCCGACGTCCCGGCCGAGGCGCTGCTCGATCCCCTGGCCCACCATCTGCACGCCGGGCTCCGCCGCCACAATCGGCTGGCGAGCGAGACCGGGCGGCTGCGGCTGCGCGCGGCCGTGCACAGCGGAAGGGTCCATCGCGATCTCAACGGGGTGGCCGGTCATGCCGCTCTGCACCTGTTCCGGCTGCTCGAGGCCGCGGCCTTCAAGAAGGCCTTCAACACCAGCGGCGCCGATCTCGGTTTGATCGTCTCGGACGGGCTCTACCGCGATGCCAGCCGGCATGGCGGGTTGATCAATCCCGCCGCCTACCAGCGCCTCCGGGTCTCCTGCAAGGAGACCCGCGCCTGGGGCTGGCTCTGGCTCCCGCCGGCCGGCCGCTGAGCGACGGCGGCCACCGCACGTGCGTCCGGCCACGCCGGGAACGGCGCCACTGAACGCGCCACCCCCGGGATTCACCGACGCGGCGGTGACCGAGTTCCGACACCGGCGCGAACAACTGCGAGCTCACCGCTCCACTCCTCTGTGATCCCGCAGTTGTTCGCGCCCCGTGACGTGAACGGCCCGACCGCCGGCACGTCCGCTAGGAGACCTTGGTCATCTCCTTGCTGATGGCGTTGGGCCCGTCGAACTGACGCTCGGGAAGCCTGCGCAGCGACTCGATGACGCCCTCAGGTGCCCCGTTCTTCCTCGCATGATCGACGAGCTCGTCGCGCGTCGCCGGATAATCCATTCCGGAGAGGTGTTTCTGTACCTCAATGAACGAAGGCTGATTGTTGCCCATTACCGCTCCCTTCGAATGAGTGAAAATTGTGCGCGCTCGCGTTGAACCGGTACTCGAGTGCTGCCTTCTCACGCATACCCGAGACGATGGGATTTATGCCCATTGACCTGCGGTTTTGCCCATTTCGGGCGCACTGCTGAGTCTGTCCCGCAACGTTTCAAGTTTGCGCAATTATTGGTTTAGCGCAGTCTCCGATGGCGACAAATGCCATATACGTGACACCAGTGGGGACGGGCATGCTCCGAGGCGGCCGAAGGGAAGCAGGCCATGAGAGTTCTCATCACCGGCGGCGCCTCAGGACTCGGTGCCGCCGTGGCGCGGAAGGTCCACGACAACGGCGGCCGGCCCCTGATCCTCGATCGGCACCTGCCGCAGGTGGCGGTCGAGCACATCCAGGCCGACCTCTGCGATCGGCGGGCGGCCGAGCGCGCCGTGCAGTCTCTCGCCCGCCATGCCGACGGCCTGGACGCCGTGGTCACGGCCGCCGGTATCGACGCCTGCGGCATGCTCGGCGCCGTGCCCGCCGACGACTGGGAACGCGTCGTACGGGTCAACCTGCTGGGAACCGTCGCGGTGGTCCGGGCCACGCTCCCCTACCTCCTCGCGTCCGGCAACGGCCGGGTGGTCACCTGTGCGTCCACTCTCGGACTGCGTGCTGTCAGTGACGCCACCGCCTATTGCGCCGCGACGTTCGGCGTCGTGGGCTTCACCAGGGCACTGGCCGTCGAGACCGCCGGGCGGATCGGCGTGACGCTCCTCGTGCCCGGCGGCATGGACACCGCCTTCTTCGACGGCCGGGACGAGCAGTACAGGCCACCGCCGGACGCGAAGCTCAACCGGCCGGAGGACGTGGCCGAGGCGGTCCTGTTCGCGCTCTGCCAGCCGCCCGGGTGCGAGCTGCGCGAACTCGTCATCTGTCCATCGCAGGAATCCTCTTGGCCGTGATGTCCCCAGGCCCTCGGCGCGATCCACTCACCCGCCACTGCGCGCTGGCCGTCGTCAGCGCGCCGTCGGAACTGAACACTCTCCAACCACCGGGGTGGACGGCCGCCCAATGGGTCGTCACGCACGGTGCGGACCACGGACTCGACCCCGGCCGTATCGCCGTGGCCGGAGACTCGGTCGGCGGGAACATGGCCGCGTCGCTCACCCTGACCGCCAAGCAGCAGGGCGATGTCCGGCTCGCGGGTCAGGTGCTGTTCTATCCGGTCACCGACGCCGCCTTCGACACCGGCTCCTACGAGCGGTTCGCCGAGGGTTTCTTCCTGCGTCGTGACACCATGCAGTGGTTCTGGGACCAGTACGCGCCCGATCCGGCGCAGCGCGACGAGATCACCGCGTCGCCGCTGCGGGCCACGGGGTGCTCGAGACCGCCTGAGCCGTCTCTCGCCTAGCATGCGTGCGTGCGAACTCTGGTGCTCTGGGACATCGACCACACGCTGATCAGCATCAGCGGGCTCAGCAGAGAGATCTACGATACGGCGTTCCGCGAGGTCATCGGCCGCCCCATGGAGCGGGTCGCGGACATGGCCGGGAGGACGGATCGCACGATCATCGCCGAAACGTTGCGACTACACGGGATCACCCCCGACACCGAGGTCGTGACGGCCTTCGCCGACGTCCTGGCCGCTTCGTTCACGGCGCGGCAGCATGAGATCAAGGCACGTGGCCGGGAGCTTCCCGGAGCCCGGGCTGCGTTGACGGAACTGGCCATCCGGACCGACGTGATCCAGTCGGTTCTCACGGGCAACATGAAGCCGATCGCCGTCTGCAAGATGACGGCATTCGACCTGCACGACCTCGTGGACTTCGAGGTGGGCGCGTACGGCTTTGATCACGACGACCGGCCACCGCTCGTAGGGCTGGCTCGCAAGCGTGCGGAACGGAAGTTCGGGGAGACGTTCGACGCCTCGACGACCGTTCTGATCGGGGACACCCCGCACGACGTGGACGCAGGGCACCGGGGTGGCGCTCGCGTCGTGGCCATGGCCACCGGCGCCAGCGACGAACAGGCGCTCCGAGCGGCAGGTGCCGACATCGTCCTGGCGGACCTGACCGACACTGACGCGGTGGTCCGGGCACTCCTCCAGGTCAGCGCGGCCTGACCGGTCGGTCAGACCGCCGAGCCCCGCCCCGGCCGCCCGGACCGGCGCGCCGTGCCCCCGCCCTGCGTACGAACGCAGAACGACGTTCAGTGTCGGCGTTCGCACCACCGGGAGCCGCCCCGGTCGTGCTTTTGCCGACACTGAATACGATTCGACCCCGGCGAGACGCGCTGGGGCATGGCGTTGCATGACCTGAGCTCCGGGGCCGACATCTCGTGGGGATTCTGGCTGGCCGACTGCCCGATCCGCCCCAGGAAATGACGATCGAGCGCCCTGTTCTCGGTTGAGTTGCGGCGTGTCGTTGGTACGGCACGGCAGGGACCAACGACACGCCGCAACTCGACGCGTCTGCCGGCTACGGGTGCTGCGCGGTCAGCCATGAACGGGCCTCGGGCCGGTCGACGGCGGCGGGGCCCGCCATCGGCAACCGGACCTCGATCCGGGTGCCGGTCCCGGCGGGCGGATCCGGCACGGTGACGGTTCCCCCGTGCCGCTCGGCCTGCTGGTGTACGAGGGTGAGCCCGAGGCCCGAGCCGGGGCTCCCCGGACGACGGTGGAACCTGCCGAAGACCGCGCCGCGCTCGGCCGCGGGGATGCCAGGCCCGGCGTCCTGTACGGCGAGGAGCGCGGCGGCACCCTGCCGGGCCAGTGTCACCGTGATGTCGGCGCGGCCCCAGTCGTCGGCTCCGTGGATGGCGGCGTTGTCGATGAGGTTGTCGACGATGACGCGCAGGCCCTCCTCCCAGCCGCGGACCCGTACCTCGCGGTCCAGCGGGCAGGTGATCGTCGCGTGCGGGTGGCGGCGGCGCGCCTCCTCTGCCGCGGTCGCGACGATCTCGGTGAGCTCCACCTCGGCGGCGAACGTGGCGGCGTCAGCGAGTTCGCCGCGTGCCAGTTCCCGCAGCATGGCGATCAAACGCTGCATCCGGCCATGCTCGGCGACCAGATCGGCGATGATCTCTGCCCGTTCGGCGGGATCGAGATCGGGGTGGTCCAGCAGCGTGAGATTGGTGCTGACGCTGGTCAGGGGCGTCCGCAGCTCGTGCGCAGCGGTGGCGGCGAAGGCCCGCGCCGCCTCGAGCGCCTCGGCGGTACGCGCGACCGCCACGTCACGTCGCCCCAGGAGCTCGTTGACCAGGGCGGCCAGCTTGTCGATCTCACTGACACCCGAGGCGGTTCCGAGCCGGGCGGCGGTGCCGGACGGGACGTCGAGCGCCTGAGCCTGCCTCGTCAGCACGGCGAGCGGGCGCACCGCGAACCGGCCGAGGGCGAACCCCGCCGCCGCTCCCACGGCGACGGCGGCGAGCGTCACGAGCGCCAGCCGCTTGCGGAGCAGGTCCAGTTGCCCGGCGAGCCGCTGCTCCGGCTCCAGTACCCAGACCTGCGCCCGGTCACCGTTCCTGCCGCGCAGTGCCAGGTCGGCGCCGACGTACCGCCAGGCGGCGCCGTCGGCGGTGAACGTGGCAGGGCCGCCCGCACCGCCCGGGGGCATGACGGACGGCACGTTGCCGATGATGAAGGGATCGGCGCCGGGCACGTGCAGATAGACCCCGCCCGGGGCCTCCGCGCCGAGCGCCGCCCCGGCCAGCCGCTGCGCGGCGGCTTCCGGCGAGACCTTGGATATCGGCCGGGCTCGTCGTGCGTACACCGTCGCCATCGGGACGAGCGCGCGCAAGCGCGTGGTGAGGTGCCTGTCCCGCTCGGCGCGCAGGTCGTGCGAGGCCAGACGCAGCATGGCCACTCCGGCCAGCAGGACGAGGAGCGGTACGAGCAGGGCGACGCAGACGGCGAACCGGGTCGACAGTCTCATGGCCGCCCGTCCCGCAGCACGAAGCCGACACCGCGCACGGTGTGCAGCATGCGCGGCTCGCCGCCGGCCTCGAGCTTGCGCCGCAGGTAGCCGACGAAGGTGTCCACGGCGTTGCCGGTCACCTCGAAGTCATATCCCCAGACCCGGTCCAGGAGCACCGGGCGCGAGAGCACGAGGTCCGCGTTGCCCGCGAACACCTCGAGCAGGTCGAACTCGCGCCGGGTCAGCTCGACGTCTCGGCCGTTCAGGGTGACCCGGCGGGCCGTGGGGTCGACCGTCAGCGGACCGACCCGCACCACGCCGCCCGGCTCGCGCCCGGCCCTGCGCAACAGGGCCCTGAGCCGCAGCACCAGCTCACGCAGGTCGAAGGGCTTGACGACGTAGTCGTCGGCGCCGGCGGCGAGACCGGCCACCCGGTCGGCCACCTCGTCGAGGGCCGACAGCATCAGCACCGGCACCTCGGCTCCGCGCGCCCGCAGTTCGGCGCATACCTCGATCCCGGACAGTCCGGGCATGGAGACGTCGAGCACGATCGCGTCAGGAGCTGCGCTGCCGGCCAGCTCCAGCGCCCGCCGGCCCGAGTCGGCGACCTCCACGCCGAAGCCCTCCAGCCGCAGACCGCGCCGCAGCGATCGCAGGATCGCGGGGTCGTCGTCGACGGCGAGGATCCGAGGTCCGCTCATCGATGCTCCTGCCCTCATCGGAGGTCAGGGTACGCGGCCACGGCGCGCCCGCGGCCGCGTACCCGGGCAGGCCCCCGCGGATGAGGCCGGGCGGAACCCTGCCCGCCGGGGCCAGATCGCAGCCCGGTCAGGACCCGTGAGCACCGGGCCGGGACCGCGCCAGGGCTCACTCGGGCTCGACGACCTCGCGCTCGGCCTGGTCCGCCGCGCCTTCGGCGTCGGAGACGGCCTTCTCCAGCTCGGAGATCTCCTCCTGGGAGATGCCGGCCGCGGGCGGCGCTGAGCCTTGCGGCGTCTGCGTCGTCCGCGCCGATCCGCCCTGACCGCCCTGGCCACCGGGCTCACCGGCCGGCGGCTCCGAGCCACCGCAACCGGTCAGGGTGAGGCAGAGCAGCCCGGCGGGCAGGGCCGCCCGCCATCGCGCGCTGCTCACCCGGCGCTCCCGTCGCGGAAGCCGTGCGAGTCGCACCACTTGTCGACCTTCGGCAGGTTCTGCTGCCGGAGCTTCAGAGTGTTGAGCCGGGACTGCCGGATGCGGACCTGCCCGTCGAGGATGTCGGCGCGCGCCGCGTCCTTGCTCCGCACCGTGGCGGCCCGCTTCTGCAGGCGCTGCACCGAGCCCCGCGTCCCCGGGCCGGCCGACAGCCGCTTCACGAGCCGGTCCACTCGCTTTTCCACCCGGTCCGCGCGTGCGCACATCCGCTTCGCCCGTTTGGCCAGCCTGTCCTGTGCGGACTTGCCCGGCTTGGCGGGCTGCGCCGACTCCGACGAGGTCGTCGGGGACGGCGTCGGGGTGTCCGCCTGCGCGACGGGCCCGCCCACGAACACCAGTGCCCCGACGGCACCCGCGCCCATGATCGTTCTCCATGACCTTCGCGACATGCTCTTCGCCATGCGTCGTCCTCCTGATCGGTGATGGGAGGACGACGCTAGACGACCTTCTTGGCAGAACCGTGAGAAAGCGCGCGCGGTTCTTCGCGCTCGAGTTGCGGTGTGTCGTTGGTGTACGGGCGCGCAGACCAACGACACGCCGCAAGTCGACGAAGGGTCAGCGCAGCCAGACGGCCGTGTCCGCGGGCAACCGGTCACCGGCGAGCGGGCCGCTGGCCAGCAGCACCGACTCGTGCTCCGGCAGCGGCACGACGTCCTCCGCCGAGAGGTTGACGACGCAGGTCAGGCCGGAGTCGCGGGTGAAGGCGAGCACGCCGTCCCCGAGCGGCAGCCAGTTCATCGCCCCGTCGCCGAGAAACTCGCGGCGGATCCGCAACCCGGCCCGGTAGAGGTTCAGCATCGAGCCGACGTCGCCCTCCTGCACGTCGACCGTCACGTCCCGCCATCCGGCGGGCTGGGGAAGCCACGGCTGACCGTCCCCGTCACCGAACCCGAACCCGAACGGGGGCGTGTCACCGGACCAGGGCATCGGCACGCGGCAGCCGTCCCGCCCGACGTCGGTGTGACCGGAACGTTCCCAGATCGGGTCCTCCCGGACTTCGTCGGGCAGGTCCTCGACCTCCCAGAGGCCCAGTTCCTCGCCCTGGTAGATGTAGATGCTGCCGGGGAGCGCCATGGCCAGCAGCGCGGCCGCCCTGGCCCGCCGCAGGCCGAGCTCCAGGTCGGTGGGCGCCCCATGCCCTCGGTCGGAGTGCGAGAAGGCGGTGTCCGCACGGCCGTACCGGGTCACCGGCCGGGTGACGTCGTGGTTGGACAGCACCCACGTCGCCGGCGCGCCCAGCGGAATGTGGGTCGCGAGCGTCATGTCGATGACACGGCGCAGCGCGGCGGGCTCCCATGCACAGGACAGGAAGTCGAAGTTGAACGCGGTGTGCATCTCCTCCGGCCGCAGATAGAGCGCGAACCGGTCAGGCTGATCCGGCAGCCACAGCTCGCCGATCAGGATGCGGTCGTCGTACTGGTCGGTCAGCCGGCGCCAGTCCTGGTAGATCTCGTGCACGCCGTCGTGGTCGGTGTAGGACTCCTCGACGCTGTCGAGGTCCTTGATGACCACCGCCGCCGAGTCGATGCGGATGCCGTCGACCCCGCGGTCCAGCCAGAACCGCAGGATGTCGAGGAACTCCTCGTGCACCTCGGGGCTGTTCCAGTTGAAGTCCGGCTGCTCGGCGGCGAACAGGTGGAGATACCACTCGCCGTCCGGCACCTGGGTCCACGCGGGACCACCGAAGATCGACTTCCAGTCGTTGGGCGGCAGGTCGCCGCGGCCGGGGCGGAACCAGAACCGTTCCCGTGCCGGCGAGCCCGGGCCTGCGGCCAGCGCCTCGACGAACCACGAATGCTGGTCCGAGCAGTGGTTCGGCACGATGTCGATGATTGTTCTGATACCGACCTCGTGCGCCTCCTCGATCAGCTTCTCGGCCTCCGCCAGCGTGCCGAAGAGCGGATCGGTGTTGCGGAAGTCGGCGACGTCATAGCCGCCGTCGGCCATCGGGGACGGATACCACGGGTTGAGCCAGATGGCGTCCACACCGAGGTCGGCGAGGTAGGGCAGGCGTGCTCGAAGGCCGGCCAGGTCGCCGGTGCCGTCGCCGTTCCCGTCGGCGAAGCTGCGCAGGTAGACCTGGTAGATCGCGGCTCCCCGCCACCACGTTTCTGACATGTTCTGTCTTTCTCCTTAACTGATCAGCCCTTGCGGCTGCCGCCGACGAGGCCCGCGAGTGTGTGCCGTTGAAGAGCAGGAAGAAGCCGATCATCGGAACGCTCGCGTGTGCCGGGCGCGACCATGAGCAGGCACAACGGCATATCCTGACGTACCCGTTCGATCGCCGAGCTCAGGGGCCACGCCCTCGGGTCGCTCGACACGGGCTCAGCCCTTGAGGCTTCCGGCGGTCAGCCCGGCCATGATGTGCCGCTGGAAGATGAAGAAGACCACGATGGTCGGGACACTCGCGATCACCAGGGCCGCGATGAGCGTGTTCTGCGGCATCTGGGCCGACAGCGAGGCGATGCCGACGCTGATCGACATCTTCTCGGCGTCCTGCAACACGAGCAGCGGCCAGACGAAGTCCCGCCAGACGTTGACCACGGTGAAGATCGACACCACGCCGATGATCGGCCGGGAGACCGGCAGCACCACCTTCCAGAGGATCTTGAAGGGTGAGGCGCCGTCGATCTCCGCCGCCTCGAGCAGCTCCCGTGGAATGGAGTCGAAGAAGCGCTTCAGCAGGAAGATGTTGAAACCGTTGGCCACCGCCGGGAGCCAGATCGCCCAGGGCGTGTTGAGCAGATCCCAATGGAAGATCGGCAGGTCGTGCACCGTCAGGTACGCGGGCAGCAGCACGACCATCGTGGGGATCATCAGCGTCGAGAGCATCGCCCCCAGGATCAGGTTGCCGAGGACCGGGCGCAGCTTGGAGAGCGCGTAGGCCGCCGACACGTCGAAGATCAGGGTGAACATCCAGGCGCCCGCCGCGTAGATCACGGTGTTCTTGAGCAGCAGGCCGAGATCCATCAGATCCCAGGCCTCGCGGTAGGCCGTGAAATCGACCTTGGACGGCAGCACCGGCGAGGGCATCTGAGCGAGTTCGTCCGGGGACTTCATCGCCCCGGTGACCATCCAGAACAGCGGGAAGACGAAGATGGCGGTAAAGCTCACGAGTACGCCGATCAGAACAGCCCAGTAGATCCGCTTGCCCCAGCGGGAGTTCCGCTGTTGCGGCGAGATGATCGTACGGAACTCGTTGGTGGGTTCGTGGCGCCGCCTTGCCCGGCGCCGGTTCGCGCCCGGGCGGCGCGGATCGGCCGGCTCCTCGACGGTCGGCTCCCGGAGAGCGGTGAGATTCGACATGCGGTCCCTAGCCATTCTTCTCGCGGGAGATGCGCAAGTACGCGACGGAGAAAACCATCAAGACGAGCATGAGCATCAGGCCGAGTGCGCTGCCCGCGCCGAAGTTGGTGAAGTTGAACGCGTACTGATACATCAGATAGACGACGCTGACGGTGGCGTTCTCGGGCCCACCGCCGGTGAGCAGGTACGGCTCGATGAACACCTGCATCGTGGCGATGATCTGCAGGAGCAGCATCACCGCAAGGATCAGCTTGGTCTGCGGGATCGTCACATGCCAGATCCGCCGCAGGATGCCGGCGCCGTCCAGTTCGGCCGCCTCGTACAGCTCGCTGGGGATCGTCTGCAGTGCGGCCAGGTAGATCAGCGTGCCGCTGCCGAGGTTCATCCAGGTCGACACGATGACCAGCGAGAGCAGTGCCGTGCTGGTCGAGTCGAGCCAGCTCAGACCCGGGAGGTTCGCCAGGCCCAGTATCTGGTTGAACAGGCCCGGCCCCGGGTCGTAGAACCACTTGAACAGCAGCACTGCGACGGCCGGCGGCAGCATGACCGGAAGGTAGACGACGAAGCGCAGATAGGCCCGCGCGTGCCGCAGCTCGTTCAGGACGATCGCGATGACGAACGGGATCGCGTATCCGAAGACCAGCGCCAGCAGGGTGAACACCACGGTGTTCACCCAGGCGGGCTTGAACGCCGAGTCCTCGAACACGGTCTTGAAGTTGTCCAGGCCCACCCAGACAGGTGGGTCGACGAAGTTGTTCTCCTGAAAGCTCAGGATGAACTCACGGATGATCGGATACCAGGAGAAGAACGCGAAGCAGATCAGTGCTCCGCTCAGAAAGCCGTACGCCGACAGGTTGCGGCGCAGATTCCGTTTGAACCTGGTGGGCTTCCGCTTCCGGGCGGGCCGGATGGGGCTCGCTACGGCCATCGGTGTTCCTCCAACGCGTATCCGATCCGTTCTGACTGTGCGGGGTGCCGGCCCAGTAGGGGGCATGGACCGGCACCCCGGGCTTCGGGTCGGCTAGCTCTTGGCCAGCAACGCGTTGACCTTCTTCTCGGCGTCGGAGAGCAGTTTGTTGATGTCGGCGTCCTGCCTGGTCAGCACCGCCGACATCGGGGTGTCCAGGACCGCGTAGATCTCCTGGGCGAGCGGCGGCTCGGGCTTGGCGGCGATGTTGGCGGTGCCGGCCGCGTACGGCGCGAAGTTCTCCACGGGCACCGTGGCGTTCTGCTTACGGTCGGCGGCGATCTGCTGGCCGGGCGGCGTCGTGCCGTACAGGTCCGGGATGGGCAGGCCGACCGGCCTCCCGACGGCCTTGAGGCGCGGGTAGTCGAACTGGCCCTTGCCGGGTGTCAGGTACTGGTACTCGAGCCAGAGCAGACCCGCCTTGATCTTCTCGGGCGAGGCCTTGCGGTTGAACATGTACCCGGAGCCGCCGTTCAGCGCGGCAGTGGCCTCGGGTTGCGCGGTCACCCCGAAGTCCTCGATCTTCCCGCGGAACTTGTCCTGCAGGTCCCGGGTCACGTCCGGAGCGCCGAGCATCATGCCCATCCTGCCTCCGGCCATCTGCTGCATCAGGTCTTCCCACTTGATCGCACGGCGGGTGCCCATGCTGTTGTCGGTCCAGCGCATGTCCTTCAGCGTCTGCAGGACCGCCTTGCCCTGGTCGCTGTTGAAGGCCGCCTTGGTGCCGTCGGGCGTGACCGCGTCCCCGCCCCGGCCGTACAGCGACGCGGTGAAGTGCCAGCCGCCGGTGTTGCCCCCGCTGTACTCGCCGAAGCCGACGTAGCCGCTGCCGAGCCCGGCGATCTTCTTCGCGGCCTCACGTACCTCCGCCCACGTCTTGGGCGGGTTGTTCGGGTCGAGGCCGGCCTTGGTGAAGAGCTTGCGGTTGTAGACCAGGCCCATCCCGTACCCGTCCCGGGGCACTCCGTAGGTCTTGCCGCCGCTCTTGAAGATGTTCGTGACGTCGGGCCGCAGGTCCTTCCCGTTCTTGAGGGCACCGACGTAGGAGGAGATGTCGGTGGCCTGGCCCGCCTGGATGATGCGCGAGACGTTGGGGAAGTTGACGTAGAAGACGTCCTCGAGCTGCCCGCCGGCCAGCTTGGCCTCGAACGTCTTCGGTTCGTAGCAGGGGAACGCGTCCTTGCTGACGACCTTGATGTTCGGGTGCAGCTTCTCGAACGCGACGACGTCCTCGTCCCAGAGCCTGCGCTCCTCTTTGGCGGTCTTCGGCGGCTGGCAGGCGACCGTGACCGATACCTGGCCGGGGGTGGAGCCGGCGCCCGAGTCACCGTCACCGTCATCTCCGCCGCAACCGGCGGCGGTCAGTGCGATCCCCGTGACCAGCAGGATCGTGAGCTTACGGGATTTCATCAACGAACTTCCTCCTGGTGTGGCACACCACTGCGGCTGAGGTCTCGGCCCCCGACAACCGAGCCCCTCCGGCAAGGTCCCCTTACTGCTACGGGCTCATTTCGCGTACCGGTGCCCGAAACATACGAGGACGGACAAGCTATTGCAATAGTTCAGCAGAAGTTCGCAAGAATTCAACAGCACTGGTGGCATGTGCGACGCAGCCACACGACACGGGCGCATGAGGAGTCGCCGACACGAGGGGCCGGACCGATTCCGGCACCCTGCACGCGGGGACCAAAGAGATTCCGACCCCCCCCGCTCACGGGGGTCGGTGACGGCTAGCCGCCGACGGCGCCGAGGGAGGTGATCCGATTCGCCGAGGACGCCGGCGCCGTCGAGGCCCGCACCACCAGCTCGGGCTCGAACAGCAGCTCGTCGTTCGGCACTCTCGCCTTGTCGATCTGAGCCACCAGCATGTCGACCGCGGCGCGACCCATCGCCTCGATCGGCTGACGCACCGTGGTCAGCGGCGGGTCCATGCACGTCATCAGGGCGGAGTCGTCATAGCCGATCACCGAGATGTCCGCCGGCACGGACAGGCCCCGGCGGCGGGCCGCCCGGATCGCGCCCATGGCGAGCACGTCGCTCGCGCACACGATGCCGGTCACGCCCTTGTCCAGGAGCCGGCCGGTCGCCGCGTGGCCGCCCTCGAGGGAGAAGGTCGTGTGCTCGACGAGCTCGGGGCCGGTGGGCAGCCCGGCCCGCGACAGCCTGAGGTAGGCCTCCAGCTTGCGCCGCGAGGGCATGTGGTCGGGCGGGCACAGGACCATGCCGATGCGCTCGTGCCCGAGTGCGGCCAGATGCCCCACCGCCTGCTCGGTCGCGACGGCGTCGTCGCATGAGACGCGCGGGAAACGGAGGTGCTCCACGGCGGCGTTGACCAGCACGGTGGGCAGACCCCGCTCGACCAGTCGTTCGTAGTGAAGGTGCGATGCGTCCGCCTGCGCGTAGAGGCCGCCGGCGAACATGACCCCGGACACCTGCTGCTGGAGCAGAAGCTCCACGTACTCGGCCTCCGACACCCCGCCCACCGTCCGGGTGCACAGCACCGGGGTGAGCCCCTGCTGCGCGAGCGCGCCGCCCACGACCTCGGCGAAGGCCGGGAAGATGGGGTTCTGCAGCTCTGGCAGCACCAGGCCGACCAGGCGCGCACGGTCGCCGCGCAGCTGCGTCGGCCGCTCGTAGCCGAGCACATCGAGGGCGGTCAGCACCGACTCGCGCGTCGCCTCCGAGACGCCGGGTCTGCCGTTGAGCACGCGGCTCACGGTCGCCTCGCTCACCCCGACCTTCTTGGCCACGTCGGCAAGTCGTCGTGTCATGACGGCAAGCCTACGACAGAGCGCGCAAGCAGTTGCGGCCATGCGCCCAGGTCGTCCCGGCGGACGTGCCCGTCGCGTCGAACCATGCGGAGTGAGTTCCGGACCGGCATACGGATCGTTCCAATCACACTGTGACCTACCCACGGTTATTTCTGGCCGGCTATCTGGAATTTGTAAGTTTCTGTCAGATGATTGCAAGATCCTGTCAACCGACCTATCGTTTGGCCCACCCCCGGCAGCCGTCACGAGCAGAGTCGGCGCCACCCCCGCCGGGCTTGGACGGTCTCCGCGTCCGTGACTGCCCTCGCGTCCCCCGGCGCCGATGCGGAAGGGTCCAGCGATGAAGAGACCTGGCCACCACCCGGGTAACAACACCTCCCCTGTCACCGGACGACTCACGGTCGTCGTCGCGATCACGGCGCTGATCGCCCTCGTGGCCTCGATGGTCACCTCGCTGCCGACGCCGATGCGGCCCGCCGCCGCCCAGGCGGCGAGCGGATCGCCCATCGCCGTGCCGGGCCGCGGCGCGACCGTCCCCTTCACCGAGATCGAGGCCGAGGACGCCGCCACGAACGGTGCGGTCATCGGGCCCGACCGCGTCTACACGCACCTGCCGTCCGAGGCCTCCGGCCGCAGAGCGGTCCGGCTCAGCGCGGCCGGGCAGTACGTCGAGTTCACCCTGACCAAGCCCGCCAACGCGATGACGGTCCGCTACAGCGTCCCCGACAACGCCGCGGGCACCGGACTGACCGCGCCCGTGGACCTGCGCGTCAACGGCGCCAAGCTCAAGGACCTCTCGTTCACCTCGCGGTACGGCTGGTACTACCGTCCGGCCGTAGCGTGCCGGCCGCGTCCTCACTCGACACCGGTGTCTTCGGGCGTGCCTCGGGCGATCGAGGCGAGCACCTCCAGCGCGGCGGACAGCATGTCCACCGGCGGAGCGGCCAGCGCGAGCCGTACGGCGTTGGGCGCGCGGCCCGGCGTGATGGCGAACGCCGCAGCGGGGGTGACCGCGATACCCCGCCGGGACGCGGCGGCGACGAAGGTCTCGGCCCGCCACTGCTCCGGCAACTCCCACCAGCAGTGGTAGGCGTTCGAATCGGCCGCGACCGCGAACCCGCCGAGGCGGCCGCGCATGATCTCCTGGCGGGCCGCGGCGTCACGACGCTTGATCTGCCTCAGGGTGGCCGCCGTACCGTCGGTCAGCCAGCAGGTGGCCGCCTCGAGCGCGAAGCGGGGAGCGGTCCAGGTCCCCGATCTGAGCGCCGCCGCCACGCGGCCGGCGATGCTCGCGGGCGGCACCGCGAAGCCGAGGGACAGACCCGGGGCGAGACGCTTGGACAGGCCGTCGACAAGCACGGTGTGCTCGGGAGCGAGCGCGGCGAGCGGTGCCGGCTCGTCGCTCAAGAAGGCGTAGATGGCGTCCTCGATCGCGTACAGGCCGAGCCTGTGCAGCACGTCGGCGAGCGCGGCGCGGCGCCGCGCCGGCATGGTGACGCCGAGCGGGTTGTGCAGAGTCGGCTGTAGGTACACGGCGCTGAGCGGCGCGGCCCGGTGCGCGGATTCCAGTGCCTCCGGCACCAGCCCGGCGTCGTCGGTCGGCAGCGGGACGAGCGTGACGCCGAGCCGGGTGGCGATGGCCTTGACCACGGGATAGGTGAGCGCCTCGACCCCGAGGCGCTCCCCCACCGGGACCAGCGCGGCGATCGCGGCGGCGATCGCCTGCCGGCCGTTGCCGGCGAAGAGCAGTTGCTCGGCACCGGGCGTCCAGCCGGGTCGCGAGAGCAGCTCGGCGGTGGCCGCACGGGCCGCCGGCGTGCCGGACGCGCCGACCGGCGTCAGTGCGGCGGCGAGCGCGTCCGGCCGCATCAGGCGCTCCAGGCTGCGGGCGAGCAGGGCCGGCTGCTCGGCCGGAATGGCGAAGTTCAGTTCCAGATCGACACGCGCGCCGCCCGGTTCGGCGAGCGCGGGCTCGGGTGCGGGCCTGCCGGCCCGTACGAAGGTGCCTCGGCCGACCTCGCCGACGGCCAGCCCCCGGCGGATCAGCTCGCCGTACACCCGTGCCGCGGTGGAACCGGCGATGCCGTGCTGGCGGGCGAACCGCCGCTGCGGCGCGAGCCGATCGCCGGGGCGCAGCCGCCCCGCCGCGATGTCGGCCGCCAGGCCGTCCGCGATCAGCCGGTAATCGTCCATTTCACGACCTCGCACTATATTGCACCGAGAGCATTTTTACTATTGCACCGAGATATTGCACCTCATAGCATCGAGCCGTCAAGGCGCCGACAACGGCGCGCTGGTGACGCGCAGCCGGCGGCGGCGACGAGTGCGATCGCGGCTGCCCAGACACGAGGAGAGCACCACGATGAGCACCGTTTCCATTGGCGGGATCACCATCGGATTCGACGATGTGGGCGGCGGCGACGTCCGCGGTCGTGCCATCGGTGGTGGTGACCCGCTGGTGCTCGTTCACGGCCACCCCTTCGACCGGACGATGTGGCGACCCCAGATCGAGCACTTCGGCGGTGCGGGGGTACGGGTGGTCGCCCCGGACCTGCGCGGCTATGGCGAGAGCACCGTCGTGCCCGGCAAGACGACGCTGGAGACCTTCGCCCGCGACATCGCCGCCCTCCTCGATCACCTGCGGATCGACCGGATCGTCCTCGGCGGTCTGTCCATGGGCGGTCAGATCGTCATGGAGTTCCACCGGCTGTTCCCGCACCGGGTCCGCGGCCTGCTGCTCGCCGACACCTCCGCCCAGGCCGAGACCGCGGACGGCAGGAGAGCACGCGACGAGATGGCCGAGCGGCTCATCGGCGAGGGCATGGCCCCGTACGCCGACGAGGTGCTGCCGAAGATGGTGGCCCCGGACAACATCCGCGCCCTGCCCGCCGTCGCACGACATGTGCTCGGCATGATGCGGGGCACGTCGGCGCAGGGCGCCGCGGCCGCCCTGCGCGGTCGCGCCGAACGTCCCGACTATGTGGAGATGCTGTCGCACGTCGCCGTGCCCACCCTGGTGGTGGTCGGCGACCGGGACGAGTTCACCCCGGTGGCCGACGCGCGGCTGATGTACGACCGCATCCCGAAGGCGTCCCTGGCCGTCATCGAAGGGGCCGGGCACATGCCCAACCTGGAGCGGCCCGCGGCGTTCAACGAGGCCCTGGCGTCCCTGCTGGCGGCCGCATGACCGGGCCGCCGGCCGCTACTTCGCGGCACCGGCCGAACGACCGCGACCTCCACCCTCGCCGGCCCGGTCGGGCTCATGGCTCCGGCGTGGGCACGACCCGGCCCGTCACCTCACCCAGGCCGAGCCGCACGCCGCCCGGTCCCGGAGCGGTGGCGGTGATCGTCACCTCGTCTCCGTCCTCCAGAAAGGTCCGGCGGGTGCCGTCCGGCAGCTCGAACGACTCCGCGCCGCCCCAGGTGAACTCCAGCAGGCAGCCCCGCTGTTCGCGCTCGGGACCGCTGACCGTGCCTGAGGCGTAGAGGTCCCCGGTCCGCAGGGAGGCTCCGTTGACGGTGAGGTGGGCCAGTTGCTGTGCGCCCGTCCAGTACATCGGCGCGAACGGCGGGCGGGAGATCACGTGGCCGTTGAGCCGGATCTCCAGGGCCAGGTCGAGCGACCAGGGTTCGGCCGCGTCGTCCAGGTACGGCAGCACCGCCGGATCCCGGGCCGGCGGCGCCACCCGGGCGGACTCCAGCGCGTCCAGCGGCACCACCCACGGCGACACCGAGGTGGCGAAGGACTTGCCGAGGAACGGGCCGAGGGGAACGGTCTCCCATGCCTGGATGTCACGTGCCGACCAGTCGTTGACCAGGCAGATCCCGAACACGTGGTCGCGGAACGCGCCCACCGGCACCGGTCGGCCGAGCTCAGAGGGAACGCCGACGACGAAACCGACCTCGGCCTCGATGTCGAGCCGCCGCGAAGGTCCGAACGTCGGCGCCGGGTCCGACGGCGCCTTGCGCTGTCCGGCCGGCCTCGTGACCGGCGAGCCCGAGACGACCACCGTTCCGGCCCGGCCGTGATACCCGATCGGCAGGTGCCGCCAGTTCGGCGTCAGCGGTTGGCCGCCCGGGCGGAAGATGCGGCCCACGTTGGTCGCGTGATGCTCGGAGGAGTAGAAGTCGACGTAGTCCGCGACCTCGAACGGCAGGTGCGGCGTCACCTCCCCGCGCGGCAGCAGATGCGGCTCCACCGCGGCCCGATGCGCCGTGTCCGTGAGCCACGAGGTGATCTCCGCCCGCACGGCGCGCCAGGTCGGCGGACCCGCCGCCATCAGCGGATTCAGCACCGGGCGGTCGAGCAGGTCGGCGAACGGCAACCCGCTCGCTCGCGCGACCGGCGCCAGGTCCAGTACGTGGTCACCGATGGCGACGCCGATCCTGCGGCGTCCGTCTGCTGCGGAGAAGACGCCATACGGCAGGTTCTCCACCGGAAAGGGGGTATCGGCTGGCAAGGGCGGCCAACTGGTCACCGGTGCTCCTCCCGAGCTCAGGGGTCCCGCGGTTCGGTTCCGCATGACCGTTCATACCGGAAACCGGATCGGGACCCGGTAGAGGGCGGGGGCCGTACCACCCGGGCATGGGCCACGGGCCGGCACCGCCCGAAAGATCACAGTGGCACAACGGCGTGGTCTTGCGGTCGTGACGATGAAGCGAACCGATATGACATGGCGTCACGAGACAAATAACCTTCTCCCTGACACCGCGTGTGACCACAGAGAGCGGTGTGACAGAAAGGACGATCATGCCGGACGCGGCGCCGTTGCGCCCCAGGGACCCGGCACGGGTCGGGCAGTACGACATCCTCGGGCTCTTGGGCGAAGGCGGTCAGGGCGCCGTCTATCTCGGCCGCCGCGCCGGCGACGGCTCAGAAGGCGAGTACGTCGCCATCAAGCTGCTCCATGACGACCTGATCGCGGACGCGTCGTCGCGGGCTCGCTTCGTACGTGAACTGCACGTGGCCAAGCGCGTGGCCCGGTTCTGCATCGCGCAGGTGCTCGACGCGGACCTGATCGGCGACCGGCCGTACATCGTGAGCGAGTACGTCGAGGGCCCCACTCTGTACGCATCGGTCCGCGAGCGAGGCCCGCGCAGCGGCGGCGCGCTGGAGCGGCTGGCCATCAGCACCCTCACGGCGCTGGCCGCGATCCACCAGGCCGGGATCCTGCACCGGGACTTCAAGCCGCACAACATCGTGCTCGGCTCTGACGGGCCCCGGGTGCTCGACTTCGGCATCGCGCGGGTGCGCGGAGCGGCGAGCGAGACGCAGACGATCGGGACGCCGGCCTACATGGCCCCCGAACAGATCGCCGGCCAGGGCTTCGGGCCGCCCGCCGACCTGTTCGCCTGGGGCAGCACGATGGTGTTCGCGTCGAGGGGACACCCCGCCTTCGGCGACGACGACACCGCAGCGGTGATGCACCGCATCGTGACGGCCGAACCGGACCTCGGCGAGCTGGCCGGCCCGATGCGCGAGGTGGTCGCCGCGTGCCTCGCCAAGGATCCCGAAGACCGGCCGACCGCCCAGGAGGCCCAGCGGCTGCTGATGGGCTCGGGCTCTCCCGCCGTCGCGGCCGACGGCGCCGACGGCACCGGCGACCCGGCC
>NZ_JABVEB010000129.1 GCF_014323665.1 Actinomadura sp. HBU206391 | reverse complement strand
ACCCGCGCCGCGATGTTCGCGCCCGTGCGCGATCTCGGTCTCGTCGTGCTCTGGGACGACGGCGACGACGTGCACGCCGAGCCGCACGCGCCCTATCCGCACGCCCGTGACGTGCTCGCGCTACGGGCCCACCGGACCGGTGCGGGTGCGCTCATCGGCGGGTTCAACCGCACGACGGACGCCACCCAGCTGATCGAGACCGGATGGGCGCACGCCCTGGTGCCGGACCGACCGACGCTTCGGCGGGTGATGCCGCGGATCCACCCCGCCGGTGAGGACGCCGAGCTGGCCCGCGACGAGGCCGCCCGCAGCGCCCGCCTGCCGCATCTGGCGTTCCGCACGGCTCGCCAGGCGCTCGCGGACGGCCCCGTCCTGGTCCAGGTGCCGCGCCGCGGCTATGTCCCCGCGCTGGCCTGTGCCCGCTGCCGTGGACCGGCGCGCTGTGACGCCTGCCAGGGCACGCTGTCGGTGAACTCCTCGCACGCGGCGCCCCACTGCCGGTGGTGCGGCCGCATCGCGGGGCAGTGGCAGTGCCCCGAGTGCGGCGGCCGGCAGGTCCGCGCGATCATGGTCGGAGCGCGCCGTACCGCCGAGGAACTGGGCCGTGCCTTTCCCGGCGTGCCGGTACGCACCTCGGGGCGCGACGGCGTGCTCGACCGGGTCGGGGGCGAGGCGGCGATCGTCGTGGCGACCCCCGGCGCCGAGCCGGTGGCCGACGACGGTTACGCGGCCGCCCTTCTGCTGGACGGCTGGGTGCTGCTCGGGCGGGCCGATCTGCGGGCCGGTGAGGAGGCCCTGCGCCGCTGGATGAACGCGGCCGCCCTGGTCCGGCCGGCCGGACCCGTCGTCGTGCTCGCGGACGGCGCGCTCGGCCCGGTACAGGCGCTGCTCCGCTGGGACCCCGTGACCCATGCCGAGCGTGAGCTCGGCGAGCGCAGGGAACTGGGTTTCCCGCCAGCCGCCCGGATGGCCTCGCTCACCGGCACGCCGGCCGCACTGAGGGAGCTCCTCGAGATCGCCCGGCTTCCCGAAGGCGCCCAGATCCTCGGCCCGGTACCCGTCCTCGCCGCCGCAGGGGCACCCGCCGCCGTCCCCGCCGGAGGCGGAGACGGCGAACCCGGCGCGGGCGGATCCCGCCCGGCCGCCCAGCCGCGCGAGCGGGCGCTGGTCCGCGTCGAGCGGGCCGCCGGGCCCGCCCTCGCCCACGCGCTCAAGGCCGGCCAGGGCGTGCGCAGTGCGCGCAAGGCCCCCGAACCCGTCCGTGTGCAGATCGACCCGCTCGAACTCATCTGACCCGCCCGCCTTCACGGCCGCGGGTCGTCCACCACCGGACGGGGCGAGCCCGGCGCGGGCGCGGGCCCGTCCAGGGCCGACCGGAGAAGACGGCGGATACACCTGTCCGGGACGGACGCCCGCCGTAGGGTTGATCCGTGGCCGACGAATGGGTTGAGACGACGATCCGCGAGCTGGAGCGATGGGCGGAGCGGCGTGACGGGCGGACGGACGTCGGAGGGGCCCGCATCCTGCTCGAACTCGCCGCGGACGGGCTCGGGCTGCGCGCGGCCGGGGAGCTGACCCCCGACGGCCTGGACCGGCTCCTGCTCCAGGAGTTTCCCAGCATGGTCGCCGCCGGTTCCGACGACGTGCCGGCGGTCCTGGCGGCCGGCCACGAGCTGGTCGACTTCCTGGCCGACAGCGGCGCCGTCCCCGCCGACGGGGCCGAGCGGCTGCGGGTACGGCTGGCCGGGATCGAACCGGAGTTCGCCGCGGCCATGGCCGCGGCCGATGATCTCGATCAGGAGTCCGCCGCCGAGATGCTCACGCGGCTGATGCGGGCCGACGGCGTGGATCCGGCCGACGAGGCGGCGGTGCGCCGGTGGTCCGACGAGTTCAGCGCACTGCCCGAGGAGGAGCAGGTCGCCCGGATCTCCGAGATGATGTTCGCGGCCGAGGACGCCGTGGTGGGCCCCGTGCGGCTGGCCCCGCAGGAGGAACTGGCGGCGCAGGCACGCGGGTCGGGGCTCACCGAGCGGATCCGCGGGCTGGCCGCCTGGGTGGCCGAGCGCGAGGTCACCGAGCTGACCGACGACGGCGGGCTGACGCCGGAGGACGCCGCGGCCGCGATCGCGGAACTCGATGCCGCGACCACGGGGGCGCCGGAGCAGGGGCCGGCCGGAACGGGCGGGATCGCCGAACTCACGCGGCTGTGGCGCGCGGCGGTGTCGGCCGCCGTCCTGCTGGTCGAGGACGGCCGGGTGCGGCCGGGCCCCGCGCTGGACGCCTTCGCGCAGGGCGACGACGAGGCGGCCTTGACCTCGTGGCTTGCGGCCTTCGACGCCGCGGTGACCCCCACCGTCGATCCGGGCGATCAGGTGAGCGTCGTCGAGGTCGTGCGCAAAGACCTCCCCGGCATGCTGATCCACCTGTACGAGCGGCCCGAGCCGGTGCCCGAGGACGAGCTCTTCGATCTTCTCTTCGCGCACATCGAGGAGACCTACGAGATCTCCGACGTCGCGTTGCTGGAGACCACCGGCAGGTACGCCTTCACCCTCGCGATGGAGGAGCTCGTCGACTGGGGCGTGGTGCGGACCGACGAGGAGGCCGGACACGCGCTGACACCCCTCGGGGTCTGGGCGGTCCGCGAGCTGCTGCTGGCCGACGGCTACCGGGCTCCGCTGGTCGGCGACCTGGCCGAGGCGCCCGCCGCCGAGTTCCTCGAAGGGCTCGTCGACCACGGAGAGGACACCGCCGACGAGGAGATCGGCCTGTGGCTGTCGCGCAGGGAGCCGGCCGAGGCGGCGGCGGAGCTTCTCGCCGTCATGCGCGACGGCACCGCCGGGGTCCGCAACCTCGCCGCGGCGGTCCTGCACCACGCCGGTCCGTCGGCCGAGCCCGTCGTGCGCCGGGCGCTGGAGGAGCCGGCCGCCCGGCCGTACGCGGCACTGTGGCTGCACGCCCACGGTGACGATGAGATCGAGCTGAACGCCGACGAGATGATGTGGATCTTCACTGACACGGTGGCGGGGCTGCTCGAGAGCACCGAGCCGCAGGATGCCGTCGCCGTGGCGCTGGCCGACGCTCCGGCCGACGCGGACCTCGGGGCCATGGTCGCCGAGATGTGGCGGGTCGACCACCCCGACACGGCGGAGGTCCTCGAGCTCCTCGGCCGTCACCATCCGGACAAGGTGGTGGCCAAGGCGGCGCGCAAGTCCGCTTTCAAGGCACGTTCTCGCGTCTGAGCGGGTAACGGGTGGGGATTGCGCTCCAACGCTCCGTAGACTGTCAAGACGATCGCCGGACACACACCGGAATCCCCAGCACGCACCGAACGGAGCCACTATTGGCCGTCAAGCCCATCCGACTCTTCGGCGACCCGGTGTTGCGCACCGCGGCCGAGCCGGTGAGGGACTTCGACAAGCAGCTGCACCAGCTCGTCAAGGACCTCACCGACACCATGATCGACGCGCCGGGGGTGGGTCTCGCCGCACCGCAGCTCGGAGTGGGGCTGCGGGTCTTCACCTACTACGTCGATGACCACCTCGGACACCTGGTGAACCCGTCGCTGGATCTGTCGGAGGAGCAGCAGGAGGGCGACGAGGGCTGCCTGTCGATTCCCGGGCTCGCGTTCCCCACGCCCCGCGCGATGCGGGTCGTGGCCAAGGGCTTCAACATGCACGGCGAGCCGATCACCCTGGAGGGCACGGAACTGCTGGCCAGGTGCGTCCAGCACGAGACCGACCACCTTGACGGCATCCTGTTCGTCGACCGGATGGACCCTGAGCAGCGCAAGGCCGCGATGAAGGCCATCCGCGAGGCCGAGTGGTTCGGCGACCCGGCCCCGGTCATCAGGGACTCGCCGCACCAGACCTTCGGGAGGGCCCTCTAGTGAGGCTCGTCTTCGCGGGGACCCCAGAGGCGGCGGTGCCCGCACTCGAGGCGCTGCTCGCGTCACGGCACGAGGTGGCCGCGGTCGTCACCCGGCCCGACGCGCCCGCGGGGCGGGGCCGGCACCTGATCGCCAGCCCCGTCGCCGAACGGGCGGCCGAGGCGGGCGTCGAGGTGCTCAAGCCCGTCAAGGCCCGCGACCCCGACTTCCTGGACCGGCTGCGGGCCATCGCCCCCGACTGCTGCCCGGTCGTGGCCTATGGCGCGCTCCTCCCGCGCGCCGCTCTCGACATTCCGCCGCACGGCTGGGTCAATCTGCACTTCTCGCTTCTGCCGGCCTGGCGTGGTGCCGCGCCCGTGCAGCACGCGATCCTGCACGGGGACGACATCACCGGAGCGGCCACCTTCGAGATCGAGGAGGATCTCGACACCGGCCCGGTCTACGGTGTGCTCACCGAGCCGATCCGGTCGGCCGACACGACCGGTGACCTGCTGGAACGGCTGGCCCACGCCGGCGCGAAGCTGCTCGTCGACACCATGGACGGCATCGAGTCGGGGCTGCTGGAACCCCGTCCGCAGCCGACCGAGGGCGTGTCGTACGCGGCCAAGCTCGGCCCCGAGCACGCCCGCGTGGACTGGACCGCCCCGGCCACCCGCGTCGACCGCCTCATCCGCGCCTGCACCCCCGCTCCCGGCGCATGGACCACCCTCCACGGCGACCGGATCAAGCTGGGCCCGGTGCGGCCGGCGGCCGGCGCCGGTGATCTCGCGGCCGGTGATCTGGCGCCCGGTGAGCTGCGGGCCGGCAAGAAGGAGGTGCTCGTCGGCACCGGGACCCACCCGGTCGCGCTCGGCGACGTGCGTCCTCAGGGCAAGCGGCAGATGAGCGCCGTCGACTGGACCCGCGGCCTGCGCCGCACCGAGGAGGACCGGCTCGTTTGAAGGCGCTCGTTCGACCTGAGGCGGAGATCTGATGCCGCCACGTTCCCATGACACCCGTCGTCCCGGTCGGCCGCGCCGTACCGGCCGGCCACAGGATCTGGTTCGCCGCACCGCCTTCGACGTCATCCGGGCCGTCGACACCCGCGACGCCTACGCCAACCTGCTGCTGCCCGCGCGGCTGCGGGAACGCGGCCTGACCGGCCGCGACGCCGCGCTGGCGACCGAGCTGACCTACGGCACGCTGCGCGGCCGCGGCACCTACGACGCGGTGCTGGCCATGTGCAGCGACAGGGAGCTGCGCCGGATCGACGCGCCGTTGCTGGCCGTGCTGCGGCTCGGCGCCCACCAGCTGCTGCGCACCCGGATCCCGCCGCACGCGGCGGTCGCGACCACCGTCGAACTCGCCCGCGACGTCGCCGGGCCCGGGCAGGCCAAGTTCGCCAACGCCGTGCTGCGCAAGGTCGCGAGCCGCGATCTCGACGCCTGGCTGGAGATCGTGGCGCCCGAGGACGAGACCGGGCGGCTCTCGGTGACCTACAGTCACCCGCGCTGGATCGTGTCCTCGCTGAAGGACGCGCTCGGCGCCGCGCGCGGCGAACTCGAGGCGCTGCTCGCCGCGGACAACGACCGGCCCAGGGTGACGCTCATCGCCAAGCCCGCACGCGCCTCGGTCGAGGAGCTGCTCGCCGCCGGGGCCGAGCCCGCCCCGTACTCTCCGTACGCCGCGCTGCTCACCGAGGGCGACCCCGCCGCGATCGACGCCGTACGCGAGGGACGCGCGGGCGTGCAGGACGAGGCCAGCCAGCTGGTCGCCCTGGCCCTGGCGGCGGTGCCGCTGGACGGCCGTGACGAGCGCTGGCTGGACCTGTGCGCGGGACCGGGCGGCAAGGCCGGCCTGCTCGCCGCGGTGGCCGCCGGGCGCGACGCCAGGCTGCTGGCGTGCGACGTCCAGCCGCACCGTGCCCGCCTGGTCCGGCGCGCCGTGGACGACCGGACGGGTGTCGCCGTCGTGAACGGCGCCTCGCCCGCCTGGCCGGCCGGCGCCTTCGACAGGGTGCTCGTCGATGTGCCGTGCACGGGTCTCGGCGCGCTGCGGCGCCGTCCGGAGGCCCGCTGGCGGCGCAGCCCTGAGACCGTGGCCGAGCTGGGCCCTCTGCAGCGCGGGCTGCTCGCGAGCGCGCTCGACTCGGTGCGGCCCGGCGGCGTGGTCGCCTACGTCACCTGCTCGCCGCACCTGGCCGAGACCAGGGTCGTCGTGGACGACGTGCTGAAGGACCGCCCGGACGTGGAGCGCCTCGACGCTCCCGCGGCGCTGGCCGAGGTGTCGGCCGCGCCGCTTCCGGACCTCGGTGCGGGACCGTACGCGCAGTTCTGGCCGCACCGTCATGGCACGGACGCCATGTTCATGGCGTTGCTGCGCCGCCCGGACGAACGGCGCCAGGCCGCCAGTTGACGGACGCGTCCTTGCGGACATCCTCAAGAAGTGGCAAAAGAGCGCCGCCGCACAACGTCACCGGCGAGGCGCGGGAATGCCGCCGCCGTGGCGGCCCGGCCGTCCGGCACTCGACATCAGTGTCGCGACGGCTTCCGTGGCACCGCTCTCGAACCGGGCATGATCGGGGTATGGCGGAGACGACATCGGCTCGCGTCGGCATGGCGTCGCCATGCTGACCGAGTTCATGAGGTTCATATCGTTCATCGGCAGCGCTGGGTTCTATCTGCCCATCCTGGTCCTGGTCTTCTGGTGCGTCAGCCCGCGCGTGGGCGCCCGGGCAGCGGTCGTGCTGGCCTTCAGCGCCGCGATCAACACGCTCCTGAAGCTGCTCTGGCACGCCCCCCGGCCGTACTGGACCGACCAGTCGGTCAAGGCGCACCAATCGCTCTCCTCGTTCGGGATGCCGTCCGGGCACGCGCAGGGCTCCGCCGTCGCGTGGGGTCTGGCCGGGGTCCAGGCCCGGCGGCGAGCGGTCTGGGTGCTGGTCGTGGCGGTGGTGTTCCTGGTCGGGGTGTCGCGCGTCTATCTCGGGATGCACTCGATCCAGCAGGTGCTCGCCGGCTGGGGGATCGGCGTGGCGCTGCTGGTCCTGGCTCTGGCCCTGGAGCCGATCGTGGTGCCCTGGTGGACGCGCAGGGCCCTCGCGGTGCAGCTCCTGCTCAGCGTCGTGGTCGCGGCGGCCGTACTGGCGGCCACCGCGCTGGCGGTCGAGGCGCTGTCCGGCCGGCCTCTTCCGGAGGCATGGGCCAGGGCCATCGAACTGGCGGGCGGCAGAGTGAGGCCCGTGTCGCTCGCGCAGGGCGGCGCGGCCACGGGAACACTGCTCGGGGTGCTGACCGGGCTGTCCTGGCTGGCCCACTCAGGCTGGTTGGACGCCGGCGGGTCACCGCTGCGACGGCTCGCGCGGGTGCCGCTCGGCTTCGCCGGGGCCGCCGCGATCTGGGTGGTGGGCCTGTTCGCCGGCACCCAGGTCATCGTGGTCTTCGTGGTGCACACGCTGCTGTCGCTGTGGATCACGGCCGGGGCGCCCGCGGCGTTCGTCCGCCTCGGGCTGGCGCGTCGCGAGGTGAGCGCCGTGCGGGCCGAGAGCCTCGCGCAGGGAGACACCCGCTCGGTCACCTGAGCGGGTGAGGCCGCGGGCCGCGAAGCCTCCTAGACTCAGGTGCATCATGGCCGTACAGATCTCACCCAGCATCCTGTCCGCCGACTTCGCCCGGCTCGCCGACGATGTCGCGCTCATCTCCGACGCCGCCGACTGGGTGCACGTCGATGTGATGGACAACCACTTCGTGCCCAACCTGACGATCGGCCTGCCGGTCGTGGAGGCGCTGATGAAGCACAGCGCGCTGCCGCTGGACTGCCACCTCATGATCGAGGATCCGGACCGGTGGGCGCCGCAGTACGCCGAGGCGGGCGCCGGTGGCGTCACGATCCACGCCGAGGCGGCCAAGGCGCCGATCCGCACCTTGCGCGCGATCCGGTCCGCGGGCGCGCGGGCCGGGCTCGGGATCAACCCGGCCACCCCGGTGGAGCCGTATGAGGATCTCCTCGGCGAGATCGACATGCTTCTGCTCATGACGGTGGAGCCGGGATTCGGCGGCCAGCGGTTCCTCGACGTGGTGCTGCCGAAGGTGCGCCGCGCCCGTGAACTGATCAGAGGCCGTGAGCTGTCGGTCCGGCTCCAGGTCGACGGTGGCGTCAGCGCCGAGACGATCGAGCGATGCGCCGAGGCGGGCGCCGACGTCTTCGTCGCCGGGAACGCCGTCTTCGGCGCCGACGACCCGGCCGAGGCGGTGCGGGCTCTGCGCGAGAGGGCCGAGCGGGCCAGTGCCGGCTGGTCCACGCGCGAAGCGGGTTAGCCCGGCGGCCGGCCCGGGAGAGCGCTCGCGACGGGCCCGGTCCGGCTTTTGGGTCTACCAAGCGAGCGCTAGGTTGTTTACTCTGAGATGGTGGGCATCCTCACATGTGGTGGGGAATGCGAAAGATGGCACACTGGTTACGGAAGTCAGCAAGCGTGCTCCGGGGTCGGTGAAATTCCGAACCGGCGGTGACAGTCCGCGACCCGGCCGAAGCCATCGGCCGGTTGACCCGGTGGAACTCCGGGACCGACGGTGAGAGTCCGGATGGGAGGCAGCGCGCGATGCGCCCCGACCTGGGGCGTTGTCTTCGCGGGTCCTCGCGACCTCCCCCGGAGTCTTATCTGAAGGAGACTTCGGGACATGTTCACCGGCATCGTCGAAGAACTCGGCGAGATCGTGGGAGTCGAGTTCCTGCGAGACTCGGCGCGGCTCACGATCCGCGGACCGCTGGTCACCCAGGATGCCGTGCACGGCGCGTCGATCGCGGTCAACGGCGTCTGCCTCACCGTGGTCGACCTCGAAGAGGACGTCTTCACGGCCGACGTGATGAAGGAGACCCTCGACCGGTCCGGTCTGGGCGCCGTCGAGCCGGGTACGCGGGTCAACCTCGAGCGTCCGGTCCGCCTCGCCGACCGGCTGGGCGGCCACCTGGTGCAGGGGCATGTCGACGGGGTGGCCGAGATCCTGTCCCGCGAGCCGGGTGAGCACTGGGACGTCGTCAAGGTGTCGCTGCCGGCCGGGCTCTCGCGGTACGTCGTCGCGAAGGGCTCGATCACCGTCGACGGGATCAGCCTCACCGTGGTCGAGGCCGCGACCGGCTGGTTCACGGTCAGCCTGATCCCGACCACGCTCGCGCTCACGACGCTCGGCCACAAGGGTCCCGGCGACCCGGTGAACCTCGAGGTCGACGTCGTCGCGAAGTACGTCGAACGGCTCATGGACGCGGACCGATGAGCTGGACGCAGACGGGCTTCCTCGTCCTCGGGCACAAGGTGCTCCTCACCGACCTGGTCGGCAACGTCTGCGCGCTCGCCACGCTGTGGCTGGCCTACATCCGGACGATCTGGACCTGGCCGGTGCAGCTGCTGGCGTCCGTGCTCCTCTTCGTCGCGTCGGTGAGCGCGCACATCACCGGCAACGCGCTCAAGCAGGTGATGTTCGGCGGACTCGCCATGTACGGCTGGTGGCGGTGGTCGCGCGGCCTGCGCGACGGCCGGGATCTGCGGGTCCGTCCGGCCACCGGGCGCGAGCGGCTGGCGCTGATCGGCGTCATGGTGGCCGGCACCGGCCTCGTGGCCCTGTTCTTCGAGGCCACCGGCTGGTCGTGGGCGCCGCTGCCCGACGCCTACATCTTCGTCGGGAGTGCCGTGGCGACCTACGCCCAGGGGCGCGCGCTCGTGGACTTCTGGATCATGTGGGTGATCGTCGACATGGTCGGGGTGCCGCTCGCCTTCTCGTCCGGCCTGGTGGTGTCGGGCGTGGTCTACGCGGTGTTCTTCGTAATGGTGTTGATCGGGTTCCGCGGCTGGCTCCGGCAGTACCGGGCACAGACCACCGGAACCCAG
Organism: Actinomadura sp. HBU206391; assembly: GCF_014323665.1. GTDB lineage: Bacteria > Actinomycetota > Actinomycetes > Streptosporangiales > Streptosporangiaceae > Actinomadura_C. The sequence goes on along the minus strand of NZ_JABVEB010000129.1, from coordinate 6,008 downwards.
AATCTCGAGGTGGTGGCGTCGTGAGCGGCGATGAGAAGGAGACCAGGGGAATGTTCGCGAGCGTCGAGGAGGCCGTCGCGGACATCGCCGCGGGCAGGCCGGTCGTGGTGGTGGACGATGAGGACCGTGAGAACGAGGGCGACATCATCTTCGCCGCCGGCAAGGCGACCCCGGAGCTGCTGGCGTTCACCATCCGCTACACCAGCGGAGTCATCTGTGTGCCGATGCTGGGCGAGGACCTGGACCGGCTGCAGATCCCGCTGATGACGTCGCAGAACCGGGACCGGATGCGGACGGCCTACACGATCAGTGTCGACGCGCGCGACGGGGTCACGACGGGCATCTCCGCCGCCGACCGGGCCCGTACGATCCGTACGCTGTGCGACTCGGCGACCGAGCCGCATGAGATCGTCCGGCCCGGCCACATCTTCCCCCTGCGCTACCACGAGGGCGGCGTGCTGCGCCGCCGCGGGCACACCGAGGCGGCGGTCGACCTGGCCAGGCTCGCCGGGCTGACCGAGGCGGGCGCGCTCGCCGAGGTGGTCAACGACGACGGCACGATGGCCCGGCTGCCGGAGCTACAGATCTTCGCCAAGGAGCACGGGCTGAAGCTGATCTCCATCGAGCAGCTGGTCGAGCACCGCCGGCGGACCGAGCAGATGGTGCACCGCGCCGCCGAGACCCGGTTGCCGAACCGGCACGGCGTCTGGCGCGCGGTCGGCTACTCCAGCGCGATCGACGGTGGCGAGCACCTCGCACTCGTGTACGGGGAGATCGGCGACGGCGAGGACATCCTCGTCCGGGTGCACTCCGAGTGCCTGACCGGAGACGTGCTCGGCTCGGAGCGATGCGACTGCGGCACCCAGCTCGACGCCGCCATGGGCGAGATCGCCGCCGAGGGCCGGGGCATCGTCCTCTACCTGCGCGGGCACGAGGGCCGGGGGATCGGCCTGCTGGCCAAACTGCGCGCCTATCACCTGCAGGACAACGGTTCCGACACCGTGGACGCCAACCTGGAGCTCGGCCTGCCGGCCGATGCCCGGGAGTACAGCAATGCCGCCCACATGCTCACAGATCTTGGCGTACGCTCCATCCGGATGCTGACAAACAACCCGAAGAAAATGCAGGGGTTGCAGGGCTTCGGCTTGCGGGTGCACGGCCGGATCGCGCTGCCGGTCACCGTCACCGAGCACAACCTGCGCTACCTGACCGTCAAGCGGGACCGTCTCGGTCACAAGATCGCCGGGCTGGAGGACGCCTCATGAGCGGGACTGGCAGACCTGAGGACATCACGGTCGACGCGGCCGATCTCTCACTCGGGATCGTCTGTACCCGCTGGCACGCCGAGGTCACCGACCGGCTTCTCGAGCGCGCGGTCGAGGCGGCGAAGGCGTGCGGCGTGGTCGAGCCGGTCGTCGCGCGGGTTCCGGGGGCGCTGGAGCTCCCGGTCATAGCCCAGCAGCTCGCCCGGGACCATGACGCGGTGGTGTGCCTCGGCGCCGTCATCCGCGGTGAGAGCGCGCATTTCGACTACGTGTGCGATTCCGTCACCGCCGGGCTGACCCGCGTGGCCCTCGACGAGGCGACGCCGGTCGGCAACGGGGTTCTCACCTGTGAGACCATTGAACAGGCAATCGATCGCAGTGGGCTGGCGGACAGCCGCGAGGACAAGGGATGGGAGGCGACTGTGGCCGCACTCGACACGGCACTGACCTTGCGAGGTCTGCGGCATCACGGTCACGCCGGGCACCTCTCCGAGCATCTCTAGCGGAGATCCAGGGGATACACCCCCTGTGACCCGGCCATCCGGGCTTCCGAGCCCGCCTGGTTTCCCGCGACATCCACACGAAAGGTTCTTCCGTGCTGTCTCTCGTCCTGCCCAAGGGCTCACTCGAAAAGGCGACGCTCGAGCTCTTCGACGCCGCCGACCTGACCGTTCAGCGGGCCTCCGACCGCGACTACCGCGCGTCGATCGACGACCCGCGCATCGACCGGGTCCGGGTTCTGCGGCCCCAGGAGATCCCCACCTATCTGGAGCAGGGGCTCTTCGACCTCGGCATCACGGGCCGGGACTGGATCACCGAGACCGACGCCGACGTCGTGTCGCTCGGTGAGCTGAAGTACTCGAAGGCCACGTCCAACCCGGTGCGCGTCATCATGGCCGTACCGGCCGACGCGCCATGGCAGCGGGTCTCCGATCTGCCCGAGGGCGTCCGGATCTCCACTGAGTTCCCCGCCCTCACCCAGCGGTTCTTGGAGAAGAACGGGGTGAAGGCCAGGGTCGTTCCGTCCTACGGCGCCACCGAGGCGAAGGTGCCCGACATCGTCGACGCGATCGTCGACCTGACCGAGACCGGGTCGTCACTGCGCAAGAACGGCCTGCGCATCCTCGACACGCTGCTCACCAGCTACACCGAGCTCGTCGCCAACCGCGAGGCCTATGAGGTCCCGGAGAAGCGCGCCGCGATGGAGGACATCGCGCTGCTGCTCCAGGGCGTGATCCGGGCACGCGGCCAGGTGCTGCTCAAGCTCAACGTCGCCAACGGCGGGCTGCAGGGCGTGCTCGACATCATGCCGGCGATGTCGTCGCCGACCGTCACCCCGCTGGCCGGCGGACAGATGCACGCGGTGGAGAGCGTCGTCGCCAAGCGCGGCGTCAACACGCTGATCCCGGCGCTCAGGACGGCCGGAGCCCGTGACATCCTCGAGATTCCCATCGCCAAGATCGTTGACTAGGCCCCTCCCGATCACCTGGCGCCCGTTCCGTAGCCGGCTGATCGCATACACGCTGGCGAGCATGATCGTGCTTGGCATGATCGTGCTCGCCTTCGTGGTGGCGCCGCCCTTCGGCATCGCCGACCGCATCGGCCTGGTGGTGTTCGGCCTGGGCATCGCCGCGATCCTGCATCTGCTAGCCCGCAGCAAGGTGGTCGCCGACGAGCAGAGACTCACCGTCGTCAACCCGCTGCGCACGCACCGGTACGACTGGGCCGAGGTGCTGCGGATCACCATGGTGCAGGGCGATCCCTGGCCCACCCTCGACCTCGCCGACGGCACCTCGGTCGGCGCGATGGGCATCCAGGGCTCTGAGGGCGAGCGGGCCAGGAAGGCCATCACCGAGCTCCAGGCTCTGCTCCGCGAACGCGGCGAGGCGCCCGAACCGTCCTGATCCCCCGGATCGATGTTCCGGAGTTCGATGTTCCGGAGCCCGATCAGACCGGCGAGCCGGCGGGGCCGGTGCCGTGAAGATGTATCGCGCTCAGCGCGAGGGCCACTTCCACGAGGTCGCGCGGGCGGCTCAGCGATCGGCCGGTGAGCTGTTCGAGGCGGCGGAGCCGGTTGAGCACGGTGTTGTGGTGGCAGTAGAGACGAGCCGCGGCCCGTGCCGCCGACCCGTCGCAGTCGAGCCAGGCGGTGAGGGTCGACACGAGGACGTCACGGAGCCCGGGGTCCACCTCGGTGAGGGCGCCCAGCACCTCCCGGCCGAGCCGCCCGGCCAGCTCGGGCTGGGAGACGACCAGAGCGTCCGGCAGCCGCCGGTCGAGGGTGGCGATCTCGGGTTCCCCGGCCCAGCAGGTGCGCAGCGCGAGTTCGGCGAGCCGCCGCGCCCGGCCGAGATCGGCCAGCGTCTCGACGACCGGGCTCACTCCTGCGTGACCGCGCACGTGAGGCCGCAGTGCGTCCACGAGGTCGTCCAGACCGGCCGGGCCGAGGCAGACGAGCCCGACCCTGGTGTCGGCGCGCATCCGCCAGATCAACCGCATCCCGCCGAGCCCCGTCCCGCTGACGTCCGCGGGCCGGTGTCCGCCCCGCTCGTCCAAGGCGTCGTCGTCGCGCAGCATGACGACCGCGTAGCGGCCCCGCGCAGGCAGGCCGAGGACGGCGGACGCGGTCGCGAGCAGCTCGCCCTCGGAGGCACGCCCCTCCAGCAACGCATCGACGACCGCCTGAACGCGTTCCTCGCTACGCCGCAGCAGCTCGTAGCGGGTGTGGCGATAGGCCTCCGCGGCCATGCTGGACTGCTGATCGATGGTCTGCCAGGTTCGGGTGGCATGCCGCACCAGAGCCGGCACATGCGCGGGATGCTCCTCGCTCACCACCTCGACCAGGGCCTCCCAGAACACCCTGCCCGCCAGCCGGTAGGATCGCAGCAGCTGGTCCAGCGGCTGTCCCTGCTCGGCTCGACGCCGGCCGAGCCGCTCGGCCCATTGAAGGTCCAGCCGCCGGCCGCCCGGATCGAGGATCGCCCCGATGCCGTGTCCCAGGCCGGTACGGCAGGTCTCCCAGAGGTCGTCGCGCAGCTCGGCGGGACGGTCACGTCCCTCTCCGTCGAGGATCTCCGAGACCAGCTGATCGGTGAGCTCGGGCAGGCGATCCGAAAGTCGCAGCACCGCCTTCTGCATGATGGCGCGGTCGGCGCCGTCCGGCGCGGTCGCCATGTCGATGCCACCTCCAGCGCTCGCGGGCGCTCATGGTGCCATCGAAGCACCGCCCTGACCAGACCGGCGGGCCGATCGGGCGGCCGGATTGTGCCCGATCACAACACCGGTGCCCGCTCGTTGGGCCGGGTCACTGAATGAGAACGCCGCTCTAGACCGGTTCGGCGGCACCGTGTTGACGTATGCCAGCGATCCGTTCCCACCCGCCGAGGGAGTGACATGGGATCACGCCGTCCCTTCGCCCTCTCCGGCGCGGACGGCATGTCCGACGCGACCGGAACCGGCGACTCGCCCGTGCTGCGCGGACGCGGCCACGAGCTCGAGACCCTCGGCGCGCTGCTCGACCGGGCCCGAGCGGGAGAAGGCGGAGCGCTGCTGATCGTCTCCGAACCGGGTCTGGGCCGAACCGCGCTGCTGGAGGCGGCCGTACGGCGGGCCGGCCCGGATTTCCGTACGCTCGGCGCCCGGGGGATCCGGCAGGAGAGCGCCGTTCCGCTGGCCGGCCTGCACCGGCTGCTGCGGCCCGTCGCCGAGCGGATCGGCCGGCTGCCCGCGCCGCAGGCCGACGCGCTGGCGCCGGTCGCCGGCGGGCGGTGCGAGCGGCCGGCCGGCTCCCTGTCGCTCTACGGGGCCGTGGGCGGCCTGCTGGCCGAGGTGTCGCGGAGCGGCCCGGTCCTGTGCTGGGTCGACGACGCGCATTGGCTGGACCGGGTCTCGGCGGCGGCGTTGGCCTTCACGGCGAGACGGCTCGCCGACGAGCCGGTCGTCATGGTGCTGTCCGCCTCAGGCGACCCGCCGGGGGCGGCCGGCCCGGATCATTTCGCCGATGTTCCCAGCCTCTCGCTCACCGCTCTCGACGACGCGGCCGGCCTTCGCGTTCTCGAGGACCGGGCCGGCGGCGCACTGCCCGCCGAGCTGGCCGGGGAACTGATCGAGCTCGCCTGCGGCCGGCCTCTCGCGCTCGTCGAACTGGCCGAGGCGCTGACGCCCGAGCAGCTCTCCGGCGACGCGCCACCGCCCCGGGCGCTCCCGGCGTGCAGCAGGCTGCGGGCGCTCTACCGGCGGCGGTATCTGCGGCTTTCCCAGGCGGCCCGCCGGCTGGTCCTCATGGCGGTGGCCGACGACCGGCTCGATCTCGACACGCTCGCCCGCGCCGCGGCACAGGCCGACATCGATCTGAGGGCGCTCGAGCCGGCCCGGGCCGCGGGCCTAGTGCGGCTCGACGGTCAGGCCGTGGAGGTGCCCGACAGGCTCATCGGCTCATGCCTGTACGCCGACGCGGCCCCCGCCGAGCGCCACGCCGCGCACGCGGTGCTCGCGACCGTTCTCGACCGGGAATGGGAGCGGCCGCGACGCAGCTGGCACCTGGCGGCGGTCGCCGGCGAACCGGACGGCGGTCTCGCCGACGAGCTGGTGGCGGCGGCCGTCGCGGCCAGGCGGGCCGGGCACCTGGCCGAGTCCTCCCGTGCCTGGCAGCGTGCCGCCGTCCTCTCACCCACCCGTGAGGCCAGGGCCGAGCGGCTGATCGCGGCCGCCTCTGACGCCTGGACGGCCGGCCGCTCCCGGCGT
>NZ_JABVEB010000128.1 GCF_014323665.1 Actinomadura sp. HBU206391 | reverse complement strand
CCAGATTCTTGAAATCGGCACCGGGCTTGAACTTCGGCACCGATGTCGCAGGGACCTGGATGGCCTTGCCTGTTGCCGGGTTACGAGCCGTTCGGGCAGGCCGATCGGCCTTCTCGAACGAACCGAACCCGGTGATGGCGACTTTCTCTCCCTTGGCGACCGCCGCTTGGATGGTCTCCAAGATGGCATCGACAGCCTCGGATGCGGCTTTCTTGCTCCCCAGCCGCTCAGAGATCGCGTCGACCAGCTCACGCTTGTTCATTGGGATACTCCTCCAGTTCCCCCTTGCCCCGACGAAACTAGGGGACCTACGGCGGCTGCACAATCACCTGCAAGCAATAGTTGCCGTGTCGTAGGCGATTTCCTTGCTCCTCCCCCGTTTCCACAGGCTGTATGGCCTGGACGGATGCCCACAAAACACGTCAGGGCGGGTGATATCGGTGACAAGCGTCACTCTGCCTGCCGGCCGCTCTCGCCAGGCCCTCCAGGATCTCCGCCGATCGTCCGCCGCAGCTCGCGCCGCTCTTGGTCGCCGGGCTCGGCAGACGGTTCCCGCCACTGCTCGAAATCGGTCAAGAACGCCGCCAGGCGACGCCCGGCGAGTTCGGGATCGCGCTTGGCGAGATCGGTGATCATGAGCAGCTGCCGGATCAGTCGCCGCCGGTCGTCCACGGGAAGCGGAGCGACCAGGCGGTGTGCCTCACGCAGCCGGTGAGCCAGCGCGGTGAGGGCGGGGTCATCCCACTCCGGCCCCGCCCAGCCCGGGTCACCCGGACGAGGGCGCGGCGCGCTCACGTGACGCTCATCTCGTCCGCACCCGGGCGGCCGGCCTCTCCGGTCACGCCGTGGCGGGCAGCCAGGACGAACGGCCCTCCTCGTACGAGGCGATGGCGTCGGCGTGGCGGAGGGTCAGCCCGATGTCGTCGAGGCCCTCCATGAGGCGCCACCGGGTGTAGTCGTCGATCTCGAAGGACTGCACGCCGCCCTCGTCGCAGCGGAGCTCGCGCCGGTCGAGGTCGACCGTGAACTCCTTGGCGGGGTTGGCCTCGATCTTGCCCTGCATCCGCTCGACATCGGCCTCGGGGAGCTGGATCGGCAGCAGGCCCATCTTGGTCGCGTTGTTGCGGAAGATGTCGCCGAAGCGGGCCGCGACGACGGCACGGAAGCCGTACTGCTGCAACGCCCAGACGGCGTGCTCGCGGGAGGAGCCGGTGCCGAAGTCGGGCCCGGCCACCAGGATGCTCGCCCCGGCGTAGACGGGGTCGTTGAGCACGAAGGAGGGGTCTTCGCGCCACGCGGCGAACAGGCCCTTCTCGAATCCGGTGCGGCTGACCTGCTTCAGCCAGACCGCCGGGATGATCTGGTCGGTGTCGACGTTGCTGCGGCGCAGGGGCACCGCGCGGCCGGTGTGAACGGTGAACGCTTCCATGATCTCCCCTTACAGGTCGGCGGGGGCCGTCAGGCGGCCGGTGACGGCGGTGGCGGCGGCGACGGCGGGTGACACCAGATGGGTGCGCCCGCCCTTGCCCTGCCGCCCCTCGAAGTTCCGGTTGGAGGTGGACGCGCTGCGCTCGCCCGGCTTGAGCTGGTCGGGGTTCATGCCGAGGCACATCGAGCAGCCCGCCTCACGCCACTCGGCGCCGGCCGCTCGGAACACCTCCTTGAGGCCTTCCTGTTCGGCCTGCGCCTTGACCTTCATCGATCCGGGCACGACCAGCATGCGGACGCCGTCGGCCACCTTGCGGCCCCTGATGATGTCCGCGGCGAGCCGCAGGTCCTCGATCCGCCCGTTGGTGCAGGAGCCGACGAACACGGTGTCGACCGCGACGTCGCGCAGCGGGGTGCCCGCGGTCAGGGCCATGTACTCCAGGGCCCGCTCGGCCGCGGCGCGCGCCGCCGGATCGGCGAACTCGGCCGGACTGGGGACGGTCGCGGCCAGCGGTACGCCCTGCCCCGGGTTGGTGCCCCAGGTGACGAACGGCGTCAGCTCCGCCGCGTCGATCACGATCTCACGGTCGAAGGTCGCGTCGTCGTCGGTGCGCAGCGACAGCCAGTACTCCTTGGCCGCCTCCCAGTCCGCGCCGGACGGGGCGTGCGGGCGGCCCTCCAGGTAGGCGAAGGTCGTCTCGTCCGGCGCGATCATGCCTGCCCGGGCGCCCGCCTCGATGGACATGTTGCAGACCGTCATCCGGCCCTCCATCGACAGCGCGCTGATCGCCTCGCCCCGGTACTCGACGATGTACCCCTGGCCGCCGCCGGTGCCGATCCTCGCGATGATCGCCAGGATCAGGTCCTTGGCCGTCACGCCGTACGGCAGCGTGTTCTCGACCGTGATCGCCATCGTCTTGGGCCTGATCTGCGGCAGCGCCTGGGTGGCGAGCACGTGCTCGACCTCGCTGGTGCCGATGCCGAAGGCGAGCGCCCCGAACGCACCGTGCGTCGAGGTGTGGGAGTCGCCGCAGACCACGGTCATGCCCGGCTGGGTCAGCCCGAGCTGAGGTCCGATGACGTGCACGATGCCCTGCCCGGCGTCGCCCATCGGGTGCAGCCGGATCCCGAACTCGGCGCAGTTCTTGCGCAGCGTCTCGATCTGGGTGCGCGAGACCGGGTCGGCGATCGGCGCCAGGATGTCGGTGGTGGGGACGTTGTGGTCCTCGGTGGCGATGGTCAGCTCCGGCCGGCGGACGACCCGCCCGGCCATGCGCAGCCCGTCGAAGGCCTGCGGGCTGGTCACCTCGTGCACGAGGTGCAGGTCGATGTAGAGCAGATCCGGCTCGCCCTCGGCCTGTCGTACGACGTGCGCGTCGTAAACCTTGTCCGCCAATGTGCGGCCCATCGCTCCACCTCATCCGATCGCTGCTCGGCGCCGCTCTGCGCCGTTCCGACTTCGACTTGCATCTCAGAATCCGAGACGGCAATATCGAGGTATGGACAACTCTAGCGGAGTCGGCGTTCTCGACAAAGCGGTTCTCGTTCTGAACACGCTGGAAGCCGGCCCGGCCTCGCTCGCACAGCTCGTGCAGACGACCGGACTGGCTCGGCCCACCGCCCATCGGCTCGCCGTCGCCCTGGAGCACCATCGCCTGGTCCACCGGGACACTCAGGGGCGCTTCATCCTCGGCCCGCGGCTGGCCGAGCTCGCGGTCGCCGCCGGAGAGGACCGGCTGCTGGCCATCGCCCAGCCCGTCCTGACCCAGCTACGTGATCTCACCGGAGAGAGCGCCCAACTCTACCGACGGCAGGGGGACGTCCGCGTGTGCGTGGCCGCGGCCGAGCGCACCAGCGGGCTGCGCGACACCGTACCGGTCGGCAGCGCGCTGCCGATGACGGCGGGGTCGGCGGCACAGATCCTGCTGGCGTGGGAGGAGCCCGACCGGCTGCATCGCGGTCTGCGCGGCGCGAAGTTCGAGGCCACGACCCTGGCGTCGGTGCGGCGTCGCGGGTGGGCGCAGAGCGTCGGCGAGCGGGAGTCGGGGGTGGCCTCGGTCTCCGCCGCGATCCGTGGCGCCGGCGGGCGGGTGATCGCCGCGGTCTCGGTCTCGGGCCCGATCGAGCGGCTGACCCGCTCACCCGGGCGCCAGCATGCCCACCCGGTGATGGCCGCCGCCGAGAAGATCTCAGACTCGATGCGCCGCACGACCGGCTGAGCGTTCAGCGGACGCGGCGGCTCACGAACCCAGGCCACGCCTGACCAGGGCGCGGTACCAGTCGGCGAAGCTGGCCCGCATCATGGCCACCTGGATGGCGTCGAGGCCGTGCCTGGCGAACTCGGTGTCGGACAGGTGCGGCAGTTCCGCCAGCGCCCCGGCGAAGAGGAAGGGGTCGTAGTCCTCGCCCCGGCCGCACATCAGCTCGATCAGCCGATCCCTGGTGTAGCCGCCGTCGCGCAGCGCGAGATAGACCCGGGCGAAATCCTCGGGCCGGCCCCGGTCGAAGAGGGCCACCATGGCGTCGGCCGCCGCGTCCTCGCGCACCGCGGAACGCCCGAGCCGGTTCTCGCCGGCGGGGCGCCGACGGCCGCGATCACGGTGCTCGCCCACCGGAACGTCGCCGCCGGAACCTGTCGTATCGAAAGCCATGCGGATGCGTCTTCCCGCTCGTGCCGGGCATGCCCCGGCGCCGTCACGTAGCGGCCGTGAAGGAACGATCTGGTCGGGCGGCCGGCCGGTCACCGGCGCTCGCAGAACTGTGTGAGACGTACCGCGTGACCGACCGTAGCCGAACGAACACGCTCGTCGCATTCCTTTCGGAGATTACCGGGATCTCGGGCCCGGCTCCGGGCCCGATCGCCGCTATCCGAGTCGGCGGGCGGACGCGTGCTCCTGGGCGAGCCGGTGCAGGGCCAGCAGCACCTGCTCGTAGAGCACGGTGGTCACGAGCATCCCGTGGATGGCGCGGCTACGAGGTTCGTCGGTGGACAGCCGGCCGGCCTCGTGCTCGCCGATGTCGACGGCGGCCTCGATGTAGGGGCGCAGTTCGGTGAGGACGACGGGGAAGCCCAGCTTGCGCAGGGCCACGAACGTCTGGGCGAGCAGGTCGCGGGCGGGCGCGTCGGCGGTGACCCGCCAGCCAAGCTCGGCGATCAGCGCGTCGACGTCCTCACGCGCGGCCCGCCAGAGCGGGTCGTCCGCCGGGATCTCCACGTGCGGCCCGATGGCGTACTGCACCCGTCCCAGCAGCTCGTGCAGGCCGACCTCCGTGTCGTCGACGGCGCCGACGATCCGCTTGATCGCGGACACCGGAAGATCGCCGACCTCGCGCAACGCGCGGATGAGCCGCAGCCGCTCCAGATGAGCGTCGCCGTACTCCGCGCGCGTGGCGCCGGTGGCCGCGCCCTTCGGCATCAGGCCCTCGCGGAGATAGAACTTGATCGTCTGTACGGTCAGACCGCTCCGATCACTGAGCTCCGAGATTTTCATCCGCACCCCCTTGACTAGACACTAGCGCTATCCAACTATTGGATAGTGCAACTATCCAGTGAGCTCCAAGTCCCGTTCACCGCCGTCGAGGCCGACCGGACGTACCCGCTGAACGCCATGGTCACCGGGGGTCGGCTGCTGGTCCGGCCGGACCTGCCGCTGCTCGGCTGGGAGCCCAGGGAGTACGGGTGGTGCCGCGAGCAGGCGTGCCTGCCGCGAGCCCGCGCGGCCGCCGCCGAGACGCCCGACGGCATCGACGTCGCCGAGTTCGCCGAGCTGGTCGGGAAGATCGCCGCCGTCGACCCGGCCGAGCGCGTCGTCGCCTTCGCCGACGGGGCCGGCCCGTTCGCCCCTTCGCTCACGCCCGGGCGCGCACCGGACTTCACCCTCGACGGCGTCTCGCTGTCGGACTTCCGCGGTCGCAAGGTGGCGCTGGTCTTCTGGGCCTCCTGGTGCGGCTGCCGCTACGACCTCGCGGCCTGGCAGGCACGGCATGCGGCCCTCGCGCCGTACGGCCTGACCGTGGTGAGCGTCGCCGCGGACCGATCCACGGACGACGCCCGCCCGTGGATCGACGAGGCGCTCAAGGACGCCACAGGACCTCATGGCCCGCATCCGGCGCTGGTCGACAGCGAGGGCTCGGTCGCCGAGCTCTACAACGTGATCAACGTGCCCACCGTGGTGTGGATCGGTGAGGACGGCCGCGTCGCCCGGCCACAGGACACCCAGACGGCGACCGACCTGTTCCGGTCGATGAACGGGCTCGACTCGGCGGCCTCGCTCGACGCGCTGCGACGCTGGGTGATCGACGGCGACCCCGGGCTCAGCGACGCGCAGGTCCGCGAACACCTGCGGGTCCCGACCCGTGACGAGCGGCTCGCCCGGGCACATGCCCGGCTCGCCACGTGGCTGGCCCGCAACGACCGCGCGGACGCCGCCCGGCGGCATCTGGAGACGGCGGCCGCCCTGGCCCCGCACGACGTGGCGATCCGGCGCGGCCTGATGCCGCTGACCGGCGATGATCCGTTCGGCGACGCTTACTTCGCGCTCCGCGACGAGCTGACGCGCGCGGGCATCCCCCTCTACCGTCCGCTGCCCGAGGGCGGCCGATGAAGCACCGGCTGATCCGGGCCGTCACTCCGCCGGCCCATCACTCCGCCGGCCGATCACTCCGCCGGCTGGAGCAACGCGACCAGAACGTCGTCGAGGGTCGCCACCCCGACCGTGGCGCCGTCCTGGCCCGACACGGCGACGACCTGGGCACGGCTCTTGCGCATCAGGGCGAGCACGTCGGCCAGCATGGCGCCGCCCGCCACTCGCGGCAGCGTCCGGACCGGCAGCGGCCGTTCCCTGGGCGCGCCGTTGAGGGCGTCCAGGATGTGCAGATAGCCGCGCAGGTCACCCCGCTCGTCGCCGTGCACGGGGAAGCGCGAGTGCCCGTACCGCCCGGCGAAGTCCTGCAACTCGGCGGGCGTGGTGTCGGCCGAGACCGTGACGACCTGGTCCAGCGGCACCATCACCGCCTCGACCGGCTGGGCGTGCAGCGCGAGGGCGGCGATCATCCGGTCGTGCTCGGCCGCGTTGAGCAGACGGTGCTCGCGCGACTCTCCGATGAGCGCCGGCAGTTCGTCGCGCGTGTACACGGTGCGGACCTCGCTCGTCGCGGGCAGGCGCATCAGCCGCAGGGTCGCGTCCGACAGCAGTTTGATGACGGCGATGAAGGGCTGGACGAGCCGCGAGAACGCCAGCAGGGGCGGCACGATCCACAGCGCGGCGCTCTCGGGGCCGGCCAGAGCTAGGTTCTTGGGCACCATCTCGCCGAGCATGATGTGCCCCGACACCACGAGCGCCAGCGCCAGCGCGAAGGCGACCGGGTGCACGAAGTGCTCGGGCACGTGCGCGTCCTCGAACCACGGTTCCAGCGCATCCGCGATGGCCGGCTCGCCGATCGCCCCGAGCAGCAGGGACGCCACCGTCACGCCCAGCTGCGCGCCGGCCAGCATCGTCGGCACCGACTCCATCGCCGCGACCACCGCGCGTGCCCTCCGCGAGTGGCCGGTGAGCGGCTCGATCCGCGTGCGGCGCGCAGAGATCAGTGCGAACTCCGAGCCGACGAAGAAGCCGTTGAGCCCGAGCAGGGCCACGATGGCGACCAGATCGAGCGCGTTCACGACCACTCCTCGGTGCGGGCGGGGGCGGTGACGGTGACCTGCTCGACGCGGTGCCGCTCCATCACCTTGACGACCAGCTCCCAGCCGTCCACGACGGCCCGCTCCCCCGCGACGGGCAGGTGACCGAGCCGCGCCAGCACGAGGCCCGCGAGGGTCTCGTACGGCCCCTCCGGCATGACGAACCCGGTGCGCTCCTCCACCTCGTCGGCGCTCAGCCCGCCCGGAACGGTCGTGGACTCGCCCGGCGCGAGCCGCGTCGAGACCGGCTCGGCCGACTCCTCGTCCGGCAGGTCGTACTCGTCGGCCATCTCGCCGACCAGTTCCTCGGCGAGGTCCTCGGTGGTGACGATGCCCGCGAACCCGCCGTACTCGTCCACCACGATCGCCATCTCGGTGCGGGCGGCGCGCAGGCGCTCCAGCACGGTGCCCAGCCCAAGCGTGCCCGGCACCAGTACCGGAGCGAGCACGATGTCGGCCACGCACGTGGTCGCGCGGTCGGGCTCCGGCACGGCGAACGCGCCGGCCACGCCGGCCACCCCCTTGACCCCAGCGGCCTCGCCCCAGCCGCCCTCGGCGCCGTGGTCCTCGTCGTCGTCGCGTACGGGGAAGCGCAGGTGACCGCTGCGATCGGCGATCTCCAGCAGCTCGGCCACGCTCGCCGAGGCGTCGACCACGATGCAGTCGACGCGGGGCGTCATGGCCTCGGCCGCGAGCTTGTCTCCGAATCTCAGCGCCCGGTGCAGCATGGCGGCGGTGGTCGGCTGCAGGGTCCCCGCCTCGGCCGACAGCCGAACCAGAAGGCCGAGCTCGTCGGGTGACCGGGCCGAGGCGAGCTCGTCCTGGGGCTCCACGCCGAGCCACCGGACGATCCCGTTCGCCCCGGCGTTGAACGCCCTGATCAGTGGACCGAACACGATCGAGAAGGCCCGCTGCGGCGGAGTGGCGAACCGGGCCACCGTCAGGGGGCTGGCCAGCGCGGCGTTCTTGGGCACCAGCTCGCCCAGCACCATCTGCGCGACCGTGGCGATGACCAGCGCCGCCGCGATGGCCGCAGCGTCCGCAGCGCGGTCCGAGCCCGCGGGCAGGGCCGAGATCAGCGGCGCCAGCAGGTGCGCGATGGCCGGCTCGGTCATCACACCGAGCAGCAGGGAAGTGATCGTGATGCCCAGCTGGGCGCCCGAGAGCTGGAACGACAGCCGGCGCACGGCGGTGAGGATGCCCTTGGCCCCTCGATCACCCTCGTCGGCGAGCCGCTGCACCTGGCTGCGCTCGACGGTCACCAGCGAGAACTCCGCGGCGACGAAGACGCCGTTGGCGCCGATCAGTCCCAGCGCGGCGGCCAGGAAGACCACATCGAGGATCACGACGCCGGCCCCCGGTGGGGGTCGGCGGATCTATTGCTCGGATCCATTGAGGAGGATGTCACTCTCCCGGTCGCCCATCGGACAGGATGGTCTCACATGGTCCAGGGCCGCGTGGCGATAGGCGCCTGGTGTGATGCCGTAGTACCTGCTGAACCAACGGGTCAGATGGCTTTGGTCGGCGAAGCCTACCGCCGCGGCGACCCTGGCGGGGGCACCGCCCGTGGCGAGCATCCGGCGCGCGGCGCGCAGCCGCGCCTGCCGTTGGTAGTCGCTCGGTGACATGCCGTAGACCGCCTGGAAGGCTCGGTAGACGGCGTAGCGGCTGGCCCCGGTGACCGCGGCGAGATCGTCCGCGCCCAGGTCGTCGGCATAGGCCTCGTCCAGCAGCGTACGCACCCGGCCGGCGATCCGGACCGCCGAGGCTCCGTTCCTCGCAGCGGTGCCGTTCCCGGAGCCGGGCCCGGTCGCCCCGCGGCGCACCAGTGCGGTGAGTGCGGCCGACAGCAGTTCGTCCCGCCGCAGGGCGCCGGCGCCGTCCGCCGGCGCTTCGGTCAGCTCGGTGTGCAACCGCCAGACGACCCGGGCGAGCGCCCGATCGTGCACGATCGGATCGGCGAACAGCGGCAGCCCCGCCGGTCGGCCGGCGACGTCGCCGAGCACGTCGGCGACCAGCTCGGCGCCGACATGGACGATGCGGTAGGTGAAGCCCGGATCGGTGGCCGTCCGCCCGTCGTGCGGATCATCGGGGTTGAAGGCCATCACCATTCCGGTCGTGCTCGTGTGCGCCGCGCCTCGGCACCTGAACGACTGCGCGCCCTGCTCGGTGACCCCGAAGGAGTAGGTCTCGTGGCTGTGCCGATGGTAGGCGTGCCGCTGGAAATGGGCCCGCATCGCCTCGAGCGGCTGATCGGCGGACCGCCAGTAGCTCACCCACTCGCCGTCGACGTCCATGCCCCCATTGTCACCGGCGTCCGGCCCACACCGGCCCCGGCCCGTTCCGCAGCGGCATTCGGCCCGAACCGCACGGCGTCCGGCTCGTCGCGCACCAGCGTTCAATACGACGGCTGCCGACCCGGGCAGGCTGCCGGCATGCGATTCGACACCAAGATCGCCATCGCCGTCCGGGAGGACCTGGCGGCATGGCAGAAGCTCAACGTGACGACCTTCCTCGCCGGCGGGGTCGCCGCCGGATTCCCCGAACTGATCGGCAAGCCGTACGAGGACGGCTCCGGCAACCGCTACCTGTCGACGTTCCGCCAGCCGGTGCTGGTCCACGCGGCCGAGGGTGAGGCGCTCGGACGCGCGCACGCCCGGGCGCTCTCCCGCGGCCTCCTCGTCGGGGTCTACACCGAGGAGCTCTTCGCGACCGGCAACGACGACGACAATCGCGCCGCCCTCGTCGCAGTGCCCGCCGACGAGCTCCGGCTCGTCGGGCTCGCGATCCACGGCCCCCGGAACGCCGTCGACAAGGTCATGAAGGGTCTCCCGCTCCATCCCTGACGCGTCTCGACCGACGTCACGGGCGCCTCTCCGGCACGGCGGGATCCGCGCGGCCTCACGGCGAACAGCTTTGATCGTGTAAGTGGCAGAAGTCACCACATACGCGGATGAAGAGAGCGGGCTTCAGAATGTAGACGAGGTCGCGACGGATCGTATGGAAATCATGGATCTTCATCGCCGCCGCGCTACGACGCGGGCGGCCTCGCGCTCTCAGGCGGTCTCGGCGGCGGCCTCGGCATCGGGGTCGCCGGCGCCGGGGGCGTAGGCCGCCTCGAAGACGTCGAGGGTGCGGTCGAGATGGGCCGTCCACCACTCGACGAGAGCGGCCGCCCGGTCGCCGTAGCGCTCTCGACCGGGGACCCGGGGATCGAGCGCCTCGACGTCGCAGAGCCGTTCCCACCACATCCGGTGCACCGCGGACTGCACCTGGCCCGCGTCGAGCCGGAAGACCGCCGCGTGGCCGCGGACGAACGCCTCGACGCGCTCCAGGTCGAGGCCGCGTTCGTCGCCGTACCCGAACAGCGCCACGGCGGCCCCCACGAGCTCCCCGGCGAACGGCGCGATGTGCGGCCCGCTCCAGCCCGTGATGGCGACGACCCCGCCGGTGAACCGGCCGTACAGCAGGTTGCCGGAGTGAAGGCCGCCGTGCACGTAGCCCGCCGTCACCGTCTCGACCGCGGGCGGTTCGTGGTCGGCGAGCTCCAGGAGCAGCTCGCGCCGCCCCGCCAGCCGCCGCCCGGCGGGCTCACCGTGCCCCTCGCCGTCGTCGGACCTGACCGCGAGCAGCCGATCGGCGACCGCGATGGCGTCGCAGGCCCGGGTGGCGGGCACCAGCAGGCTCTGCTGCACCGGCGGGGTGAGCCGGTCGAGCTCGGAGTGAAGTCGGCCGAGGACCCTGCCGAGCTCCAGGCATTCGCCGATGCCGAGGTCGACGCCCTCTCGGTGGCGGCCGTCGATCCAGGAGTACAGCGCATAGCGCCCGTGAGCGGTCTCGACCAGCGGGCGGCCGTCGCGTGTCGGGATGGGGGCCGGCACCGGCAGCCCCGCCGCAGCGAGCGCCGCCGTCACCTGAATCCGGAACAGGGCCTGCCGCCGGGTCGCGGACACAAGCCGCGTGAGCAGGAAGCGCCCTCCGGGCGTCACGACCCGCCAGTTCCGGTTCTCGGGCTCCGCGGTGAGGGCGGAGAGCTCCTGCGGCTCATCCGTCTCCCAACGGCGGAGCAGGCGTGCGGAGGGCGACCGCACGCCAGAGCTCACCGAAGTCGACACCTCATGCCTTGGTCAGGTCACGACGAACATGTTCGAGCGGGGTTCGGGGCGGGACGAACAGATGTTCCATTGAACAACACCGGCGCCCACCGCGCATCTCCCCCCACGGAGATTCACAGACTCCACCAGCAGTAGAGCCGGTGCCCGGCGTCCCGCGCGCGGCGCGCCAGATCCGCGAGCTCACCGAGGAAGCCCGCGAGGATCTCCGGGTCGGCCTGACCCCAGAACTCGTCGGTCTCCGACCACGGCACCGCCACCTCGGCCAGCCGACGCTGATCGGCATCGGCCAGCGCGGCGGCCAGCGAGTCGGTCAGGGTCGCCACACCGTGCTCGGCGGCCTCGGCACTCCGCCGGAGCTCGTCCCCCTGCCGTGGATCCCGGATGACCTCCTTGTACGGCCTGCCCGTCAACAGCGCCTCGAGCGTCCCCATCTGCACCACCGGATCGATGCCCTTGGTGGCCAGGACGTCGAACCCGCCGTCGGCGGGCCCGCCCACCAGGTCGGCGGCCGACGCGGCGGCGTCGTCATCGGCGGCGGTGAAGTAGTCATACAGATTGCCCATGCCACGCATCGTGGCAGACCGCACTGACATCTGCCGACACATACCGTGAAATCCCACGCAGACCGGCTCAGTGGCCGCGCTGGATCCATTCCTCCAGGTGCGGAGCCTCCGTGCCGATGACGGTGGTGTCGCCGTGCCCCGTCCGCACGACCGTCTTCGGCGGCAGCGCGAGCAGTCGGTCGCGGATCGAGTCGATGATCGTGGGGAAATCGGAGTAGGACCTGCCGGTCGCTCCCGGGCCGCCCTGGAAGAGGGTGTCGCCGGTGAACACGGTCTCGAGCTCCGGCGCGTACAGGCAGACGGCTCCGGGGGCGTGGCCGGGCGTGTGCATGACGCGCAGCACCGTGCCCGCGACGGTGATCTCGTCACCGTCGGCGAGCGATCCGTCCGGCGCGCGGTCCGGATAGACCGCGTCCCACAGCACCCGGTCGTCCTCGTGCAGCAGGATCGGCGCACCGGTCCCGTCCGCCACCGCCGCCGCCGCGTTGATGTGATCGTTGTGGGCGTGCGTGGACACGATGGCGACGAGCCGCCGCCCGGCGATCGCGGTCAGGATGGCGTCGGCGTCGTGGGCGGCGTCGATCACCAGCACCTCGTCGTCATCGCCGACCAGCCAGACGTTGTTGTCGACGTCCCAGGTGCCGCCGTCGAGAGTGAACTGACCCGAGGTGACCAGATGCTCGATCACAGCAGCACCACCGAGCGAAGCACCTCGCCGCGGTGCATCTTGTCGAACGCGGACTCGACCTCGTCCAGGCCGATCGTCTCGGAGACGAAGCCGTCGAGTTCGAGCCGGCCCTGCTTGTAGAGGTCGATGAGCATCGGGAAGTCGCGGGAGGGCAGGCAGTCGCCGTACCAGGACGACTTCAGCGCGCCGCCCCGGCCGAAGACGTCGAGCAACGGAAGGTCGATGCGCATGTCCGGGGTGGGCACGCCGACCAGCACCACGGTGCCGGCCAGATCTCGGGCGTAGAAGGCCTGCTCGTAGGTCTCGGGGCGGCCCACGGCCTCGATCACGACGTCGGCGCCGTCGCCGCCGGTGAGTTCACGGATCGCCTGGACGGGATCGGTGGCCGCGGAGTTCACCGTGTGCGTCGCACCGAACCCTCGGGCCCACTCCAGCTTGCGGTCGTCGATGTCCACCGCGATGATCTTCGACGCTCCGGCGAGCCGCGCGCCCGCGATGGCCGCGTTGCCCACACCGCCGCACCCGATGACCGCGACCGAGTCGCCCCGCGTGACGCCGCCCGTGTTGATCGCGGCGCCGAGGCCGGCCATGATGCCGCAGCCCAGCAGCCCCGCCGCCGCCGGACTGGCGGCCGGATCGACCTTGGTGCACTGACCCGCCGCGACCAGGGTCTTGTCGGCGAAGGCTCCGATGCCGAGCGCGGGCGCGAGCTCGGTGCCGTCGGCGAGCGTCATCTTCTGGGTGGCGTTGTGCGTGGCGAAGCAGTACCAGGGGCGGCCGCGGGAACAGGCGCGGCACTGGCCGCAGACCGCCCGCCAGTTGAGGATGACGTAGTCGCCGGGCGCCACGTCGGTCACCCCGACGCCGACCTCCTCCACGATCCCGGCCGCCTCGTGGCCGAGCAGGAACGGGAAGTCGTCGTTGATGCCTCCCTGGCGATAGTGCAGGTCCGTGTGGCAGACGCCGCACGCCTGTACCTGGACCAGAGCCTCACCCGGCCCGGGATCCGGAACGATGATCGTCTCCACCGATACGGGCTCGCCCTTCTTACGGGCGATCACACCACGGACCTCGTGTGCCATGCGCTCTCTCCTCGTACGTAGGCGGACGGCGCGAAAGCCGACACCTGCAGCAGCAGCCTAGTGCCGCGCCGTGCCGCGCGGCGTCCGTCTCGTCGCAGGCCCCGCCGGGCGGATGCGACCATGGTTTCCGGGCGGTCCGGCGGGCTCGGACATCGGCGACCAACGGGCCGGCTCCCTGGATCTGAGGCGTGACATCCGGGTCACGCCCGCATGCGAAGGCGGATTGGGCACACATGGCACTGCGGATCATCGACGTTCCCGATCAGAAGCGCTTCGAGGTCTACGAAGGGGAGGAACTCGCCGGATTCCTCGACTATCGGCTGCGCGGGGACGACATCGCGCTCCTGCACACGGAGGTGGATCCCCGGTTCGACGGCCGTGGGATCGGCAGCCGGCTCGTTCGCGAGGCGCTCGACGCCTCTCGGGACACCGGTCTCGGAGTGCTGCCCTACTGCCCTTTCATCCGCGACTGGATCAGCAGGCACGCGGACTACCTCGACTTGGTGCCCGAAGACAGGCGTGCCGAGTTCAAGCTGAGCGAAGGAACCGAAGCCTCGGGAACGTGATCGGCCCGCAGACGGCCGAAGGCCTGATCACCGTGTGGATGATCAGGCCTTCGTGCACTGCCACATATGTAGCCCCGACCGGATTCGAACCGGCGTTACCGCCTTGAGAGGGCGGCGTCCTAGGCCACTAGACGACGGGGCCAAGATCTTGCTCTCGCCCTTGTGATCTCTCACTCGGGCGACGCTCAGCTTACCGGACATTCAACCCTTGCCCGAACCGGATCTTACGAACCGCCTCGTACAAGAGAAATGGGTCAAACCGACCGAAGCCAGTCGACCCAGCTGGGGTACCAGGACTCGAACCTAGACTAACTGAACCAGAATCAGTCGTGCTGCCGATTACACCATACCCCACCGGCGTATGCCCTTCCGGGCCGCTTGCGCCTCGGAGAGCTTACCGGAGTCGAGAGTCTGAACCAAAACCAATAGCTCGTGATTACTCGCGTGAGACGACCCGGTTCGTGAGCGTGCCGATGGACTCGATGGTCACCGACACCTCGTCATCGATCTCCAACGGACCGACGCCGGCCGGCGTACCGGTCAAGATCACGTCACCGGGCAGCAGGGTCATCACCTGGCTGACGTACTCGATCAGTGTCGGGATGTCGTGGATCAGCAGCGACGTACGCGCGTCCTGGCGTACCTCTCCGTTGACCATCGTCGTGATCGCGAGGTCCGCGGGGTCGGCGGACGTCTCGATCCACGGACCCAGCGGACAGAAGGTGTCGAATCCCTTCGCCCGCGTCCACTGCCCGTCCCGCTGCTGCAGGTCGCGGGCGGTGACGTCGTTGCCGCAGGTGTAACCGAGGATCACCTCGGCGGCGCGTGCCGCGGGGACCTCACGGCACATCCTGCCGATGACGACCGCCAGCTCGCCCTCGTAGTCGACCCGCTGAGAGAGCTTCTCCGGGTAGGCGACGGTCTCACCCGGGCCGATCACCGTGGTCGACGGCTTGCTGAAGACCACCGGCTCCTCGGGCGGCTCGCCGCCCATCTCGCGAGCGTGCTCGGCATAGTTCTTCCCGATCCCGATGACCTTGCTGGGCAGGATCGGCGCGAGCAGCCGTACATCGGCAAGGGCGAACCTCTCGCCGGTGAATCGCAGATCACCGAACGGGTGGGCCGCGATCGCGGCGACGGAATCCTCCTCGATCACTCCGAAGGACATCCCGTCATCCGTGGAAAACCTTGCAATACGCATGCCCAAAGCCTAGCCGCGCTCCGGACACGGCACGGCGGGCGTCCATCACCTGGGACGACGGCGGTCCTCGCGCCACGGCGCGCGCGACACTCCATCCGGTGCCGCTGAGAGGCTCGCGTCAGGCGAAGCCGCAGGCCTGACCACCGAAAAGACAGTCACGCGGCATCGAGGGCACGCCCTCCGCACCGAAGCGGACCTCGAGCGAGCCGCCGGGTGGGATGGCCTCAGCGGTACGCAGACTGCGGATGACGGGATGGTCGCCGCCCCGTACGAGCACCGCGTCCCAAATGTTCTTGACGTTCGCCCCGGGATAGGTGAACGACACCTCCCAGGCGTGCATCATCTCACCGGTCTCATTGGTGAAGGTCAGGACGCCCTCGAAGTATCCCGGGTCCTGCTGGACGGTCTGATAACGCACCGCCGGGCCGCTCGGCTGCGGCGGTGCGATC
>NZ_JABVEB010000127.1 GCF_014323665.1 Actinomadura sp. HBU206391 | reverse complement strand
CGCTCGCGACGAGCGCCGCGTCGGCCGCGCGCGACCTGCGCGCGGGAGCCGGGTGCGCGCACGTGAGCACCACCTCCAACCAGCACGTGTTCGAGCTGCTCCTGGAGGCCGCCGAACAGGCGGCACGGGCCCGCGACGACCGCGGCCGGGCGATCGACCTGGCCCGCGCGGTCGAGACGGCCTGCCGGTTCCCCGAGGCCTTCGAGACCAGCGTCCCGTACGAGCGCCTGCGCGGTCTCCTCGACGAGGCGGCCGCGGCCGGACCCGGCGACGACCCGGAGGTCACGGCGCGCCTGGCGCTGGCCCACGCGTGGCTGGCCGGCCCGGACAAGGGGGCACCCGACCCCGCCCTCGCCGCCGCCGCCCTCGCCGCCACCCGGGCGACCGCGGACCCGGTCCTGGTCAGCTCCGGCCTGTGCGCCGCCGGGACCGCGGCCCTGCACGCCGGACGACTACGCGAGGCCAACCGCATCACCCGCGAACGCCTGGCGCTGCTGCCGTCCATGGACCGCGACGACCCGTACTGCGCACCGGAGATCTGCAACACCTACGGCCGCGCCTGCGTCTACGCGATCATGACCGGCGACCTGCCCGGCGCGATGGCCGCCGCCCGCGCCGGCATCGACGACGACCTGCTGCGCGATTCCCACATCACGGCCAGCCGCCTCGTCCAGCCCCTCGTGCTGACCGGCCGCTTCCACGACGCGATCGGCCACGCCGAACGAATGCTGGACCAATGGGAACGCGCCGGACGCCCCGCCCCGCTCTGGATGCTGCCGGCCGTGAGCATGACGGTGCTGGCCAGCGCGATGCTCGATGAGCCGGGGCCGGTGGCACTGTGGCGGGCGCATGCCGCGGAAATGGCCGGCGGCACGCTCGGCACGGCACCGGTCGCGGCGTTCGTCGACGCCCGCGTCGCCCTCCACAACGAGCGGTACGACACCGCCGAACCCCTCGTACGCACGGCCTTCACCGTCGACGCCCCGCTGGACAAATACCTCGCGTACGCGCGGGCGGCGGGCGCGGAATTGGCCGTGGCCGCACGCCTGCCCGACGCGGCGGACCTGCTGGCGGCGGCCACCCCGCTCGCCGAAGAGAACACCTGGGCGGCGGCCTGCCTCGCCCGTGCCCGCGGGCGCCTCCACGACGACCGCGCCGAACTCGCCCGCGCCCTCACCGCGTTCGAAAGCCTGGACGCACAGGCCGAACGCGACCACACCCAAGCCTTGCTGGCGCGGCTCTAGTACTGCAACGGCCAAGTGGCTGGGCTGGATGAGCTGGGTTGTCGGATGGGGCGCCGGTTTGGGCGGGGGCGGGTGGAGCCGCGGCGGCAGGCGCTGGCGTATGTGCGGGGTCTGCTGGCCGGGTTGGAGCGCAAGAACGGGTGGACGCTGGCTGAGTTCGCCGGTGATACGGCGCCGGACGCCATGCAGCGGTTGTTGCGCGGGGCGCACTGGGATGCCGAGGATCTGCAGGCCGACGTGCGCGAGTACGTGGTCGAGTACCTCGGTGACGCTGATGGAGTGCTGATCGTGGACGAGACCGGATTCCTCAAAAGGGATCAGGTCGGCCGGGGTGCAGCGGCAGTACTAGTTCGGTTCGCCGTTCGGCGACCTCAGCATGTGCGCCGACGACGCGAGTGCGCAGATACTCCTGCATCTTGCGCCGGCCAGGCTCCTCACCTGCAGTCGCGGCAGAGAGGGTAGTCACGATATCTGCGGGACAGTCGCTCAGGCCGTGGAGGGTTATCGCCGGTTCTCATTGCCCTGGGAGGGTCTGCGACGGTGGAGCGCGTACCGGCCGACAATGAGGACTTTCACAACGACCACTACCAGGATTCCGCCGACGACCCAGCCGGCCCGCAGAGAGCTCGCGAGGAGGGCTTCGCCCAGTCGCAGGTGGACCGCGATGACCAGCGCCGCGATGGCCACCAAGGCGGCCGTGCTGAGGTGCCGACGGCGTGCTGCGGTTGCTCGTACGGGTGGAGGTGGGGGGTCGAGGGTCTGGCCGGGTGGTGGTGTGATCGGTTGGGTCTGCCGCGTCAGCTTGTGCGACTTCCCATCTCGCCCGGGCTGCCGGTCGCTGAAGTACAGCACGAACAGGCGGCCTCGGGGCCGCAGGACCGTCCGCAGCCACGTCGAGGTAGGCGGCGCGGTCGGCATCGCTGAAGGAGTGGAAGACCAGGGAGTCCAGCACCGTGTCGAACACCTCTCCCAGCTGAGCCAGCCGCCGCACGTCATGGCGCAGGAAGCGCGCTGCCAATCCCCGCTGATGCGCCTTCTCCCGAGCGGTGCGCAATGCGTTGGAGGCCAGGTCGACTCCGGTGGCGTCCAGGCCGAAACCGGCTGCGTCCAGGCCGAAACCGGCGGCGAGCAGTGTGTGCTCCCCGGTACGCCACGCTAAGGTCACCCACCTGCTTCCCCATGGTCGACCCTGAGCAAGCGTTCGTCGAACCAGACGTCTTCGTAGCCCGGCGCAAGAAGAAATCGCCAACCTGGAGGAAGAACTAGGTAGGGCGCCACCTCTGGCCACGCCTCGACTAGGTGCTCCATGTGCCAGGGGACGAAGAAGTCGTCTGCCGACGACAGTTCACCAGCCCAGACGTACCAGCCGTTGGCGGCACCTTGGACGGGATGCCGGAGGCCGTGTAGTGGCCACGCCATAGCCTTAGTCCGGTTCACGACATCTCTCGATGCTCCGACAACCGTGCTCGATAGCGGTGGAGTCGGCCGCACACCAAATCTTGCGCACACCGCTGTTTGATCACTTACCGACTGATCAAACGTCGCCATCGAAAAATCATCCCATGCAGCCAGATCGCACGGCAACAAGGCTTACGACTACACCCACCTACGGCAATGGCCGCGTGCAGAGGGCATCACCCAACGCCTTGCCAAATAGCCTCCCACCTCCACCGCCGCTAAGAAAAGCATCGCCGCCATCCTGACCCGCTACCGCCGACTCACCAATTGAGACGACCTCTAAGTACGGTAAGCCGCACTCGATCCTGGCATGCTCCACGGCGGCTCTGGATCGCCTCCGCCTAGGTCCACCCGGCGTGTACGCCGCCGAGTTTCGTTGGGTCCTTTGGCCCTAGACGCCGTGAAGGCGCCGCTTTTAGCGTGATGCCGGTCCGCTCCCGGTCAGACCTCGGAAGCGGAGCTCATGATGAGACAAGGTTCCTACCTGAACGTTAGAAGGAGTTCAGATGGCGAGCAGGCTGGTGGTCTCGACCTTCCTGTCGTTGGACGGGGTCATGCAGGGCCCCGGTGGGCCCGGCGAAGACGACTCCAACGATTTCCCGCACGGCGGATGGCTGGCCCCGCACGTGGACGAGGGGTTCGGCCGCATCATGGGCGAGGTGTTCGACCGCGCGGACGGCATGCTCCTGGGCCGCAGGTCGTATGACATCCTCTCGGGGCACTGGCCCAACGTGCCCGACGAGGAGGGTGGCGCCAAGATCAACAGCATGCCCAAGTACGTCGCCACGAGAAGTCCGATGAACGCCGAGTGGCGAAACACCGAGGTGCTGGTGGGCGAGGCCGCCCAGACGATCGCCGATCTCAAGAAGCGCACCGAAGGCGAAATCCTCGTTCAGGGCAGCAGTGACCTGCTTCGTACGGTGCAAGAGGCCGAGCTGGTCGACGAGTACCGACTGCTGATCTTCCCCGTCGTCCTTGGCCAGGGCAAGCGGCTGTTCGCCGAGGGAACCACTCCTGCTGGGCTGAAGCTCACCGGGTCGACCACCACCGAATCCGGCATCATGTATGTCACCTATGAATGGGTGGGGAAGCCCTCGTACAGTTCGGTCGTTTAGGGCCGTTCCAGAAGGTCGTCTGTTCAAGGTAACCGCGAAGAGACTGGATTTATGGCGGTTTCCGCCCCTCCTATGGCGCAGCTCAAGCGCTGGAAGATGTGGGTCCTGACTTGTCTCGCGATTTACCCGATCATCACGGCGTTCGGCTATCTCCTGCAGGCAGCCATTCCCCGGCTGCCGATGTTCGTGCGCTTCCTCATCATGGTGCCGGTCGCCGTCGCGCTGCTGATCTTCTTGGTGATGCCCGCGCTTACCAAGTTGTTCGGGTCATGGCTCATCCGATGACCGCTCATCTGCTCGGCGCCGGCTCCGTCCCGCGGGAGGTGATCGCGGGAACTGCACAACAGCGACGGCGGCGACATTGCCGCCCAGGGGTAGGCCCAGGCCAGTGCCGTTGAACCGCTGCGCCCCCCGTCGACGGGGGGCGCAGCGATTCAAGTTTGTGGTGTTGGGGCAGCCGAGACGTACGCCTGGATCCGTTGATGGGTGGCACGGCCCAGTGGCGGGGTGCCGTCCATCAGGCACTTGATCAGGAGATTCTGCCTCCTTACCAGGTGCGGATGGTGGACATGTCCGTAAGGCGGGGCGGGTCGGCGCCTTGGCGCAGGCAGGTGAGGGTGGCGACCTCGGTGGCGAAGGCGAGGGCGTGCTCGAGGAGGTCGGGGTCGAGGGTGTGGAGTCGTCTGCCGAGTGCGCCGTGGTAGTGGAGGGTGTGCAGGAGCCCGGCTGTGAAGGCGTCGCCGGCGCCGATGGTGTCGACGGGGGTTATCGAGCGGCTTCGCGTGGTGATGCGGTGGCCGTTGAGGGAGGCGTGGGCGCCTCGTTCGCCTCGGGTGATGATGATGAGCTGGATTCCGGCGGTGTGCCATTCCTCGCAGAGGTCGTCGATGGTCCGGTCGGGGCACAGCAGGGTGAGGTCGTCTTCACTGAGGCGGAACAGGTCGGCCGTCGCGATCCAGCCGGGAAGGAGCCGGCGGTATTTGTCGAGGGGGATGATGCCGGGGCGGACGTTGGGGTCGATGGAGATGGTCGAGGTTGGTCGGTGTGCTCGTAGAAGGTTCTCGATGAGGGGGCCGCCGGGTTCCAGGGCGAGGGCCAGGGAGCCCGCGTGGACGCACGAGGCGCCCAGGGGCGTTCGGGCTGCGAGCTCGTCGGTCGTCCACTGCCAGTCGGCGGTGCCTTCGGTGTAGAAGGAGTAGATGGCCTGGCCGTCGTCACCGACCGCCGCCAGAGCAAGGGTGGCGGATTCGGGAGCGTCGGCGACGTGGCGGAGGTCGACGCCGGACTCCGACAGGTAGGTGCGGAGCAGGGCTCCCAGGGGTCCGTGGGGGATCCGGCCGACGAACCGGGTCGGCACGCCGAGTCGGCTGAGGGCGACCGCGGTGTTGGCGGGGCCACCGCCGGGCCGCACGTGCAGGTCGAGCGGGCCGGGGATCGGGTCAGGGGAGACGAAGGCATCGGCCACGGTCTCGCCGATGACCGCGATGTGGTTCAACGACGGCCTTTCAGGCTCGGGACGCCGGGGCGTGCACGCCCAGGCAGGCGCGGACGGCGGCGGTCAGCCGGTTGGCGCGGTCGTCGTCGGCGGGGCCCATCTGGTTGGTGACGTAGGCGAAGCCGACCTCGTGCTCGTCGTCGCCGAAGGCCAGGTGGCCGCCGGCGCCGTCGTGGCCGAAGCTGCGTTCGCCCAGGAGCGGCCGGGCGGGCGGGGAGTGCAGGAGGAAACCGGTCCCCCACCGTTGGCCGGTGTCAGCGAACCCGGACCGCTGCGGTCCGCTTGATTGGACGGCGAGGGCGTCGTCGATGGCGTCGCGGGTGAGCAGCCGTGGCCCGTCGATCGTTGAGACGCAGCCCGCGAACAGCCGGGCCAGACCACCGGCGGTGCTGACGCCGCCCGCACCGGGGATCTCGGCCGCCTGGATGCGCGGGTCGTTGAAGGTGACGACGCCGGCCTCGGCGGGGAAGGCGAACGCTCCTCCCATGGTGAGAGGCCGTGAGATGGCGGGGTCGTCCAGGATCGGGTCGTGGGGCGGCGGTTCGATCCAGGCGACGGCCTCGCGTTGCGATGCCGGCAGGCCGATCCAGGTGTGCAGTCCGAGGGGCTGGGCGAAGGTGTCGCGGAAGTACTGGCCGGGTGTCCGGCCCGTGATGCGGCGGATGACCTCCCCGGTCAGCCACCCGTAGGTCATGGCGTGGTAACTGTGCGCCGTTCCCGGCGTCCACTGCGGTGCCTGTTCCTGAATCGCCTCGATCACCGGCTGCCAGGCCAGGACCTCCTCGAGGGTGAGATCGCGGTCCAGGGAGGGAAGGCCGGCCCGGTGGGCCAGGAGCCAGCGAACGGTGGTGTCCTGCTTGCCGTTGCGAGCGTACTCGGGCCAGTACCGGGCGACGGGCGCGTCCAGGTCGAGGAGCCCTTGGTCGACCAGACGGTAGACGCAGATCGCGATGATGGCCTTGGTACAGGAGAACACCACCACCGAGGTGTCCTTCTCCCAGGGGCGCGCGGTGCGGCGGTCGGCCAGCCCGCCCCGAAGATCGACGACCTTGCGGCCTTTGACGAAGAGCGTGAGGGCGGCGCCGACCTCGCCTCGGGTGGCGAAGTTGTCGGCGAACACGTCCGCGAGCAGGCCGTAGCCCGCCTCGGCGTGGCCGTCAAGGTGTGGTGTGGGCAAGAGGTCTATCCCTTCACTGCGCCTTGCAGGAGCGCCTTGATGAACTGCCGCTGGAAGATGAGGAAGACCAGGAGCGTCGGGGTGAGGATGATCAGCGAACCGGCGCACAGCAGCACCAGGTCGGTGCCCCACTGTCCTTGGAAGGCGCCGAGCGCTCCGGCCATGGTCCGCTTGGCGGGGTCGTCGATGAGCACGATGGCCAGCAGGAACTGGTTCCAGGTCCACAGGAACAGCAGGATCGCCAGGGAGGAGACCGCAGGGCGGGCCAGCGGGACGTGAACCCGCCAGAACAGCTGCCAGGTGGTGGTTCCGTCGACCCGCGCGGCTTCGGAGATCTCGCTGGGCACGTTGACGAAGTGGGCCCTCATCCAGAACACCGCGAACGGCATGTACAGCCCGATGAGCGGCAGGATGATCGCCCACCGGGTGTTGAGCAGGCCGAGGTCGCGCACCTGGTAGTAGGTCGGGGTGATGACCGCTTCGAACGGCAGGGTGAGGCCGAGCAGGAACAGGCCGAACGCGATCGCACCGCCGGGGACGCGAAGGTGGCCGAGCCCGAACCCGGCCATCGTGGCGATGAGGACCGATACGGGGACGACGCCGGCGACGATCAGCAGGCTGGACTTGAGGAGCGCGCCCATGTTCGCGACGTTGAAGGCGTCGACGAAGTTGCCCCACTGCGGGTCGGAGGGCCACTGGAGGCCGGAGGGGACGGTCCCGCGGGGCTGCAACGCGGCCGACAGCATGCTGACGAAAGGCAGGAGCGTGGCGAGGATCAGCAGGACCAGGAAGACCTGGCCGGTCCACTGCTCGCGTCGGGTGAGCTTCATCCTCGCTCCTTTCGGGTCAGCCGCTGGATGGGCAGGATGCAGATCAGCACGAGCAGCATGAGCACGACGCTGAGCGCTGAGGCGAGCCCGACCTGCCGCTGGGCGAACGCGAGCCGGTAGATCTCCAGCCCGGGAACCGTGGTCTGCAGGCCGGGGCCGCCGCCGGTGGAGATGTAGACGATGTCGAAGCTGGCCAGGGCCGCGATGATGGTCACGGTCAGGCACACGCCGATCTCCTGGCGCAGGCCCGGCAGCGTGACGGCGAGGAACTGGCGGACGGGTCCGGCACCGTCGATGCTGGCCGCCTCGTACAGCGAAGAGTCGATCTTGCTCATGCCGGTGAGCAGGAGCATCGTGCACAACCCGAGCAGCACCCACACGCCGATCAGCCCGACCGAGGGCAGAGCGGTATCGAACTCGCCCAGCCACGACCGGGTCACCCCTCCCAAGCCGATCCCGCTCAGGAACTGGTTGACCATCCCGGTCGACGACAGCACCCAGCTCCAGGCGATACCCGCCGCGACCAGCGGGATCACCTGCGGCAGGAACAGGATCGTGCGGGTCACGGTGCCCAGCGGGCTGTCGGCCAGGCGACGGATGAGGCTGGCGATCAGGAGGCCGAGCCCGACCGGGATGAAGCTGAAGAAGATGATCAAAACGAACGCATTGCCGATGATCTTAAGGAGATCCGAGTCGGTCAACACGGTCACGTAGTTGTCCAGGCCGGTGAACTGCGCGGCTCCAATGCCGTCCCAGCGGTAGAGGGAGTACTGGAGGGTGAGCAGCAGCGGCCGCAGGACGAACACCCCGTACATGACCAGAGCAGGCAGGACGTACAGCCAGCCGCCCCATCGGGCCCGGCGTACCCGGCCCGGCCGGGACGTGGGAGCGGAGGAGGAGGCGGTGGCGGGTTCGGCGACGCCGCCAGTGCGGCCGCGCGGCGGCCGCACCTGGGCGTCGTGACTGGCTGGTGTCACTGAGACAGTTCCTTCGCGTACTCCTTCTGGACCGCCTTCACGTAGCCCTCGGGCGTCTGCTTTCCGACGATGAGCTGCTGGATCCCGGGCGTGATCGCCGAGGCGAAGATCGCTCCAGTGGCGTTGGCGGTGAAGTCGACGGCGCCGTTCTCCTTGGCGACGGTCGTGGAGGCGCCCAGCGTCTGGGCCAGCAGTGACCCCGCCGGGACAGCGGGAACGGGCAGGTCGGTCGGGCCGCCGGGGTTGGATCCGCCGACGTTCACCGCGATGTCGCGAGCCTTGGGATCGGTGTGGAGCCAGTTGAGGAAGAACGCGGCGACGTCGGGGTTCTTGGCCTTGGCGGAGATGCCGAAGGTGTTGGGAGCCGACATCGCCACGTGCTTGCCGCCGGCGGTCTCGGACGGGAAGAGGAAGAACCCGACGTCGTCCTTCATCGACTTGGCGAGGTTGGCCGACTCCCAGTCGCCGTTGAACATGAACAACCCGTTGCCCTTGCCGAACTGGCCCATCATCGCGGTGTAGTCGAGGGCGTTGGCGTCCTTGGGGAAGTAGCCGGCCTCAGCCCACTGCTTGATGTGCTGGGCGGCCTTCAGCGCCGCGGGGGTGTCGTAGGTCGCCCCGGGCTTCTGGAAGATCCAGTCCAGGACCTGGGCGGGGTCGCCGAACTGGTTCTGCAGGGCCTGCATCGGGAAGTTGATGCCCGCGGTGTTCTTGTTGAACTGCATGATCGGCAGGACGCCGGCGGACTTCGCCTTGGCCAGGAGGCCCTCGAACTCGGCGACGGTCGCGGGCGGCTGGGTCATCCCGGCCTTCTTGGCCAGCGTCTTGTTGTAGAACACGCCCGTGACGCTGTATCCCAGCCCCATCGCATACAGCGAGCCCGTCCCACGCGGCCGGCCGCCGTCGGCGATCCTCAGCTGCACGAGCTGCGAGGCCGGGAACTTGTTCCATCCGTAGGCGGTGAAGTACGGGTCGAGGTTCTTGAGCAGGCCGTTCTTCACCAGGTCGCTCATCGTCGGCAGCCGGATGATGTCCGGGGCGTCTGCGGAGGCCATCACTCGCGGCGCGTTCTCGACGATGGTCGTGAACTGATCCTCGCGAATGTCGAAGGTGACGTTCGGGTGCTGTTTGGTGAACTCGTCCGCCAGCGCCTTGGCCAGCGGGAACCCCGTCTCGGCGTACATCTTGAGCTTGACCGGAGCAGTTGCCAGCTGCGTGCTGACCGGTCCCGAACTCTCCGTGGTCGGCGCCTTGCCGCCCGGCGAACCACAGGCAGCGAGCGCCAGGACACCGCTCAGCGTCATCGAGAGCATCGCCCTGCGGCTGGGCCACGACGGCGCGGGGCCGCCCGTCGCTCTGCGCACGTATCTGATCATCTGCCCGCTCCTCGGGGTGTTTGCGACTTCGCTTGTGGTGCTCTCCGCGCCCGACCCAAGACCAGGGACGGAGGTGCGACCGATCTCGTGGGGGGCCATCACGCCACCCGCCCCGGTGTCGGTATTTCCAGGGGCTAAATTGATTTAGCATGAAGAATGCGCTGAGCCTCGATCCGTGTCAAGCGTCACCTGGTAACAGCACGGAAACAGGTTCTTCACATACGTTCACCCCGGCGGGGGGTGGAAAGACAGCCGAGCGCAGGGTTTGTCACAGTGCCCGCTGTGCGTCATCGTTGGTGGCGCGCGGCGGTCGTTCACGGCCCGCGAGCCCTGATCCGGAGGGGAGCATGATCCGCAAAAGAGTCACCCTTGCCGATGTGGCGGACCGCGCCGGACTATCCAAGACCACCGCCTCGATGGTGCTCAACGGACGCAACGACGTCAGGCTGTCCCCCGAGGCGTTCCGGCGAGTGCTGGCCGCCGCCGAGGAACTCGGCTACCGGCCCAACGTCGCGGCGCGGAGCCTGCGCACGAGTAAGACCGCGACCATCGCGTTCGTGTCCGACATCGTGGCCACGACCCGTTTCGCCGGTGACATGATCCGGGGTGCTCTGGACGCGGCCCGTGAGCACGATCATGTGCTGCTGATCGCTGAGACCCAGGGCGACGAGGCGATCGAACAGCAGGCGATCGAGGCGATGCTCGACCGCCAGGTCGACGGGATGATCTACGCGTCCATGGCGACTCGGCAGCTCAGTGTGCCCACGAGCCTGCTCGGCCGGCCGATCGTCCTGCTGAACGCGACGAGCGCCGATCCCGAGCAGCCGTTGCCCTCGATCAGGCCGGACGATGGTGCGGCGGGTTACGCCGTCGCCATGGCCCTGCTGCGGTCAGGCCACCGCGAGGGGATCGTGCTGGTGGGCCGTAACGAGCTCAAAGAACGCGACCCGCGCGTCTCCCTGGCCGCCGGCGCCCGCTTGGAGGGCATCACACGCGCCCTGGCCGAGCATGGCGTGGCCTTGGCCGGGGAGGCGTTCTGCGAGGAATGGCAGCCCGAGGAAGGCTACGCCGGCATGCGCCGACTGCTGAGCGGACAGAGCCGGCCGCGTGCGGTGATCTGCCTGAACGACCGCCTGGCTTTCGGCGCCTACCAAGCTCTCACCGAGGCCGGGTTGCACGTCGCCGACGACGTTTCGGTCGTCTCCTTCGACGATGACGCTCTCGCCTCCTGGCTGCGCCCCGGCCTGTCCACGGCCGCCCTCCCTCACGAGCAAATGGGCCGCGCGGCCGTCGAATTGCTGATCCAGCCGGACCAGACCACCGAGCAGCGCCTGACCCCGATGCCCCTGATCACGCGGGCCTCCATCGCCGCCCCCTCCACTGACTGACCGCTTTCTCCGAAGCCCCTCGAGACCATCAACCGTGGCGCTAAACCGATTCTCCTGATACGTTCCGCCCCAAAGAGGCCGCAGCGGGCAGGCGTCGTACCGAGCGCGGGCCACGCGAACGATGGGGGCGGGAAATGCTGCGTCTTGAAGATCACTGGGTGTGGGACAGCTGGTACGCAACCGACGATGACGGCCGCTATCACGTGTTCTTCCTGCGTGCCTCACGGGCGCTGCTGGACCCCGACCGCCGTCACCGCAGAGCGGTCATCGGCCACGCGATCTCGCATGATCTACGCGCCTGGGAACTGACCGCCGACGCCCTGGTCCCCTCCGACCGGCCGGGCTGGGACGACGTGGCCACCTGGACGGGATCGACCCTCGGCGGACCCGACGGCCGCTGGTACATGTACTACACCGGTGTCGGCAGCGCCGAAGACGGCCTGGTCCAGCGCATCGGCCTGGCCGTCTCCGACGACCTCACCACCTGGCACCGGCACGGAGACCAGCCCTTGGTCGAAGCCGACCCCACCTGGTACGAACGCCTCGGAGAAGGCGACTGGTACGAAGAGGCCTGGCGCGACCCATGGGTCTTCGCCGACCCCGGCGGAGACGGATGGCACATGCTCATCACCGCCCGGGCCAACCACGGTCCCGCCCACAGCCGCGGCGTCATCGGCCACGCACGATCAGCAGACCTGCTCAGCTGGACCGTCCAACCGCCCCTCACCGCCCCCGCGACCTTCGGCCACCTCGAAGTACCGCAGGTCACGATCATCGACGGCCACCCCTTCCTGCTGTTCTGCACCAACTCCCTGGCCCCGACCCACGGCCAAGGCCCCTCCCACATCTGGACCATCCCGGGAGAAAGCCTCACCGGCCCATGGGACATCACCGCCGCACGCCCCTTCCCCGACCCGCACCTCTACGCCCCTCGCCTCGTCACCGACACCGACGGGACCACCGCCCTGATCGGATTCATCGACCAGGTCGACGGCACCTTCATCGGCGAACTGACCGACCCCATCCCCGTCACTTACACGCCCGACAGCGGTCTCACCCGATCACACGCCACCGCAGAGGCCGTCTCGTAGAAGCGACGGGCTGTCCACGCCCTTAGCCACATCCGACCGGGCCAACAGCACGATCCAGCCAGTTGATCCGTCCGGCAACGCCGACGGATGCGAGCGGTTCGGCGCCGTCACGCCGCTCATCCGCGTGGGTCTTGCGTGAACCGGCAGTGGCCAGTGCGGTAGTTCACACAACGCCCTGTTCAGGCTCCCGCCGGTGGGGTCGCGGCTGGCCGGTCGACGGGTTGGAACAGTTCGATGAGGTTGCCGGCGGGGTCGGTGAGCAGGATCTGGTGTCCGCCGGGGCCGGCGACGACGTCGCTGTGGAAGGTCAGTCCGGTGGTGCGGAGCCGGTCGATTTCGGCGTCGAGGTCGTCGAGGATGAGATGGATGCGGTTGCGGCCGGGGACGGCCGGGTCGGGTGTGGCGCGGGCGCCGGAGCTGGCCGGGCCGGACAGCAGCAGCCGCAATGGCCCGCGGACCACGTCGGCGAAGGCGGGCGCGGCGCTCGTGTGGACCGTGAAGCCCAGGTGGGTGGTGTAGAAGTCGATGGCGGCCTGGACGTCATCGACGAGGTAGCGGACGCTGGCGAGCTGGTCGGGTGCGGTCATGGCCGGACCTCCGGTGCCGGTTGGGCGAGCTGGGACAGCAGGTGGTGGATGCGGGTGTCGATCTCCGCCGCCGTGCGGGTGAAGATCGGGTGACCGGCCGGCTCGGTGTCGGGGGCCGTGGCCGGGTCGGGGATGCTCCAGTGGATCCGCCGGGGGTGCTCGTCGAAGTCGGGGCAGACTTCGCGGACCTTGTCGCACAGGCTGATCACGTAGTCGAACCGGCGGCCGGCGAGGGTGTCCAGATGCCGCGGGCGCTGGTCGGCGATGTCGATGTCGTACTGCTCGCGCAGCACCCGCACGGCGTCTGGGTGCAGCTGCGGTTTGGGGTGGCTGCCGGCGCTGGTCACCTCGATGTGGCCGCTGGTGTGGTGGCGCAGCAGGGCCTCGGCGATCGGTGAGCGGGCGCTGTTGCCGGTGCAGGCGAACAGCACCGAGGGCGCGGTGTCTCCGGCTGCGGTGTCTTCGGGCGCGATCGATGGCGGGGCGGGGACCAAAGAGAGCGCGGGGTGCAGGGCGGTACCGGCGGCGGCCAGCCCGTCGCCGAGGCGCTCCAGGTGCAGGTGGTAGTAGCTGTCGCGGCCGTCGAAGCTGCTGCGCCGCGCGGTGACCAGCCCACCCGAGCGCAGCAGCCGCAGATGGTAGGAGACCAGGTTCTGCGGCTGGTCGACCAGGGCGACCAGTTCCCGCACGCGTAGATCGCTGCGCGCCAGCTCGCTCAACAGCCGCCAGCGCATCGCGTGGGCCACCAGGCCGATAAACGGCGGTAGGGCGGCTTGACCGGACAGCGTCATGCTCTGCATGATACATCGAGTCCGATTGATGCATCAAATGGAGTTGATGCATCTTGGCGGTGTCCACGTCGAGTTCGTCGCGTTGGTGGAGGAAACCGGCCCAAGGGGCACCTCGAGACGAGGGAGAGCTGTCATGGCGGATGGGATTGATCGTCGCGGCACCCCAGGAGCGCAGGCCGCCGGGGAGGCCAACCAGTGGTGGCTGGTGATCGCCGCCGCCCTAGCGGTGTTCATGGCGTCGGTGGACATGAGCATCGTCAATGTCGCGCTGCCGGCGATCGAGCGTGACCTGGAGGTCGCCACCAGCATGACCGAGTGGGTCGTGCTGGCCTATCTGCTGCCGCTGGCCGGCTTGGCGCTGCCGAGTGGGCGTTGGCTGGACGGTGTCGGGAGACGGCCGGCGCTACTGTTCTCGCTCACCGGCTTCGCGGTGGCGAGCGTCGCGGCGGGCTTGGCGCCCGGGTGGGCCTGGCTGATCGGTGCGCGGCTGGTCCAGGGGACCTTCGGAGCGCTGCTGTTCTCGCTGGTTCCCGGCGTTGGCCACGACGGCCGTCGGGCCGCAGGCGCGCGGCCGCGCGATGGGGCTGATCACCACCCTCGGCCCGCTCGGGCTGATCAGCGGGCCAGGGCTGGGCGGCGTGATCGTCGACGTGTTGGGCTGGCCGTGGATTTTCTTCGTCAACGCCCCGGTGAGCATGCTGGTCATGTCGGTCGCACTGCGCACGCTTCCACCCAGTACCCCGTTGCGAGTACCCGAGCGCCAGTGGTTCGCCGAGTCTGTGCTGCTCAGCGCAGCGGTCGCCGCGCTCCTGTTCGCCCTGTCCTTCACCGCCGGAGGGGGGCCGGCCTGGATGCTGCTCGCGCTGCTTGCGGTGCCATTGCTGCTGGTCTGGCTACGCATGCCCTCCAGCAGCGCCGTGCGTGATCTCTTCCGCACGTCGGGGGAGGTCGGACCGCATGTTGCGCTGGCCTCGGCTGCAACGGCCATCGGCACGGTGTTCTTCATGATCCCCTTCTTCATGCAACGCGAACTCGGGGAGTCGGTGTCGGCCGCCGGCGCCACCATCCTGCTTTTCCCGGCCGGCATGGCGGCGATGGGACCGGTCGGCGGCTTTCTGGGTGACTGGTGGGGGCCGCGCAGGACCGCCATCGTGGGCGCCGTCGTGTTCACCGTCGGCTTGGCTCTTCTCCTGCCCCTGGACGGCTCATGGAGCCCCGCGGATATGGCGTGGCGGCTTTTTGTGGCCGGCTGCGGAAACGGCCTGTTCAACGCCCCCAACGTGGCGATGGCGATGACGCACGCACCGCAGCGGTTGCTGGCGACGACCGGTTCCTCCACCAGCCTGGCCCGCACGCTGGGGTTCGCCCTAGGCCCCGCCCTGGCCACGCTGATGTGGTCCATCTCCTCCTATGAGCCTGCGGGGATGCGGGCAGCGATCACTGTGGCCACGGCGCTCAGCGCGTTGTCAGTCCTGGCCCTGGCACGCATGCCGGCACCCCGCGCGCCGGCGGCGGCCCCCGGCCACCGCGCCGTGGACGATGCTGTCACCTGACCCCGGCGCGCCCCAGCCCACCCACTGCGACCCCTGAGGTGGACGCTGATGTTCCAACCACGGTCCGGGTCACCACGGATCCGGCCGCCTGGCGCGCCGACTGGGCACCGGGGACGCGGTGGTCATCGGGCTGGGGTCGATGAAGCGAAGAGATGGGGCACCGCCCTGTTCGGCCGCCATGCGCGCGTGGTCATTGGCTTCGCCGGCTTGTTCGGCTGTTGCTGATACGCCGACCGGTGATGCGAGTAGGAAGAATGCGGACGAAGAGCTCTCTGACTCCACCGGCCCATGGTTCCACGCCCGCTGCCAAGACCGATGCGCGTTCGCTCTCGGACTCAACGTGATGTGCTGAACCTTGGACGAGGACGCTCCACCCCTGTTGTGCGGCGGGGACGAGGTTGTCGATCTCAAACGCCACCTTGTACTCGGCGCCCGCTATACCGGTACGAAGGTCCTCATCTGTCGGACTGTCATGGGCCGTGCGGAAGACGATGGTGCCCTCGTGCACCACGTAGTTGACCGGGAGCACCGTCGGCCCGAATCGCCCGTTATAGGCGAGCCGTCCGACTCCGCTCGGCGAAATCAGACGCAGGCACTCGGCCTCGTCGAGATGCTCGGGGATCGGCCTGCCCGTTCCCGAGAGCCGACCGGTCCCGGACTCGGCCCGATCGCCGGGAACCTCGCCGGTGCCGCCATCAGACATCAGTGGTCCTTTCCACTCCAGAAGGGGTGAACGAATACAGATCAATAAACTTCCCGCCGCCACGGCCCCTAACCGGAGCCGGCGCCA
>NZ_JABVEB010000126.1 GCF_014323665.1 Actinomadura sp. HBU206391 | reverse complement strand
CTCTACTTCGCGGTACTGCGGGTCGACCCGCGGGATCCCCGGGCGCTGGATCGCGACATCCTGATCCTGAGCAAGGGCCACGGCGCCATCTGCCTGTACGCCGTCCTGGCGGAGCGCGGCTTCTTCCCGGTCGCCGAGCTGGCCACGTACGGCCGGCCGGGCAGCCGTCTGATGGCCCACCCGACCAGGGACGTGCCGGGAGTGGAGATGCCCACCGGCTCGCTCGGCCACGGGCTCGCACTGGCCAACGGATTCGCCGTCGCCGCTCGCGGGGACGGGTCCCGCCGCCGTACCTTCGTCGTGCTCGGTGACGGTGAGCTGCAGGAGGGTTCGGTCTGGGAGGCCGCGATGGCCGCGAGCAGCCTGGGTCTGGACGGCCTGGTCGCCGTCGTCGACCGCAACGGGTTGCAGATCACCGGTTCCACCGAGAACACGGTCGGCCTCGAGCCGCTGAGCGACCGGTGGCGCAGCTTCGGATGGCACGTCCGGGAGGTCGACGGGCACGAACCGGAGGCGTTACTCGAAGCCTTCACCGCGGATTCGGTCGGCGGTCCGACGGTGGTGCTCGCCCATACCGTCAAGGGACATGGCCTGCCGTTCATCGAGGGCCGGGTGCAGAGCCATTACGTCCGCCTGCGCGCTCGCCAGCGGCTTCGGGCGCTGACGGTTCTTCACAGCCAACGGGAAAGAGACGTCCCATGACCGAGGAGACACCGGCCGGCGCGCCGAAGGCCACCCGCGAGGCCTATCGCGATCTGCTGGCCGAGGTACTGCCAGGCGACGAACGCCTGTACTGCCTGGACACCGACACGGGGCTCTTCACCGGAGTCGACTTCGGCACCGCGGCGGACCGCTACCTCAACCTCGGCATCGCCGAGCACAACCTCATGGGGGTCGCGGCGGGCCTGGCCGCGAGCGACAAGGTGCCCTTCGTGAACACGATGGCCACGTTCGCCGCCACGCGGGCGCTCGAGGCGGTCAAGATCGACATTGCCTACAATGCGCTGCCGGTGCGGATCGTGGCGACGCACGGCGGGCTCGCCGCCGGGCACCTCGGCCCCACCCATCACGCGCTCGAGGACCTCGCGATCATGCGGATGCTCCCGGGCTTCACCGTGGTGGTGCCCGCCGACGCCGACAGCACCGAGCAGGCCGTACGGCAGAGCCTGACGATGCCCGGACCGGTGTATCTGCGCCTCGGCAGGGGTGTGACGGCGCCGCTCGCGGCGGCGCTGCCGGACGGGGCCGCCGCGATCCCATCGTTTGAGATCGGCAGGGCGCAGCGGCTGCGGGCCGGCGGCGACCTGGCCATCGTCGCCTGCGGACCGCATCCGGTGGCCGCCGCGCTGCACGCCGCGGAGACCCTGGCCGACCGCGGTGTCGAGGCCGCGGTGCTGAACCTGCACACGCTCCGCCCGCTGGACACCGACGCCATCGTCGCGGCCGCCCGCGGCACCGTCGGGGTGGTCACCGTCGAGGAGCACTGGCGCACCGGGGGGCTCGGCGCCGCCGTCGCCGAGACGCTCGCGGAACACGCCCCGGCCCGCATCATCCGCGTCGGGATGCCCGACACCTTCTCAACGGTCGTCGGCGGCCAGGAACATCTGCTCCAGCACTACGGGATCACCGCCGAGGGGGTCGTTGGCGCGGCCCGCGACCTGCTCGGCGCGGCCCGCTCCAGTGACCGGCACGACCCGCACGACCCGCCGAAGTCCGTACGACCCCGAACACCCCATGTGGAAGCCGCACGCCCCGGGATCGGTCCCAACGGCGGGACCGGCGTGATCGATGGAGGTG
The DNA here is from genome assembly GCF_014323665.1 of Actinomadura sp. HBU206391. Lineage (GTDB taxonomy): Bacteria > Actinomycetota > Actinomycetes > Streptosporangiales > Streptosporangiaceae > Actinomadura_C. The sequence continues at coordinate 14,277 of NZ_JABVEB010000126.1, read as the reverse complement.
AAAGGCATGAACCAGACCTGCCCCGAGTGTGAGGGAACGGTCCAACTCGCCGAACCCGTACGGCTCAGTGAGATCGCGCAGTGCTCGGAGTGCTCGGCCGAGCTGGAAGTCGTGAACCTCGATCCGGTGTCCCTGGCACCGGCGCCGGAGATCGAGGAGGACTGGGGCGAGTGAAAGCGCTTGCTGTCGTCGCCTCCAGGGTCCGCTTCGAGGAGAAACAGATCTTCGCTGCCCTCGAGCGCCGCCGGATACCGTACGTCCATATCGACGCCAGGCGGTTCTCGGCGGAACTGCCGACCGCGACCGAGCCCGCGCTCCCTGCCGGAGACCGCCGAAAGGGGGAGCCTCGGGCGGAGCGTGATCGGCCCTATGCGGCCGCGCTGAACCGGGAGATCTCGCAGAGCCGCGGCTACTACGCGTCACTGCTCTTGGAGGCGCAGGGCGTGCCCGCGGTCAACCGGGCCGAGGTGATCGCCACCTGCGGCGACAAGCTCCGGACCTCCCTCGAACTGACGCGCGCGGGCCTGCCCATCCCCCGTACCGCCGTGGCCCTGACCCGGAAGTCGGCCGCCGAGGTGATGGACAAGCTCGGCTTTCCGGTCGTCGTCAAGCCGCTGACGGGCTCCTGGGGGCGGCTCGCCGCGGTACTGCGCGACCACGAGACCGCCGAGGCGGTGCTGGAACACCGCGCGGCGCTCCCCTCCCCCCAGCAGCACGTCGTGTACCTGCAGGAACTGATCGACAAACCGGGCCGGGACATCCGGGTGATCGTCGTCGGGGACGACGTCGTCGCCGCGACCTACCGGAGCGCCGACGGCTGGCGCACCAACGTGGCCCGCGGCGGGCGGTCATGGCCCTGCCCGCTGTCCGACGAGCTCACCCGGCTGGCACTCGCCGCGGCCCGGGCGGTCGGCGGCGGCGTGCTCGGCGTCGATCTGGTCGAGAACCGCGATGGCCGGCTGCATGTGCTGGAGGTCAACCACACGGTGGAGTTCAAGGGTGTCCAGACCGCGCACGGTGACACCGTGGACGTGGCCGACGCCATCGTCGGGCAGGCGCTGGCGGAGGCTACCGAGTGATCCGTGTCAGCGTGGTCGGCGCCGCGGGTTATCTCGGCGGCGAAGTGCTCCGCCTGCTGCTCGGCCACCCCGAGGCGACCGTCCATCAGGCGGTGTCCACCCGGTTCCCGGGGCGGCGGGTCGACTCCGTGCACCCCAACCTGCGCGCCGTGACGGATCTGGCCTTCTGCGCGCTGGACGACCTCACCGAGTGCGACGTGCTGATCCTCGCGACGCCGCACAAGGCGACCATGGGACTGCTGCCCGGGCTGGCGGCATGCGCCGGCCAGGTCATCGACCTGTCCGCCGATTTCCGGCTCGGCGACGCCGAGACGTACGAGCGCTATTACGGCGTCGAGCACACCGCTCCCGAGCTGCTGGCGCACGCGGTCACCGGGTGCCCGGAGCTGTTCCGTGCCGAGTTGCGCGAAGCGGACCTGATCAGCGTGCCCGGATGCATGGCGACGGCGGCCGTCCTCGCACTGACGCCGCTGACCGGCCTGATCGAGGGTACCGTCCAGGTCGACGCGCGGACCGGCTCCAGCGGTTCGGGCTCCACCGCCGGCGAGGCCAACCTGCACGCCGAGCGAAGCGGCGCCATGCGCGTGTTCGCCCCGGTCCGGCACCGGCACGAGGCCGAGGTGGCCGATATGACCGGCCTGAACGTGCGGATGACGGCGACCGGGGTGGAGGCGGTGCGTGGCGTCCAGGTGGTGTGCCACGCGCGGTCGCGGACCCCGCCGACGGCGGCACCGGCGGTGAACGCGGCACCGGGACACCGGACCGCGGTCGACGAGATGGCGGTACGCCGCGCGTTCCGGGAGCGGTATGAGGCGGAGCCGTTCGTCAGGATCGTCACCCACAGGCGTGGCGCTCATCGGCTTCCCGATCCGAAGATCCTGCTGGGCTCGAACTACTGCGACGTGGGCTTCGCCGTCGACGGCGAGCGGATCACCGCGATCGCGGCCCTGGACAACCTGGTGAAGGGCGGCGCCGGGAACGCCGTGCAGTGCCTCAACATCCGCATGGGCTGGCCGGAGCGGCTCGGACTGGAGTTCCCCGGCCTGCATCCACTCTGAGCCGGGAGGGATCGGCCATCAACCCCACCGTGGTCAAGATCGGCGGTGCACTCGCTCCAGAGAACATCTGCGGGGACATCGCCCGGACACGCGCACGCGGTGAACGACTGGTGGTCGCGCACGGCGGCGCGAGCGAGATCGCGCGGCTGGCCACCGAGCTCGGCGTGCCCCAGCGGACACTGACCTCGCCGGACGGGCTGACCAGCCGGCACACCGACCCGGCGATGCTGGATGTGATCACCCTCGCCATGACGGGGCGGGTGAAGCCCCGGCTGTTGCGCGCTCTGGCGGTGCACGGCGTCCGGGCGGCCGGCCTGACCGGGCTGGACGCGGGACTGCTGACGGCCAGGCGCAAGGCCGCGCAACGTACCGTCCGGGACGGGCGCACCGTCGTGGTCCGAGACGACCACAGCGGCCGGCTCGTCTCCGTCGACCCGGCCGTGGTCCGCACGCTGCTCGACGCCGGGATCACGCCGGTGCTCTCGCCGCCCGCGATGGGCACGGACGGGCGACCGCTCAATGTCGACGCCGACCGGGTGGCGGCCGCGGTGGCGGCGGCACTCGGTGCGGAGCGGCTGATCCTGCTCACCGCGGCCCCGGGTGTCCTGCGCGACGCGTCCGATGAGTCCACCGTGCTCACCCGCTGTGAACTTCCGACCGAGGGCGCGGTGCCGTACGCCGCCGGCGGAGGCATGCACCGCAAGCTCGTCGCCGCGCGCACCGCCCTGCTCGGCGGAGTGGCACAGGTGGTCATCGCCGACGGGCGGGTGGCCTCGCCCCTCGGGTCGGCGCTCTCCGGCGGGGGCACCCGAGTCATCATCCGGAACCCTACGGAGGCGACCTCATGACACTGACCGACGACACGGCCGTCGACCTGTTGTCCCAGCTGCTCACCATCCACTCACCCTCCGGCCATGAACACCGCCTCGCCGGCTTTCTCGAGGGCGCACTGCGCGAGCTGGGATTCTCCGCGCATCTCGACGAGGTCGGAAACGTGATCGGTGACATCGGAACCGGGGCCGGGCCCACCATCATGTTCCTCAGCCACCTGGACACCGTCGACCGGCCGATGCCGGCGACTCGGGACGGAGAGCGCCTTCGCGGCCGCGGCGCTGTCGACGCCAAGGCCCCGCTCGCGGCGATGATCTGTGCCGCAGCCCGCCGAGCGGAGTTCGCGGGGACGGTGAGGGTGGTCGGCGCGGTCGAGGAGGAACGGCTCTCCCGGGGCGGGCATCACATCGCGCGTACACAGCCGCAGCCCGACGCCTTGGTCATCGGGGAGCCGAGCGGCTGGTCGGGCGTGGTGCTCGGCTACCGCGGCAAAGTCGACCTCGAGTATCGGGTGCAGCGGCCGTCGACGCACTCGACCAATCCGATGCGCAAGGCGAGTGAGGTGGCGGTGGACTTCTGGCGAGACCTCCTCGCCGCCCTCGGCCCCGAACTCGATCACGCCGCCTTCGGGCTCCCGGCCGCCACCCTGCGGGCGATCCGGGCGGACGTCCTCGAAGCATGGCTCGATGTGGACTGCCGGATCCCGCCGGATTTCGACGTCCCGGCCTTCGTCGCGGCGTTGAGGGCGGCGGCCGGGACCGGCGAGCTGAACGTCGTCCGGCACACCCCAGCGGTCCGGGTCTCACGCGCCGATCCCGTGGTGCGTGCCCTGTCGGCCGCGATCCGCCGGCAGGGCGGAACCCCACGGCCCCTGCTCAAGACCGGGACCTCCGACATGAACACCGTCTCGGGGCGGTGGCGGACGCCGATGGCGGCCTACGGTCCAGGGGACAGCTCGCTCGATCACGGCGACGACGAGAGCATCGACATAGCCGAGTACCTCCGCGGCGTCGAGGTGCTGGCCACCGCCCTCGACGAGCTGGCCGCCGGACCGGCGCCGGAGCCCCCGGCCGAAACCGAGCGCACCTGAACCTGCGGCCGCCGGCCCAGATCGCCGATCTGCTGAAGCGCACCGGCACCCCAGGGGTCCACCACCGCAGACCAGCACATCGGCCCGCTGCCCAACCTGTCAGCAGTGCTGAAGGCGATCGAGGTCGACCCGCCGCCCAGTGAGGCGAAGCCGACCGGGGTGGGCACGACTGGCCGCTGCTCGCAAAGAACCGTGGCCCGGCCGACAGCCCACGTTTCGGTGTGCTGTCGGCCGGCCTCGTCGGCTGTGGAGTTGCGGGGAAACCGTGACCGTCAGCTCGAAACCGCCCGTCGCCCCCGTCTCTGGGCCCGAACTTGGGTCTGTCGACCCATGCGAACCGATGAATACAGACTTAACCTGTCTGAATTATTGAAAAGGAGGCGCTGCTCGTCTCTTGCTCCAGAGGAGGGGTGGCGATGGTCGATCGCCGCGGCGTGGCGACAGCAACGGCGCTCGGAACGGGCACTGCGCTGGCCGGCACAGTCGCCGCGGTCGCGGTCGCGGTCGCGGCGATCCTGGCCGCCGGCGTCGCCGCGTTGTCCCCCGGGTTCTACTGGGGATCCGCCGCCGCCGTGGTGGCCCTGCACTCGGCGCTGGGGCTCGTGGCCGGCCGACTGGTCGCTCCCAGGCTGCGCCGGGCGGGCGTGATGCCGGGGCGGTCCTTGTATGGGCCGGCGGCCTGGCCGACTGCCCAGACGAGGACCCAACACCGGCCCCGTCACGGCGCCGCCCGCGGCCCTGCCGGTCGACCCGAACGAGCCGCTGGGAGCCCGCATGGTGGGCTACGACAGCTATTTCCTGCAGAGCTCGGCGACAGGCCAGTTCAAACGTCTGGACGTCATCACCGACGGGGGCAACTTTCTGGCCCTGCGCCACTACGTGCAGGGGAACGGTATGCCCGACATCTGGGAGGTGGTCGACAACACCTGGGCGGATGTGTCGGTGGGCACGCCGTCGGCCGGGCAAGGGATGGGACTGGTCGTTCGCCGGACATCAGCGCAACAACGAGACCGGTGAGACGACGATCTGGCTACGCACCAGCGGCAGGGCCATGGAATCAGCGCAGGTCAATCTCGGACCGGTCTGGAGGTACGCCAGGGGCGGGACCAAGGGGTGGGCCTCAGGTGGGGCCGAAGAGGCGATCCGGGGCATCGAGAAGGAACTGACTCGCAGAACAGGCTCCGCCGTGACGCTGCCGGGCGCGGCAAAGAACACGATCCGGCTCAGCCCCTATGTCGGCATCGGGGGCATGCTGCAGTGGGGCACGCAGTACGCCATCACCTTCGACAGGAACGCACGGGCACGAAGCCTGGTCCAGACCGACAACGTCGCGCTGACCGGCCACGTCCGAGGAGCCGTCAACCTCGGGCCCGTGGGCGCATGGACCAACCAGTCGGTGATCGGCGCTCGCTGGATCACCAACAAGAGCCTTGACCTGACCGATCCCCAGGACGTGGCCGCGGCGAAGAGACTCTGGATCGAGGGATCAATGAATCCCCCGCCCGCTCCGCGCTGAACGGCTACTTCGACCAGGGCGGCGGCAGGATGGCCAAGGTCACCTACGACAGCCACAAGCCCATCTACCACGTGAGCGTGGGTCTGCCGCTCGTCGCGCTCGACTTCGAAGGCGACTCCGAGAACGCCGACGCGAGCAAAGCCGAATACCACGTGCCCGGAAAGGGATGGGTGAAATGGGACAAATGCAGCGCGCGCTGAACACCCCAGTGGTCATAGACGTCCGGCTGATCCGCTGTCAGCATATCCCAATACAGGTTTTCTTGGCGACCTCGCGGCCTTCGACAGTAAGGCTGAAGTCGCCGTTGGCATTGCCGTGGTCGGGTGCCACCGAGGAGACAGTCCCTTTCAGGCCGACCGTCTTGCCATCCTGTGTCTTCCCACTGCATTCGATGGGGACAGTGTTTTCTTTCGGCCCTTCCGTCGAGCAGTTGAGATCGCCCTCGAGCTTCGCCTTGGCGACCTGTTCGAGCTCTTGCCGGCCGTGAACTTCAACCGTCCCCTCGGCGTCCCCCTGCGTGCTCGCGTCCTCGAAGATCCCGCAACCGGTAATCAGAAATGCGGTAAAACAGGTGCCGATTATTCTCATTTTCATGGCGATCTCCTTGCCGTTCGTCGGTTCGCTTCCCGGCTTGCGCCTTGCGCAGATCATGTGCCGGGGCGGATGAGACCGGTTTCGTAGGCGAATACGGCGGCCTGGGTGCGGTCACGCAGACCGAGCTTGGTGAGGATACGGCTGACGTGCGATTTCACGGTCTGTTCCACGACCACCAGATCAGCGGCGATCTCGGAGTTGGACCGTCCCTGGGCAATGAGCAGCAGGACCTCGGTCTCGCGCTCTGTGAGCTTCCCGAGCCGCTGCCGGTTCGGGGCGCGGGGAGCGCCGACCCGGCCGAACTCAGCGATGAGCCGCCGGGTCACTGAGGGCGCGAGCAGCGCCTGCCTGTCCGCCACCACCCGGATCGCGTGCGTGAGCTCGTGGGCCGAGGAGTTCTTCAGCAGGAATCCGCTGGCTCCGGCGCGCAGCGCCTTGTAGACGTACTCGTCGAGATCGAAGGTGGTGAGCACCAGCACCTCGGTCCGCCCGGCGACCTCCCGGGTGGCCTGCAGCCCATCGAGCCCGGGCATGCGCACGTCCATCAGCACCACGTCTGGGGCGAGGTCGTCGACCTTCTCGATGGCGTCCCTTCCGTCGACCGCCTCGCCGACGACCTCGATGCCGTCCTGGGCCGTGAGCAGCACCGAGAATCCCTCGCGGACCAGTTCCTGGTCGTCGGCGATCAATACACGAATGGTCATGTGCTCTTCGCCTCGGTGAGGGGCAAGACGGCGGTCACGGCGTAGCCGTCGTCCTGGGTGGGCTCGGCGGTCAGTCTCCCGCCCAGCATCACAGCACGTTCGTGCATCCCCAGAGGCCCGTGGCCGGTCCGGGGGGATCCTGCCGAGGTGGTGGGCGGTTGCGAGTGACCGGGGGGCGCGCCATTGGTGACCCTCAGCTCCAGTTGCTCGGGGCGATAGTAGATTTCCACACGCCCGGCCGAGCCCGGGGCGTGCCGCATCACGTTGCTCAGTGCCTCCTGCACGATCCGGTAGGCCGACAGCTCCACGCCGGGCGACAGGGGTCTTTGCCGGCCACGGATCTCAAGGGCAATGGCCGACCCTGCCTCACTGACGCTCTGGACCAGATCCCGTCGGCCCGAACAGCGACGGCACCAGCACGATCCCGATCATGGTGGTGATCGCGGCGGCCGAGTGCCGCAGCACGGCGCCGAGCGCCAGGCCGAGCAGACCCACCGCTGCGCAGCACACGCCGATGCCCAACACCGCGGGGAACGGGTCACCAGAGGCGTGCCCCTCTCCGGCGAGCATCACCGTGCCGATCCGGTAGGCGATCACACTCGCGATCAACGTTGCCGTGAACATCACCGCCGCGACCACCACGGCCTTGGCCGCCAACACAAGCCCCCTACGCGGGGTCGCCGCGAAAGTCGCACGGATGGTCCCGGAACCGAACTCCCCCGATATCGCCAGTACGCCGAACACACTGGCGGCGATCTGCGCTGTGGCCGCACCGGTGAGGCTGCCGCCCAGAATGGTGTCATCGGGCTGCAGACTTCCGGTCGCCCCGACGAACACCCCGAATGCAACGATCAGCACCATCGTCACGACCGGAGTCCACCGCGTGGACCGCACCGTCCAAGCCTTGGTCCATTCCGCGGCCAGTACATTTCGGAATCCCACCCGGCCGTCGTGCACGACCGGGCTCATGATGTCGTCTCCGCATCGATCCGCGGTTCGGATCCCCCGTCCAAGGCCCGGTATTCCACGTCGGCGTCGGTCATCTTCGTGTAGGCCTCCTCGAGCGAGGACAGCCGCGGAGCCAACTCATGCAACTCGATCCCACGGTCGATCGCCAGTTTGCCGATGCCGGCCGCATCAAGGCCGCTGACCAGCCACGCTCCCGCGTCATGCGGCTGGACCAGGGCACCCCGTTCTTCCAGCACCGCCCGCAACCGGGCGGCGTTCGGGCTTCGTACGACGGTGAGCGGCCGCGAGTTGCGTTCGATGAATTCACGCATCGGGGTGTCGGCCAGCAGCCTGCCCCGGCCGATCACGATGAGATGATCGGCCGTCAACTCCATCTCACTCATCAGGTGACTGGACAGCAGCACCGTCCTACCCTCGTCGGCCAGCCCTTTCAGCAGCGAGCGCAACCACCGAATGCCCTCGGTATCGAGCCCGTTCACCGGCTCGTCCAAGATCAAAGTTCCGGGATTCCCGAGCAGTGCGGCGGCGAGCCCCAATCGCTGCCCCATCCCGAGAGAGAATCCACCGGCGCGCTTCCGCGCGACCGAGGCCAAGCCGACCTGTTCGAGCACCTCCTCCACCCGGCGCCGGGCCAGCCCGTTACTGCGCGCCAACCACAGCAGGTGGTGGTAGGCCGACCGCCCGCTGTGCACCGCCTTGGCGTCCAAAAGCGCCCCGACCTCGCGCAGCGGCGCCCGCAGCGCCCGGTACGGGCGGCCATTGACCACCACGCGACCACCGCTCGGTGCATCGAGGCCAAGGATCAACCGCATGGTGGTCGACTTGCCCGCCCCATTCGGCCCGAGAAATCCGGTCACGGCTCCGGGACGAACCTGAAACGACAGGCCGTCGACCGCTGGCCTGCCGCCATAACGTTTGGTCAGATTCATCGCCTCGATCACGTGCTCTCCCAACCCCGGGCCCGTCCGAGCCGGTCACCACTGACGGTACGAAGCCACTGGGCCGGGCACATCGCCCCTGAGAGCGCACCTCACCCCTCACTCTCAAGTACAACTGGGCTCGTCGGGTCAGCCACGGCTGAATTCCTGCTGGGTTTCGGGAGATGGGGTGGCCGAATCCTCAGGGTCGGCGAGGAGGCGGTGTCCCAGTGGGCTGAGGGTGTGCAGGACCGAGCCTCGGTTGCGTTGCGTCGTGATCAACCCGGCGTCGCGGAGCACGGCCGCGTGCTGGCTGGCCGAAGCGATCGAGGTGCCCGCCCTCCGGCTGAGCTCCGTTGTGGTGCAACCGTCCTGGACGGACCGCAGAATGATCGCGCGGGTCCTGCCGAGCAGAGCGCTGAGGGATCTGCCCTCCGGCCGGGGAATCGGGTGGTGGAGATCATGGGTCACCGGATACACGAGCACGGGCCGCAGCTCGGGATCGACCAGCGTCACCGGTGTACGGCAGCAGAAGTACGACGGCAGCAAAAGCAGGCCACGGCCCTCCAGAACCAGATCCTGCGCGACCGGGTAGTCGACCTCCAGTACCGGGGGGTTCCATCGCATCAGCGGGCGGTAGCTTCGTAGCATGCCCTCGACACCGCCATCGGCGAAGGCACGCAACCGCTTGGCCCTGTCCGCCTCGATGTGCGTCTCTATGGACGTCCACAGCGGCTGAAGCACCGCATCGTGATACGAGCGCAGCGCCTGCCTCAGGCCGTCCAGGATGCGGATGTCCCCGCCTGCCATTCTGAGGGTCCAGTCCGGCAGGGGGCGATCGGCGGCGAGCCGTTCCAGATCAGCCCGGATACGGGCGGGCGGCGTGGCCAGGACATGCTCGATCTCATCGTCCAGCCCGGTCTGCGGTCCGACTGGGGTGAGGAAGTCCGGAAAGTAGGGCGCGTGCGGCGCCAGGGTCATCAGTGGACGAATCCACCAGCGCAACCTGTCACGCGCATAGCGGCGCCAGCCGTCGTACTGCACGGGGCCTTCCCGGTTCTGCAGTAACTGGACGCTCAGCACGATCTCCCACATGGCGTCGGGACCTGCACCGACCCGCGTTCGGGCGAGATCCTCAAGACCGAAGTGGATCCGCAGCATGACGCCCCCAGCGACCCGCCGTTGCCTGCTGTACGCACTCAGATCAATCCTCTACGACATCTGCGACCGTCGATATCGTGGATAACTCTGACAAAGCTCTTAACTTCCACCTTACTTCACACCATTCCGACCGCTTTGTCCTGTTACGGCCCCTGATGCCGCACCCTGCTTCCCTCGGGGTTTCAGCGGTGGCTGAAAGGCGTGGCCGGCGTGGCCGGATGAGTTCATCCTCCTGTGCGTGGCCATGTCCATGCCGATCCGCACCCGCGGACCAAGCGCAAAGCGTCTCACCGCATACGGGCGCTCTGCAGCGCCCAGAAAAGTCGCTCAACCCCCCGGATACGCCCGTACAAGCGCATCTCAAAGAGGAAGATGGCGTTGGGAATGCGCGCGCTGATCGACTCAGACCATGTACCTGCAGACGACAGATTCGACTGTTTCCGAGATATGTTCTTGGCCGAGCCGGCCCCTGCGGAGGTCTTCCGCGACAAGCCTGCCGACTTCTCCGGAATGATAGCCAGTGCCGACTTCGGCATGGTGACGTTGGTGACGCTGTCCAGCCGCACCGCAGTCAGCGGCGGGGCTCGTCGCACTCCGAAGCTGATCCGCCGATCGGACCCTGACGGCTACCGTCTGGTCTTCAACCGGCACAATACCGGCGCCCTGACCCACAACGGAAACAACGCGACGCTATCTCCTGGAGACCTCACCCTGATCGACACGTCACTCCCTTTCGAATGGCGAATACCAGGGGGCGACTACTGGCATGCGGTCAGAATCCAGCGTGAATTGCTTCCACTCCCCCATCACACCGTGCGGACGATCATCGGAGCCCGGCTCTGCGGCAAGACCGGTATCGGCGCATTGCTGACGACTCTGGTGACCAAGGCGGCCCAAGACATCGACCACTACCGCCCGACCGACGCCATACGCGTGTCGACCACCCTTCTGGACCTCCTCGGCGGCCTGCTCGTCCACGAACTGGAGGCCGACACCGCCCTACCACCAGGATCACACCAGCGGGTCCTCTTCCGGCGAATCCAGGTCTTCATACAGCAGCGGCTCGGTGATCCGGCCCTGACCCCGGAGACGATCGCCGCCGCCCATTGCATCTCTGTCCGCACGCTGCACCGGCTCTTCCAAAGCCACGACGACACGGTCGCCGGTTGGATCCGCACCCAACGGCTGGACCGCTGCCGACAGGAGCTGACCAATCCACTGCTCGACGAGCAAACGGTTCAGACCATCGCCGCCCGATGGGGATTCACGGCGGCCGCGCACTTCACTCGAGCGTTCCGCGCAGCGTACGGACTCAGCCCACAGGAATACCGCAGACACGATGACGCATCACCGGCTGGGCACGCCTCGAATCGACCACTGTGATCAATAGCGACTGACCGATCAACTGACAATCTCGCCGTACGCCGAACCGCAGGCGCCCGCGACACTCATCCGCAGACGGTAACTGCCGTTGCTCACCCGCGCCGACCACCTATCGGCACCGGCGTTGGCGGAGCGGATCCCACCGGCGACCTTGGTCCCGGCAGAATTGATGACGTCGTACGTCAACGACCTGTTGCAGCTGTGGTTGTCCGTGAAGATTTCGACCGACCCGTCGGTCACGCTCAAGGCGGCAGAGGTGCAACCTGTCTGAGGAGTCGAGAACGAGCAAGTCCTGGTGGCCGCCTGGGCACTCGTCGAAGTGGCGAGCAGCGCACCTGCGCACATCGCTCCGGCCACAGCAACATGCGCAGCGACCCTCATGACTTTCGGCACATTTCCTCCTTGTGTTGGCTCGTACATAGTCGAATATGGTTCCCGAACATACATAGAGAGCATCAACAAGTCGTTGACGATGCGCGCCAGGTGCTTGACGAAGCGCGCCAAGCGGCGTGCAGAGCCCGCGCGCGGATGACGATTGCGTGGACGTGGAGGTCGTGTTCGGCGGGATCCCCGCCGCCATGGCCGACCCCGCGCCACAGTCGCAGCACGGCCGGCGGGCCGACTCCGCGGTGCAGCGCGATGCCTTGTTCCCGTTAGAGGGAAAGACCATGCCGGTACGGCGCAGCGCGTGCGCCGAATTCCGGTCTCAACGGCCCGTACCCACGGGCGGTTCCCTCCGCCGGCGCGGTTCTCTGCTATCCCAGAGCCCACATCGACCACAGTCGCCCCAGGGGTAATTGGATGAATGCTGGTCATGTTCGACCAGAACGTGTTGACGACCGGGATTGGTTGGCGTACAAATTTGAATTGTTCGCCGTGAATTCGACTTTCCAGGGGGGCGAAAGAGGTTGCGGTCCGCCATCAGGAATGGCTTTGACTGGCGCTCCGCGTTATTCATCGACGGTCCACTAATATTCTCGCACGCCGCATCGGGTGCGGCATGCCCGAGTTCACAGGGATGATCGATGGCTGAGGAGCCGGCACGTCGGGTTTCCATTTTCGATACTACACTCCGCGACGGCGAACAAGCGCCTGGTAACGCAATGACGCCAGATCAGAAAGTCGATCTGGCGCTGCGCATGGAGGCGCTCGGCGTCGACTACATTGAAACCGGGTTTCCCGCGTCCGCGCCCGCCGAAATGGAGGCGACGAGGCTAATAGCCGAGCGGCTGACACGGGCGCACTTCACTACGTTCTGCCGCGCGGACCGCCGCGACATCGACGCCGCCGTGCAGGCAGGCGGCACCCGCCGCCACCAGGTGCAGATCCTGGTCACGGGCAGCGACCTGCACTTGGAGCACAAGCGGCGGATCACCCGCAAGGAGGGTCTGGACGAGGTCACCGACGCCGTAGGGCACGCCCGGTCGCTCGGCATCCAGGACATCTCGGTCGGGATCGAGGACGCCAGCCGCGGCGACCACGACTACCTGCATGAACTGACCGACCGGGCGCTCACCGAAGGGGCCCGTACCTTCGTGATCGGCGACACCTCGGGTTGCATGACCCCGGAGGCGTACGGCCGGCTGACCGCCAGATTCCGTACCTGGGTACCGGCTCCGGCCCGGTTGTCCACCCACTGCCATGACGACTTCGGGCTGTCGCTGGCCAACGCGATCGCCAGCCTGCAGGCGGGGGCCGACGAGGTCCAGGCCACGCTGGGCGGCATCGGCGAGCGCGCCGGCAATACGCCGCTGGAGGAGGTGGTGGCGCTGCTCGCCTACAAGCGGGACGAGCTGGGGCTTTACACCGACATCGACACCACTGGGCTGAACGATGCGTACGGAATGCTGCGCGCGGCCATCGGGCTGACCGAGCCGCGGAACAAACCGATCTTCGGGACGTACGCGTTCAGTACCGCGGCCGGCATCCACCAGCAGGGCGTGCTGCGCAACCCGGAGACCTATGAGTATGTCGAGCCGCGCAGGTTCGGTCGCAGTCGGTCCATCCTGATCGCCCGGCACTCCGGCCGCAGCGTACTCCGGTACCTGCTGGACGAACTGGGCATCGAGGCCAACGAGGACGAGCTCACCGAGCTGTACCGGGTGCACATCGCCGAACGCCCCGGTGGTGACTGTGAGGACATCGGCGTGCTGCGGGAACGGCTAGGGAGGAACTGACCGGTGCGGCCTTTCGCGACCTTCACCGACGACGAGCGCGACGAACTGCGGGACCGGCTCAGCGACCCCGGCATTCCCAGCCCCTACCAGGACTATCCGCTGTTCTCACAGGCCGTCGCCGCGCTGCAGGTGCCGACCTGGATGGCCGAGATCGGTGCGCGGATCCGGCGGGAGCGTGCCGATGGGCTGGCGGGCGCGCACGTGCTGCGCAACTGCCCGGTGGACGAGGTCGTCCCCGAACTGGGCAACGACGACCCGGTGGCCGACAAGTACGCCCGGAAGAAGACCTTCGTGGCTGAGGCGTTTCTGGAGATGTTCGCCCGTTGCACCGGAACGCCGCTGCTGGCGTACGGCAGCCGCAACAACGGCGACTTCTTCACCGACGTGGTGGCGATCGACCGCTACCGCGGCATGCAGACCGGTTTCAGCGACAGCGAGCTGGTGTACCACAACGACCGCACCGCGCATTCGGTACGGGCCGACCACATCACGCTGCTCGGCATGCGCTGCCCGGAGGAGGAGCTGGTCTACACCGGATTCGTGGACGGCAGGTCGCTGCTGGAGCAGCTCGGTGAGCGGGACCGCCAGGTATTGCGGCGGCACTACTTCGTGACACCGTTCGACGTCTTCTCGCGTGACGCCAACAGCCGGCAGATCGTCTCTGAGGAGCATCCGATCCTGGAGAACGAGTACAGCTTTCGCTACCTGGACGCCACCACCACCGTCGCGCCCGGAAGCCCGCCGGAGGCCAAGGACGCGCTGCTGGCGATGCGGAACGCACTGACCAGAGCTCCCAAG
>NZ_JABVEB010000125.1 GCF_014323665.1 Actinomadura sp. HBU206391 | reverse complement strand
GCCGGAGGCGCGACAAATCAACAGAGTGGGAGGGCCGAGCGCTGGCCCTTACCACGGACTCCGATAGGAGCTCAGATGAAGCGCAGCAAGAACTACCGCAACGCGACCGAGAAGATCGACCGGGACAAGCTGTACAGCCCCTTCGAGGCCGTGAAGCTGTCCAAGGAGAACTCCGCCACGAAGTTCGACTCGACCGTCGAAGTCGCCCTGCGCCTGGGCGTCGACCCTCGTAAGGCCGACCAGATGGTGCGTGGCACGGTCAACCTGCCGCACGGCACCGGTAAGACCGCCCGGGTGCTGGTCTTCGCCGGAGGCGCCAAGGCCGACGAGGCCCGTGAGGCCGGCGCCGACCTCGTGGGAGCGGACGACCTGATCGAACGGATCCAGGGCGGCTTCCTGGACTTCGACGCCGTCGTCGCGACGCCGGACATGATGGGCAAGGTCGGCCGGCTGGGCCGGGTGCTCGGCCCGCGTGGTCTCATGCCGAATCCGAAGACCGGCACGGTCACCATGAACGTGGCCAAGGCCGTGACCGAGATCAAGGGCGGCAAGATCGAGTTCCGGGTCGACCGGCACGGCAACCTGCACTTCATCATCGGCAAGACGTCGTTCGACGACCGTCAGCTGGTGGAGAACTACGCGGCGGCGATCGATGAGATCCAGCGGTTGAAGCCGTCGGCGGCCAAGGGCCGTTACGTCAAGAAGGCGACGATGACGACCACGATGGGGCCGGGCATTCCGGTCGACCCCAACGCGGTCCGCAATCTCACCGCCGAGCTCGACGAGGCCGCGGCGGGCTGACCACCTGCGTGAACACGGAAAAGGGCATCCCCGCCGAGGGGGTGCCCTTTTCGCTTCTGCGGACCGGTGATTTCTCCGCCCTGAGGGGTACCCGATTTCGGTGCTTTGGTACCACCGGGGGATGCCCCCCAGACCGGGCGGAAGCAGACTGGGGTCAACCAGGTCGGCCACGATGAACCGGCAGCCGGCATCGGCAACGAGGAAGGAACGCATTCATGAGTCGTCGAATCGTGGCGGGGGCCGCGGCGGGAACCGCCCTCGTCCTCTCCCTCACCGGATGTATGGGTGATTCGGGCGGGCAGACGACCAACGGGGGTATCAAGCTCACCGCCGCCGAGGCGGTCGCCAAGACCTCCCAGAAGACCGGCCAGGCCGATTCCTTCAAGGCCGACCTCACCGTGACCGGCAGTTCCGGCGCCGGGGCGACGAAGATCCATGCTACCGGGCAGTTCAGGACCCGGCCGGCCCTCGCCTTCACGGCCAGGCTCGACCAGGCCGGCCTCGCCGGGCGGTCCCTGCCGGGCGTCGGAGGCCAGGCGGTCTTCGTCGACGACATGCTGTACGTGAAGTCCCAGCAGCTGTCGAAACTGGTGGGCGGCAAGCCCTGGATGAAGATCGATGTCAAGGCGATGGGCCGGCAGACCGGAGTGGACGCCGGCCAACTGCTCGACCAGGTGCAGAAGGTCGATCCGGCCGAGCAGACCAAGATGTTCACCGCCTCCAAGGACGTCCGTACGGTCGGCCAGGAGACCATCGACGGGGTGAAGACGACTCACTACGCGGGGACGGTCACCGTCGATGAAGCGCTGAAGCAGTTCGACGCCGCGGCGCGTGCGAAGCTCCAGCGGGTGTATCCGGAGAGCGGCGCGGACCAGAAGATCAGCTTCGATCTGTGGACCGATGGGGATCAACTGCCGCGCAAGCTCGTCTCGCGGTGGGATGGAACCAAGGGTGAGAACGGTTCGGTGACGATCCTCTACCGGGACTATGGGAAGGCGGTCAAAGTCACCGCGCCGCCGGCCCGCGACGTGCAGGACTTCGACCTCGGCGACCTGCTCGGCGGCCGGGCGAACTGACCGGAAGCGACCTGTTCGATAACCCGCAAAGGGCGCCCAGTTTAGGGTGCCTTTTGTGGGTTATAGGTCATTCGCGAGCGTTGCACCAGATAGCATAACTGGTCCGATAAGGTGCCAGGACAGCGGCATTACGAAAAAGCGGGCAATGAGGAAGGAATCCTTCGTATGATTCGTCGATTCGTCGCAGGCACCGCCGTGAGTGCCGCGCTCGCCCTCTCGTTGACCGGATGTCTCGGTGAGGACTCCGGCGGCAAGGCCGATCTTGGCAACACCGTCAACCTGTCCGCTGCCCAGGCGCTCCTGAAGACCTCCCAGAAGGCCGGGGAGATCACCTCGTTCAAGGCGGACGTGTCCGTGGAGTCGGGCGGGACCGGTGCTGAGAACGTCAAGGCGTCGGGCACGGCGCAGTACCGCCTCAAGCCGACGCTCGGCTTCACCATGACGTTCAATCAGATGAACGTGGGCGGTGAGTCCATGGCCGGCATGGAGCAGGTGCTCGTCGACAAGACGCTGTACATGAAACTCCCCATGCTCGGCGAGGTCGGCTCCGGCAAGCCGTGGGTGAAGATCCCGCTCGACACGATCGGCAAGGCGTCCGGGTTGAACATGGACCAGATGCTCCAGCAGTCGCAGCAGATGGACCCGGTGCAGTCCACGAAGCAGCTGACCGCCTCCAAGGACGTGCGCGAGGTCGGCAAGGAGACCATCGACGGCGTCCAGACCACCCACTTCACCGGCACCTACAGCGTCGCCGACGCCACTGCCAAGCTGGAGCCGGCGCAGCAGGAGGCGGCAAAGAAGGCCGCCCAGGTGACGGGCCTGGACAAGATGGCGTTCGACCTGTGGGTCGACGGCCAGCAGCTGCCGCGGAAGATGGCGTTGAAGTCGGCGCCGGGCGCCAAGACCCCGATGAGCGTCACGGTCGTCTACCGGGACTACGGGCAGCCGGTGACCATCTCCGCGCCGCCCGCCTCCGAGGTCGGGGAGTTCGGCGACCTCCTCCAGAACGTGCCGAGCCCCGGCGCCAGCTGAGGCCCCACCTCGAACGCCGGGAACCGCGCCCCACGGCCCCTGCCGTGGGGCGCGGTTTTGCGGTACGGGCGGATGGCACGTACTCTGTGCAGTGCCGAAGACCGCCGGTCGTCATCCGCAAGGATGGTCGAAGGTCCCGCGACAGCGGGCGGCCCGCGCAGGTGAGACGAGAGTCGTTCCGCACGATGATGGCCGTGCGCGTACGCCCCGTGTGCACCTGCACCGGGGCGTTTTTGCTGTAACGGGGCCGCCACCGGACCCTGGTCGACGGCGGGGCGCAGGATCACGCCCTGGTGAGGGGCGTTCGCCGCGAACCACACGTGATCGTGCGGCTCTACTCATGTTTGTTGGGAAGGAGGCCCATGGCGAAGGCGGACAAGGCGGCCGCGGTGGCCGAGCTCACGACCGAGTTCGAGAGCTCCAACGGCGCCGTGCTGACCGAGTACCGCGGGCTCACCGTGGCGCAGCTCAGCGAACTGCGCCATAACCTCGGTGACAACGCGAAGTTCGCCGTGGTGAAGAACACGCTGACCAAGATCGCCGCGCGCGATGCCGGGGTGGAGGGACAGCTCAGCGAGCTGCTCCAGGGCCCGTCGGCGATCGCGTTCGTCAAGGGCGACGTGGTCGAGGCCGCCAAGGGCCTGCGTGACTTCGCCAAGGCCAACCCGCTGCTGGTGATCAAGGGTGGTGTCGTCGACGGCAAGGCGATGACCCCGCAGGAGATCACCAAGCTCGCCGACCTCGAGTCTCGTGAGGTGCTCCTCGCGAAGCTGGCCGGTGCGATGAAGGCGTCCATGGCCAACGCGGCCGCGACCTTCAACGCCCTGCCGACGCAGCTGGCCCAGCTCGCGGAAGCGCTGCGGGTCAAGCGCGAGGAGGCCGGAGAGACGAGCGAGGCGCCGGCCGACGCAGCCCCCGTGGCTGCCGAGGCGCCCGCCGAGGCGGCCCAGTCCACCGAGGACTGAGACCCGGTCGTAAGACTTAGCAACCAAGCACCACCGGAGGAACACACCATGGCGAAGCTCAAGACCGAAGAGCTGCTCGACGCGTTCAAGGAGATGACCCTCCTCGAGCTGTCCGAGTTCGTGAAGCAGTTCGAGGACGTCTTCGACGTCAAGGCCGCCGCGCCCGTCGCGGTCGCCGGCCCGGCGGGCCCCGCCGCAGCGGCTGATGAAGAGGAAGTCAAGGACGAGTTCGACGTCGTCCTCGAGGCTGCCGGCGACAAGAAGATCCAGGTCATCAAGGAGGTCCGCGCGCTCACGAGCCTCGGCCTCAAGGAGGCCAAGGACCTCGTCGACGGCGCGCCCAAGGCGCTGCTGGAGAAGGTCAACAAGGAAGCGGCCGAGAAGGCCAAGGAAGCACTGGAGAAGGCCGGCGCGACGGTCACCGTCAAGTAACCGACTCCGCACACGCAGGCGGTCGCCCCACGGGGGTGGCCGCCTCTTGTGTTTCCCGGGCCGGCCTCAGGGCCGCGGCGCCACTTGCCCTCGCCGCTGTTGGATCTTTGGTCTAATATGTGGCAGCAGTAACGATCCGCTTACGTTGGGTCGCTCGATGTGGGAAGGTGGATCGAACCCCCTTCCATTTCTGGGATTCCTGGCTACGGTGGTTGCACCCGGTGTTGCTACTGGCCAGTAGCCGGCGGGGTCGTCTCCCACGCGACGACGATCCGGCGACGGGCACCGGCGATGGACAACCGAATCAGCTCGCCTATTGATCCGGAACCCCCGGCTGGACGAAAGGTGACGAGTGGGCGTCGAGATCAGGGTCGAAGGACTCACCAAGGCCTTCGGACGTCAGACCATCTGGGCGGACGTGTCACTGACGCTCCCCGCAGGAGAGATCTCCGTGCTCCTCGGGCCGTCGGGCACCGGTAAGTCGGTGTTCCTGAAGACGCTCGTCGGCCTGCTCAAACCCGAGCGGGGTCACATCTGGATCGGCGACCGTGACCTCCCGAGGCTGTCCGAACACCTGCTGTACGAGACCCGCAAGCTCTTCGGGGTGCTGTTCCAGGACGGCGCGCTCTTCGGCTCCATGAACCTCTACGACAACATCGCCTTCCCGCTTCGCGAGCACACGAAGAAGAGCGAGAGCGAAGTCAGGCGCATCGTCATGGAGAAGATCGACATGGTCGGTCTGGTCGGCGCCGAGGGCAAGCTGCCCGGCGAGATCTCCGGCGGCATGCGCAAGCGCGCGGGGCTCGCCAGGGCCCTCGTTCTCGACCCCGAGATCATCCTGTTCGACGAGCCCGACTCGGGCCTCGACCCGGTCCGCACCGCGTATCTCAACCAGCTGATCGTGGACCTCAACGCCCAGATCGGTGCGACGTTCCTGATCGTCACCCACGACATCAACACGGCTCGTACCGTCCCCGACAACATCGGCCTGCTGTTCCGGCGAGAGCTGATCATGTTCGGGCCGCGCGAGATGCTCCTGTCCAGTGACGAGCCGGTCGTCCGGCAGTTCCTCAACGCCCGCAGGCACGGCCCGATCGGCATGTCGGAGGAGAAGGACGTCTCCGAGCTCGAGGCCGAGGCCAAGCTCGGCCACGACCCCGGGCAGCTCCCGCCGATCCCGCCGCAGCTGATGCCGACGGACGGGCGGATCCGGCGGTCCCAGTCGCCGCCCGGATCGTGGCTGAAGGCGCACGGCGTACAACCGCCGCCGGGCTCGTTCGTCGACGACCTCGGTCGCGACTGGGTGCGTGAATGGCCGCGCTACGTCGCCTCCATGACTCCAGTGGCCGGAGAGCCATCGGTGGGAGGCCCTCGCCGATGACCCGCCCCGCACCACGGCGCGAGGGGCAGGCGGACCGCAAGGGCAACGGCTTCACGTCGGGTTTCGGTTCCGTCACCGACGGCGCGGCCAACATCGCGGTCAAGGAGCCCGGCCGGTTCTTCGCCCTCGTCCTCGACACCTTCCGGGCCACCGCCAAATGGCCGTTCCAGTGGCGGGAGTTCATCCAGCAGGCGTGGTTCATCGTCAGCGTGACGGTGGTGCCCACGGCGCTGGTCGCCATCCCGTTCGGCGCGATCCTGTCACTGCAGGTCGGCGGCCTCATCCGGCAGCTCGGCGCGCAGTCCTTCACCGGCGCCACGGCGGTAGTCGCGATCGTCCGCGAGGCCAGCCCGCTCGTCACCGCGCTGCTCATCGCCGGCGCCGCGGGTTCGGCCATGTGCGCCGACCTCGGCGCCCGGAAGATCCGTGAGGAGATCGACGCCATGGAGGTGCTCGGGATCAACCCGCTGCACCGCCTGGTCGTACCGCGCATGTTCGCCTGCGCGTTCGTCGGGCTCTTCCTCAACGGCCTGGTGTCGGTGGTCGGCATCTGCGGCGGTTACGTCTTCAACGTCATGCTGCAGGGCGGCACTCCCGGGGCCTACCTCGCCTCCTTCAACGCCGCGGCGCAACTGCCCGACCTGTTCCAGGCCGAGCTCAAGGCGTTCGTCTTCGGGATCACCGCCGCGCTGGTGGCGGCGTACAAGGGACTCAACGCCAAGGGCGGTCCGAAGGGCGTGGGAGACGCGGTGAACCAGACCGTGGTGATCACGTTCATGCTGCTGTTCCTGGAGAACTTCCTGATCAGCGCGCTCTACTTCCAGTTCATCCCGCAGAAGGGGATGTGATGACAACCCCCGGAAAGGTGGGACGAACGGCTTCGAGGGTCGTCAACCGGCCGCTCGAGGGCCTTGAGGATCTCGGTCACCAGCTCAGCTTCTACGCGCGGGCCATCGCCTGGACCCTCCGTTCCATCCGCCGCTACCGCACCGAGATCCTGCGGCTGCTCGCCGAGGTCAGCCTCGGCACCGGTGGGCTCGCGGTCATCGGCGGCAGCGTGGCGATCGTCGGCTTCATGACCTTCTTCACCGGGACCGAGGTCGGCCTGCAGGGCTACAACGCCCTGAACCAGCTGGGAACGGCGGCCTTCACCGGTTTCGTCTCCTCGTACTTCAACACGCGCGAACTCGCCCCCGTCGTCTCGGCGCTGGCGCTCTCGGCCACCGTCGGCTGCGGCTTCACCGCCCAGCTCGGGGCCATGCGGATCAGCGACGAGATCGACGCGCTCGAGGTGATGGCGGTGCCGTCGGTGCCGTTCCTGGTCACCACGCGGCTGATCGCGGGCATGTTGGCGGTCATCCCGCTGTACGTGATCGGACTG
The DNA here is from genome assembly GCF_014323665.1 of Actinomadura sp. HBU206391. GTDB lineage: Bacteria > Actinomycetota > Actinomycetes > Streptosporangiales > Streptosporangiaceae > Actinomadura_C. The sequence goes on along the minus strand of NZ_JABVEB010000125.1, from coordinate 9,064 downwards.
CTCGCCTCGTACTTCGCCACCCGCCTGATGGTGACGATCTTCTTCGACCAGTCGACCGGCACCTACGACCACTATTTCAATCTGTTCCTACCGCCGTACGACATCCTCTGGTCGTTCGGCAAAGTGATCGTCTTCGCCATGCTGATCATGCTGATCCACTGCTACTACGGTTTCCACGCCAGCGGCGGCCCGGCCGGCGTCGGCCTCGCGGTCGGCCGCGCCGTGCGCACCAGCATCGTGGTCGTCAACATCGCCGACCTGCTGCTGGGCATGGCGATCTGGGGTGCCACCACGAGCGTACGGATCGCGGGGTGACGGCGCGATGACCAAGGTCGAAGCCCTGCCCGGCGGCCTGTCCCAGCGGGTGCGATATCGCCTGTACGGCATCGCGTTCGTCCTTGTCGTTGCGCTGTTGCTCGCGCTGACCGCCGCGCTGTTCAACAAGACGTTCACCCCGGTCGTACGAGTGAAGGTGAACAGCGACCGGGCCGGGCTGCAACTGCTGCCCCGGTCGGACGTCAAGGTGCGCGGCCTGATCGTCGGCGAGGTGCGCGGAACCCGCGCGACCGCGAACGGCGCCCAGCTCGACCTCGCGCTCGACCCGGACAAGGCGCACCTCATCCCGGGCAACGTGCAGGCCCGCATGCTGCCGAAAACACTCTTCGGAGAGAAGTACGTCGACCTGGTGCTGCCGGCACAGCGCGGCGCGGCCATCCGCAGCGGCGCGGTGATCGCGCAGGACAGGTCCACGGTGACGGTCGAGGTGAACCAGGTTCTCGACCACCTGCTGCCCCTGCTCCAGGCGGTGAAGCCGGAGAAGCTCAACGCGACCCTCAACGCGCTCGCCACCGCGCTGCAGGGACGCGGCGACCAGCTCGGGCACAACCTCGAGCAGGCCGACTCACTGCTCAAGAAGGTCAATCCCAAGCTCGGGACGCTGGTGTACGACCTGCGCGCGCTGTCGGAGGTCTCCGACGTCTATGACGCGGCCGCGCCGGACCTGCTGCAGACGCTGCGCAACCTCAACGTCACGGGGTCGACGATCGTGGAGAAGAAGGCGGCGATCGAGGCGCTGATCCCCGCGGTGACCGAGGTGTCCGACAAGGGCACCCGGTTCGCCCAGGACAACGGCAACAAGATCGTGGGCGTGAACATCGCCAACCGGCAGGCGCTGGAACTGGTGGCGAAGTACTCGCCGTCGTTCCCCTGCGTCCTCGCCGGCCTGATGAAGATCAAGCCCCGGGTCGAGGACGCGGTCGGCGGGAAGTCGCCGGTCATCAATCTCACGGTCGAGATCGTGAAGCCGCGGCCCGCCTTCAAGAGCCCACTCGACCTGCCGGAGTACAAGGACCATCGCAATCCCCGCTGCTACGGCCTGCCGAATCCGAAGGTGCCCTTCCCGGACTACATCGGCCTGGACGGCACCGAGGACGACACGTGGTGGAAGGCCGGGCCGAACGGGCTGCCCTCGCAGGGAGGGCTCGACCAGGCGCCACCGGGTGGGCTCGGCCGGGCGACGTCGGGGGTGCTGGTGCGGCCCGGGGCCGAGATGACCGAGCAGGAGGCCGTCAAGAACGTCGTGGCGCCGTTGCTCAGGACGCCGGCCGGCGAGGTCTCCGACCTGGCCGCACTGCTGTTCGGCCCGCTGACGCAGGGATCGGTGGTGACGGTCGGGTGAGAACCTCAACGGCGGCGATCAAACTGCTGGTCTTCGTGGTGGTGACGTCGATGGCCACGGGCGTTCTGGCCATCACGATCGCCAACACGCGATTCGTCGAGAGCCGGACGTACCGGGCGGTCTTCACCGACGTGGCGGGGTTGCTCAAGGGCGACGACGTGCGCGTCGCCGGCGTTCGCGTCGGGCAGGTCGAGAACATCAGGCTCCACCAGGGCAGGCAGGCGCGGGTCACCTTCTCGGTGGCCAAGGAGGGTACCTTCGCGGCCGGGCTGCCGCGGTCGGTGCTGGTCCAGGTGCGCTACCGAAACCTCATGGGGCAGCGGTACGTCGCGCTGTCGGAGGGCCCCGGCGCCGTGGGCGACTACCTGCCGGCGGGCGGCACGATCCCGGTGTCGCAGACCCAGCCGGCCCTGGACCTCACGGTGCTGTTCAACGGTTTCCGGCCGCTGTTCCGCGCGCTCGAGCCCAAGGACGTCAACAAGCTCGCGTTCCAGATCGTCCAGACGCTGCAGGGCGAGGGCGGCACAGTCAACAGCCTGCTGGCGCACGTGGCCTCGCTCACCAACACCCTCGCGGACCGGGACCAGGTCATCGGGAGCGTGATCGACAATCTCAACAAGGTGCTGGGCACGCTCGATCAGCGGTCGACGCAGGTGAGCCAGCTCATCAGCCAGTTGCAGAGCTTCGTCTCCGGGGTGGCCGGCGACCGCAAGGCGATCTTCGACTCGCTCGGGTCCATCAACGAGCTGACCGGCGCGACCTCCGATCTGCTGAGGGACGCCCGCCCGTCGCTCAAGACCGACATCTCCGAGCTCGGCGACCTCGTCCAGACGCTCGGTGACAACGGCAAGACCCTCGACACGGCACTGCGCCGCACGCCGGACCGGCTGAACGAGCTCAACCGCGCCTCCTCGTACGGCTCCTGGTTCAACTTCTACCTGTGCGGTTTCGACGCCCGGATCGTGCTGCCCGGGGGGCCCGCGATACAGACACCCGCGGTCGTGAACGAGAACGCGAGGTGCAAGTGATGGTGCGGCCCTTCAGGGAGCGCAACCCCGTCCCCATGGGCCTGATCGGCCTCGGCGTCATCGTCGCGGGCCTGGTGTTCGCGCTGAACCTCCAGAACATCCCCTTCATCGCCGGCGGCACGACGTACAACGCGGCGTTCGCCGAGGCGGCCGGGCTGAAGAAGGACGAGGAGGTGCGGATCGCCGGGGTCAAGGTCGGCAAGGTCACCGGCCTCAGGCTCGAACGCGGCCACGTACGGGTCGACTTCCGCGTGGACGACGGCGTGCGCCTCGGCGACCTCACCCGAGCCGAAATCAAGATCAAGACGGTGCTGGGGGCCCACTACGTGTCGCTCGACCCGCGCGGGCCCGGCCGGCAGGACCCCGAGCGGCAGATTCCGGTGTCGCGTACGGCGACGCCGTTCGAGATCGTGCCGGCGATCAGCGAACTGAGCGAGCGGGCCGGCGACATCGACACCAAGCAGCTGGCCCAGTCGCTCGACGTTCTGTCGAGCACCTTCGAGAACTCGCCGGAGGAGATCAAGGGTTCGCTGCGCGGGCTGCGGCGGCTGTCGCAGACGATCTCCTCGCGCGACGACCAGCTGCACGAACTGGTCGGACGGTCGAAGAACGTCACCAAGGTCCTCGCCGACCGCAACGCGCAGCTCGTCAAGCTCGTCGAGGACGGCGACAAGATCCTCCGGGCCGTGCAGGCCCGGCGCGCGGTGATCCACCAGTTGCTGGTCAACACCGTGACCCTCACGCAGCAGGTCAACGCGCTGATCTCGGAGAACGACAAGGAGATCGGCCCGATGCTGGCCAACCTGCAGCGGGTGAACAAGATCCTGCTGAAGAACCAGGACGACCTCGACCGGACCATCCGCCTGCTCGCGCCGTACGGCCGCCAGTTCACCGACGCGACGGGCAGCGGACGCTGGTTCGACAGCTACATCCAGAACCTCGTACCCATCCCCGCCTCGATCCAGAAGTCGCCGGTCGGCGGTTCCGGTCGGCAGCGGACACCCGAGAGCCGGTCGCCGTCCACCAACCCCTTGCCGTTCCTCCCTTGACCGCCGTGCGCAGGAAGGTACACGTGAAGCCCGCAATCATTCTCCGCCTCGGCGTTCTGATCATCGCGGTGGCGCTGATCGCCAGTGCCGTCGCGGCGCTGTGGCCGGGGGCCGAGCAGCGGCGCCTGACGGCGTACTTCACCAGTGCGGTCGGACTCTATCCGGGCGCGGACGTGCGCATCCTCGGCATCCAGGTCGGACGGGTCACCAGCGTCACGCCGGTCGGCCGGTCGGTCAAGGTCGAGTTGGCCTACGACGCCCGCCAGAAGGTTCCGGCGAACGCTCAGGCGGTCATCGTCAACCAGTCGCTGGTGGCCGACCGCTACATCCAGCTCACGCCGGTCTACCGGGGCGGCCCGGTGCTCGCCGACCAGGCCACCCTCGCGCTCACCCGCACCGCCGTCCCGGTCGAGGTGGACCAGGTCGCCGGCAGCCTGAACGACGTGGGCAAGGCGCTCGGGCCGGACGGCGCCAACGCCAACGGCTCGCTGTCGCGGCTCCTGCAGGTCGGCGCGACCACCCTCGACGGCCAGGGCACCGACATCCGGCAGACGATCAGCGACACCTCGCGCATGCTCAGCACGCTGAGCGAGGACCGCGGTGACGTCGCGGCGACCATCGAGAACCTCCGCCAGATCACCGGCGCGATGGCCGCGAACGACCAGCAGATCAAGCAGTTCACCCAGAACCTGTCGAGCGTGTCGACGCAGTTGTCCGGCGAGCGCGAGGAACTGAGCGCGGCCCTGCGCGCCCTCGGGCCGACGCTGCGCAACGTGACCAGGTTCGTGAAGGGCAACCGCACCCAGCTCGCCGCGAACGTGCGGCAGCTGGCGCAGATCACCTCGGTGCTGGTCAAGGAGAAGGGCGCGCTCGCGGAGTTCCTCACCACCGCGCCCACGGGCCTGAGCAACCTGGCCAAGGCCTACGACCCGATCAGCGGCACCCTGGGCACGCGCGCGGACCTGCGGCAGTTCCACGACATCGCGCAGTGGATCTGCTCCCTGGCGTTCTCGCTCGGCACGCCCGCGAAACAGTGCGAGTCGCTGCTCGGCCCGCTCAACCCGGCGGGCAAGGCGCTGACCTCGCTCTCGCTCGACCTGTCCTGGATCACGGCGATCACCACGCACTACGACCCGATTCCGCCGCCGCCGGACGCCTACGGCCCGGACGACCGCCGCGGCCAGACCGGCCAGACCGGCCAGGGCGGCGAGGGCACCCGGACCGGCCAGGGGGCCCAGGGCAGGCAGGCGGCCGGCCCGAGCGGCCAGGGCGACGGCGCCGGCCGGCCGGATCAGCGGAGCACCTCGCCCCAGGGGCTGTCCGCACTGCTGGGAGGTACCCCGTGAAGCGCAGGCTGGCGGCGGCGGTGGCCGCGACGGTGGCGCTCGCGGTGCTGTCGGGCTGTTCGTTCCGCGGCGCGGAGTCCCTTCCGCTGCCGGGCGGGCCCGACCTGGGCGACAACCCCTACGAGGTCGAGATCGATTTCGCCAACGTGCTCGACCTGGTGCCGCAGTCGGTGGTGAAGGTCAACGACGTCTCGGTCGGGAAGATCACCGACATCCGGCTCGACGGCTGGCACGCACGCGTCAACTGCAAGATCCGCAAGGACGTGAACCTTCCGGACAACGCGATCGCGTCCGTCGGCCAGACCAGTCTGCTGGGGGAGAAGTACGTCCAGTTGTCGGCCCCTTCCGGGGAGGCGGCGCAGGGGCGCCTCGGCACAGGGGACGTGATCCCGCTCGCCAGGACCTCGCGGAGCACCGAGATCGAAGAGGTGCTGTCCGCGCTGTCGCTGCTGCTCAACGGCGGCGGGCTGGAGCAGATCTCCACGATCACCAATGAGCTCAACGCCGCGATGGAGGGCCGTACCGACACCATCAGGGACGTGCTGCAGCGGATCAACACCTTCGTCGGGACTCTGGACCGCAACCGCGGCGCCATCACCCAGGCCCTCGACAGCCTCGACCGGCTGAGCGGCAAGCTCGCGGCGCAGCGGAAGACGATCGCCGACACCATCGACCGCACCGGCCCGGCGATCAAGGTGCTCGATCAGAACCGGGCCGACCTCACCAAGATGCTGGTCAGCCTGGACAAGCTGAGCAAGGTCACGACGCGGGTGGTGAACCAGTCCAAGGCCGACCTGCTGGCCAACCTGCGGGCCCTCCAGCCGATCCTCCAGAACCTCAACAAGGCCGGCACCGACCTGCCGAACAGCCTGGAGATGATGCTCACGTTCCCGTTCCCGCCCTCGGTCGCCAACGCCCTCCGCGGTGACTACGCGAACATCCACATCACGCTCGACCTGGACCTGAAGAGCCTGACCCAGAACCTGCTCGGGGGCACCGCGCTCGAGGGCCTGGTCAAGCAGGGCGACCAGATGCGCTCGCTGATCAAGCCTCCGAGCCTCACCTTGCCGCAGACGCCCCCCGGCGTGCTCGACCCGACCCCCGGCGCACCGGGCACACCTGGCGCACCGGGCACTCCGGATCCCGGCCGGTCGACGCCCCCCGGTGTCGTGCCGCGGCCGTCCTCCACCCCGGACCCCGGGCTGTACGACCTGATCATGGGAGGACTCAGTTGATCATCAAACCCGGCGTGAAGATCCAGTTGCTGGTCTTCGCGGTGATCACGGTCCTCGGGGTCTGCTACACAGGCATCCGCTACATCGGGATCGGCGGCGGGCTTCTCAACCGGTCCTACGTGGCCTATGTCGATCTCACCGACTCGGGCGGCATCTTCACCGGCGCCGAGGTGACCTACCGCGGCGTGCCCGTCGGCCGGGTCGGGCCCATCGAGCTGACCAGGGACGGCATCCGGGTCAAGGTCACACTGCAGCGCGGCCGGCACATCCCGCGCGACAGCATCGCGGTGGTGGCCAACCGGTCGGCCGTCGGCGAGCAGTACATCGACCTCCAGCCGCGCGCGGACGGCGGGCCCTACCTCGACACCGGCGACGCCTACACGATCCCGCGCGAGCGCACCAGGCTCCCCGTGTCCACCACGGAGCTCCTCGGCAACGTCGACCGTCTCGTGTCCTCGGTGAACCCCCGGGATCTCGGCGTGATCGTCGACGAGCTCGACAAGGCGTTCTCGGGCTCCGCGGCCGACCTGCAGGCGATCCTGGACTCCAGCGACCGGCTGCTCGAGACGGCCGAGAAGAGCTACCCGGCCACCGCCGAGCTGCTCGACAACGGCAAGGTGGTCCTGGACACCCAGCGGTCACAGGGCACGAACATCCGCAACCTGGCGCGGAACCTGAACGATCTGACCGCGCAGGTCCGCCACGACGATCCGAGCCTGCGCTCGGCCATCGCCAACACGGCCCCCGCGGCGCAGCAGGCCGGCGGCCTGATCGACGATCTGACGCCCACCCTGCCGGTGCTGCTGGCGAACATGACCACGACCGGGCAGGTCCTCACGTCGAGGATCGACGGGCTCCGGCACCTGCTCGTCCTCTACCCGATGGCCCTGGCCGGTTCGTTCACCGTGACCCCCGGCGACGGCACCGAGCACTTCGGCCTGGTGATGAACGTCGACTCCCCGCCGCCCTGCACCAAGGGCTACGAGAAGACCAAGATCCGGTATCCGCAGAACACCAAGCAGGTGCCCGCCGAGACCAAGGTGGGCTGCACGCTGCCGAAGGACTCCCAGCAGGTCGTCAGAGGCGCTCGCAACGCCCCGGCGCCGCGCCCCTACCCACAGGTGCCACCCGGGGCAACCGAGGGCGCGGGAGAGCCTCCTGGCGGTGCGCAGGGGGGTGCCGGCTCGCAGGCCTCCGGTGAGGAGCCGGGCGCCACCGCCCGACAGTCGACCTCTGACGGATCGGTACAGATGGCCGGATATGACCCGGTGACCGGAGTCGTCTACGGTCCTGATGGCAGGCGGTACGAGATGAGTTCGGCCGGTGGACAGCAACGTCTGTTGGGAGACGCCTCATGGAAGTGGCTGCTGCTCGGGCCACTGGCGCAATGACCGGGACCACTGACGGGGCGATGGGCGACTCGACCGGCCGGGCGCCGGGCGGGCCGCTGGCCGGCGCCGTGGGGCGGCTCGTGGCCGCCGTGCTCACGATCGCCGTGATCGGGCTGGCGGTGGCGGCGAGCTCGCTCGGCCTGTCGGTCTGGCGGGCCCGGGACGCCGCCGACCGGGAGGCGGGAGCCGAACAGGCGGCGCGCCAGACCGCCGTCAACATGGTGAGCATCGACTACCGCAACATCCAGCAGGGCATCGACCGGGTGCTCGGCGGCATGACCGGCGACATCAAGAACCAGTGGGCCACCCAGGCCAAGACCATCTCCGACACCGCCACCAAGAACCAGGCGACCTCCACGGTGCAGTCGGTGCGGGCCGGGGTCGTGTCGATAGACGGCGACTCGGCCGAGGTCATCGTGGCGGTGACGGCGGTCACCAGCAGCCCGAAGGTCAAGCAGGCGGCCCCCCGCTACTACCGGTTCTCGATGGATCTCAAGCGGGTCGACGGCCGCTGGCTCGTCTCCAAGTTGGGGCTGGTTCCATGACGACGTTGATCAAGCGCAGGCGCTCGGCCTCCGGGGAGACCGAACCCGAGAAGACCGACGCCGCTGACGAGGACACGCCCGCCGGCTCGGCGCCCGCCCGGAATCGGGGATCGCGGCTTCGGATCGCCCCGGGAACCCACATCGCCCCGGGAACGCAGATCCTCGCCGTTCTCGTCCTCGTGGCGGCCGTGCTCGCCGCGGCGGTGGTGAGCCTGAACGCCAAGAGGAACGACCTGAGGAACGTCGACGAGGCGTCGCGCCAGGCGGTGCACGCGGCGTCCCAGGCCGCACGCGACCTCTCCTCGTACGACTACCGCACGCTCGAGTCGGACTTCAAGACGGCGACCGGCCAGACGACCGGGAAGCTGCGCACCGAGTACGCCGCGCTGGCACAGCAGATCCGCGCGACGGCGATCCAGCAGCAGGCGATCTCGCAGACCACCGTGATCAAGGCCGGCGCCGAGAGCGCCTCGGCCCGCCAGGTGACGGTGCTCGTCTTCGCCAACCGCAGCGCGACGACCACCGCCAGCCCGAACCGCCTCCCCGAACCGCTGCGCATGCGCATGACGATGGTCAAGGTCGAAGACCGGTGGCTGGCGTCCGACCTGCAGGTCCTCTAGCGGCAGCACGCTGATGACCGCGCCTCCGGCGCGCCGGTTCGATCACAGGCCGTGGACGTGGCCCTGCGAGGGGCGCGGTGTCGTCTGGACTGAGGAGCGCCGGGCGCGAGGAACGAGCGACCGGCGCGACGAGGGAAGACGGCACCTCGAAGCGCCCCGAGCCGCCGAGCCG
>NZ_JABVEB010000124.1 GCF_014323665.1 Actinomadura sp. HBU206391 | reverse complement strand
AGCGGCAGCCGTCGTGCATGCGGCCTACTCCGTCGGGAAAGTGCCCCACGCCGCGGCCCGCGAGCGGGGCCGCGCGACCGGCCGGGTGAGCGGCGGGTCCACCGAGACCACCGGGCACGGCCCACCGGACGCCGCGGCTCAGGGGTGGCCGCCCGCGGCTCAGGGATCGTCACCCGGGCGCGGAGTGCCGTCGCGCCAGACGCACTTCGACGCCCCGCTGAGATGGATCTCCTGCCGCTCGGGGTAGTAGTTGGCCGCGAGGAAGTAACGGTCCGGATCGGTATAGGCGCCGACGTGATCGCCGGTGCGCGTCACGTCATGGGAGCGGTTCTTCCAGTAGGACCCGAGCGCGTCGAGGAACCGCGCTGCGGCGTCGGCCGGCACGGAGGACGCCGTGTACCCGATCTCGGCCTTCACCTGGCCGGTGAACCCCGAGCCGCTCATCCCCTTGGTACAGCCGCTCTCGCTGTCGGCCGCGGCCTTCCGGCCGGAGAACCGGAGCCCGCCCCGAACGGCGCTAAGAGTGCTCTGCAGATAGCCGTCGACCCGCTCCAGTGCCTTCTGCGCGGTGATGGTGCGCTTCGGCGTCTCGGCGCAGCCGCTCGCGAGCACGGCGGCCGCGATCACCACGAGGACCGGGCGTCCACGGGACATCGTCATGATCCCAGTATGGTGAGCGATCCGGCCGCTGACGACCCCGCGCACGGGGGCGCCGAGTCGCCGATCGGCACCGGACGGCGCTCACTCAGAGCCGCGCCCGCGTCATGTCGCCAGCTCGGCGACACCCTCGAGCAGCCGGTCGACGTCGGAGCCGTCGTTGTAGTGGACCAGCCCGGCCCGCACCGCGCTGCCCGACTCCCGGATGCCGAGCACCCGGGTCAGCTCCCAGGCGTAGTTGTGCCCGTTCCACACGTTCACTCCGCGCTCCGCGAGGTGGCCCGCGACCTCGGCGGGCGTCCTGCCCGCCACGGTGAAGTAACCGGTGGCGGTCCGGCGCGCGGCGCGGCCGTAGGTGGTCACGTGCTCCATCCGCTCCAGCCCGCCGTGCAGCCGGCCGAACAGCCCGAGCTCATGCGCCTCGACGGCGGCCATCGAGGCGAGTACCCGTTGCCGCCGCGTGCCCGACGCGCCGGGGTCGAGCGAGGCCAGGTGCTCGACGGCGACGGTCACGCCGACCAGATCGGCGAACGCCGCCGTGCCGGCCTCGAAGCGCTCCGGCACCTCGTCGGACGACGACGCGAGCTTGTCCGGCCGCAGCCCGTCGAGCAGGACCGGGTCGGCCACGACGGCGCCGACGTGCGGGCCGGACCACTTGTAGGCGCTCGTGGCGTAGAAGTCGGCGCCGAGCGAGCTCACGTCGACCGGCGTGTGCGGCGTCGCGTGCACTCCGTCGACGTAGGTGAGCGCGCCGGCGGTGTGCGCCCTCGCCGTGATCGCTGCGACGTCGGGGCGGGTGCCGATCACGTTGCTCGCCGCGGTGACGGCCACGAGCCGGGTACGGTCTCCGATCAGGTCGTCGTACTGGGCCGCCGGCAGCTCACCGGTCGCGGTGTCGACCTCGGCCCACCGCACCGTGGCTCCTGCGCGAGCGGCCGCCTGAACCCACGGCCGTACGTTCGCGTCGTGGTCGAGCCGGGACAGCACCACCTCGTCGCCCGGCGCCCAGCCCGCGGCCAGCGTGAAGGCCAGGCGGTAGGTCAGGGTCGTCATGTTCGGGCCCAGGATCACACCGGACGGATCCCCGCCGACCAGGTCGGCGATCGCGCGCCGGCACTCCGCGACGATGCCTTCCGAACGCCGGCTGGCCGGGAAGGCGCCACCGACATTGCCGATGCCGTGGCGGTAGGCGTCGGCCATCGCGTCGATGACGGCATGGGGCACCTGGGTGCCGGCCGCGCCGTCGAGATAGGCGTAACCATCGGTCAGGGCGGGATATAGGGCACGCACCGTGCCAACGTCATAGGTCACCGGACAAACGCTAGCGAGGTCATTTCGGGCGCCGCGACCCGGCAGGTGTGCTCGTCTCGCCACGCCGCTGATCAGCGTGCGGGAGGATCTACGCATGTCGTCCCCCATCGACGCTGCCCGCTGGCCGGGCGAGCTGCGGCCGTACCAGGAGAAGGCGCTGCGGAGGCTCGACGCCGGATGGGCTGAGGGCCGCAGCCGAGCCTGGGTCGTGCTGCCGCCGGGATCGGGCAAGACGCTCGTGGGGCTCGAAGCGGCGCGCCGGCTCGGCCGCAAGACCGTGGTGTTCGTGCCGAACACCGCGATCCAGAACCAGTGGGCCGACCACTGGGCGCGCTTCGGCGGCGCGGCGGGAACCTCCCGTGAGCTGGGCACGGACGTGAGCGTCCTGACCTACCAGTCCCTCGCCGTGTTCGACGCCGACGCCGAGACCGACGAGGAGGGCCACCAGAAGGGGCTGCTGCGGCGCCTGCACGACAACGGCCACGAGCTCATCGCCGCGCTGCGCGCCGCCGGGCCCGTCACGCTGGTGCTCGACGAGTGCCACCATCTGCTCGACGTGTGGGGACGGCTCCTGGCCGAGGTGCTGAAGCAGCTTCCGGACGCGCTCGTCATCGGCCTGACCGCGACGCCGCCCGAGTCGCTGACCCCTGAGGAGGCCAGGCTGGTCGACACGCTGTTCGGCGTGCCCATCCTGGGCGCCTCGATCCCGGCGCTGGTCCGGCAGGGCTATCTCGCGCCGTTCACCGAGCTCGCCTGGCTCACCACCCCCACGTCGGTGGAGGCCTCTTACATCGCGGGTGAGGCCGAGCGCTTCGCCGAGCTCACGACCGATCTGCTCAGGCCCGACTTCGCCACGACCGGGTTCCTGACCTGGCTGGACCTCCGCCTGGTCACGCGGAGCACCTCATCGGGCGAGCCGGTCGCCTGGGACACCGTCGCCAAGGGCGAGCCGCTCATCGCGGCCGCGGCCCTGCGGTTCCATCACGCCGGCCTGCTCGACCTGCCGGACGGCGCGCGGTTGCGCGAGGAGCACCGGCACGCCCCGTCCGCAGAGGACTGGGTCGCGCTGCTGAACGACTACGTCAAGCACTGCCTGCTCCCGAGCGAGGACGCGCGGGACGCCGAGGCGGTCGCCGCCGTCAAGCGGGCGCTGCCGGCCGTCGGCTACCAGCTCACCCGCCGCGGTATCCGCTCCGCGCGCTCCCCGGTGGACCGGGTGCTCGCCCGCAGCGCCGCGAAGACGCACGGAGCCGTCGAGATCGTCTCGACCGAGGCCGCCTCGCTCGGCGGGCGGCTGCGCTGCCTGGTGCTGTGCGATCACGAACGCGCCGGCGCCACCCTGCCCGCGCGGCTGCGCGACGTGCTCGACGCCGAGGCCGGGTCGGCCTGGCTCATGCTCGAGAACCTCGTCGCCGATCCGCGCACCGGCCCGCTGAACCCGGTGCTCGTCACCGGCCGTACCGTCGCGGCGGCCGAGGAGACCGCGCGCGGCCTCATCGAGGCCGTGGCGTGCTCGCACCCCGGTCTCGTACTCGAACCGGCGGGCCGGGGAATCGTGCGGATCACCGGGCCGTGGACGTCGCGCACCTGGGTGGCGGCGGTGACCGCGTACTTCGAGGAGGGCCGGTGCCAGGTGCTGGTCGGCACCCGAGCGCTCCTCGGCGAGGGCTGGGACGCGCGCGGCGTGAACGCGCTGATCGACCTCACCACCTCGACCACGCCCACGTCCGTCGTGCAGACCCGCGGGCGCGCGGTGCGGCTCGACCCCACGTGGCCGGACAAGGCGGCCAACACCTGGACGGTGGTGTGCGTCTCGGACCGGCATCCGAAGGGCGCGGCCGACTGGAACCGCTTCGTGCGCAAGCACGACGGCTATCTCGTCGCCACCCCCGACGGCGAGATCATGTCCGGGGTGGCGCACGTCGACGCGGCGTTCTCCCCGTACGCACCGCCCGCCGTCGAGACCCTCGACGCGATCAACGCCGCGATGCTGACCCGCGCCGACGATCGCGAGGCGACCCGGGCGGCATGGCGGCTCGGCACGCCGTTCCGCGACGAGCTCGTGCACACGCTGCGGATCCGGCCCGTCCGTGCGGAGCGGGCACCGGTACCGGCCGCCGACGTGCGGCCGGTGCCGCCGCCGGTCCTGCCGGCGGAGAACTGCGCGACGCCGACGCCGAGCTGGTGGTCGGGCGGCCCGGCCGATCCGGTGGAGACGTGGTGGGTCGCCAGTGCCGGCGTCCTGCTGCTCTGCGGGATCACCGGACTGGGCCTGGTGGGGGCCGGGGTACGGCCGTCCGCCCTGCCGGAACTGATCGCCGCGGTGATCGCGATCCTCGGGATGATCGGAGTCGGCTGGGGCGTCACCGTACGCCTCCCGCAGGGCCGTGCCGCGCGGATTCTCGAGACCGTCGCACCCGAGCCGTCGGTCACGAGGTTCGCCTACGCGGTGGCGGACGCCCTCGTCGCCTGCGGGCTGTCACGTCGCGGCGCGGAGGGCGTGGAGGTGCGCACCGAACCGGGCGGTGGTTACCGCTTCTCCCTGGCCGACGTCGACACGGCCACCTCCGAGCGGTTCGCCCTCGCCCTCGACGAGGTGCTGGCTCCGGTCACCTCGCCGCGCTACCTGGTCCCCCGCTATGTCGTACGGCTCGACGACGGCGCCAGGGCGCGTCGCAGAAGGGCGCGCGCGTGGCTGCGCGGGAAGGCCCGGGCGGACGGCGTCGTGTATCACGCCGTCCCCTCGGTGTTCGGGCAGAACCGGCAGCGGACCACCGCCTTCGTCGCGGCGTGGAACCGGTGGGTCTCGGGCGGTTCGGCGGTGTACGCGGGCAGCGCCGAGGGCGCGGGCGTGATGGCGACACACCGCGGCGCGGACCCCTTCGCCGCCACCACGGTCCTGCGGGTCGCCTGGGACTAGCTCACGGAAGTCTTGACCGATGGCGACACTCGTGGTTAAGCTGCGCGGCAAATACCGGAAACCTTCTTAATAGTTTCCCGCATCACGTCCTCGCGTTCCGCGGTCCGCGCCCCGCGCGGGCCACCGTGGCCCCCCGCACGAGAGGCGAACACGATGTCCGTACGACTACGGAAGCACCGGTCCCGCACCCCCGCGATCCTCGCCACCGTCCTCATGACCCTGGGCTGGACGGTCGCCGTGACGACGGGGGTCGCCTCCCCCGCGACGCCCTCTGTCAACACCGGCCCAGGCGCCCGTCCCGCGGCGGCCGTCGCCGCGGCCACGTTCACCGACGACTTCAACGGGCCCGCGGGCAGTGGGGTCGACGGCGGCAGGTGGCAGCACGAGACCGGCGACAACGTCAACAACCACGAGCGGCAGTGGTACACCTCGGGAACCGGCAACGCCGCGTTGGACGGCCAGGGCAATCTGGTCATCACGGCGAAGCGGGAGAATCCAGGCGGCAACACGTGCTGGTACGGCTACTGCCAGTACACCTCGGCGAGGCTGTCCACCGCGGGCCGGTTCACGCAGGCCTACGGGCACTTCGAGGCCCGGATGAAACTGCCCCGTGGGCAGGGCATGTGGCCCGCGTTCTGGATGCTCGGCAACAACATCGGCAGCGTGGGCTGGCCGGCCAGCGGCGAGATCGACATCATGGAGAACGTCGGCTTCGAGCCGCGCACCGTGCACGGCACCCTGCACGGGCCGGGCTACTCCGGATCGGGCGGCATCGGCGCCGGTTACACGCTGCCGGGCGGGCAGGCGTTCGCCGACGGCTTCCACACGTTCGCGATCGACTGGGCGCCGAACTCGATCACCTGGTCGGTCGACGGCAACGTGTACCAGACCCGGACCCCCGCGGACACCGCCGGTCGGCAATGGGTCTTCGACCACCCGTTCTACATCATCGTGAACCTCGCCGTCGGCGGGTACTGGCCGGGCGACCCGGACGGCAGCACCACCTTCCCGCAACAACTCGTCGTCGACTACGTGCACGTCACCAGCGGTGACGGTACGGCCCCAGGCGGTGCGATCACCGGTCTCGGGGGCAAGTGCGTCGACGTGGCCGGCGCCGATCCGGCCAATGGGACGCAGATCCAGCTGCATGACTGCAACGGCACCACCGCCCAGCGATGGACCGTGTCGGGCACGACCCTGCGGGCTCTCGGCAAGTGCATGGACGTCGCCGCAGCCAATCCCGCCAACGGCACCAAGGTCCAGCTGTATGACTGCAACGGCAGCGCCGCCCAGCAATGGACCCGGCCGGGTGACGGCACCGTCCGATCCCTCGGCAAGTGCCTCGACGCGACGGGCGCCGGCTCCGCCAACGGCACGCCCCTGCAGATCTGGGACTGCTTCGGCGGTGCCAACCAGAGATGGAACCTCCCCGCCGGCTGACCGGCGGCGTCAGCGCGACGAGGAGGTCGGCCCGACGAGTGGATCAGTCCTTGCCCTTGGCGGCGACCCATTCGAGGTTCCACCCGTACTGCTGGTCGACGGACAGTTTGCCCCAGCGCGGCCGGCCCGGCGGCGGCAGGATGTACTTCGCCTCCCGGTGCGCCACGAGCTCGCCGCCCACGTTCTCGAGCAGGAACAGGGTCGCGTCGCGCGCGGGCACGGTGCAGTCGTCCAGGCGCATCTCGATGGGCGGCGAGCCCTGCGGAAAGAGCGTCGCCGTGGCGTCGAGCCCGATGAAGTCGTTGGCCCCCTCGTAGATCTCCGCGAAGACCAGGATCCGCCGGAACTTGGCGGTGTGGTCGAGGTTGATCGTGAGGTTCTCGCCGGTCTCCACGGCCCCGCTGCGGTCGTCGCGGTCGAGCTGGATGTACGGCGGCTGGTGCAGCGACCCGAAGTCGCCGAGCGCGTGGATGATGCCCTTGCTGCCGTCGGTCAGCTCCCACAGGCAGCAGAGGTCGAGGTCGAGGTCGACGCCGCGGCGGAGCTTGCCGAACCGTCCCGCCTTCGCCGCGCCTCCCCGGGCCGCCCAGTTGAGGTTGACCCGCATGGCGCCCGAGGTCGCCCCACGCTTGGTGAGCGACACCGACGGCGCCGCCTTGGTCAACGTGAGCTTCGACAGCCGCACCGGCTGCGCCGGGGGTGCAGGGGGTGCAGGCGGGGCCGGGGGCCGCGGCGGGGCCGGAGCGGGCGGAGGCGGCGGCGGGGCGGGCATGGTGCGCGGGGCGGGAGCGGGTGCGGGCGCCGGAGCGGCGGGCTCGTCCACGCTGATGCCGTAGTCGGTCGCGAGCCCGGCCAGGCCGGACGAGTAGCCCTGCCCCACCGCCCGGAACTTCCAGGCGTCGTTGCGCCGGTAGAGCTCACCGAGCACGAAGGCGGTCTCGGACGTCGCGTCCGTGCTCTCGAACCGCGCCACCTCGGCTCCGTTCGCGGCGTCGAGCACGCGTACGTACAGCCCGCGCAACTGACCGAACGTCCCGCCGTCGGCCGAGGCGGCCACCACCACGGTCTGGACCTGCTGCTCCACCGACGACAGGTCGACGGCGAGCGTGTCGCGCATGCCGCCGCCATCCTGGCGCTTGCCCTCGTGCCGCACGGCGCCGCTGCGGTGTGACGGCTGGTTGTAGAAGACGAAGTCGTCATCGGACCGGACCTTGCCGGTGGCGGTGAGCAGCAACGCAGACGCGTCCGCGTCCGGCGTTCCCGGAGCCTGCTGCCAGCCCAGCTCCACTCTGACCTTGGCCACCGGGACGGGCACGTTAGTGCCCTTCTGCATCGACATGGTTCCCTCACCCTGGACGGCGACAAAGAGATATGTCGCAAACCATAACCAAGCATGGTCGGTGTCGCGCACTCATCGGCCAACGACGGTATCCGCGATCGTGTTGCAGGCCCATATATGACGCCTTAGCCTGATCGCAAGAGATCACGGAGAGGTCTGTGGACGCCGTGTCGGTGGCGCGTGGACGCGAGATCGCACTCGCCGGGGGCGAGGCGCTAGGCGTGCGCAAGGCGATCGTGGACTCATGGCTGCGTTCCCGGCATCAGGGCCTGCGACCCGATCACGATCTGCCACCGATCCTGTACTCCGAGGACAAGATCGATGAAATCCGCCGGCAGCACGTGCTGGCACAGGTGTGGCCGCTGCTGGCCGACACCCTGCGCTGGGCGGCGTCCGAGCCCGGCAACCTGCTGTGTCTCGGTGACGCCGAGGGGCACCTGCTCTGGACCGAAGGCCTGCGCCCGACGCTGAGTGCGGCCGAACGGTCCCACCTCATGCCCGGCGCCCTATGGAGCGAGGAGGCCGCCGGCACCAACGGCATCGGCACCGCGCTCACGCTCCAGCGCCCGCTCCAGGTGTCCGGCTTCGAGCACTACCTGTCCGCGGCGACCGGTTTCACGTGCACGGCCGTTCCCATCCGCGATCCGGCCAACGGCGAGCCGCTCGGCCTCATCGACCTGACCTCCGACGCGAAGAGTTCGGCGCCGATGGCGCTGTCCCTGCTCGTCACGGCCGCCCGGCTGGCGGAGGCCGAGTTGCGGATGATCTCGCTGCGACGGCAGGCCAAGTTGCGCGATCGCTACGCG
This sequence comes from Actinomadura sp. HBU206391, assembly GCF_014323665.1. Lineage (GTDB taxonomy): Bacteria > Actinomycetota > Actinomycetes > Streptosporangiales > Streptosporangiaceae > Actinomadura_C. The sequence continues at coordinate 7,672 of NZ_JABVEB010000124.1, read as the reverse complement.
GAGCGGCTCTCGCGCCTGTCGGGCACGCGCAGCGCGCTGGTGACGGCCGAAGGCCATGTGCTGCACGCCGAGCCGACGGGGTGGCTCACCGCATGGCACGGCGCTCTGGCCGAAGGCCGGCTCGTGCTGCCGTCGGGGCGGTCCGTCATGGCGGAACGGCTCTCCCCCGGCGGCCCGTTCCTCCTCATCGAGCAGGACACCGGCTCCGACCAGATTCTGCGGTTCGAGGCGCTCGGCCGCGATCGGGCCCGGCTGCACGTCACCGGGACGACCCACGATCTCAGCCGGCGGCACAGCGAGATCCTCGCGGTCCTGCTCGCCAACCCGGGCGGGATCAGCGCCGACGACCTCCGGCACGAGGTGTACGGGCGGGACGGCAAGGCGGTGACCCTGCGTGCCGAGCTCACCAGGGTCCGCTCCCTCCTCGGTCATCGCCTGGCGGCGGAGCCGTACCGGCTCACCGGTGAGTGCGACGCGGACTTCCTGCGGCTCGACACCGACCTGGCGACGGGCGAGGCGACCGGTCTCGGCGAGGTCCTCGACCGCTATCCCGGTCCGCTGCTGCCGTCCTCGTCCGCGCCGGGCGTGGCCGTTCTCCGCGAACGCCTGCACGAACGGCTCCGCCGCCGGTTGCTGGAGGGCGGTGACGCCGACAACATGTCCCGCTGGCTCACGGCCCGCCATGGCAGGGACGATCGGAAGGTCCGGCGGGCGCTGACCCTGCGCGAAGCCGCCCGCCCGGGTGACGGGGCGGCCGTGGCCGCGTCCCCGCCAAGGCAAGGGACCGGTTGACGCCGGTCCACCGTACGCTCATCGTGGTCCGGCATCCGGACCGCCGCCCGGACCGCCCCCCGCAGAAGGGATACGGCCATGCGCACTCGGCCGCTGTACGACTACGTCGCGCTACTCGCCCGCATCGGGGTCGGCGTCGTCATCCTGGCGCACGGATGGCAGAAGATCCAGGTCGGGATCACCGCGACCAGCAGGGACTTCGAGAGGCTGCGCGTGCCGGCTCCGACGGCCGCGGCCATCTACGCGACGTTCGTGGAACTGCTCGGCGGGGTCGCGCTGATCCTCGGGCTCGCCCTCCCGGTGGCCGGGCTGCTGCTGTTCGCCGACATGGCCGGCGCGTTCGCGTTCGTGCACGCCGAGAACGGCGTCTTCCTGGTGAACGAGGGGACCGCCGAGAACGGGTTCGAGCTGGTCCTCGTACTCGGCGTGGCGAGCCTGCTGTTCGCTGCGGGCGGCGCAGGCCGCTTCACCGTCGACCGCCGGCTGTTCCCGCGCCGGACGGAACCGCATCCGGCGCCGCCTCGCGCCCCGTCCCCCGCTTCCGAGCCCCCTCCGCGGCCCGCGTCGCAGTCTGTACGGGAGTCCGCACCCGAGCCGGGACCGAAGGCCGCGTCCGGCCGCACCTCCCGTAAGTTCCTCGGCCTGCGCAGGTCCGGCAAGGCCTCCACCAAGTCCTCCGACAAGAGCTCGGACACGGCGCCGGGGGGATCGGCCGGCCTCGCCGCGGATGCGCCGGGGCCGGCCCGGCCGGCCGCCGGGAGGCCGGCGGGCACGACCGCCAAGGACACGGATACCAAGGACACGGGTACCAAGAACGCGGGCGCCAAGGACACGTCCAACGACGACACGGCGACCGAGGACACGGCCGAGCAGCCCCGGCTGGTCTCCAGCATCGTCGAGGACACCTCCAAGGACGTCCTCGTGGCGGGTCGGCGCAAGCGCCGGAGTGCCAAAAAACCCGCCGACGAGGCCGGGCAGGCCGGCGACGAGCCGACGGAGCCGCGCACCTCCGGCTGACCGGACAGGTCCTCGGTTCAGGAGGGGTCGGCGAAGAGCGGCTGGAGCAGCCGGTGCGGCTTCTGCAGCGCACGGCTCACCGCGTCGTCGCGGGCCGGCAGGCCGGCGCCCGGCCCGGGCCGCATCTCCGTGTCCTCCGCGGGCACCGGGCCGCCGCAGGACGGGCAGTGGGTGGAGCCGCCGAGGGCCGTGCCGCAGGCGACATGGGAGTAAAGGCGGCTCGGCCCGGCGTCCGACAGGTGCCGCGCCCCCCAGTCGGACAGCGCGCGGAGGGCCGGCCAGAGCTCGCGGCCGATGTCCGTCAGAACGTACTCGTCGCGCGGCGGGGTGTGCTGGTAGCGCCGCTTGTCCAGGACACCGGCGGCCGTGAGCGCCTGCAGGCGTTCGGCGAGCACCGCGCGGGGGATGTCGAGGTGGGCGAGGAAGTCGCTGTACCTGCGCACGCCGAAGAACGCGTCGCGCACGACCAGGAGCGTCCACCGCTCGCCGACGAGTTCCAGCGCCCGCGCCAGCGAACAGTCCTGGCCTTCGTAGTCCTTCCCCAGTGCCACGTCTTCAGCCTAGCGCACTCGATTCATTGAACGAACCTACTCTGCTAGGCTGCCTCAAGTTCAGTGAACGAACCAAGGAGGGGTTGTGGCGCGGACCGCGGTCGGCACGGTAGGCACGGGCGACGAGGTCGCCGAGGACCCGGGCCGGGGCGGCACCACGATCCTGGTCGTCGCGTGCGCGGCGACCTTGCTGGTGCTGATGAACTACACCGCACCCCTGACCACGCTCCCGGAGATCTCGGCCGGTCTGGGCACGGGTGCGACCGGGCAGACGTGGATCCTCAACGGCATCGCCCTCGGGCTGGCCGGACTGCTGCTGGTGGCGGGCAGCCTGGCCGACGACTACGGGCGCAAGCGCGTGTTCGTCATCGGCGCCGCCGTACTGGCGGTCGCGAGTATGGCGGGCGCGCTCGCCACCGGCACGCTCGTCTTCGTCGCGGCACGGGTGGTGCAGGGCGCCGCGAGCGCCGCCCTGCTGGCGGCCAGCCTCGGCCTGGTCGGGCACGCGTTCCCTGCCGGTGCGGGACGGGTCCGCGCCACGGGCCTCTGGGGAGCCATGGTCGGGCTGGGCATCGCGCTCGGGCCCCTGGTCACCGGTCTCGTAGCGGAGGCCGGCAGCTGGCGGGCCGGCTACTGGATCTTCGCGGGTGGAGCCGTGGCCGTCGGCCTGGTCGCCGCGCTCCGGCTGCCGGAGTCGCGCGCCCCGCATGCGCGGCGGCTCGACATCGGCGGGGTGGCGACGCTCGGCCTCGGGCTCGCCGCCCTGCTCGGCGCCGTCACGGAGGGCCGCGCCGGATGGGCGCGCCCGCACGTCACGCTGCTGTTCGCGGCGGCGGCCGTGCTGATCGCCGCCTTCGCGTTGGTGGAGTCGCGAACCGCACAGCCGATGCTCGACCTCGCCCTGTTCAGGCGACCGCTGTTCCTCACCTCGACGGGAGGAGCCCTCGTCACCGGACTCTCCATCATCGGCCCGATGAGTTACCTGCCGACGGTCATGCAGCACACGCTGAAGCAGAGCCCGCTGACGAGTGCCACGGTGTTCAGCATCTGGTCCGGCGCGTCATTCCTCTCCGCGCTCCAGGCCAGGCGGCTGCGCATGCGCGGCCACCACCAGCTCGCGGCGGGCCTCGTACTCGCCGCCGTGGGCAGCGTGGCGCTCCTCGGCCTCGCGACGCCGAGGCCCTGGCCGCAGACGGCCGCCGGACTGTTGATCGCCGGGCTGGGCAGCGGCCTGGTCAACGCCGCGCTCGCCCGCCTCGCCGTCGAGAGCGTGCCGGCCGACCGCGTGAGCATGGGGTCGGGAGCCAACAACACCGCCCGCTACATCGGGTCGTCGCTCGGCGTCGCGATCGTCGTGGCGATCACGGGAGCGGCCGGGCTGGTGCACGGCACCGACATCGCGCTCGGGGTCGCCGCCGCCGGCGCCGCACTCGGGGCGGGCGCGGCCCTGCTGTCCGGGCGGGCGGCGGGCGCCGGCTGACCACGAGCGCGGCGAGATCCCCGGCCGGACGGCGGCCGTCGGGCCGGATGCGGTCAGCCGAGCTGGATCGACCGCTTGGCCAGGCCGTACCAGAAGCCGTCGATGACCGTCCGCTGGGCGCCCTGGTCGGCCTCGCCCGCGCCGAGGGTGACGAACAGCGGCGCGAAGTGCTCGGTGCGCGGATGGGCGATGCGGCCGCTCGGCGCCTTGTGCCGGAAGTCGAGCAGTGCGTCGATGTCCTGGGCGGCCAAGGCCTCGCGGCCCCAGGCGTCGAACTCCTTCGACCAGCCGGGCGCCTGGTCGAAGGCCAGCGCGGGGTTCATGCCGCTCAGATTGTGGGTGAAGAAACCGCTCCCCATGATCAGCACGCCCTCGTCGCGCAGCGGGGCGAGCCTGCGGCCGACCTCGTACAGCGACCGCGGGTCGAGGGTCGGCATGGACATCTGCAGCACCGGAATGCCGGCGTCGGGGAACATCTCGACGAGCGGCACGTACGCGCCGTGGTCGAGACCCCGCTCGGGATCGTCGCGGACCGGCGTCTGCGGGGTCCGCAGCAGGTCGCGCACCTTGCCGGCCAGCTCCGGTGCACCCGGCGCCGGGTAGGTGACCTGGTAGTAGTGCTCCGGGAAGCCCCAGAAGTCGTAGACGAGCGGCACCGTGCGGGTGGCGCCGAGCGTCAGCGGTGCCTCCTCCCAGTGCGCGGACACCACGAGGATGGCGGTCGGCCGCGCCAGTTCACCGGCCCATTCGGCAAGCTGGCGGGTCCACAGCGTGTCGTCGGCCAGCGGCGGCGCACCGTGGCTCAGGTAGAGCACCGGCGCGCGCGTCATGGGGCAGTTCCTTGAACCTTCAACTTCACACTCTCGACTGTAAGTGAAAGTGTTTGAGAGTTCAAGAATCACCTCTCCGGCGCCGTACGGGCGGACGCGGCAGCCGAAGGGCTCCTCATCCGCCCGTACCGCGGATCAGGCCTCGGCGCCGTGCAGGAGGCGGCGCGTGGCGGCCGGATCGGTGACGATGGCCGCGGCCTCGTCCAGCGCCCCGTCGACGGCGGCGGCGAACGCCTGCGGGCCGCCGATGGCGTCGATGACGCGGGCCGGCAGGAACTTGATGAGCAGCGCCGCCGTCCCGGGCGGCATGCCCGCGAAGTGCACGGTGAGCAGCCCGTGGTCGCGCAGCAGGATCATCGACAGTGCGGCGGTCGCCTCGATCGCGGCCAGTTCCAGCGACGGTGCTCCGGCTCTGCGGGCGAGTTCGTCGCGGATGCCCTCGCCGGGCAGCCGGGTGATGAAGGGAGTGTGCTCCACCCAGTCGCCGAGCCGCTCGCGCAGGGCCTCCCCCACCTCGCGGGTGGACGCGACGAGTTCGCGCACCAGTTCCGGCCGGTAGCCCTCCAGGCTGCGGACCACGGCCGGATAGAGCATCGGCCGGCACTCGGTGCCGAGCTCGAAGGCCCGTGCACGCGCCTTGGCGACGAGATCGATCCGTCCGCCCAGCAGCCCGACGCGGGGACCCGCCAGCCCGTACTTGTCCATGCCCGTCGCCCCGAGGTCGGCGCCGAGTTCGAGCGTGCGCGGCTGGCCGAGCATCGCGGGACCGACCCGGGCGCCGCCGGCGTCGTCGACGACCACGACGGCGCCGCGTGCGTGCGCCAGCTCGACGACGCGGTGCAGTTCCTTCTCGGGCAGGGCCTCGTAGGTCACCGCCAGCCGGGTCAGCACGACCACCGGCACATCGTCGTGGTCGTCCAGTGCCCGCTCGAAGGCGGCGGCGCCCACCGTGTCGACCAGCACGCCGCCCGCGTCGCGGACTCCGCGGACCACGGCGGGGTGACTGTAGCTCGGCGACACGGCGACCACGGTGGATCCGGGACGCACGGTGACCTGGAAGGCCGCGTACAGCGCGGCCGTGAGGCGGTTGGTGATGAAGACGTCATGCCGGTCCGGCGTGCCCCCGAGGTGACCGAGCCCGAGTTCGCGCACCCTCTCGGCGCACAGGGCGCCGGCCCATTCGTCGTCCAGGAGCCATGGGTCGACGTCGGCCGGCAACGGCAGGCCCCGCTCCAGGCCACTGGCGTTGTGCAGCGGCAGACCGGCCTCGTGCCTGCGCCGGATGTGCCGCCAGGCCTCGGCCAGCTTGTCGAGATGGGCCTGGGTGTCGGCGAGGATCGCTCCGGGCGGATACGGCAGCCCATCGGTGCGAGGTCCGCCCGGGTCACCCGGTCCGCCGGGTGCGCTGGGTCGGCTGGAAGTGGTCTCGGCTGTGCCGGTCACGTCGCCTCCGTTGATCGTGCGTGGACTTCCAGCAGACCAGGGCCGACAGAACCGGACAAGCTCAACTTTCTGCCATGAACCGTTCGATATCGTTCACCAATGCTCTCCGTACCGGCTCTGCGGCTGCTGCACGAACTGCGGCTGCGCGGCACTCTCACGGCGGCCGCCGAGGCGCTGTTCCTCAGCCGGTCGGCGGCCAGCCACCAGCTCGCGACGCTGCAGCGGGCCGCCGGCACCCCGCTGACCGAGCGGGTCGGGCGTACGCTGCGGCTCACCGAGGCCGGGGTCGAGCTGGCGATCCGGGCCGAGCGGGTGCTGCGCGAGATCGAGGAGGCCGGCGCCGCCATGGAGCGGCTCCACGGGACGCTCTCGGGCACGATCCGCGTCGGCCTGGTGCAGACCATGGCGATCCACGTACTGCCGCGCGTCCTCGTCCTGCTGCGCGAGGAACACCCGCTGCTGCGGGTCGAGGGCCGCAGCCTCACCACCGAGGACGCGCTGGTCGCGGTGTCGTCCGGCGAGATCGACCTCGCGGTCGTACCGTCGTACGACACCACGCCGTTGCGCGTCTCCGGCGGCCTGCGTCAGGAGACGCTGTTCCGCGATCCCGTACGGCTCGCGGTGCCGGCCGATCACCCGCTGGCACGCGAGCCCGGACCGGTACGGATCGGTGGGCTCGCGGGCGAACGCTGGATCGCGGGCGAGCGCGGCACCTACTTCGGGCAGCTGGTGCCCTCGCTGGGCCGGCAGGCCGGCTTCACCCCCGACATCGTGCACCGCAGCGATGACTACGCCGTCGTCGCGGCCCTCGTCGGGGCGGACCGCTGCGTCGCCCTCATCCCGGCCTCGAGCGACGTGGGCCGGTGGCCCAACGTCACCACCCTGGAGGTGGCGGCCGACGGCGTTGGACGCGACGTGGTCGCGCTCCTGCGGGCCGGCAGCCGGGACCGACCCGCGGTCCGGGCGGTGCTACGAGCCCTCAGGCACCGCCGGCGCCCCGTGGATGAAGATCGGCTGAAAGTGCCGCGATGAGCCATTCGAAGGCCGGCACCGCCGGCGGGTGCGGGGCAAGGCCGTTGATGATCCCCAACAGCTGCCAGTACCGTTCCACCCGGGCGTCGGTGAACGTCTCCAGTTGCTCCAGCATCCGGGCGCGGTGCTCGGCGGGCGTGTCCGCGGGAACGACGCGGCGCAGGACGGCCTGCCCCTCGGCCGAGCCGGGGGCGATCCCGGCCGCCAGCGCGGGCCCCGCGTGCTCCACGACCGAGTGGTAGTCGGGGCCGAACTCGAGCTCATCGGCTCCGTTCCCGGCCACCGCCATCTGCCTGACCCGCCGTCGGAACCCCTCGTCGCCGACGAGCTCGGCCAGCTCGATCCACGCGTCCACCTGTTCGGGAGCGGGGTCGTCGGGCAGCTCGGCGGGCAGCCGCCGCATGCTGGTGGCGATGCCCATCGCCGGCGAGTCCGGGTCCATCCCCTCGACCACGCCGTCGACGAACTCATCGATGATCTGCTGCCGCTCCTGGGCGGACAGCCTGGCCAGCCTGTTCATCAGGCGC